>JBEKHV010000008.1:0-109301 GCA_050012095.1 Bryobacteraceae bacterium | reverse complement strand
TTCGTTCACCGCGGGCAGCGCCTGCCAGATCCCGTTGAGGCAGATCGTCGCGCGTCGGCTGGTCCGGTCTTCGATCGGTTCCTTGCCCCATGTCAGCGCGTCGCCGGCGGGCAGCGCCGCCGGCCCTCTTGCCACGGCAGGCGTGGTTTGCTGGGCAGATGCGGACGGCCGCAATACTGGAATTGCGCTAGCGGCAGCGCCGAGCACGGTGCGTCTGGTGATCTTCATTCCCTTCCCCCGGAATGATAAACTGGGCTTCCGCCACCCAAACACTATACCTCCGGTCTCATTCCGGGGCATTGCGCTGCGGGATTGCCTCTAAAAGTTGTAGTACCGATACGGATCGTCGCCCGCGATGTAGTCGTCGCGATAGTCCGAACTGTAGAATCCCGTCGGCTGCTTCAGCGGCTCGAACACCCACGGCTGCGTGGCCGCGCTCTCCGGGATGATTGTGATGGCACAGCGCCCGCGTCTGCCGCCACCGCGTGAAGCGGAAATAGGTCTTGACGTCGGCGTCGAACCGGTTCGGGTCGAGCTGCGTGTACATCAGCACGCCCTTGCCCATGACCTTGCGGGCCAGCAACCCGTCCGCCCCCACCTCGCCGCCCGCAGCGATCAGCCACGCTTCGGCATCCGTCCGCCAGCGCAGATCCGATTCGCTCAACCCGCGCGCCTCCGGCCAGTCCGGCACGTTCAGCGAGCCGTGGAAGCTGTCTACCTTCTTTTGCGAGCCCCCCAGCGGCAGGCTTTCGCCGGTGTGCGGCAGGACGACAACTTTCCCGCCGCCCTGGACAAAAGCGTTGAGGCTGGAATCGGACGGCCCGTTGCCGCCGCCGACCACCACGAGCTCGGCGCCGGCCGGGATCGCCGCGGCCTTTTCGTAGAGCAATCCCAGCTCGTCCAGCAGCTTGGCGCCGGCGTCGTCTCCGATGTAGGCCGTCTGGCTCGCCTTGGGCGCGAGGGGCGCCGTCTGGGCGTAGCGCACAATCTGGTTCGCCAGGTGCATCGCCGCCGGGTCGTCAGCGGCGTGGTCCTCCACGTCCAGCATGCACCAGATCAGCCGGCCCTTGCCGTAGTCCAACTCCATCAGCGGAGAGTAAGCCAGGTCGAACTCGCTTTCCAGGATCGGCCGCCACGAGCCTTTGTGCGGCTTCTCCACCGAGCCGCTGGCCACCGCCCCGCGCCCGCCCCAGCGCCACCCGTAGAGCGCCATGGGAGGCTCATAGTTGAAGAAGAACGGCTTCTCCCACATGCCATTCGGGTGGCTTTCCAGCAGCGTGCTGCTGCCCGCCCAGTCGCTCAAATCGGCGCCGTCGAGCCCCTTCGTCGCGGCGTGGCTGGCCGAGACCGGGAAGGCCCGGCGGGACATGTGCCAGGCCACGCGCAGGCCCAGCCGGTTGCGCATGAACTCCGGGTCCTGCGCGAACACGATGACCCGCGCTCCGTTCTGCACAAACGGCTCCAGCTTGCGCAGCAGGTCCGGACGCCCCATCAGCGCCGAGCGTCCGATCGCGATCACCGGCTCGGCCGTCACCTGGTCCCACTGGTGCACGGTACAACCCAGGCGGCGCAGCAGATCGGTGGTTTGGCCGGCCGGGTCGTACACGGCGACGGTGGCGGAGAGCGGCGCCGGCGAGGCAAAGACGCGGAAGGCGAAGCGGTCTTCGTGCGTCACGTCGCCGATCTTGGCGGACATCGTGATCTGGCCATCCGCCTTCGCGCCATCAATGCGATCTGGGGCGTCAAAGGCGATAGGCGCGAACAGCGTCTGGGACACCTCGATGGTTCCCTGCTGCTTCCCGGAACCCACCCGCCGTCCGGCCACGGTCGCCTCCCACTGGACCGAATACTTCTGGGAGGCGCGCGTGTCGTTCAACAAAGCGATCTGCTTCTGGATGCTCCGGCCGACCTGGAAGTTGTGGTCCTTGGCGGTGAACGCCTGATCGGGGCCGGCCACGCCCGGGTTGGGCCGTCCTCCGGGACCGCAAATCCACGCCAGCGTCGCCTGGTTGTTTTCAACAATCGCCTTTCCCGCCGGCATCGTGCGCGCGGCCGTGGGTTCCAGCCAGTGCAGGTTGGACATGCGGGCCGTGGGGAAATAGAACCCCCTTCGGCCCGGGGTAAACGCAGTCAGATTCACCACTTTGTTCCCGTCCGGGCTGTGGGCCCAGCCGTGGCCATTCGACCACGGGAACATGCCGCCGGTGTTGCCCATGGTGCGCCAGCTTCGCCACGTGTTGCGGATGAACAGCTCCTGAACCTGCTGGACGTTAGGGGCGTAAATCTCCCCCGGGAAGTCCTGCCAGCTCCCATAGGTCTGGTCCTTTTGGAACAGGGTGCGCATCTGCGCGCGGTATTCCGGGACCTCGCCGGCGTAGGCCTGCTTGCCGAAATAAATGGCGGAGAATTCCGTGGCCCACGGCTCGGTGGCGATGGTCACTCTGAAACCATCGCGGCCGCGGTGGTAACAGGGCTGATGCGGAGCCCCGAACTCCGGGAAGAGGAAAGGCATGTCGCCGAACGCCGCCCAATAGCTCAGCCTCTCCTCCCGCTCCTGCAAAGGTACCAGGTTCATATACAGGTTGAGGTTGTACACGTCGCCGACGGCGCCGGAATGATGCGAGATGACCGGGCGCGCGCCATCCATCGAGCGCAGCATTTCAATGGCTTCCTGCAGCTTGGGAAAACGGCCGTCGGTCCACGAGCCCAGCTTGTTCCAGGCTTTGCCGCGGTTGCCCATGATGCGCGGCTGCTCGTCGCCGTGGGCGTAGTTGAAACTCGTGTTCCACATGATGATCGACGGATGGTTGCGATAACGCTTCACCTGGGCCGTCGCGGCGGCGCGGAACCGCGCGACGGTTTCCGGATTGCTCCATGTGGAAGCGTAGCGCGTGATATCCTCCAGCACGCCGGTGATGGGCCAGCCCTTGAGATCGGCGCGCCGGTACCACATGCGGCTCGTATCGGGCGCGCCGCGGCCGTCCTGCTCGCTCGGCGGGAGTTCCTGGAGGTTGTATCCGGCCCATCTGAACGCATCGATATGGCCATCCATGTCCTCAGCAGTGGCGCGGGCTTGCGGATGGCCCATCACCGGGCGGATGCGGAACTCTGTGCCATTCAGGTAAAACTTGCGGCCGTCGATCCAGAACTCGCGGAAGCCGAAAGTCTGCTTCATCTCGTCGTCCAGGCCCGCGCCCCGCACCTCGAGAGCCAGCGTGTAGATATTGGGTTGGCCGACGTCCCACAGCCGCGGATTCGGCCACGAAAAGACCGGCCGCACGATTTGCGTCGCGGCGGCGCGCACCGGCAGGTCCGTTTCGAAACGGCGCTCCTCGCGGCCTTTCTCATCCAGGGCGACGGCGGTGAAACGCACGTTGCCGCTCTGGGCCACGCCGGTCAGCTCGACCTCCAGCGCGAGTTGTTTCTGGCGCGTCGAGGGCCGGACGTAGATGCTGTCGATGTGAGGACCGGCGGGCCGGCTACACAGCAGGACATCGCCGATCAACCCCCGCGCGGAAAGCCCGCCGCCGCCCGCGCCGCCTCGGCCGGCCCCGCCCCGCCCGGCTCCGCCGCGGCCTCCTCCCGCCTGCGTCTCGGCGGCGGGCGCGGGCTCGTTGCCCGCCAGCATCGCCGCGACAGCCGACTCCTCCGGCGCCGCTACCGCCAACACGCGCAGAGTCCCCTCCTTGCCCGGCGTGACCGCGCGCGTGATATCGACGGCGCCTTCCGGCCAGTGCGCCTCGCCGCATTCCTGGTCGTTGACGAAAACCCGGGCATCGGTGCTCAGACGCTCAAATTCCACCAGCACGGCGCGGCCCGCCCAATCGGCGGGCACAGTTATCGGCCGCTGATACCACATGCGGGAAACCTGGCTGCCGCTGAAATCTTTCCAGGGTCCGCCGCTTCCGGCGGCGACGATGCCCGGCATGCGATTGCCGTTGTCCTGCCACCCGCCGGGAACGCGGATGGAACCCCAGTCGGCGGCGGGCTGCAGGCGGGCTTCGTTCACCGCGGGCATCGCCTGCCAGATTCCGTTGAGGCAGATCGTCGCACGGCGGCTGGTCCGGTCCTCGATGGGTTCCTTGCCCCATGTCAGTTCGTCGCCGGCGGGCAGCGCCGCCGGCCCTCTTGCCACGGCAGGCCCGGTTTGCTGGGCCGATGCGGACGGCCGCAATACTGGGATCGCGCTGGCCGCAGCGCCGAGAACAGTGCGTCTGGTGATCTTCATTCCTTCCCCCGGAGTGCAAACTTGGCGGCGTCCGCCACCAAAACACTATACCGCCTCTTCTCCATCGAAGAGGCATTCGCCGGCATTGCGCTGCGGGGTCGCCCCTACCAGTTGTAGTACCGATACGGATCGTCGCCTGCAATATAGTCGTCGCGATAGTCCGAACTGTAGAACCCGCTCGGCTGTTTTACCGGCTCGAACACCCACGGTTGCGTCGCGGCGCTCGCCGGGATGACCGTGAAGATCAGCTTGTCGGCCGCGAACTGCCCGCCCAGGTTGGCCAGCGCCTGGCACAACGCCCGCATCTGCCGCCACCGCGTCAAGCGGAAGTAAGTCTTGTTATCGGCATCGAAGCGGTTCGGGTCGAGCTGCGTGTATAGCAGCACGCCCTTGCCCAAGACATTGCGAGCCAGCAATCCGTCCGCGCCCACCTCGCCGCCCGAGGCGATCAGCCACGCTTCGGCATCCGTCCGCCAGCGCAGGTCCGATGCGCTCAGCCCGCGGGCCTCCGGCCAGTCCGGCACGTTCAGCGAGCCGTGGAAGCTATCCACCTTCTTCTGCGCGCCCCCCAGCGGCAGGCTTTCACCACTCCGCGACAGGACCACAACTTTGCCCCCGCTTTGTACGAAAGCGTTGAGGCTGGCATCGGACGGGCCGTCGCCGCTACCGATCACCACCAACTCGGCATCGGCCGGAATGGCCGAAGCCCTCTCGTAGAGCAACCCCAGTTCGTCCAGCAGCTTGGCGCCGGCATCGTCGCCGATGTAGGCCGTCTTGCTCGCCTTGGGCGCGAGCGGCGCCGTCTGCGCATAATGCATGATCTGGCTCGCCAACTGCAATGCCGCTGGGTCCTTGGCGGCGTGGTCCTCCAGATCCAGCGTGCAGCAGATGAGCCGGCCCTTGCCGTAATCCAGCTCCATCAGCGGAGTGTAAGCCAAGTCGAACTCGCTTTCCATGATCGGCCGCCACGAGCCTTTGTGCGGCTTCTCGACCGAGCCGCTAGCCACCGCCCCGCGGCTGCCCCAGCGCCAGCCGTAGAGCGCCATGGGCGGCTCGTAATTGAATGCAAAAGGCTTCTCCCACGTGCCATTCGGGTACGGTTCCAGCAGCGTGCTGCTGCCCGCCCAGTCGCTCAAATCGGCGCCGTCGAGTCCCTGCGTCGCGGGATGATTGGCCGAGACCGGGAAGACCCGGCGCGACATGTGCCAGGCCACGCGCAGGCCCAGCCGGTTACGCATGAACTCGGGATCCTGGGTGAACACGATCACCCGCGCGCCGTTCCGCACGAATGGCTCCAACTCGCGCAGCATGTCCGGCCGCGAAATCAGCGCCGAGCGTCCGATCGCGATCACCGGCTCGGCCGTCGCCTCGTCCCATTGGCGCACGGTACAGCCCAAGCGGCGCAGCAGTTCGGTGGTCTTACCGGCTGGGTCGTACACGGCGACCTCGCCGGAAAGCGCGGCCGGCGGGGCAAAAACCCGGAAGGCAAAGCGATCTTCATGAGCCGCGTCGCCGATTTTGGCGGACATCGTGATCTGGCCATCCACCTTCGCGCCATTGATGCGATCGGGGGCGTCAAAGGCGATGGGTGCGAACAGCGTCTGGGCCAGCTCGATAGTTCCCTCTTTCCTTCCAAAGCTCACCCGCTGTCCGGCCACGGTCGCCTCCCACTGGACCGAATACTTCTGGGCGGCGCGCGTATCGTTCAAGATAGCAATCTGCTTCTCAATGCTCCGGCCGGTCGAGAAATTATGGTCCTTGGCGGTGAACGCTTGATCGGGACCAAGCACACCCGGGTTGGGCCGTCCGCCGGGACCGCAAATCCACGCCAGCGTCGCCTGGTTGTTTTCCACTAACGCCTGCGCGCCCGGCAGCATGACGGCGGCCTGGGGGCCCAGCCAGTGCAGTCTGGCCATTTGAGACGTGTGGAAGTAATACCCGCGCCGGCCCGGAACGAACGGTCCCAGGTCCACTTCCTTCCTGGCGTCCGCGTTGGCGACAAAGATGTCGGTGTTCGCCCATGGATACATGCCGCCGGTGTTGCCCATCGTGCGCCAGCTTCGCCACGTGTTGCGCATGAATAACGCCGTGAGTTGCTGGACGATGGGGGCGTGAGTCTCCTGCGTTCTACCCGCCCAGCTCGCATAGGCTTGGCCGCCCTGGAATGAAGTGCGGATCAACGCACGGTATTCCGGCGTCTCCGCGGCGTAGGCCCGATTGCCGTAATAGATGGCGGCGTATTCCGCGTCCAGCGGCTCGGTGAGGACCGCGCGGGAGAAACCATCGCGCCCGCGGTGGAAGGTGGCTTGCTGCGGGCACCCGAACTCCACGATGTAGTAAGGCATGTCGCCGTACGCCGCCCAGTAGCTCAGCCACTCCTCGCGCTCCTGCAACGGAATCAGGTCCATGTAGAAGTTCATTGTGTAGACGTCGCCCACGGCGCCGGAAGAATGGGAGATGATGGGGCGCGCGCCATCCAGCGAGCGCAGGATTTCAATGGCGCCCTGCAGCTTGGGGAATTTGCCGTCGGTCCATGCGCCCACCGTGTTCCAGGCTTTGGCGCGGTTGCCGACGACGCGCGGGTTCTCGTCGCCAGGGGAATAGTTGCCGCTGGTGTTCCACATGATGATCGAGGGATGGTTGCGATAGCGCTTGACCTGGGCCGCGCCGGCCGTGCGATATCGTTCGCGGGTCGCCGGATCGCTCCACGTCGCGGCGTAGGGTTGGAAATACTCCAGCACGCCCGTGATGGGCCAGCCCTTGAGATCGGCGCGTCTGTACCAGATGAGATCGTCGTCGGGCCGTCCCCGGCCGCTCCGGTCCTCGGGCCAGATTTCCTGGAAGTTATATCCGGCCCACCGGAACCCATCGATGTGGCCGTCCACTTCCTCGGTGGTGGACCGGGCCTGCTGCGTGTAAAGCGGGGCCATCACCGGCCGAATCCGGAGCGCCTTTCCGTTCAGAAAATATTTGGGGCCGTCGATCCAGAACTCGCGGAAGCCGAAAGTCTGCTTCATCTCATCGTCGAGGCCCGCGCCCTGAACCTTGAGAGCCAGCGTGTAGAGATTGGGCTGGCCGATGTCCCACAGCCGCGGATTGGGCCACGGCCAGGCCGGCCGCACGATCTGCGTCCCGGCTGCCCGCACGGGCAGGTCCGTTTCGAAGCGCCGCCCCTCGCGGCCCTTCTCGTCCAGCGCGACGACGGTGAAATGTACGTTGCCGCTTTGCGCCACGCCGGTCAGCTCCACCTCCAGGGCGAGCTGATTCTGGCGCGTTGAAGTCCTGACATAGATGCTATCGATATAGGGACCGGGAGGACGGCTGCGCAGCAAAACGTCGCCGATCAGACCGCGCGCCGCGAGCCCGCGGCCGGGGCCTCCGCGGCCGCCGCCGGCTCCGGCGCTGCCACGGCTTCCTCCCGCCTGCGCCTGGGCGGCGGGCGCGAGCTCGTTGCCCGCCATCATCGCCGCGACAGCCGACTCCTCCGGCGCCGCCACCACCAACAACCGCAGCGTCGCCTCCTTGCCCGGCGTCATCGCGCGCGTAATATCGACGGCGCCTTCCGGCCAGTGCGCCTCGCCGCATTCCTGGTCGTTGACGAAGACCCGGGCGTCGGTGCTGAGGCGCTCAAATTCCAGCAGCACGGAGCGTCCCGCCCAATCGGCGGGAATATTGATTGGCCGCTGATACCACATGCGGGAAACCTGACTACCGTTGAAATCCTGCCAGGCGCTGCCGCTTCCGGCGGCGACGATGCCCGGCATGCGATTGCCGTTGTCCTGCCAGCCGCCGGGGACGCGGATGTAGCCCCATTCGGCGGCGGGCTGCAAGCGGGCTTCGTTCACGGCCGGCATGGCCTGCCAGATGCCGTTGAGGCAGATCGTCGCGCGCCGGCTGGTTCGGTCCTCGATCGGTTCCTTGCCCCATGTCGGCGCCTCGCCGGCGGGCAGCGTCGCCGCCCCCTTTGCTGCGGCGGGCGTGGTCTGCTGGGCGGATGCGGACTGCCGTAATACTGGAATAGCGCTAGCGGCAGCGCCGAGAACAGTGCGTCTGGTGATCTTCATTTCTTTTCCCCGGAATAGTAAACTTGGCTTCCGCCACCCAAACACTATACACCCGGTCTCCTCCTACCTATCTTTTCCAGAGTAGACGCCGTCGCGGATGAGTTTACGGAACCACTGGTGACCGAGGTGGGTCCGATTGACAATTATCGGAGTTTCCCATACAATTCGGCGCATGCATCGACGCACGTTTCTCACCGCAATCTCCGCGGCTCCGGCGCTGGCCCAGACGCAACCCGAGCCGGAGTTCACGCCGCTGTTCGACGGCCAGACGCTGAACGGGTGGTTTGTCGAAGAAGGCCCGGAGACCGCCTTCTATGCGCACGACGGCGCTATCGTGGTGCACGAATCCTCCGGCTTCCCCACCTGGCTGCGCTCGGCGAAGCAGTATGAGAATTTCGATTTCCGGGGCGAGTTCTTTATCCAGGGTTGGATGGATTCCGGCATCTACCTGCACGCTCCGTTGCATGGAAGGCCCATGTGGAACGGTATGCAGATCCATCTCTTTCAAGAAGTGGACCGGGGGGCGCCGCGTCCGGAATCCATGGGCGCCATCTTCCCGCTGGTTCCGCCGCTCAAGGTCAATGTGAAAAATCAGGGCCAGTGGAACAGCTTTCGCATCCTCATGGACTGGCCTAGGCTGCGCGTCTGGACCAACGACGAGGTCATTCACGATCTTGACGTGACCACCGTCCCGGAGCTCCGGTACCGCTTCCACCAGGGGCACCTTGGCTTTGAATCGCTTTCCTACCCCATACGCTTCCGCAATCTTCGTATCCGCGAGTTACCGGCCACCGATAAGTTGGAGTTACTCTATGGCAAGCCGGAGGACTTTGACGCTAAGTGGTACATTTCCGACGACAAGCCCAATCCTCAGTTGCTGGGCGAAGTCATTCATATGGATGGGCACGGCCACATAGCCACCAAAGACAAGTTCCGCGACTTCGCGCTCCAGCTCTTCGCTCGGCATGTCAAACACCACAACAGCGGCATCCTGATTCGCAGTACCGGACGCGGGTTCCAGGGACGCAGCAACGAAATCCAGCTTCACGACGTCGAAGGCGCCCACTATCCCACCGGCTCGCTGTACTCCATCAAGCGCTCCATCTATCCCAAGATTGAACCCGAGGTCTGGTTTCCCATGCAGGTTATCGTCAAGGACCGCAATGTGGTGGTGCGCGTGAACGGCGACACGGTGCTCGAGTACGATCAACTCGACAACTTGATCGAGGGCAATATCGAACTACAAGCCCACTCGCCTGGCCTGTGGACCGAGTTCAAGGATATTCGGGTGAGGCGAATCTGATCGCGCCACCCGAATGCGGCGACCGAAAACCGATCGCGATGACAGCTAAGCGCTCCTCCTGACGCCGAATCCTTCGCCTCCTCAATCGCCTGGACGGTTGCAACAATTTGATAATAGAAACGTCCCTATTGGAAGAATGCGATTTCCCGGGTACAGGTCGCGCCATGGAAGCATCTGAAAAGCTCGCGAACCGCGGATGGCGGCAATTCAGCAGCGCTTTCCGCTTGGCCATCGATTCCATCGGCGCGCACAAACTGCGGAGCTTCCTCACCTTGCTGGGCGTGGTGATCGGCGTAGCCAGCGTGGTGATTGTGGGGGCGGCCATCAGCGGCCTGGGCGCTTACGCCGAGGAGAGCACATCGAAGGCTTTCGGGGCGGAGTCTTTCCTGGTCGCGCAAATCGCCAGCGTCGGCCGGCTCAGCCGGCGCGAGTACATCGACAAGATGATGCGCAACAAGCCGATTCGCGAAGCCGAAGCGCGCTTCGTCGAGGCCGTCAACGGCGATCGCATCCTCTATAGTCCTTACCGCGTGCATGTCTCCGACGTGAAGCGCGAAAACCTGCGCTGCGACAGCGCCTCGATTATCGGCGTCGCGGCCGCCATGGCCGTCATCCGGGACGTCGGCCTGTCCAGCGGCCGGTTCATCACCGACCAGGAGGATCGCGCGCGCCTGAACGTCGCCGTCATCGGGCAGACCGTCGTCGACACGCTGTTCCCCGGCGGCTCCCCGCTGGGCGGAGCCGTGCGCATCGAAGGCATCGATTTCACGGTGGTGGGCGTGGTGGAGAAACTCGGCGCGTCGTTCGGCCGCGATCAGGACAACGCCGCCTATGTCACCGACGGCTCTTTCACGCGTCTCTACGGTCCGGGAACCGGGTTTGCGCTGTTCGGGCGCGCCAAGGCCGCGAGCGGCCTCTCCCTGGACGAAGCGGTGGATGAGACGCGCGTGGCGTTGCGCACGCGTTTCCACGCCCGGCCGGGCCAGGACGACCCGTTCGACGTGATGACGCCCGACGCCGTGCGCGGTTTCATCGACCAGGTGCTGGGGTTGGTGGCGGCCGTGGTGGTGCCCCTCACCTGCATGTCGCTGGTGGTGGGCGGGATCGTCATCATGAACATCATGCTGGTGAGCGTGACGGAGCGCACGCGCGAAATCGGGGTGCGGAAGTCGGTCGGCGCGCGCCACAGCGACATCATGCTGCAAGTGCTGATTGAAGCGGTCGCGCTGTCCATAGCCGGCGGGGCCCTCGGTTTGGGGTTGGGCACCGCGGGCAGCTACGCGGCCGCCGCCGCGCTGGATTTTCCGCTGCGCGTGACGCCGGGCTACGCGGCGCTGGCGCTGGTGGTCTCCACGGCGGTGGGAGTGGCCTCGGGATGGTACCCGGCTCGCCGAGCGGCCCGGCTCGATCCGGTGATCGCGCTGCGGGCGGAGTAACGCATGAATATCAGCGTCGCTGAAACCATCCGGATGTCGGCCAGCGCGGTGTATACCCACCGCTTCCGCTCCATGCTCACCATTCTGGGAATCGTGGTGGGCATCACCACCGTGGTGACGGTGGCGTCCATGCTCACCGGCCTGCGGCAGGGGATCGTAGATTTCTTCCAGGAATTGGGGCCCGACAATATCTTCGTCTTCCGCACCTCGGGCGATCCGTCCCAGGAAGCGTACGTTCGGCCCAACGAAGCCCAGCGCCGCCGGCTGTTGCCCACGTACGCCGATTTCATCAAACGGTCGTGCTCCACGGTGAAAGACGTGGGGCTCACGCTCTATCTGCCTTCGGTGGTGGGCGGCCACGCCCTCACGGCGCGCGTGCCGGGCTACGAATCGGACAACGTCCTGATCTACGCCGTCTCCCCGAACATGGACGAGTTGGCACCGCGCGACCTGGCCGAAGGGCGGCAGTTCACCTCCGAGGAGAACGCGCGCGGCGCGCACGTCGCGCTGCTGGGCTTCGATTCCGCGGAAGCCTTGTTCCCGGCGGGGGACGCCCTGGGCCGGGCCATCATGATGGATGGGGCCGAGTTCACGGTGATTGGCGTGTACGCCAAAGCCAAAGGCGGCTTCTTCGGAGAGAACGGACAGGACCGCGCCGTGGTCATGCCCCTGGGCACGGCGCAACGGCGCTATCCGCAGCTCGATCGCTATCAGATCACCGCCCAGGCCGAGCCCGGCCAACGCGCCGCGGCGTTCGACGACGTGCGGGCGGCCATGCGCCGGATTCGCAATCTGCCTCCCGATGCGGAGGACGATTTCAGTCTGCAAACGCCCGACCAGATCATCCAGCAGTTCGATTCCATCACGGGCGTGATTGGGGCGGCGGCCATCGCGATTTCGGCGCTAGGATTGCTGGTGGGCGGCATCGGCGTGATGAACATCATGCTCATGAGCGTGACGGAGCGCACGCGGGAGATCGGCGTCCGCAAGGCGATGGGCGCGCGGCGGGGCGACATCATCGCGCAATTCCTGCTGGAGGCCATGGCGCTGACCGGCCTAGGCGGGCTTCTGGGAATCGGGATCGCCGTCGCCATCACGCTGCTGTTGGGCGTGCTCGTGCCTTCCCTGCCCTCCCGCGTGCCCGCTTGGGCGGTGATCTCCGGCTTCAGCGTTTCTCTCGCGGTGGGTCTGTTCTTCGGCGTCTGGCCGGCGGTCAAAGCCGCCAGCCTGGATCCCGTGGAGGCGCTTCGCTATGAGTAGCCTTCCCGCGTGTTTTCCGGCGCCCCATATACCGCCCGCACGGAGACGCCCACACGCATCTTGGGGTCTCGGCTATCATCAAAGAGAAGGAGACTGACGCTGCCATGCCCGGTGACGCACCAGACCACCCCAACATCGATCAGCGCCTGGAAGCCCTCACCCAGACAGTCGAACTCCTGGCGCAGATGCACAAGGAACTTGAACGGGAGACCGCCCAGCGCTTCGGCGAAACCCTCGGATTCATCAACCGGCTCGCCCCCATCGCCCAAGCCCACGAGGACCGCCTGGACGATCTGCAAGGCCTCTAGTTTTCGGCGCGCATCCCCGGCGCGATTGGCCTCCCTTTTTCAGACCCGTGCTTGGCGTGGCCGGACCCGGCTTGTTGCGTAGTCCCGCAACCGGGTACACTGGTCGGCGTTCATGCCAAGATGGATCGCTATCCGCGCCAGCGCGGCCGTCGCCATCGCCGGCAGCGCGGCTTGCTTGCTCCTGGCGGGTTGGATGGCGGGCCGCTTGCTTCTCGCGCCTCCCAGCGATACCGTGATCTTCGCGCCATCCGTGCTCAAAGTGGCCGGCGTGAGCGCCGCGCTGGTCCTGGCCGGAATTTCCGTGTGGGGGATCTATTCGGGGATTGGGATTCTCCGCCGGCGCGGCTGGGCGCGCATCTCCCTGATGATTTTCGCCGGCCTGCTGTCGCTTTCCGGCGGGGGCGGCGCGCTGGCCCTGCTGTTCGCGCCGTTTCCAGGCGGAGCCGGCGCCGACCAGCGCCTGGCGGATTCCATCCGCGGCTCCTTCTTGGCCGTGTACGTGGCCATGACGCTGGTTGGCGCCTTCTGGCTGGCGCTATTCAGCCGGCCACCGGCCAAGCGGTATTTCGCGGAGGGCGGCGCTGTAGCCGGCGCCGCCCGGCCATTGGGCATCCGCTCGATTGCGTGGTGCCTGCTCGCCAGCGCCGCTTCGACGGCTCTCGCCGCTGTCCTGCGTGTTCCCGTCGCGTTCTTCGGCCTGGTAGTCACCGGCTGGATGGCGGCGGCCGCTTACACCGTCTTCACCGCCGTCCAGATCTACCTGGGCGCGGGTCTGCTCCAGCTTGACGAGAGGGCCAGAATCTGGAGCATGGCGTATTTCTGCTTCGCCGGCGCGGAAGGACTGGCGGCCGCCTTCATGCCCGGCCAAGGCGATGCTCTCGGAAAGATGTTGGGGAACTGGTTGCAGGTGGAACCGCCCACGCTTCCGATCGGCTGGTTTATAGGCATTGCGAGCGTGGTCTGCGCCGCCGTTCCCGTCTGGTTTCTGGCGCGCGGCCGCGCCGTGTTCCGGGTGAAGCCAAGCGATTAAAAGCGACCGCGGATGGGCGCTGGCGTGCGCGTCCTAGTACTACTAGACATTCCCGGCTGGCGCGCGGCCGATTTCAGTGGCGAATCGAGTTGTAATCAACCCTTTAGCCGTGTATCCTATAAAGACCCACGGTGATGTACCGATGTCGTTGCGTGGCGAGTGGGAGCCTGAGACGATGAAGAAGATTACGGGAATCGCGCTGCTCTTGATTGGGGTAGCGGCCTTTGCACAGGCGAATGTTACTCCGGAGATCGACCCTGGATCGGCGGCCAGCGCCCTAGCGCTGCTGGCTGGCGCGGCGTTGGTGATTCGAGGCTGGCGCAGAAGTTAGGTTCTCATCTAGCATGGGACAAAGACAGAGAGAGAGGCTCGGACGATGAATAAATTTGTGGGAATCACGCTGCTGTTGATCGGGTCGGCGACTTTTGCCCTAGCAACCGGCGTTCCGGAGATCGACCCCGGATCGGCGGGCAGCGCCCTAGCGCTTCTAGCCGGCGCGGCGTTGGTGATTCGAGGCCGGCGCAGAAGCTAGGCCTTTTTCGGGCTTGAATGAGGGGCGCGCGCGGCGCGCGGATGGTACGTGCGCCTCTTTCGTTTTCCCCTTGGCTCACGGCTCCGATACGCGAACGGACGTTTCCCGGCGCGATTCCTTCGCGTCCTCCATCTCCAGCCTTTACTCCCACGCGCTAATCCGGCGCATTGCTCTCCTCGCCGTTCTCTTCGCCGTGGAGCTGTTGGCGATCTCCATATGGCTTGACGATGCGTCTCTTGGCCGCTCCTCCGGCCTGGCCGGGATGATCGGCCAATGGGGCGCGTGGGCTCTCAAGTTCATCGTCCTGTTCGCCGTGCTTTTTGTGGTTTTCGGTTACCGCCAGGCGGGAGGCGCGGTCTCGCGGATTTCGGCGCGTCTCGGCGGAACATCGATCGCGCGGGGCCGCCTGGCCGGCCACTTCTGCGCCATGGCGGCATTCGGCCTTCTTTCGGCTCGACTGTATGGCGGCCATCCGACGGGGTCCACAAGCAACCTGATCGCCGGCGCCTGGCTGGCGGCGGGATCGATTGCCCTGGCCCTGGCCGCTTTCGCCTTCGTCCCTCCCGGACTGTGGTGGGAGGCCGCTCGCGCAACGGGTCATACCTGGATGTACGCTTCGGGCGCGGGAATTGCGGCGTGCCTGCTGGGAAACGCCAGCCGGATGTTATGGGGGCCAGCGGGCCACCTCACCTTCCTCCTGGCGAAGGCGTTTCTGGGAATCTTCGTCTCGGGAATCGTCGCCGATCCGGCGACGGACACCATCGGGTTCCGGGCGTTCGACGTACAGATTGCGGCTCCCTGCTCCGGGCTCGAGGGAATCGGCCTGATGATCGTGTTCGGCGGCGTATGGCTCTGGCTCTTCCGGCGCGAATTCCGCTTTCCGCAAGCCCTCCTGCTGATCCCCGCCGGCGTGGCGGTGATCTTTGCGATGAACGTCCTGCGCATCGCGGCTCTCGTTCTGATCGGCGCCGCGGGCGCTCAGGGCGTAGCGCTGGGAGGGTTTCATTCCCAAGCCGGCTGGATGGCGTTTATCGCCGTGGCGGTGGGTTTCGCGCTGACCGCGCAACGCCTGCCGTGGGTCACCGTCGCGGTCCGGACGGCCGCGGCCGCGGACCGTTCGGCCGAGAATCCCACGGCGGGGTACCTGGTCCCTTTTCTGGCTATTCTCGCGGCGGCGATGATCTCGCGCGCCTCCGCGGCCGGATTCGAATGGCTCTACCCGCTGCGCTTCCTGGCGGCGGCGGCGGCGTTGTGGTTCTACCGGCGAAAATACGCGGCCCTCGACTGGAAGTTCGGGTGGATGGCGCCGGCCATCGGGACGTTGGTCTTCGTCATGTGGATCGGCTTGGACTCGATCCGCGGCGGGGCCGTGGAAAATGGAATCGCATCCGGCCTCGCGGCCTTGCCCGCTCCCGCTCGCTTCGCATGGCTCGGCGTTCGAGCCCTGGCTGCGGTGACAACCGTGCCCATCGCCGAAGAACTGGCGTTCCGCGGCTTCCTGATCCGCCGGTTGATGGCCGCCGATTTCGAGTCGGTCGACTCGCGGAAGTCGGCATGGCTTCCGGTGTTGATCTCCTCGGCGGCGTTCGGCGCCCTGCACGGCGACCGGTGGCTGGCGGGGACCGCCGCGGGCGCGCTTTACGCGGCCGCGCTGCGCTGGCGGGGCCGCATCGGCGATGCCGTGGCGGCGCATGCCGCCACGAACACGCTGCTCGCCGCATGGGTACTCATAGGAGGCCGGTGGAACCTCTGGTAGGTACGCCCTGGGTCGGGGAATAGCGCTCTGACCGGGTGATGTTGCGCTTATGCGAGGAACCGCTCCCTCGCGGTCATGGCGCTAGTCCGCCGCTATCCTGGCTTGGACGCTCTCGCGTTCGACGGGCCGGGCGATTTCGATGCCCGCCAGTTTCTCGACGGCCATGACGATCGCGGAATGATCGAGGTCTCCCTTGCCCTCGTTCACCAGCGACAAAATCATCCCTTGGACCGTGCTCGTCAGAGGAAGCCGGACGTTTAGGTCCTCGGCGGCCAGGAGGGCGTTGCGCAAGTCCTTTTGGTGCAGGCGGATGCGGAAGCCCGGCTGGAAGTTGCGCGCGAGCGCCATGGGCGCCTTGGCGTTGAGGACCGCGCTACCCGCCAGTCCTCCCTTCACGGCGTTGAAGACCACCTCCGGATCGAGGCCGGCCCGCGTGGCCAGTACCAGCGCCTCGCCCATGGCCGCGATGTTGCAAGCCACCATGATCTGGTTGGCGAGTTTGGTGACGTTGCCGGCGCCAACCGGCCCGGTCAGCGTCACGCTCGATCCCATGGTCCGCAAGATCGGCAGCGCCTTCTCAAAAACTTCAGGCTTGCCGCCCACCATGATCGCCAGCGTGCCATCGATGGCCTTCGGCTCTCCGCCGCTGACCGGAGCGTCCAGGAACTCGACGCCCTTCCTGCCGCAGGCCGCGCCGACCTTTTGAGAAACCATGGGGCTGATGGAGCTCATGTCCACGACGAGCGACCCCTTGCGCGCGCCCTCGAGCACGCCGCCGGGGCCGAGAATCGCCTTCTCGACATCCGGGCCGTCGGGCAGCATGGTGATAACGACGCTCGAGCGCGCCGCGGTTTCCTTGGCGGAGCCGCCGCGCACCGCGCCGGCGGCGGCCAACTCGTCGACCGGTCCGGGAAACACGTCGTAGACCACCACTTTGTAGCCCGCCTTCAGAAGGTTCCGGGACATGGGCTTGCCCATGATGCCAAGGCCAATGAATCCAATCGTTCGGGACATCCTACCCTCCTCGCGTAGCGCCAATCTTCCTCAATTTGTTAGGATGGCGCGCCGGGCGCCGGGGATTCAGCAAGCTCAGACCCGGCGGGCCGGTAATCGGGGCTGCATGGTGATAAAATTCCGCCATGCAGACCTTTACTTGGAATCAGATTCCCGAAGACGCGCTCAACCCTCTGGCCGGGCGCAGGGCGCTCCATGGCACGGACATCACCGTGGCGCGGTTTCGCTTCGACAAGGGCAATGTGGTGGCGATGCACCACCACGTCAACGATCAGGTCACCATGATCGAATCCGGCAGGGTGCGCTTCAACCTGGACGGGGAAATCAAAGAGCTCGGAGCGGGCGAGTTTCTCCACGTGGGCCCCAATATCCCGCACGGCAATGAAGCCCTCGAGGATACGGTCATCATCGAGATCTTCTCGCCCATCCGCGAGGACTGGATCAAGGGCGACGACTCGTATCTGCGCCAGAAGTAGGTTGGAGGGGCAGGCCGGGGTATCCCATGCCTTCCTTGCGTTTCCCGAGGCATAGCCCATGAAAGCCTTGGTCAAGTATGCGCCTGGCGCCGGCAACGTCGCCGTCATGGACGTCGTTGAACCCGCCTGCCGCGACAATCAGGTCAAGGTCGAAGTCGCCTTCTGCGGCGTGTGTGGAACGGACATCCACGTCCTCCACGACACGTTCCGCACTTTCCCTCCCGTGATTTTGGGGCACGAGTTCTCCGGCACGGTCGTGGAAGTGGGGCGCGAGGTGTCCGGCGTCGCACTCGGAGAGCATGTGACTGTCCTGGGCGCTTCCGCGGTCACCTGCGGCGAGTGCATCTACTGCCGGTCCGGCCGCTTCATTTTCTGTCCAGCCCGCCGCGGCATGGGCCACGGCGTCAATGGGGCCTTCGCGCGTTACGCCGTCGCCCGCAAGGACCAGTTGTTCCGCCTTCCCGAAGGCTTTTCCCTGGCCGAGGGCGCTCTCAGCGAGCCGTTCGCGGCGGCCGTGCAGGCTGTCACCGAGGTCACCGATGTGCACATCGGCGATACGGCGCTGGTCTCCGGCCCCGGCCCCATTGGTCTTCTCTGCCTCAAGCTGCTCGTGGCGGAAGGCGTCAAGACCATCGTCGCCGGCGCGGCGGGAGACGGCTCCAGGCTCGAAGCGGCCCGCCGCATCGGCGCCGCGGCCACCGTCTGCACCGCCGAGCGGACCTTGATCGACGCTGTCGCCGAGATCACGGGCGGCGCGGGAGTGGACGTGGCGTTTGAGTGCGCCGGCCATCCGGACTCCGTCCGCGGCTGCCTCCAGACCCTCCGGCCCCTCGGCCGCTACACCCAGGTGGCCATCTGCGGCGGCGACATCGCCTTTCCCATCGACGCCGTCGTCTTCAAACAACTCGTGGTGGCGGGATCCTTCTGCTACACCGTCCGCACCTGGGATCGCATGCTGAGGATTTTCTCCGAAGGCCGCGTGCGCCTCGACGACCTCATCTCCGCCAAATTGCCGATTTCCGAATGGGAGGCCGCCTTCCAACTCTGCGTCGCGAAGAAAGCTCTCAAAGTCCTGATGTTCCCGGAGGCGTAGAGACTTTCTACCGCAAGCGCGACAGAATCTTCTCCCGGAGGCCTTGGGCGTCGAAGCCGGCGTGCCGGTAGATTTCCGGTGGCCGCCCCGATCGGGAGAATCTGTCCATTCCGAAAATGCGCGCGGGATAGTCCGCGGGCAGCGCGAGCGGGTACAGGAACCCCGGCCAGCCGTTGTGCAGCGTAATTACGGATAGCCGCTCCTCGTCCGACAACACCTCGGCCGCCTTCATCGGGTCGCGCCGCCGCAGATCTTCGTAAAGCTGCGGCGAAGTCACGGCGACGATCTTGAGGTCGGCCCGCTCCTCGATCTCCGGAACGATCTCCAGGAGGTTGGCCATGACCTGCCCGCCGCAGACGGCCAGCACGAGCTTCCGCTTGCCGTTCCGGCGGAACGGCCGGAACACGTACGCGCCCTGGATGGCCTCTATCGCCGGTGGGACCCCGTCGCCGCGCTTCAGGACGGGCGTGGGCGGCCGCGCCACGGAAAACGCCACCGGCTCGCCCAGGCGGGCCGCATGGAACAACATCTCGATGGCCTCGTTGGCATCCAGCGGCTTGTACACCTTGATTCCCGGATACGCGGTGAAGAGAGACATCCAGAACAGGCCGTGATGCGTGGGACCGTCTTCGCCCGTCTCCGGCCCGTCGTGCGCCGCCAGCAAGATGAAAAAGGCCTTCGCGCGAGGATTGACGTCGCTGTTGATCAAAGTCATGCGGACGGCGTTGGCCATCATGGGAGCGAACACGGCATAGGACGCAAATGCGGTCATCGGGCGGAAACCCCCGGGCAGCGTGTCCTGCGCCATGGCGCAGGACATCATGGCCATGTTCTGTTCCGCGATGCCGAAACGCAATCCCCGCCCCAAGGCATTATCCCGGCTCAGAACTCCGTACACATTCTCGGCTTTCCCCGTGAGGATGGACTTCATCAAATCGCCGCAGCCCACGTAGAAAAACGCCGTGTTTCGCATGGCCCAGTGGAACCACGCTTCGGTGGCCTTGCGGGTGGGAACCGCGCCGCCCTCGGGAAACACCAGTTCCGGCGGGAGAACGGCCGGCCGTTCCAAGTCACGGTAATCGGCCATGGGCCGGCCGGGCAGGGCAGCCGCCATCCGCGTCTGTAACTCCGCCTCGGGCTGCAATTTCGCCGCCGCGGCCCGCAGCCGTCCCATCAGGTAGCCGGCTTCCGCGTCGCCCAGGGCCGACGTCACCACGGCGATATCCGCGGCCACGTCCCCCTCCCTGCCGGGGATATCGAAACCGAGCTTGCGCATGGCTTCCACGTACTCGGCGTGCGGCAGCGGCATGCCGTGGGAGTCCGCGGTGTTCTCCAGCTTGCCGTAATATCTCCCCTTGATGGCATGGCAGATCATGACGGTGGGCTTCTCCGCGCCGAAGCCCCCCGCGGCCAGCCGGCAGGCATAGGCGAGCTCCAGGGGGTTGTGGGCATCGGCTTCAATTACGTTCCAGCCCAGCGCGGACCAGTGGTCGAGGTAGGGGTACGGCATGGCGTCGGTGATGGGCCCATCGATGCCAAAGCCGTTGTAATCCAGCATCACGATCATGTTGCGAACGCCCAGAGCGGAGGCGACATTGCGGGCTTCGTACGTCATGCCCTCTTCGGTTTCCGCGTCTCCGGCAAGGATGAAGGCCCGCGTCGGCAAGCCGCACGAACGGTGCAGGACCGCGAACCCGAGGCCCGCCGAGAAGCCGTGCCCGGAAGAACCCGTGGTGGTATCGGCCAGCGCCTCGTAGGATTCGATATGTCCGCTGGGCCCGTCGAAGGCGCGGAACCGGGCGAGTTCCTCCGGGAATACCGCCGCGCGCTGGGCCGCGGGCGTCAGGCTGACGCCCTGCTTGCGCAGGGTTTCGTAAACCAGCGCCACCACGGCGTGCAACAGCGGCGAGCAATGCCCCGCGGACCACGTCAGGCGATCCCGGCCCGGGTGTTTGGGGTCCAGCGGGTCGAAGCCCAGTACGCCGCTCGCGAGCAGCGTGAGAACCATCTCGGTCTTCGAAGAGGAACCGCCCGGGTGCCCCGACTTGGCGCCATCCACGGCGGCGAACGTCAGTCCGCGAACGATGCGGCCCAGCGCCAGAATCTTCCCCTCGTCGATTTCCGGCAGCGGCTCGAGCGGCGCTCCCCTGAGGTTGAGGCGCGATCCTCCCCCGGTCCGGTCCTCGAAACGCTCGGGCGCGCTCGACCGCAGCGCCGCGAGTCCTTCGCGTTCCAAGACGTTGTACTTCTCTAAAACGACGGTTCCGCTTTGAGGCATAGGTCTATTCCTTTGTCGTCCGAACACTCATTCTATCCCGTATCGGATCTGTTTTTCTGAAACCGACGCGGAGGCAAAAACAACGGCGGCCATGACATTGCCACGGCCGCCGCGAAAAAACTCGGGTTGTCGAACGCTACACTTTGATGCAGGCCCGGAGAGCCGCGTCCCAGGGCGCTCGGTACGCGCGGCTGGTTCCGCTGCGAAGGAGGCCGGCGGCCATGGCGGTGGCTTCCTTGTCCCCGATTATTTCTTGCTTCTCGGGGTCCCACTTGATGGCGCGCTTCAGGCGCAGAGACATGTTCGCCAGGTTGCACGCCGTCGCCACGTGGTGACCGTCCTCCACTTCGCAGAACGGCCGGTTGCGGCTCTTGATGCAATCCAACCAGTCGCGCTCGTTCAGCACCATGGTGGGATCGGCGCCGGTGGCGGTGAGGCCATAACGCGAATCCGTTTCCGTTGCGCCCGGCGCGGCTCCGCGGCCTTGCCCAGGCGCTCCAGCCGGCGCCCCGGCGCCTCGGCCCGCCCGGCCCCCGGCGCCCCGGCCCCCGGCGCCCCGGCCCGCGTCGGCGGTCGTGTTGGCGAATTCCGGCAACCATGGCGTCCGCGGCTCGTGCGGGTACACCGGGCCGCCAATCGGATGGCCCTGAAAGGGCGGGATGTCATCGATGGCGTTCACCTTCGTCTCCGACATGACCGTATAGTTGCCGGACACGCTCATATTGCCCTTGGTACCGAGGTAAAGCTGGCCCGGGTTCAGCCCGCTCGGACCGACGTTTGCTTCGCGTATGGCGCACTCCAGCGTGAAGCCGGGCGCGCCGCTCTTGCCGGGAAACTCCCAAATGGCGTCCTGCAGATCGGGCGTCTCGCCGTCGTCCTCCAGGGCATAACGGCCTCCCATGGACATGACGCTGGTCGGGCCTTTCGCATCCATTAGCCACAGGATCTGGTCGATGATGTGCGCGCCCAAGTTGGTCATCTGACCGCCGGAATAATCCCAGAACCACCGGAAGTGGTAGATTCCGCGATGCGCCTGGTACGGTTTCTTGGGGGCCGGTCCCAGCCACATGTCGTAATCGAAATCCTTGGGCGGGTCGGTGACCGGCGTCTTTCCAAAGCCAGGGTAGATATTGCGGGCGAAAGCGATGCGGACGTTTTGAATCTTACCGAGCGTTCCAGCCTCGATCACTTTCTTGGCGGCCTTGACGCCCGCGCCCTGGCGGCGCTGCGTGCCCACGGTCACGATGCGCTTGTACTGGCGGGCGGCTTGCACCATCCACTTGCCTTCGTCGATGAACACCGTCATCGGCTTCTCGACGTAGACGTCCTTGCCCGCCGCGCAGGCCATGATGGTGAGGAGGGCATGCCAGTGGTCCGGCGTGGCCACTATCACGGCCTGAATGTCCTTGTTGTCGTACATCTTTCGGAAATCGGCGTAGCCCTTGGCGGTCCCGTTCCCGATGTACTGCAGCCCTTCCGCCACGCGCGGCGCGTAGGTATCGCACAGGCCGACGATATCGACGTCTTTTTGGGTCTTGAGGTCGGCGATGTGTTGCTTGCCGATCAATCCGAATCCGACTTGCCCGAGGCCGATGCGATCATTGGCGCCGAGTACCCGGTTGTACGAGGCCGCCGTCAATGCCGCCGCCCCCAGAAACGTGCGCCGCGTTGTCCGGGCGCTCTCCACTTCCTGTACCATCCTTTTCTCCTTCCAGCCTCAATGGGGCCCTAGCCCATTATCGGGTACGAACACCCGAGGAACCGACCACAAAGTATACGAGATCGCGCATCCGATGGCAATCTCAACCGGATGCGCTAGCCCGCGGCGGCGCCGGCGCTCGCCGTGGACGGCCTCTTCCGCATCACGTACAGCGTCAGCAGCGCCGCAGTCAGCGCGGCTGCCGAAAGGACGAGGAGCGCGGCGAACATGCTGTGGGTCTTGTCGCGTATCAGACCGACCACGTACGGGCCCACGTAACCGGCGAGGTTGCCGACTGAATTGATCCACGCGATCCCCGCCGCCGCGGCGGCCCCGGAGAGGACCGCCGTAGGCATCGCCCAGAACAGGGAGTTCGCGCACACGATCCCCATGGCCGCGAAGGTGAGAGCGGCGAGACCCGCGGCTCCCGAGATGCCGGGAATCGCGCTCACGGCGAAGGCCGCTCCTCCCACAAAAACCGACCCCGCGATATGCCATCGCCTTTCGCCGGTGATGTCGGAGTGGCGCCCGGCCAGGATCATCGCCACCGTCGCCGCGCCCCAGGGAATCACCAGAATCCAGCCGATCTTCTGCGGGTCCGCGCTGAGCGTCTCCTTGATCACCTGCGGCAGCCAGAAGGTGAGGCCGTATTGGCCCATCACGATCCCAAAATAGATCAGGCAAAACAGCCAGACTCGCGGGCTGCGAAAGACGTACCCAATCTGGTGCTTCCCGCCGCCGGCCTGCTTCTTGACTTCCTCTTCCTCGTCGAGCCTGCTCGCCACCAGATCCTTTTCCTCTTGGTTCAGCCAGGCGGATTTCAACGGGCTGTCGGGGAGGTACAAGAAGGTGATCATTCCCATCAGCACGGAAGGAATTCCATTGGTCAGGAACAGCCACTGCCAGGAAGCGAGGTGGCCGAGGCCCGCCATGTGCTTCAGTATCCAGCCCGAAATCGGCGACGCCACGACGCTCGAAACCGGGATGGCGCTCATAAACGCCGCCACCATCTTGGCGCGGTGCTTGCGCGTGTACCAGAACGTCAAGTAGAGAATCACGCCGGGGAAAAAGCCGGACTCCACAACGCCGAGAAGAAGCCGCAGCGCATAGAAGCTGAACGCCCCCTTGACGAACATCGTGCAGATGGAAACCACGCCCCAGGCCATCATGATGGACCCGAGCCACAGGCGTGCTCCCAGCTTCTGCAGGATCATATTGGCCGGAATTTCGAAGAAGAAGTAGCCGATGAAAAAAATGCCCGCGCCCGCGCCGTAGACCGTGTCGCTCATCCTCAGGTCGGCCTGCATCTGGAGCTTGGCGAACGACACGTTGACGCGGTTAACGTAAGCCAGTAGGTAGCACAGAAAGAGGTAAGGCATCAGCCGCCGGCCGATCTTCCTGTATGTGGCCGCCTCGAACGGGCCAAAGGGCAAGGTTGAGGGAGCGCTCACACCGGCCTCCCCGGGAGACCTGACGGCGCTCTTGAAGGCGCAGAAGCCCGTGAGGAGCAAGGCGGAGGACAACGCAATCCGGTTCGCATTACACGGAGTCTAGCACGCGTCCTGCGGACAGCGGGCGTGGGCGCGCCCGACACGTGGGCGCGCCCGCAACCATCGGATCGTTGAAAGCCGATAGCGCCTTCAGCGGCGGCCTCCCTCCGCGTTGTAAAATACGGTGTTCCGAGGACTTTCTCCGGTTTTTCGCTTCTGGAGCCAGAGAATCGCGCTTCGGACTTTTCGGGAGAAGACCTTGAACAACTCGTATCTGGATTGGCTGATCCGCAACACGCGAACCCAGTGGTGGCACGATTCCGCCGAGGCGGCGGAACTCGACCTGGGGCTGAAGCGCGGCGCCATCGGCGTCACCACGAATCCGTTTCTGGCGAATCTCGCCTTGGCGAAGGACCGGCAGCTCTGGGCGGCCGAAATCGATGCCGCGCTGGCGCGCAACCTCCCGCCGGAAGAGAAGGCCGAAGCGCTGATGCGCATCGCCGTCTCCAAGACCGCCGAAAAGCTGATGCCGGAGTACGCGGCCAGCCGGGGCCAATCGGGTTTCGTCTGCGGCCAAGTCAACCCCGCGCGCGCCGGCCAGCGGGGACCCATGCTGCCCATGGCGCGGCGGTTCCATGCCTGGTCGCCGAATATCGCGGTCAAACTGCCGGCCACCGCCGCGGGTCTCGACGTGCTCGAAGACTGCGTCGCGGAAGGCATCACGGTTACCGCCACGGTCAGTTTCACCGTTCCCCAAGCCGTGGCCATCGCCGAGCGGCATCGCGCCGGAATCCGGCGGGCGAAAGAGAAAGGCGTCGAGCCGGGGAAATGCTTCGCCGTGATCATGATCGGGCGCCTGGACGACTTCCTCCGGGAGGTGGCGCACGATACCGAAGCTCCGGTGAGCGAATCCGACATCCGCCAGGCTGGCCTCGCGGCCACCAAGCGCTCGTACGCGCTCTATCAGGAACGCGGCTACGAAGCCGTGCTGTTGATCGCGGCGTTGCGGGGCGACTACCACCTAACGGAACTGGCCGGCGCGGACCTGCTGATGTCCATCGCGCCGGCTTACCAGGAGATCTTCGTCTCCCGGGATTTGCCCCGCGAGGAGCGGATCGGCAAGCCCATCCCCGCCGATGTCATCGAACGGCTCCGCGCCATGCCGGAGTTCGTCCGCTCCTACGAGCCGGATGGCATGACGCCCGCCGAGTTCATGGGTTTCGGGGCCACCCAGAGAACCATCGGCCAGTTCGTGGAAGTCGGCTGGAGACTGATGGAGAACTACCGCTAGATGGCTACGCCGGTGGAGGCGCCCAAGTTGGGGAACACGGTCGAGGAATGCCTGGTCTCGCAATGGCGCAAGCGCAAAGGCGATTTGGTTTCCGCCGGAGATGTGGTGGTGGAGATCGAAACCGACAAGGCCGCTTTCGAGGTCGCCGCGCCGGTTGGGGGAATGCTGCTGGCGACGTTTTTCGACGAAGGCGCGCTCGTTCCGGTCTACACCAATCTGTTTGTGATCGGCGAGCCGGGCGAAGACGTGGAAGCGTACCGGCCAGGGGCGGTAGCGCCGGGCCCCAAGGGCGCCCCCTCCGCCAGCGGTGGTCTATCCGCCGAACAGGAAGCGCCACTCACGCCAAAGACACCGCCGGCGGAGACCGGCGGCGCTACCAGCCCTCGGGCCCGGCGCTTTGCGGAGGAGCGCGGGCTGAATCCGGCTGGCGTTCCGGGTTCCGGCCCCGGCGGACGGGTTTTGGAAAACGACCTTCGCAAGCTGTATGATTCAACTCCCCGCGTGTCCTCCGCGGCCAGGCAGCGCCTCGAGGAGGGGGCCGAATTCCGCGGCGAGGGTTCGGGAGCGGCCGGAAGAATCCTGGCGGCGGATCTTGGCCCGCCGGCGGCTCCCCTGTCACGCATCCGCGCAACCATCGCCCGGCGCATGAGGGAGTCGCTCGCCACTACGGCGCAGTATACGCTGCATGCATCGGCCAACGCGGCCAGCTTGTTGGCCCTGCGCAAGCGGATTAAGGACGCCGCGGGCGGTCCGGATATCACCATCGGCGACCTGGTTGCGTTTTGCGCCGTCAAGGCCCTGCTGGAGTTTCCCGACGTGAACGCCGAGTTCATCGGCGGCAAGATTTATCGGCGCCCGGAAATCCATCTTGGCTTCGCCTGCGACACGCCCCGGGGCCTGATGGTTCCGGTAGTCCGGAACGCCCACCAGCTCGACCTCGCCGAACTTGCCCTGCGGATGAAGGAACTGGCCGCGCAAGCGCTCGGCGGGGGTATCTCCGCCGACGACCTGTCCGGCGGAACGTTCACCATCAGTAACCTGGGAGGCTTGGGAATCGAGTCGTTCACACCCTTGCTCAACCCGCCGCAAGTTGCGGTGCTCGGAGTGGACGCCATCCAGGTGAAGCCCGTCCGCCGGGGATCGGACGGCGCCGTGGTATTCATCGATTCCATCGGCTTGTCGCTGACGTGCGATCACCAGGTGGTCGACGGCGCTCCCGGCGCGCGATTTCTCCAGGCGGTCAAGAACAAAATCGAAAACGTGGAAACACTATGTACGATCTGATCGTGATCGGCGGAGGCCCCGGCGGGTATGAGGCCGCCGCTCACGCCGGCAGGATGGGGAAGAGTGTCGCGCTGATCGAGAAGGAGCGGATCGGCGGGACATGCCTCAACGTGGGCTGCATCCCGGCCAAGACCTTCCTGCGCTCTTCGAGGCTCTTCCGCGAGTGCTCCGAGGCAGCTTCCTACGGCGTGCGCATCGGCTCCCTGGAGTTCGACATGCCCGCCGTGGTGGACCGCAAGAACCGGGTAGTCGCCACGCTTACCAAGGGCGTGGAAGGCATGCTGAAGCGCGCCGGCGTGGAGACGATCGCCGGCCACGCGCGGCTTCGCAAGGGCGGGGCAGAAGTTGGTTCCCAGCGATACGAGGCCGCGAACATCCTGATTGCCACCGGCTCGCGCCCCGCCGCGCCGCCGATTCCGGGGATCGACTCCGCGCGCGTTCTGAATTCCGATTCCGTTTTCGCCCTCACGCGCATCCCAGAGAGCATCGCCATCATCGGCGGCGGCTACATCGGCCTGGAGTTCGCCTGCTTCTTCAGCGAAGCCGGCTCGCGCGTCGCGGTTTACGAGATGCTGCCGCAAATCGCGGCCGGCAGCGACCGCGATATCTCCAGCCGCCTGCTTCAGATCCTGAAGAAAAAGGGTATCGAGTTTCATCTATCCTCGAAAGTGGCGGGAATCGAAGGCGGCGCAATCCACTACACGTCGGAAAGCGGCTCACAAACCAGCGCCCCGGCCGACTCTGTTTTGAACGCCGCCGGCCGCGAGCCGGTCTTGAACGACCTCGGGCTGGAAGAAGCGGGGGTGGATTTCGGCCCGCGCGGCATCCGGACTTCCGACCGGGGGAAGACCAACGTTCCCGGCGTCTGGGCCTGCGGCGATGTCACCGGCCGATGCATGCTGGCCCACGCCGCGGTGCGCGAAGGGCTTGTGGCGGTGAACAACATGTTCGGGAAGAAAGATCGCATCCGATACGCCGCGATTCCCGCCGTCATCTACACGCATCCCGAAGTGGCCTCCGTGGGCAAGACGGAGGAAGAGCTCAAAGCCGGGGGAATCGAGTACAAGAAATCCATCGTGCCCATGGCCGTGGCGGGCAGGTTCCTCGTCGAAAACGAGGGAGGAACGGGAGTGGTCAAGGTTTTGGCCGGCGCGCGCTATGGTGAGCTCCTGGGAGTACACGCCATCGGCGATTCGTCGAGCGAGTTCATTGTTGCGGCGGCGGCCATGATCGAGACGGAGATGCGCGTTGCGGACGTGAGCGAGATTGTCTTCCCGCATCCCACGGTGTCGGAAGCGTTGAAAGAAGCCATTCTGGGGGCCCGTTAGGAATGCCGAAGTCGATCGTCATAGAACCGGAGAAGGTCTTCGCCACAGGGGCCATTCACTTTTCCGATATCCCGGTCAACGTCTACCGAAAGACGATAGCGGAGGAACGGAGCGACTATTCGCCCAGCGACTTCCTGAGCATCTGGCGGGACATGTGCGCCATTCGGGAATTCGAAACCATCCTGAACGAGATCAAGACCAAGGGCGCATACAAGGGCATCACGTACAACCACGCCGGCCCGGCCCACCTCTCCGTGGGACAGGAGGCCGCCGCCGTTGGCATGGCGTTCGCGCTGACCCCCGACGACCACGTCTTTGGGTCGCACCGCAGCCACGGAGAGATTCTGGCCAAGGCATTCTCCGCGATCCGGCAGTTGAGCGACGCGCGGTTGCTGGAGATCATGCGGTCATACCGCGATGGCGCCATGCTCCGTCCCGTTGAAAAGGGATCGAGCGGGGACGTGAAGAACCTGGCCATCCGGTTCTTCGTTTACGGCGCGTATAGCGAGATCTTCGCGCGCGAGACGGGGCTGAATCGCGGGCTGGGCGGCTCCATGCATGCCTTCTTCACGCCCTTCGGGATCTATCCGAATAACGCCATTGTGGGCGGATCGGGATCCATCGCGCCGGGCGCGGCGCTTTTCAAGAGGGTCAACCGCAAACCGGGCATCGTGGTCTGCAATATCGGCGACGCCTCCTTCGGCTGCGGACCGGTGTGGGAAGGCATCACGTTTTCCGCCATGGACCAGTACCGCAAGTTGTGGGACCAGTCTTTGGGAGGCGGCCTGCCGATCGTGTTCAACTGCATGAACAATTTTTACGGGATGGGCGGACAGCCCCTGGGCGAAACCATGGGCGTGCAGTTCATCGCGCGCGTCGGGGCGGGCGTCAACCCCGATCAGATGCACGCCGAGCGCGTGAACGGGTACGATCCGCTTCCGGTAATCGATGCCTTCCGCCGCAAGAAACAGACGCTGCGGGAGGGCCGCGGGCCTGTTCTGCTGGACACCATTACCTATCGCATCAGCGGCCACTCGCCCTCCGACGCTTCCAGCTACCGGTCCAAGGAAGAGATCGAGCTCTGGCAGCGGGCCGATTCCATTCACGCGTTCCGCGACAAGCTGATCGCGAGCGGAGCGTTCGGCGCGGAAGCGTTGGACGCCGCCCGGGCGGGCGTGCAAGAAACCGTCTTCGAGATGTTCCGGCTGGCGGCGGATCTGGAAGCCAGCCCGCGCGTGGGCGCCGGTTCCGAGTTGGTCGGATCGGTCATGTTCTCGAACCGGCGGGTGGAGCGGTTCGACGACCGCCCGCCCGAGTTCCTGCAACCGCTCGACGAGAACCCCAGGGTCAAGCAGATCCGGGGCAAGATCCGCACGCCCCTGCACGAAGGCAAGCCCGTGCCCAAGATGAAGGCGTACAACATTCGCGACGGCATCTTCGAGGCCCTGCTGCACCGCTTCGCCATCGACCCCACCATGATTGCCTTCGGAGAGGAGAATCGCGATTGGGGCGGCGCCTTCGCCGTGTACCGCGGGCTGACCGAGGCGCTGCCGTATCACCGCCTGTTTAACGCTCCGATTTCGGAAGCCGGCATCGTCGGCGCCGCCGTGGGATACGCGCTGGAGGGCGGCCGGGTGGTGGCCGAGCTAATGTATGCGGATTTCATGGGCCGCGCGGGCGACGAAATCTTCAACCAGCTCTCGAAGTGGCAGGCCATGTCGGGGGGACTGCTGCCCATGCCGGTGGCGCTGCGCATTTCCATCGGCGCCAAGTACGGAGCGCAGCACTCGCAGGACTTCACCGCGCTGGTCCACCACATCCCGGGGCTGAAGGTGGTCTACCCCGTGACGCCCTACGATGCCAAGGGCATGATGAACGCCGCGCTGGCCGGCACGGACCCGGTGGTTTTCTTCGAAAGCCAGAAGATCTACGACATGGGCGAGATGTTCGCCGAGGAAGGCGTTCCGGAAGGCTATTACGAGATCGACCTCGCGGAGCCATCCGTCAAGCGGCGGGGCCGGGACCTGACCATCCTCACGTTCGGGCCGGCGCTTTACGCCGCCATCGCCGCGGCCGAGGAACTGCAAGGGCGCTATGGAGTCTCGGCCGAGGTGATCGACCTGCGCTCCGCCAATCCGTTGCATTACGAGCCGCTAGAGGAATCGCTTCGCAAAACGGGCAAGGCGTTATTGGTTTCGGACGCGGTGGAGCGCGGATGCGTGATGCAGACCGTGGCCGCCACCTTGACGCAGCTTTGCTTCGACGATCTGGACGCGCCGCCCGTGGTGCTGGGTTCGCGGAATTGGATCACGCCCGCCGCGGAGCTGGAATCGCTCTTCTTCCCGCAGGTCGGGTGGATCGTGGACGCCATCCATGAGCGCATCCTGCCCCTCAAGGGGCATCGGCCAGGGACCAACCAGACGCTGGGCGAGCTGGCCAGGCGGGCGCGGCTGGGGATCTGACCTCAGCTTTCGATTCCGAGCAGCTCCAGCAGCGCCTGGCTGGCTCGTTTCATCGCGGAGGCCGGCAGCCGCAGAAGAGGCCCGCGTATCAGCCGGCGGTTATCGATTGCCCGGAGCTGATCCAGGAGCAAGTCCGAGTCGCGGAGCAGCCGGCCCGCGGCCGAAACACGGATTCTCAGCGGCTCCGCATCGTCCACGAGCTTGGTCGTGAGTGGAATCACGTAAGTGGATGGATGGTCCGCATCGAGCAGCGCTTGCGATTGAACGATCAGAACCGGGCGGGTCTTGCCCGGCTCGGTTCCGTGCGGCGGGTTCAGGTCGGCCAGCCAGATCTCGCCCCGGTTAGGCATCCGGATCTCGCTCGATAGCGGCGAATTCGGCGTTCACCCGCATGCTCTCCCGGCGCACCCGCTTCGAGACTTCGGCCAGCTTCGCGGCCCGCAGTTGCGCCGCCGTCTTCCGGTTCATGCGCCGGATAGCCGCTCGAATGTACTCGGCCCGCGAAATCCGGAGATGCTCGGCGAGACGGCCGCTCTCCTCCAGCATCTCATCGGGCAGCTTCAGGGCGATAGATCTCATGGATATCTCTAGGAGATATTCTAACAGGATTGCCCCCCCGATGACTGAGGAATGGCCCGGGCTCTATTTCCACTCCCAGATTTTGGCGCGGGTCTTTCCCTCCGGATCGACTTCGTATTCAAATACGCCGGCCGAATTCGCCTATACCAGTATGTTCTTGCAGTACGTCACGCACTGGGCGATTTCGGTCATGCGATCCGAGCCGGGGGGAACGCGGTATTCGAACTCGATCGCCGCCATGAATCTCCATTTCTCCCTTTGCATGAGCAGGAGAATTTCCTTTATCGGCGTGTCTCCCTGGCCAAACGGAACGTTCGGCCCGTTGTGCATCTTGCGGTCCTTTACATGGAGATGCGTGACGCGGTCGTGGTACTTGGCGAGGAAGGGAATGGGCGAAGCGTTATTGCCCGCTACGAAGTGGCCGATATCGAGGTTGATGCCGTTGTGCTTCGCGTAGCTCATGGCCGTTATCCAGCTCTCGGGCCGGCCGAAGGCCTCCGGGCTGGTGATATCGGTGTGGCCATGATAGCCAACCATCATCTTGTGTTTGTCGGCGAACGCCCCTAGCCACTTCGCCTTGCTGAGCGGAATCTCGCAAGAGATCGCCTTGGCGCCGACGGTTTTCGCCATCAGGAAGCAGTACTCCACCTCGTCGTCCGTCGCATTCTGGATCCAGTCGACCTTGACGACGTCGAGCGCCACGCCGGGATCTTCGAAATACTTGCGGGCCGCCTTGAATTGATCCACCGTCCGCGAGAGGCGCCATTTCCGTAACTCCTCAGCGGCGGCTGCGCGCTCGGCGAGTTGCGCCGGGGCCGGCGCCCCGCGTCCGCGGCCTGCGGCCGCGACGGGCCCCGCGGCGGCTGGAGATCCGAGAAAGTTCTCGATGGGCTGCGTACGCATCTCCGCGGCGCTCAGACCGAGTTGCAGCGTGTCATGGAGCGTCTCTTCGGCGCTCATATTGTCGTTCCCGTAACTATACGGAGCGTTGATGCCGATTTGCACGCCTCCGAATTTCGAATTCGGCTTGGCCAGCAGCTTGACTGCGGGCACAGCGGCAATGGCAAGTCTGCCGATATCGCGTCTGGTGTAGATCGTTTGCACGCGTTGCGCGCCGGCTGAAAACGCCCCGATGTTGCCGGCGAAGCGCACGTTCTCACCGGGCCACTCTAGTTTACTCGAAACGGGACCACCCGGCGACGACCGCTCCCGACCCGATGGGAGCGCCGAAACTCCCGTTGGTCACTCCGGCGTCAGGAACACGAGCACGCCGCTGCCCCGAAACACCAGGGCCGGCCCTGCGCCGCCGGCGTGGCCGGCCGGGCGCGCTTCCAGGCGCCCGTACACCACGGCCCAGCGGTCGTAATCGGACGACCCGAAGCGGAATTCGCCGAGCGACGTCCGCTTCTGAATCTCAGCCAGCTTGCGCCGCACGGCGGCCGCATCCAACTCCAGGTTGCCCTCGGGCTTGGGACCGCCGTCGGCATCTTCCACCAGCCAGAGCCGCGGCGGGTCCGCCACAGCAGGATCGCACGCCTGCTCGTCCAGCCAGCGGCCGTTCGTCCGGAAGGAATAGCGGCCCAGCGCCGCGACGCTCGCGCCGTCCAGCGAACTCAGACTACGCGCCACTTCGCACACCGTAAGCGGTATCAACGGCGCATTGGCCGGGACCGCAGCGGCGCACGAAACCGCCAGAATGGCGGCCGCGCGGAGGGCCGCACCCCCGATGCCTGTTCTCCCTGACGCCACGGTTCCTTACCTTATAGGATAGACCAGCCCGGGATCCATTTTCGCCGCTGGCTGGCGCGAGGGCGGATGGCGCCCGCCGCGCCACAATTGGATTTCCCTACCTATAACGGGTCTTTTCATCACAAATTGAAGAACCGTTCCGCCACAAATAGCACAACTATTATTTGAAATCCGCGTTGGTACTGTCGGGAGCATTTATGCTTAAAGTCAGCCTAACGGGCGCGGACGGCGGCGAGGCTCTCAATCTCGTGGCATCGTGCCCTCCCGAGTTCGTGGTCCGCCTAGCGATTCTGAAGCAGGACGAACTTCTTCTGGCGCACATCGCGGCATGTGAACGCTGCTCGACTCTGTATGAAATGGCGCTGGGCATTCCGGCGCCGGACCGGAAACCGTCATTCGCCGTAACCGCGCTGGAGCCGGATCGGCTCCACGCGCCTCGGAAGGGCGTGCGCCAAGCACTGCCCTCGTTGCTGCACGCGCGGTTCTGAGTCCCAGCCCGGCTCCAGGCCCGGCGGCAACGACGACGACGCCCGAAGCGTTACAATCAAGACTCTTCGTGCGCCCACGTTGGCAACCATTGCGCGGCGCCGTGGCCCGGCGCATCCTCCGCGGGATCACCGGCGGCGGCGCGCTGTTCACGCTCGCCATCCTGGCGATCGGCTTGGCGGCGGTTCTATCAACCAACAACCTTTTGTTTCTGATCGTTTCCGCCATGCTCGCCACGCTGATGGTTTCAGGCCTGGTGAGCCGTCTCTGCCTGGCCGGCCTGGAACTGGACTTTCTGGTCCCGGAGCACGTGCCCGCCGGCCGTTACGTGCCAGGCAAGCTTTTCGTGCGCAACACGAAATGGCTCATGCCGTCGTTCTCGGTTCGCGTCGAGGCCATCCGCGCGCCCCAGAGCCCCGCGCTCCGGTCGGGGGTATATTTCCCGCTGATCGCGGGACGCGCCACCCTGGAAGGAACCGTTGACGTGCGTTTTCCCAAGCGCGGGGCCTATCGTCAGAACAGCTTCGCATTTTCCACGGCGTTTCCTTTCGGATTTCTGGAGAAAACGGCGCGCGTCACGTTGCGCCGCGAGACGGTCGTATATCCCTGCGTGGACCCGCACCCAGGATTCGACGATTTGCTGCTGGGCATTACGGGAGAGATCGAGACGCATTACCGGGGTCTGGGCAAGGACTTCTACCGGATCCGGCCCTACGAGGCGCTCGAGAGCGCCCGCCACGTCGATTGGAAAGCCACGGCCCACGTGGGCAGTTTACAGGTGCGCGAGTTTGCGCGCGAGCAGGAGCAGACCGTCGAAATGTTCCTGGACCGCGACGTCCCGGCATCCCTGGATGCGTGGTTCGAGCACGCCGTCGACTGCTGCGCTTTTCTGTCGTGGCGGCTGTCTAACCAGGGGATCTCGATCCACTTTCGCGCTCAAAACTATGCGTTTCGTCAGCCGGAAGACGGCGATATCCATACGATTCTGAAGTACCTGGCGTTGGTCTACCCCCAACGCGCGGGAGGGGCTGAGCCGCCTCGGGACGACGCCAGCTACAAGATTGTCTTCACGCCGTCGCCCCGCCGTTTTTCAGAGGCCGGCTGGCTCGGCGCGCGCATTCTCGATCCGGAGACGCTGCCCGTTCCGCCCGCCGCTCCGGACGCGAGCGGGTTCTGAGGAATGCGGACGGACCGGTTCTACTCCATCGCCGCGGCGCTACCCATCGTGGCCTGCGTCCTCGCCACCATACCCGTGCTGGAAATGGGGGTGAACGACGACTGGTCGTATGCCTACATCGCACGCGGAGTCGCCCTTTCCGGACGCTTCGCTTACACCGGGTGGAGCCAGCCGATAGTCGGCGTACAGGCCCTATGGGCGGCCCTACTGATCCGGCTTTTCGGTTTCTCGTTCACTCTGGTGCGGTTGTCGACGCTGCCGTTCGCCGCCGGGTGTGGCCTAGTTCTGTACCGGCTCGGGCGCCTGGCAGGGCTGAAGCGCGACTTCGCCTTGTTTGGATCGGCGTCTCTCACGCTTTCGCCCCTGTTCATCCCGTTGGCCGCTTCGTTCATGACCGACATTCCGAGCCTGTTTTTCTGGCTGGCGTGCATGTACTGCGCGCTGCGCGCGGCGGGCGTTGCGAACGCCGTCCGGGCCTGCGCATGGATGGCGGCTGCCGCGGCGCTGGGCGTGGCAGGAGGGACCGTGCGCCAGGTTGTGTGGGTCGCGCCATTGCTGGCCCTTCCCGCGGTGGCATGGTTCCGGCGGCGAGAAAGGCCGGTAGTAGTTTCAGGCGCTTTGCTGTGGTGCGCTTCGGCGGCCGCGGCGGCGCTGTGCCTTCGCTGGTTTCTTGCCCAGCCGTACGCTGGGTCCGGAATGGAGGCGGGGGCCGACGGATGGCCCCATGTCTTGCAGGATGCGGCCGAGTGGATGGTTCAACTCATCGTGACCGGCCTTCTGTTCGCTTTGCCGGCGGCATCGATCTTGCTGGCCGGGTGGCGAAAGGCGCTCCGCGCGCCTTCCAGCCTAGCGCTGGGCCTGGCGTTTACGATCCTGGTAGGAACACTGCTTTGGTGGTTCGGCGACGATTTGTTGCTGGGCAATATCGTGACGGCGAACGGGATGCTCTATTCAGGGACGGAGGCGTTGGGATCCAGGCCCGAGATCCTGACAGCCACGGTGTGCGGCGTGTTGAAGTTCGTTCTGGCAGTCACCGGGACGGTCACGGCGGCGACTCTGTTCGAGAATCTGCGGTCCCGGCGCTGGGAAACTGCGCCGGACAGCCATCCGGCCGTGGACCGGGACGCGCCGTCCTTGCGCCCGTTCGCGTTCGTGTTTCTTCCGCCCTGTCTTGCCTATGCGGCAGCCGTCTTCTATCGCGGAATTCTATTCGACCGTTACCTTCTTTTGCTGCTGCCGGCCCTCATCATCCCCCTGTTGCGGCATTGCCAGCGCAAGGTCCGGGACGCCGTTCCCGCAGCGGCCTGGATGGTGGCGGGGCTGTTTGCGCTGTATGGCATCGCCACCACCCACGATTACCTGGCGGCCGGCCGCGCACGCCTGCAAGCTGCGTCGGCCCTGACCGCCGCGGGCATTCCGCGCACCAGCATCACGGCGGGCCTGGAATACGACGGCTGGACGGAACTCGAGCATTCCGGCCACATCGCCGACGCGGACTTTCCGGACGAAGACGCGGAGGATAGCGGCGCGCCCCAGCCGGGCCGCCGGTATCCGGTCTCGCCTCCGTTCTGGTTCTGGGCCAAGACGCCCAGCATCGACCCGGTCTACATTGTGGCGTATTCGCGTTTGCCGGAGTTGCGGGATGCCGCGTTTGCGCCGGTCGGGTACCGGGCCTGGCTGCCGCCGTTCCATCGCCAGGTGTTCACGCAGGTCGCGAGGCGGTAGCGCGCCGCTATTGGGGAGGGCCGCCCACCTGGGCGCCGGGGCCGGCGTACTCTTCTTTCACCTTGACCACTTTGTCGCCGGTGAAAGTCACGAGGGTGATCTTGCCCGGCGCCCGGCCGTACACCCAGTCTTCGTAATCCACGCCGTCCTTCGTTTCCCGCGACCGATAGACGGGGTGGCCCATCGACATGACGACCTCATCGCGATTCATCCCCACCACCACGCGCCCTTTCTCGATGGCCTGTTTTACTTCCGGCGGCATCGCCTCGGAGTAGACTTCGGCCGCGCTGCGCTTGTCAAAATCGAGAATCGGCGCGAGGATTTTCTTGATCTCGTCGGCCTTGATCGACTCCAGCGGCTTGTGGAAGAGAAGGGCAATGGAAGCGCCGCCGGGCGCATTGACGTCGCCGGCGGCTACCGGGGCCGTCACGGGGCGGGAGTTGGGACCGGCGCTCACTTGCGCGTTCCGATACCATTTGCGCCCGCCGCCGTACCCCCCGTTGATTTGGAGCACGATCCGGTCGGAGCCGATATCGATCTTGGTCACCTGGACCCGGTCGCCGGCGCGCGCGGCGGGGCCGCTGTCTCTAGCGGTTTCGGCCCACAAGTTTTTGTCGTACGAGCCGTCCGCGTCGAATTCCAGCGTCTTCTTGGCGTGGGGAATCAGCGCCTTGGCCGTGGCGTATTCCGCAACCAGGCCGCGGATCAGTTCCACGCGGTCCTCAAACGTCAGCTTGGCGGCCGCCAGGGTGACGGGGAGCAGGCTCAGGATTCCGATTGCGGCGCAGGCTCGCATGGCGGATCCTCCGCGGGCCGGTCCGTGAGCGGCGAGAACTGCCGGCGTATCGGCGCTTTCCATAAGTACACAAACAGGGGAATCAGCGCAGCCGAAGTCAGCAAACTGGCTTCCGGGCCATAGTTCCCTCCGCTCCAAAGGGCGCCGGCGCGCCACACCAACTCGTAGCCGGAGGCCTCTCTAAATATTCTAAACCCGCTCAGGTCCGCGCCGAACAACGGCAAGAGGACGTTCCAGCCGACGTGCAGGCCAATCGGCAGCCACAGGTCGCGGCTGCGTAGGTACGCGTACCCGAACAGGATACCGAAGCCGGCGGTGTCGATCAGGCCCATGGTACTGGCGCCGGGGTTGGCGGCATGCATCCATCCGAAAATCACTCCCACGGGAAGAATTGTGGCCCAAGGCCCCAGGCTTGCCATCAGGAGTTGAAATCCGTATCCGTGGAAGAGCAGCTCTTCGCCTATGGACCCGGCCGCCACGCAAATCAGCGCGAACACAAACGTGGAGTAATCGGGAGAACGATTGCATACGATGCGGGCCGCGCCAGTCAGCAGGGGCGGCGTCAGCGCCAGGCAGGCCGCGCCGGCGCCGCCGGCCAGTCCCAGCCCGAGGTTATCCATCGAGTCCCGGCTCCACCACAGCCCGACCTCACGCACGGGAATGCCTTCGAAGATCCGCAGCGTCAGCCAGGAGGCGAGCAGGGTCGCGCACAGGACGGCGAATGTGCGGCCCGCCAGGTCTCCCGCCAGCCAGCCCAGCACGTAGTCCAATACGGACGCCATGCCATAGAACAGGGCCACGAACACCACCACCTGGATGGCGATCCGAATCGGGCCTTTGCGCTTTTCCACGTCGATTAGACCTCGGGGCGGTTAGCGACGGCGGCGGTTGCCAACCGCCGCGCAGGATTCCATCCTGCCCCACAACGGCGCCCAGTGACCATCATACCCAGGAGGCGATTCCAGCAATCGTTCTCCGGCTTGACATGGTCCTGTGCATGCCTCACAGGCACCGGCTGAGACCAGTGGGACTCACGGGGATCATCGTGGGGCCGCTTTTGCGAAAGAAATCCTGTAGAACAAAGCCAATTGGCGTTGATTCTAAAGGGGCTGTATTGGCTTGGTGGGCGACGATGGGGGCCATGGGGCCGGTTGGAGACGCGTCGCCGCAGGCCTCTTCCGCTTTTTCCGCCTCTTCCGACATTTCCGCCAGGCGTTCGCGCTGGGCGCGGCGCAGCTCGGCGAGGGCGCGGTAGTAGCTGCGCTCGGCAGAGGACTGGCGGCGGAAAAGTTTCTGGAGGGCGTTGCCTGTGCGGGCGTCGGCGAGGAATACGTCGCCTAGGGGAGTGTCGGTGGGGGGGCCGCCCACCGCCGGCAAGGAGGCGCCCCCTGGGCCCGGCGCTACAAGCTGCCGGATGACTTGGGACTCGATGCGGGCGTAGCGGCGGCGGTCCCAATCGGCCTTGACGATGGTCTCGACGAAGAAGTTTTCCAAAGGCCCTACGGGGCGGAGATCGCGGTTGTAATCGAGGGCGAGGGCTTCGAGTTCGGCGGGATCTTCGCCGGGGATGGTGAGCGATTTGGCGTCCATGCCATGTTTGAGGGCGTTGAAGCGGGAAGCGGCCTTTCCCGCTTCCGAGGTTGGTCCGGTAGATTTCATCGCGTTCAGGCGATTGGCTTGGATTTGCGCGGGTGTTGCCATAGGGAGACCTCCGCGACCAGAGTAACTGGCGAGCGGAGTGAGTCAAGGGGGCTTCGCCTGGAAGTGATTGAAAGGTAAGGGGAGAAAAATCTGAACGGCTTGTCACCGACAAAATTTGCGGCGGCGCGCCAGCAGGGCCACGATCGCCAGAATCGGCAACACGGCCGCCACGAAGCCTACAGTCGCCGGCTCCGGAGTCGTGGTCACACTGGCGTCCGCGGCCAGCGGCTCGCTGAAAAGGACTTGATTGGTAGAGTCGCTGTCCGGGTCCCCGTCGTACCCGTCGTAGATCAGCACGATCTGGCCGACGTCGGACGACAGGTAGGCTGCATCCGGGTCGATGGCGAAATACCCGATGCCCGAGGTGAAACCAATCGGGTCGAAATCCTCAGACAGAGACGAGTAGGGAGCAATGATGGGGTCGTTGCCGACGATAATGTCGTTGAAGACGCCAGTCAGGGGCGCCGTACACGCGAGCGCCGGAGTCAGAATCACCGGAGCCAGGCACAATTGGGAGCTGGAGAATTCTAATTCCCGCGAGGCGCCAGCCCCTCTGCTATCCTGAATCCATCACCCCCAACTCCTCTTGAGCACACGCCTACAAGTCGGTTTCATCAGTCTGGGCTGCCCGAAGAACCTGGTCGATAGCGAGGTCATGATGGGCCAGCTTGCGGCCCGGGGCCACGAATTGACGCCCGATCCCGGCCAGGCCGACGTCCTGGTGGTCAACACGTGCAGCTTCATTGATCCGGCCAAGAAGGAATCGATCGACGCGATTCTGGAAATGGCGGAGTACAAGAGGACCGGCCGCGCCCGGAGACTGATTGTGGCGGGCTGCCTGGTGGAGCGCTACCGCGGCGATATCCGCAAGGAAATCCCGGAAGTGGACGCGGTTCTGGGGACCAATGAGGTGGAGAGCATTGTGGCGCTCTGCGAGGGGGTGGAAGCCGCGCCGGCCGCGCCCCAGCCGTACCTGTATCACGACCTCACGCCGCGCGTGCTCGCCACGCCGCGCCACTACGCCTACATCAAAATCGCCGAGGGCTGCGATCACCCCTGCTCATTCTGCGTGATCCCGCAGTACCGGGGACGGTTTCGCAGCCGCCGTTTCGAATCGGTGATTACGGAAGCGGAGCGGCTGTTCCAGCAGGGCGTACGCGAGATCAACCTGATCGGCCAGGACACCACCTGTTACGGCGAGGATCTGGGGATCGCGGACGGCCTGGCGCATTTGCTGGCGCGCCTCGCGCGCATCGAGACCGAACGGGAGAAGTGGATCCGCTTTCTGTACGCTTACCCCAACAAGGTTACGCAGCGGCTTCTCGACGCCATAGCCGAACATCCGGCGCTGGTGAAGTATATCGACATGCCCTTGCAGCACGCCAGCGCGCGCGTGCTGCAGCGCATGAAGCGCGGCGGCTCGGGCGGCATCTTCCTCAAGCTGATGGAGCGCATCCGCCGCACGATTCCCGGCGTGGCGATTCGCACCAGCTTCATCGTGGGTTTTCCCGGCGAGACGGACGCGGACTTTCAGGAGCTGTGCAGCTTCGTGGAGGCGGCCCGGTTCGATAACCTGGGCGTGTTCACCTATTCCGACGAGGACTCGAGCGGCAGTTACGGGCTCGATGGCAAGGTGGATGGCCGCACGGCGTACAACCGCAGGCGCCGGCTCATGGCGATGCAACGGAAGATCGCGCGCGCCCGCAACCGCGCCCTGGTGGGAAGGGAGGTCCGCGTGCTGGTGGAAGGGCCTTCGCGGGAGACCGACTTGCTGTGGGAGGCGCGCCTGCCGGCGCAGGCGCCGGAGATCGATGGAACGGTCCTGGTGAACGATTTCGCCGGCACCGAGCCGCGGCCCGGGGAGATGCGCCGCTTGCGCATTACCGAAGCGCACGATTACGACGTGGTGGGCGCGTTGCTGGAACCGGACGAAGCGGCGCCGCGAGGCGCAGCGCCGGAGCTGATCCAGATTGCGCGATGAAGTGTCCCATTTGCAAGAAAGACGTGCGCGAGGGCGACGCGGAATTTCCGTTTTGCAGCGAGCGGTGCCGTCTGATCGATTTGGGCAACTGGGCCTCGGACAAGTACGTGATCCCGGGCGCGCCGCCGGTGGAAGAGACCGATGACGAGGAAACGGCGAGCTGACGAGAAGGGACAGGACCGCTCTCTGACGTTCGCGGCTCGGAATCCAGTTGCCAACCTGATCTCGACGTGGTTCGGGTGCGGGTATGCGCCGGCGGCGCCGGGAACGGTGGGCTCGGCGGCGGGGCTGGCTATGGGGATCGCGCTGCACGAATACGCAGGTTGGCCGTGGTGGGGATTTCTGGCGCTGGCGGCGGCGGGTTACTTCCCCGCCGTCTGGGCCGCGGGCGTGACGGCCGAGACGATGGGCGTCAAGGATCCGGGGCGCGTAGTGGTGGATGAGGCGCTGGGGCAGTGGGTGGCGCTGGCGGGCGCGTGCCGGTACAACTGGAAGAGTTACCTGGCGGCGTTTCTGCTGTTCCGTTTGTTCGATATCTGGAAACCGGCGCCGGTGAGGCAATTGGAACGGCTGCCGGCGGGAACGGGCATCGTCGCGGACGATTTGATGGCGGGGGCGTACGGCGCGCTTGTGTTATTTCTGGCTGGATGGTTCAATCTGTATTAAATATGCCGCTCAGGAAGTCTCCCGACGCTAAGCCCAGTATCTCGACCGTCACGCCGGCCGCGGCCATTGCGGGCGGCGAGCTGCAAATTCGCGGAAAGGGCTTCGCGCGGCCGGACCCGCCGCGCGTGACCATCGGCGATATCGGCGCGCCGGTGATTATCGGCTCGGATTCGTTCGTGGTCGCCCGCGTTCCGGAAGGCGCCACGGCGGGAGAACTGGTGGTCGCGAGCCAGGGCCATGCCAGCGATTCGTGGGCGTGCGACATCGGCGTGCAGATCGCCGACGGCCTGCACCCGGTCGCCAACCCAGCCGTGGACGCGCACGGCAACATCTACTCGACGTTCAGCGGATCGCGCGGCCAGAAGACGCCGGTGGCGGTTTTCCGGATCGATCTGAACTTCAACATTAAGCCCTTCATCGCCGAGCTGATGAACGCCACGGGCCTGGCGTTCGACCGCCAGGGGATGCTCTACATCTCCAGCCGCTTCGACGGCGTTGTCTACCAGGCCACGCCCGCCGGGGACCTGACGGTTTTCGCCGAAGGCATGGGAGTGGCCACCGGGCTGGCTTTCGACGGCGAGCAGAACCTGTACGTAGGCGATCGCAGCGGCACGATCTTCAAGATCAGCCCCAACCGGCAGATTTTCGTGTTCGCCACGCTGGAACCGTCCATCGCCGCCTACCACCTGGCTTTCGGGCCGGATGGGCAGCTCTACGTCAGCGGCCCAACTACCTCGAGCTTCGATTGCATTCATCGTATTTCGCAGGCCGGGGTGGTGGAGGTGTTCTACCGCGGCCTGGGCCGCCCGCAGGGCATGGCGTTCGACGAGGAGGGCCGGCTGTACGTGGCCGCCTCCATCTCCGGGCGCAGAGGCGTAGTGCGAATTTCACCGGAGGGTCGCGCCGAGCTGTTCCTTTCCGGCCCAGGCATCGTGGGGCTGGCGTTCACGCCTTCGCGCGCCATGGTGGTCGCCACCACGAACGCGCTCTTCCGCGTGGACACGGGCATCAAAGGCTTCCCGCTCACGCGATGAACGCGGAGATTATCGCCGTCGGCTCGGAGATGCTCACGCCCGAGCGCGTCGATACGAACTCTCTGTACCTCACCGGCGAGTTGAACCGCATCGGCGTCGAGGTGGTTGCCAAAGCCGTCATCGGCGACGACCGGGACCTGCTGGCCGCGGCGGTGCGTGGCGCGCTGGCGCGCTCGCCGCTCGTGATCCTCACCGGCGGGCTGGGGCCGACCGAAGACGACGTGACGCGCGCCGCCGCCGCCCAGGCGCTCGGCCGCGAGCTTGTGTTCTCGCCGGAAATCGCCGAGGCGCTGGAGCGGCGTTTCGCGCGGGCCGGGCGCAAGATGGCGCCCATCAACCGGCGCCAGGCGTTCGTCATCCAGGGCGCGGAGGTTCTCCCCAACGACCGCGGCACGGCGCCGGGCCTGTGGATCGAGGAATCCGGCGCGGCCCTGATGCTACTGCCCGGCCCGCCGCACGAGCTGAAGGGCATGTTCGAGAGCCAGTGTCTCCCCCGCCTCACGCACATGGTTCCGGGGGAGGCCATCCACACCCTGGCGCTGCGAGTGGCCGGCATGGGCGAATCCGATCTCGACCAGCTCATCGCGCCGGTGTACACGAAGTACCGGAATCCGGCCACTACCATCCTGGCGGCCAACGGCGAGATCCAGGTTCACCTGCGGGCCCGCTGCTCCTCGCCGGAGAAAGCGGATGCGCTGCTGGCCGAGGTGGCCGGCCCCATCGAACAACTGCTCGGCGACCGCGTCTACTCGCGCAACGGCGACCCGCTGGAGGTGGTGGTGGGCGGCCTGCTGCGCGCCCGCCGCGCCACGGTCGCGGTGGCGGAGAGCTGCACCGGCGGCATGCTCGGCGAGCGTTTCACGTCCGTCCCAGGCAGTTCCGAATACTTCGCCGGCGGGTTCATCACGTACACCGACGCCATGAAGGTCGAGTTGCTCGGCGTGAGCCCCGAGACGCTGGTCCGGTTCGGCGCCGTGAGCCGGGAAGCGGCCGAAGCCATGGCAATGGGAGCGCTCCGCCGCGCCGGCGCGGCCTACGCGCTTTCGGTGACGGGCGTAGCGGGCCCCGATGCGCCCGCGGGCTCGGGCGGAGAGCCACCCGCCGTCGGGACGGTCTGGGTGGGGCTGGCCGGTCCCTCGGGCGTGAGCGCCTCGCGCCGCGTCTTCCTGGGCGACCGCCAGCGGATTCGCATCCTGGCCGTTCACACGGCGCTCGATCTGTTGCGGAGGCTGCTGGCGGGCTTGCCCTGAGCCTCCTCCGCGAATTGTATGCTGCGACTGAGGCGACCCTCTCCCTTGCAGACCCCGGACCAGAACCTCACGGTCGCCGCTCCCCGCCCGCGGGCGCTCTACTGGATGCTCGCGCTCGGCCTCGCCGCGATTCTGCTTTACTTCTCCCTTCGCGGGATCGACTGGTGGCGGGTCTGGGAGGTTCTCCGCGGCGCGAAGCTCTACGCGGTTGGCGCGGCTCTGGCGACTATCAGCATGGGTATTCTCCTGAGGGCCGTGCGCTGGCGCGTCCTCCTTTCCTCCGGGAAGACCGTTCCCATCCCCATGGTTTTCTGGGCCACGGCGGCCGGGTATCTCGGAAACAATCTTTTGCCGGCGCGCGCGGGAGAACTGGTGCGGACGCTGATGATCAGCGGGCGGTCGGGTTTGGGCAAAGCCTTCGTGCTGACGACGGCCCTGACGGAACGCGTGTCCGACGCCATCGTTTTGATCGGCGTCAGCGCGGGCATCCTGCTCACGCTCCCCGCGCGCCCGGGTTGGCTGGCGACGGCGGCCAGACCGTTCGCGGCGGTGGGCCTCGGCGGCGTGGCGGCCATCGCCTTACTGCCGGTGTTCGAGCCGTTCTGGTTCCAAATCCTGAACCGGATGCCCATTCCGCCGGCGTTTCGCGGGCGCACGGAACGCGTTCTTAGCCAAGTGATCCAGGGCATCCGCGGGCTGCACGATCGCGGCCGGCTGGCGCGCTTTCTCGGCCTTACGGCGGTCATCTGGTCGAACGACGCCGTAACGGCCATGGTGTGCGCGCATGCCCTCGGCTTGGCGGTGAGCTGGCCTGTCGCATTGCTGCTTCTCGCGGGACTCGGGTTGGGCAGCGCCTTACCGTCGACGCCCGGATACGTGGGCATCTACCAGTTCGTGGCGGTCACGGTGCTCACGCCGTTCGGAATCGGCCGCAGCGACGCCATCGCGTTCGTTCTGCTGTACCAAGCGCTGGGTTATGTCGCGATCCTGGCGTTGGGCCTGATTGGCATGGCGAAACAGCGCGCAAAATGGAGCGCGGCGTGACCGGAAATCGCCGCCCTTTGCGCCGGACTGTTTCCATGACCGAGTGGATGGACGCGGTGGTGGCGGCCGGCGTGCCCGTGCGGCTGGAGGCGGCGCCGGCGGGTCTGCGCGCGATTCGCTTCGGCGCCGCGGGGCGGACGGAGGGCGAAAGAAACGACCGCCATGCGCTGCTGGTCGAAGCGGCGCGCCAGCTCCGGGCCTACTTCGACGGCCACTTGCGCCAGTTTGATTTGCCCCTCGACCCGGCCGGCACGGATTTTCAGAAGCGGGTCTGGAATGCGCTGCTGGGAATCCCCTATGGCGAAACCCGGAGCTACGCGGAAATAGCGGAGGCCATCGGTTCCCCCCAAGCGGTCCGCGCGGTGGGGGCGGCAAATGGCGCGAACCCGATTCCGATCGTCGTGCCCTGCCATCGCGTGATCGGCTCCGGCGGCAAGCTGACGGGTTACGGCGGCGGGCTGGCGCTCAAGAAGAGGCTGCTGGAGTTGGAGGCGCAGTCTTCCGCCCCGAGGCTGTTTTGACCTTCCCTTCCCGCCCGCAACATTCATCGTGCATTCATCGCCGATCGGCGATCATCTGTGTGAAGCTATACAAGGAGGTGTTCCATGCGTAGGTTATGCGTGGCAGTTGCGGCAGTGTTCGCGATGCTGGCGGCCATCGGGTTGGCCCAGCAAGCCCCGGGCGCGGGGCCTTACAAGGTGCTGAAGACGGCCAAAGTCGGCGGCGACGGCGGTTTTGATTATGTTTATGCGGATGTCGACGGACGGCGTTTGTACATTCCGCGCACCGGGTCTAATCCTCGAATCACGGTCTTTAATCTCGATACCCTGGAGCCGGTGGGCGAGATTCCCAGCACGAGCGGGCATGGGGCGGCGGTCGACCCGAAATCGGGTCACGGGTTCGCCAGTTGCAGTCCCATCGTCATGTGGGATACGAAGACCCTGAAGACCATCAAGACCATCGACGTGCAGGGCAGCCCGGACGGCATTCTCTTCGAACCGAAGTATGAGCGCGTTTGGGTCTTCAGCCACCGCGCGCCCAATGCCACGGTGATCAACGCGGTGGATGGCACGGTGGTGGGCACGGTCGATTTGGGGGGAGCGCCGGAGCAGGCCGTCAGCGACGACATGGGCCATGTGTTCGTCGATATCGAGGACAAGGACAGGATTGCGGTGGTGGACGCCAAGAACATGACGCTGACCAGTTATACCAATCTCGCGGGCAAGTGCGGCGGTCCCGGCGGGCTGGCGATCGACGTGCAGCACGACCTGCTGTTCGCGGCTTGCCATAATCCGGCGGTGATGGCGATGGCGAGCCTGTACGACAGCCGGATCAGCGCCACGCTGCCGATCGATCCGGGCACCGACGGGGCCACGTTCAACCCCGCTACCATGGAAGCATTCAGCTCCCAGGGCAACGGCACGCTGACCGTCATCAAGGAGAATGGTCCCACCAGCTTCGAGGTGGAACAGACCTTGCAGACCATGACAGGCGGGAAGACCCTGACGTTGGACACCAAGACGAACCATATCCTGGTGATCGCCGCCGAGTACACGCCGGCTCCCGCGCCGGCCACGCCGCCTCCGGCCGGAGCGCCAGCAGGACGTGGTGGACGCGGAGGACGCGGGCAAATGGTTCCGGGGTCGTTCTCTATTTTGGAGATTGGCAGGTAGGGTGTGGGGCGAGGCCTCCTGGACCGCCTTCGGGAAAAAGGCGCGCTTCGCGCGCCGGGCAGGCCGGGAGGCGTGCCCCACTTACACGCTGGCGGGCGAGGCGGCGCGGACCATGCCTAGCAGGCGGTCGTCGAAGTCGAAGCCGGCGGTGCGGGGCTTGTGGTTGCGCACGTACCACCGGTAGGTTTCCTTCAGGCCGGTCTGGAAAGGCGTCATCAGAACTTTCAGAACGCGGGGAACCTTGCCCATGTACTCCGTAATCGGGGGCAGGTCGAAGTACTCGCCAAAATAGTAAGGCTCCTTCATGGCGTTGCCGCCGGCGGCCTGGATGGCGTCGCGCGGAATGCGGGTTAACGCCGCTTCGACGTTGGCGGCGCGGGCCAGCTTCTCCACCAGCTCGGTCTGCGTCAGCGGCTTGGAATCCCCGATATTGAACGCCTCGCCGACCGCCCGCGGCTCCGTCATGGCGCGCACCATGGCTAACACCAGGTCGCGCACGTACACGAACTGCATCAGACGGTGGCCGTCGCCGGGGATGATGATGGGCCGTCCGGCGCGCAGCCGGTCCCAGAAGAACTGCTCGCGATAGAACGGATTGCCGGGGCCATAAACGAAGGGTGGGCGGAAGGTCACCACCGGCAGGCCGGTTTTGGCGTGCATCCGGAAGAGCAGCCGCTCCGTGGTGGCCTTGTTCCGGATGTACGGCTCGGCGTGATAGTCGGGCGCCAGGGGATCGCTCTCTTTGTGATTGAGGCCGTCGCCGTAGGCGCCCACGCTCGACAGGAAGATATAGCGGCTGAGGCGGTCGCCGAAAAGGCGAACGGTGGCTTCGACCTGCGCGGCCGTGGTGCCTCGCTCCCAGTCGTATACGTTGTCATACACGACGTCGTACTGCCGTCCCCATAGGGCTTCCCGCATGGACTCCGCGTCGTTGCGGTCGGCTATGATGTTCTCCACGCGCCGGCCGAAATCATGTTTTGGCTTGCGGTGCAGAACGGCGACATCGAGGCCCCCCTTGACCAACTCCTCGACGAGCTGGCGGCCAATAAAGAGGGTCCCCCCAATGACCAGTACCTTCATACGCTCCTAAAAGCTATTAGACGCAGCGCGGCTGGAAATATTTCGGCCCGAACCGCCGCGCCGTTGGCGGCGTTCATAAGGCGTCCTTAAAACGATACAGCAGTTAATCGTAATATTCCAGACCCAGGTGCGTAATCAGGTCCTCGCCCCTCATCCAGCGGAGGGTGTTCTTCAGCTTCATGAGCTGGATGAAGATGTCGTGCTCGGGGTAAACCTCGGGCGCGTGCATCGGGCCTTTGAAGTAGAACGACAGCCATTCCTGGATGCCGCGCATCCCGGCGCGCTGCGCCAGATCCATGAACAGAACCAAATCGAGCACCAGGGGGGCGGCCAGGATGGAATCGCGGCACAGGAAGTTGATCTTGATCTGCATCGGGTAGCCCAGCCACCCGAAGATGTCGATGTTGTCCCAGCCTTCCTTGGCGTCGCCGCGCGGCGGATAATATTCGATCCGCACCTTGTGGTAGTAGTCCTGGTAAAGATCCGGATAGAGATCCTTCTGCAGGATGTACTCGAGGACCGAACTCTTGGTGACCTCTTTGGACCGGAACGAACCGGGGTCGTCGAGGACTTCGCCGTCGCGGTTGCCCAGGATGTTGGTGGAGAACCAGCCGTTCAAACCCAGCAGGCGCGACTTCAGGCCGGGCGCCACCAGCGTCTTCATGAACGTCTGGCCGCTCTTGTAGTCCTTGCCGCTCAGGGGGACGTTCCTGTTCCGCGCCAGTTCCAGCAGCGCGGGCATGTCGGTGGTCATGTGCGGCGCGCCATTGGAGTACGGGATGCCCATCTTCAGAGCCGCGTAGGCGTAAATCTGGCTGGGCGAGATCTCGGGGTGGTTGCTCCGCAATCCGTTTTCGAATTCCTGGAGGCTGGCGTGAACGGGAGCCGCGCTGTGGTAGATTTCCGTGGAACCGCACCAGATCATGACGAGGCGGGCGGCACCGGTTTTCGCCTGGAACTGGCGGATATCGTCCATGACCATCTCGGCGTAATCCATCTTCGAGCCACCCGTCTTGACGTTGGGGCCGTGCAGCCGATGCACGTAGTCGGGATCGAAGACGGCCTTCATGGGCTGGATGGCCGAGAGCCGTTCCTTAACCTGCTCCAGCAAGGATGTCTCCAGCACGCCGGCTTTGCACGCGGCCTCGTAGGCGTTGTCCTCAAAGATGTCCCAGCCTCCGACCACCAGATCCTCCACGCCGGCCAGCGGCACGAAGTCCTTGATGAAGGGGCTTCGCCCCTCGGTACGCTTCCCCAGGCGGATGGCTCCTAACTGGGTGAGGGATCCAATGGGCTTGCCAAGGCCGCGTTTAATGGCTTCCAGCCCGGCGATAAACGTCGTGGTCACCGCGCCAATCCCGGGTATTAGAACGCCCAATTTGCCCTCGGCGGGCGCAATACGGACGTTGTCATGTTTGGTCAAATCGGTTCTCCTGTGAACTGAAATGTTATAATATCAACTTCCATGCCAGAACGCGCAACTGCCGCTCTCACGACGATTGTAGTGGACGACGAGCAACTGGCCCGCGAAGAGTTAACCTACCTCTTGAACGATTTCCCGGAAATTGAAGTAATTGCAACTGGTTCGAACGGGATCGAGGCATTGAATCTCATCCAAAAACTGGAGCCGGAAGTGGTGTTTCTGGATGTGCACATGCCCGGCATCGACGGCATCGGCACGGTCCGGCAGTTGCGGGAAAAAGACGCGGAGATTCCCCACATCGTCTTCGTGACCGCCTACGACCAGTACGCCGTGGAAGCGTTTCGCCTGGAAGCTATGGACTACCTGCTGAAGCCGGTGGACAAAGGGCGGCTGGCGGAGACCATCGAGCGGGTCAAGCGGGCCGTCCTGGAGAGGAAATCGCCCGAGACGCAAGCCGGGGCCGCAGGGCGGTCCGGCGGGCGGCCCGGGCAGCAGCCGGCGCCGCGCACCAAGCTCCTGGTCCGCGCCAACAGCCGCAACTTCATTGTGGATGCCAGCGAAATGATCTACGCGACCATCGACGACGGCCTGATCACGCTGGTCACCACCACCCTGGAGGGGCAGTCCAACTACCGCACCATCGAAGACCTGCAGGCGAACCTGGACCGCGAGACGTTCTGGCGGGTGCATCGCTCCTACCTGGTGAACATCAACCGGATCAAGGAGGTGGTGCCGTGGTTCAAGTCCAGCTACCAGCTCCGCATGGACGACCGCAAGCACAGCGAGATTCCGGTAAGCCGTGTGCAGACGCGCCGGCTGCGGGAACTTTTCAAGCTGTAGCGCTATCGCCGGCGCGGACCGACGGCGCTACCTCTCAAACGTCACCACGTCCACGTCGCCGAACGGGAAGCGCGTCTGCCGCCAGCCTGTCAGTTCCGGCCGGCTGGCGAACCAGTTTCGCCAGAAGCCGACCGCGGTGCTTCCATCCCAGCCATAAAGGATGAAACGCCGCGAGGCGGCCAGAGGGCCGCTCACCAGCGAGGCGGCGTAACGCTCGGCTCCCGGCGAGGGTTCAAAGGGAAACAGAACCGCCGTCCCCGAAATGGGGTACACGGACAGATGTGCGTAGAGGAACCCCGGGAGGCGGTAGTCCGGCCGCCAAACCGGCGGCTGGGCCTCGATGAACGGGCTCGGACAGATCACCGGCGTGTCCGGACCGAGCGCCAGGCTGTTCACCTTGCGCGCGGCCCCGCGCCAGTCCGAATGCTCGTGCGCCGGCCACAATCGACCCCACTGCCCCAAAAAAAGAAGTCCGCCCACGCCTAGCGCCGCCGCCAGCCGGTTCAAAGACGCCGCGGGAAGGAACCACGCCGTCACGGCCGTGGCAGCCAGCGCCACGCCCGGCAACATCACCGAAAGGTACCGGGGCACGAACACGCTATTGCCGGTGAGCCAGGAGAAGGCGAACAGGCAGAGCGGCTGGCAGAGCCACCAGGCCGCGATCAGGACCAGCCCGGATTTCTCACGGCCTCGCGAGCCACCCGCATCGGCGCGAGCGCCGGCGCTTGGCGTGCGGCCCCGGAACCTGCCCAGAAACCATGCCCCGGCGCCGCAAATCAACACCAGGTTCCATCGCAGCGCGTGTTCCAACACGCGCAGGGAGGGCGGCGCGGCGATGACGTGGGCTTGCGCCTCGCGGAACAACGCCACCGCGTCCACCAGAACCGGAACGAGCGCCGCCCCCGCCAGCCCGAACACGGCGCCCACCTGCGCCCAGCCGGCGCGCGTTTCCCGGCGCAACAGGCGCGCCAGCGCATAGGCCGCAAACACCAGGTAGAACGGCCAATAAACCAAGTGCACGCGCCACAGGAGAGCCGCAAAAAGAGCGAAGAGCAGCCCATCCCGCCAGCGCGCCGTATCCAGCCACCGAACCAGCGTGAACACTCCAGCCGCCGCGACGCACGCGCCCAAGGCGTATGGCCGGGCGTCGGCGGCCTGGTAATCGAAACCGGAAAGCGCCAGCGCGGCAAAGACCGCAAACCATCGGGCGCCAGGATGGATGAGGCGCGCCGCCAGCCGGGCCACCAGGTACAGGGCGGCGGCCATGGCGGCCACCGATGCCAGCCGGTAAGCGACCTCGGAAGACCCGAATAGCGCCTGCGCGCCCCGCGGCAGCCAATAGTAAATGGATTGCGCCACCTGAGGGGCCGCCGCCAGCGAGGGATCGGACGCGCCGCGCTTCACGACGAATACCGTGGCCATCTCGTCGATCCAGAAGCTCGATGGCAGGGGCATGAGCCACAGACGCGCGACGCTCGCGGCCAGAAGCGCGGGAAGCCACGCATCCGTCCCCGCCTTGGCGCACCACCATCCCGCGTTCATTGGCGCAAATGCAGCGGGGCGCGATCCGCCTCGCTCCGGCTGGCGCGCGCGGCGAACCGGAAAATGGGCGCCCGGTACACTCCCCACTTTGCCAGCACGAACTGAAGCGAAGTCTTGAGAACGCCCAGGCCATAGATCGCGCTGCGCCGGAAGTTGATGGAAGAAGCTTCCGGGAAATATCGCGTCGGGCAGGAAATCTCGCCGATGCGGGCGCCGGACATCACGGCCTGCGCCAGGATCTGGTTGTCGAACACGAAATCGTCGGAGTTCCGCTCGAAGGGTAGCGCGCGCAGCAGTTCCCGGCTGAAGGCGCGATACCCGGTGTGATACTCCGAAAGGCGGGCGCCGGTCAGGAGGTTCTGGACAATGGTCAGACACCGGTTCGAGACGTACTTGTAGAACGGCATCCTTCCCCGCAGCGCCCCGCCGCAGAGAATGCGGGATCCCAGCGCGAGATCGTACACCCCATAGGCCACCATGCTGGCAATAGCGGTGACCAGGAGCGGCGAATACTGGTAATCCGGGTGGATCATGACCACCACATCGGCCCCGCTGGCCAGCGCGTTGGCGTAGCAGGTTTTCTGGTTGGCGCCGTAGCCCCGGTTCCTCTCGTGGACCTCGACGACGAGGTTGAGCCGGCGCGCCATGGCGACGGTCTCGTCGCCGCTGTGGTCGTCCACCAGAATGCGCTCATCCACCAGCGCGGGGAGCTCGCGCACGGTCGCCTCCAGCGTCCTGGCCGCGTTGTACGCCGGGAGTACTACGACGATGCGCTTTCCGTTGAGCAAGCTTCGCACTCCTCTGGCTCGGGCGCCGTGGGCGGGCGCTGTCTCATTCGCGTCCCGGGGCCGGCGGAGTCGCGGGGGGCAGCGCCTCGTATTCGACGAAGGCGAACCGCTTCGAGTCCGGCGCCCACGAGTTCACGTTGATGGTGCCCTGGCCGCCGAAGATCTTCAGCAAGGTTTGAATCTTGACCTTGTCGGGATTCGTCTTTTTGCCCGGCGCGGGGATCATCCGCAACAAGACATCGTCTTCGCCATTGTGGTTTTCCGTGCCGTGCTTGAAGGAGAGGAAAACGATCAGCTTTCCATCCGGGGAAACGTGCGGGAACCAGTCTTCCCATTCGTCGTGGGTGACCCGTTCGGCCTTGACGTCCTTGGGACCCGCTCCGTCGGGCGGTATGCGCCAGATATCCCAGCCGTCGTTGGTGGTTCCCAGGCGGTTCGAGTTGATGTAGATCCACTTGCCGTCGGGCGAATAATCCGTGCCGTCGTCGTATCCGCCGGTGAAGGTCAACCGCTCCGCGGCTCCGCCCGCGGCGGGGACGCGAAAAACCTCGGTCAGGGTGACACCATTGACCGGGCGCTGTCCGATGTACGACAGCCACTTCCCGTCCGGTGAAAAGCCGTGAAAATAGTTGATGCCGGACTGCGGGTCCGATATCAGCTTCGGGTTCTGACCGTCGATGGTGGCCAGGTACACCTGCGAGCCGCGGGCTCCGGCCGTGCTGGCCGAGAACGCCAGCATCTTGCCGTCGAAAGAAATACCGTGGTCGTTGTTGCAGCTATAAGTCGAGGGCAGCCCGAGTTTCTCGGGAGTCACCGGCGCCGGCGCATCGACGGGCAGCTTCCAAAGCGCGCCGCCGGAGTTCGCCAGCAGGTACGCGCCATCGCGGGACCAGTTGGGAGCTTCCCACCTCTGATCGGAGGTGAGGATCACCTTGGCGGCTTTGGTTCGCAGATCGTAGATCGTGATCTTGCTGCGGTATCGCACCACGGGCCCACGGCCTCCCCGGCCCTGCGGCGGAGTCGCCTGCGGCTGGGGCGCTTGCGCGACGGCTATGAAGGCAGCCAACAATGACAGCGCAATAAGGCTTTTCATGGGGGTTAGTATAGCCCATGGCGCGGGGTAGCGCCGCCGGCCGCTTTTTGCCGTGTCGCTTTTTGCCGGCGGTGGGTTTAAGCCCGGCGGCTGCAAGCTAAAGAACCGCCGACAAGAAACGACCGGCGGCGCTACAGGCGGCTTTGGCCATACGCGTCTGCTCCTCCACTGGAGGGCTGGAACTGTACCGTTACTATCTTTCGATCGGGAAGCCGCCGCCCGTTCATCCGGCGTGGATGGCCGTAATCTCCAGGGTGAGCAGCGCCCCGCAGGCGGCGCAGACCACCGCGCCTTCCTGAGTCATGCAGACCGCCGGCGCGTCGCACCGGGCGCAGGCCGCGGTGGGATCGGAGGCGTCGGGCGGAGGAACGGGCGGCGCGATGCCGGGCAGGTAGCCGCCGGCGGCTTTCGTGACAGGCTCGAAGGTCGCTCCGCAGGCGCCGCAGACGTGGTTGAAACAGCAGTTCGGCGTGCAGGTGTAGAACACCTCCCGCGAGCCGCACACGGGACAGGCGATCTCCAGCTTGCGCGTCGGCACGCTATTGGTTCGGCTTGGGCGGGAAGTACGCGGGATCGACCGAAACGTGAGTCTTATTGACCAAGTCTTCGACCGCCTTTTGCACCGCCGCCTGGGTCAACTGGCGTTCCAAGTCGGCCCGCGCGTCGGCAAAGGATTTGACTTCCTTGGACTCCAGCTTGATCAAGTGGTAGCCGAACTGAGATTTCACGGGGTCGCTTAGATCTCCAGGCTTCATCGCGAAGGCCGCCGCCTCGAAGGCCGGGACCATCTGGCCCTTGCCGAAGGTTCCGAGGTCGCCGCCTTGGGCCGCGGTTCCCGTATCGTCGGATTCCTTTTTAGCCACTTCGGCGAAATCCTCGCCGGCCACAATCCGCTTGCGCAGCTCCAAAATCCGGGTCAGCGCGTCGGCTTCGGTGAGGTCCTGCTGATCCGGCCGTACCGGCAGCGGCGATCCCTTGAAGCGCACCAAAATATGCCGGGCGCGCGCCTGAGTCAAATCCGCCTGGTGGTCGTCGTAGTACTTCCGCAATGCGGCTTCATCCGGCTTGGCGCTCTTACCGATCTGGGCATACTCCAGGCCAGCCAGGGTGTTGTCGGTCTGGAACAGCATCTCCGAGCGGTAGACCGGCGTGTCGTCCAGGTTCAGCCGTTTCGCCTCCTGCGCCAAGACCACCATCTGCGTAAGGAAGGTCGCGAATTGCGTCCGCTGCGCCCCGCGCGCCGCTTCCCGGGATTGTTCCGGCAGCGTATCGATCATTTGGCTGAACTGCGAGGCGGTGATCTGCAAGTCGCCGATTGTCAGGATCACCTTATCGGGCGCGACGTCGGGCGGCCGGTCCGTGGGTTGCTCAACCGATAGCGTCACGCTTGGCTGGGCGGGCTGTGGCGGAGACGTGGATGGTGGCGCGGGTGGAGGCGTTTGCGCCAGCAAACACGCCGCGAGCGGGAGGAGACAACAAAGGCCGGGAAACTTCATGGTTCCATCCTAGCAGCCCCAGCCGGCCCGCTAGTGCGCCCGGTATCTGAAACGTGCGTGGATTGCCGGCTGCAACAGTCTCGGCTATTCGATCCGGTCTTTCGCGCCGCGCTTCACGGCGCGATGCGGTCAACGACGTAGCCAGGACCGGCCTCCGACCGGCGCAAGCTCGGAATGCCGGCGCTACGTCTGTTGGGAACGCCAGAAACGGTCGCAAGGGCGTTACGCGGCAACTGGAGGCCGAACGGCCCAATTTCCGGATGGCCGGTTCGCCGATCACTTCGGCCGTTACAGCAGCTTGCAGGCTTCGCCGAAATCGAGGCGCGGCAAGCGCGGGTGCAGGCCGGCCGGGTCGCCGTAGCCGAGATTGCACAGAAAGTTCGACTTCAGCCTTCCCGGCGAGTATTCCTGGCACACTCCCTCGCGTTCCAGCCCTGCTCCAAAGAACTCCTGGTCGACTCGGGCATTATCGAAGCCGGACATTGGCCCGCAGTCCAGCCCCAGCGCACGGGCCGCGAGCATAAAATAAGCCCCCTGAAGGGTCGCGTTGCGCTTTGCGGTAACCTCCGCCAGCTCCGGACTGTTTTCAAAGAGACTCGTTGCGTTCGGATTGTGTGGCATCAGCTTCGCCAGCTTCTCATAGAATTTCATGTCGTGGGCGATGATCGCGGTCACGGGCGCGGTCATGGTCTTCTGCACGTTGCCAGGAGAGAGCGCGGGACGCAATCGCTCTTTACTCTCCTTCGTCCGCAGAAACAAGATGCGGACCGGACAGCCGTTCATGCTGGTCGATCCCCACTTCATGAGGTCGTATACATTGCGCAGCAACTCGTCAGGTACGGCTGTATCGAGCCACGTACTGTACGTGCGGGCGCGACGGAACAAAATATCGAGCGCTTCATCCGATGCTCGTGTACTCATTTCCCGATAATAGCGTAGGCGCCGAGCGCTCCGTTCCAGGGAGGCGTGCGAGCGCGCGATCCGTTTCCTCAGCGGCGAATTCTCCTTTGCCGATATCACCGGGCGAGTGGTTGGGCATCCGGAAGCAATCCACATGAGCGCATAGTCCCCGACTCGTTGAACTGACCGTTCACCGTTCGGACGCTGCCCTATTGCGCGGGCTCGACGACGGCGGACATGGATCCCTGGCAGCGCGGCAGGCGCCAATCGGGGCCGTACGAATGAATCTGGTCGCGCGCGAATTCGGCCTGCTGCAATTCGCACGTGATCAGCGGGGTGCGGCCGAGGCGGTCCACTTCCTCGGCGTGACGGTAGGCCTGTTCGAAAGGGAAGATGAAGATGCGCTGGAGCATCTCGATGACGTAATCGTAGGTGTGGTCGTCGTCGTCGAGCAGCACGACTCGATAGAGCGGGACCATCTGATCCCGTTCCAGCACCTCCGTCCGAGGGGCAACGTCAGGCTTTGTCATGGGCGCCGGACAGACTCCGGCATGGACCAGTATCCGCTTTTGCGAACCTGGGGGCAACGGGAAAGCGGGCGCTCGTGCGCGTCCCGCGGCGGGCGCAGCTTGAATGGGAGAATGGGGAATAGCGGCTTCCGCGATGCGAACACCGGTTTATCTCGATAATCACTCCACCACGCCGCTGGACCCCAGGGTGCTCGAAGCCATGCTGCCGTATTTCGGCGCGAGCTTCGGGAACGCCGCCAGCCGCAGCCACAGCTTCGGATGGGAGGCGGAGAAAGCGGTGGAGCGGGCCCGCAAACGTGTCGCGGAGTTAGCCGAGGCGGCGCCTCGCGGCATCGTCTTCACCAGCGGCGCCACGGAGTCCGACAACCTGGCCATCAAGGGCGCGGTGGAGGCCAGCCGCGCGCAGCGAAAACACGTCGTCACCATGGCGACCGAGCACCGCGCTGTGCTCGACGCCGTCAAGCGGCTGGAAGCGAGCGGCGTGGAAACGACCCTGCTGCCGCCCGAGCCGGATGGACTGCTCGATCTGGACCGTCTGCGCGACGCGATTCGTCCCGAGACCGTGCTGGTAAGCGTGATGCATGCCAATAACGAGATCGGCGTGATTCAGCCGGTGCGGGAGATCGGAGCCATCTGCCGCGAGAAGAACGCGCTGTTCCACTGCGACGCCGCCCAGTCGTTCGGCAAGATCCCCATCGACGTGGACGCCGACGGCATCGATCTGCTGTCTCTCAGCGCGCACAAGATGTACGGCCCCAAGGGCGTAGGCGCGCTGTACGTGCGGCGCGGCCGGGTTCGGTTGGAGGCGCAGATGGATGGCGGCGGACACGAGTTCGGAATGCGCTCCGGCACGCTCAACGTGCCCGGCATCGTAGGCTTCGGCGAGGCGTGCGTCCTCTGCGGCCGCGAGATGGCGGAAGAAGCCGCGCGCGTGGGCGCGTTGCGGGACCGGCTGCGGGCGAAGCTGGAGGCGGCTCTGGAGGGCGCCCGCGTGAACGGAACGATGCGCCATCGCCTGCCGGGCAACCTGAACATGGCCTTTCCGGGCGTGAGCGCCGACGCGCTGCTGATGAGCCTGACGGACGTCGCGCTCTCGACCGGCTCCGCCTGCTCATCGGCCGAGGCCGGCCCAAGCCACGTCTTGAAAGCGTTGGGCCTGCCGGAAGATGTGGTACGCTCCTCGGTCCGCTTCGGGTTGGGGCGCTTCAACACAGAAGAGGAAGTGGGCTATGCGGCGGGAAGGGTGGTTGAGGCCGTCCGCAAGCTCAGCAGTCTGACCCCGCGTTGACCGGCCGCGCCTAACGCGTCGCGGCGTCGGCTCAGTCATTTTCCGGCAACCCCACCGACCACGATGATCGGACGGGCTGGCTATCGCGAGGTTCCGGTATACTAGAGTCATGGCGAAGGTCGTCGACCCGAGAACCCTCCCCAACTCGAAGGTGCTCATCCCGGGGCTCAAGCCCCCGGTGCGGGAGTTCGTCCCGTCCGATGACGGCGATCCCTCCGAAGTCGATGCCTTCCTCAGAATGATCCGGGAGTTCCGTCATCAGAGCCCAGCGACCCACGCCGACCCGCGATGAATGTCCTGCTTCTCGACACCAACGTGGTGTCGATCCTGTTTAACCGGAAACACCCTCTCCGGCAGAGGTGTTTAGAGGCCGTAGCGGGGCATCAGTTGGTAATTTCCTTCATGACCCGGGCGGAGTTATTGTTGTGGCCCGCGGCTAACAATTGGGGGGCATCCCGCCGCACCGCTCTCGAAGAGCATATGGGGTTGTACCTGACGCTCTTTCCCGATGAGCGCACATGTGCGATCTGGGCCGCCGTCCTGGATCAATGCCGGCGCGCCGGACAGCCAATCCAGACTGCGGATGCCTGGATTGCGGCGTCTGCTCGCCAATGGGCCTGTCCGCTGGTAACTACGGATTTCAGAGACTACGCCGCTACCGAAGATCTGGACGTTGTAGCAATTCGGTAGGGATCATAAACTGAGGGCCGTGTTGGCCCTGTCGCAACGGGCGCCTATCTCTCAGCGCGCACAAGATGTAGGCCCGCGTGAACGGATCGCTGCGGCATCGCCTGCCGGGCAACCTGAACATGGCCTTTGCGGGCGTGAGCGCCGACGCGCTGCTGATGAGCCTGACGGACGTAGCGCTTTCGACCGGCTCCGCCCGCTCATCGGCCGAGGCCGGCCCAAGCCACGTCCTGAAGGCGTTGGGCCTGCCGGAAGAGGTGACGCGCTCCTCGGTCCGTTTCGGGCTGGGACGCTTCACCACGGAAGAGGAAGTGGACTACGCGGCGGGACGAGTGATCGAGACCGTCCACAAGCTTAACTCCTTGGCCCCCCGTTGAAGGGCCGTAGTGCGGGCGTTGCGGCATCGACAGGCGGCGATGCGCGGCCACGCCATTCTCCGAGAATCCCACATACCAGGACCATGGCCACTTGGCCGTCGCCACTTGCTAGTCAAATCCGTGGGGATGGCGTGCAGCGTCACGCTCAACCTGACCGATGATGCCGGAGCTGAGGGTACTCAGCGCAGGGGGAAGCCGCACAGCTAAGAGCAATAGGTCGGGGTCATCCCCAACGAGGACAGCAACGCCATCTATCGAGTCACCGTTCTTTTCGAGCGTTGAATGTGTTCCAAGGCCGTCTGCTTCACCTAGCGTTTGGTACTCAACCGCTCTCGCGCTTTTGTAGGTCAGCTTGTCAGTTGGGTACGGGCCAAACCGAAGAGGGTCCTCCGGCGGATCGAAGTCCTTCATTTCCTTTGCCACCCGCTTCACTAGCGGGATCCCCCTGTAAGCCGGAAAGACCCGTGAAATCACCTCGACGACTTCAAATCGTCCTGATGTGCCGCCGAAGTTGTAGCGGAGGTCGATTGCTGGACCCGAAAGGCCCGCCCATTCCGTCGAGAAAAGATGCGCTGTGTCGATAGGCTCCGGACTTACAAGAAGGGAATCTCCTCCCGACCCGTAGGTTCCAAAACAATACCAGCCACGCGGTGCAAACACACCAGGGCCTTGAGCAGCCTTATAGTAAGCGAGTTGTTGGGCGGCTTTCTCGCCCATCACAACGGATACCCGATTGCCCTCTGGTGCTTCCATCGGTCCGACTTGGCCATCTGATTTGCAGCCCACAAACGGAACGAAGATGGCGGCCGTTCGCGACCTTGAGGGAGCGGGGACTTGCTGCGCCCAGACGGGAATTTGCCCCAACAGAGCTAAATTCACTAGGCAGGCACCCCATCCGTAGAGACACCTGGAACTGGCTGACATAATTGAAGTTTACTACCTTAGTACCACTCTAGGGCTGTGACGGGGTTACCGGAAAGTGAGCCGTTGCTCGTGGACCGATTCTGAGAGACAAGCGGTTGGCCGTCCTTGCTTGTGCCGGGGCCGCCAACGCACGCGCGCGCAAACTGCGCCTATCCGAGAGAGAATGAGGAAACCGATGAACCCGGACCCACGAGGCTTCTATTCCGAGCGGCTGGAACAGCGGCGGGCTGAAAATCGCGGCGGGGACGAACGCGCGCAGGCATACCTTCAGGATAGTGGATCTCACGCCAAATGTCACCATATTCCGCGAGATTGTCATTGTATTATGCGAGGTTCAGTAAGACGAGTTAGCCGGCAGAACCCACGCCCGGTGAAACCGGGCGGCAGCCTGAAAGGCCTTCCCCACCCGGCGCGAAGAAACGCTGGGACGGAAGGAATGCTCGACTACACGAATTCGACCTTTTCGTAGAGGCCGGAAAGCGTGAGGCGGCAGGCCGTAGAGGGGAGGTCCAATGGAAAACGCCTCGTGGAGCGCCGCGGCTCCACGAGGCGTGCAAAAAACCACCGCCGGCAAGGGGGCGCCCTTAGGGCCCGGCGCTACGCGGTCCTTTGGGTTTCGGACTTGTCTCCGGAGATGGCGGCTTGGGCGGCGGCCAGACGGGCGATGGGGACGCGGTACGGGGAGCAGGAGACGTAGTTCATGCCCACCCGGTAGCAGAACTGCACCGAGTTGGGCTCGCCGCCGTGCTCGCCGCAGATGCCGATTTCCAGCTTGGGGTTGGTCTTGCGGCCTCGTTCCACGGCCAGCTTCACCAACTGGCCGACGCCTTCCTGATCCAGGACGGCGAACGGGTCGTTGGCGAAGATCTTCTTGTCCTGGTAGTCCTTCTGGAACTTGGTGTAGTCGTCGCGCGAGAGGCCCATGGTGGTTTGCGTGAGGTCGTTGGTGCCGAAGCTGAAGAAGTCGGCCTCTTTGGCCACCGTGTCCGCGGTCAGCGCGGCGCGCGGAATCTCGATCATGGTGCCGACCATGTACTTCTGATCCTTCATGCCGGCCTTGGCGAGGACCTCATCGGCCACCTGCTTGACGATTTTCGACTGGTTCTCCAGCTCCTTGACGCCGCCGATGAGCGGAATCATGACCTCCGGGATCACCTTCTTACCCTTCCTGGCGACTTGCACCACGGCTTCGAAGATGGCGCGCGCCTGCATCTCGGTGATTTCGGGATAGGTGATGCCGAGACGGCAGCCGCGGTGCCCCAGCATGGGGTTGAATTCGTGCAGCTCTTCCACGCGCTTCAGCAGTTCCCCCACCACGGACTTGAGATTCTTCACTTCGGCGCCGAACTTCCGGTACTGGGCCGCAATCTCCCGCTTTTTCTTGATATCGGCGTAAGGCAGGACGGCCATATCCACCATGAGGTCCTCGCGCTTGGGCAGGAACTCGTGCAGGGGAGGATCGAGGGTGCGGATGACCACCGGGAAGCCGTCCATGGCTTCGAACAGGCCGGCGAAATCCTTGCGCTGCATGGGGAGCAGCTTCTTGAGCGCCTTGCGGCGGGACTTTTCGTCGCGGGCCAGAATCATGGCCTGCATGTGCTCGATGCGGTCTTCGGCGAAGAACATGTGCTCGGTGCGGCACAGGCCGATGCCTTCCGCCCCGAACTTGCGGGCCGCCTTGGCGTCGCGCGGGATATCCGCGTTGGCGCGCACGCCGAAGGCGCCGCGGAACTCGTCGGACCAAGCCATGAAGGAGGCCAAGACTCCGGAGGAGGGGTCGGCGTCCATGGTGTTGGCCTTGCCGGCGAAAACCTCGCCCGTGGAGCCGTCCAGCGACAGCCAGTCGCCTTCCTTCAAGATGAGGGCCTTGCCGCCCGCCGTGACGGTGACTTCCTTCTTTTGCTCGTTGACCGTGAAAGCCTCCGCGCCGGCCACGCAGGGCGTGCCCATGCCGCGGCAGACCACCGCCGCGTGGCTGGTCATGCCGCCGCGCGAGGTGAGGATGCCCTTGGCCACTTCCATGCCGTGAATGTCGTCCGGCACGGTCTCTTTGCGGACCAGGATGACGGGGGTCTTCTGCGACGCCACCACGGCCTCATTGGCCGTGAACACCACCGTCCCGACCGCCGCGCCCGGAGAAGCCGGCAGGCCGATGGCCAACGTGGTGAGCGACTTCTTCGAAGCCGGATCGAGCACCGGGTGCAGGAGCTGATCGAGCTGCTGCGGATCGACGCGGAGAATGGCCTCTTCCTTTGAAATCAGGCCCTCGCCCACCATCTCTACCGCGATGCGGACCGCCGCCGGACCCGTGCGCTTGCCGTTGCGGGTCTGGAGCATGTAGAGCTTGCCGTCCTGGATGGTGAACTCGAAATCCTGGATGTCGCGGTAGTGGTTTTCCAGCATGGTGGTGATCTCGCGAAGCTGGCTGTAGACCGCCTCATTCCACGCTTGGAGCTCGGAGATGGGGTGCGGCGTGCGGATGCCGGCCACCACGTCTTCGCCCTGCGCGTTTTCCAGGAACTCTCCGTAGAAGGCCTTCTCGCCGGTGGCCGGGTTGCGGGTGAAACCCACGCCCGTGGCCGAAGTTTCGCCCATGTTGCCGAATACCATGGCCTGCACGTTGACGGCGGTGCCCAGGTCGTCGGGGATCTGGTTCATCTTGCGGTAGTAGATGGCGCGGTCGTTGAACCAGGACCCGAACACGGCGTCGCGCGCGCCCTTGAGCTGATCCATGGCATCCTGCGGGAAGGGTTTGCCGGTCTTCTTCTCGACCAGCGTCTTGTAGCCCACGATGACCTGCTTCAGGTCCTCGGCGGTGAGGTCGGTATCGAGCTTCGCCTTGGCCTTCTTCTTCTGGCCGTCGAAAACCTGGTCGAAATCGTGTTTGGAGACTTCCAGCACCACGTTGCCGTACATCTGTATGAAGCGGCGATAGCAATCGTAGGCGAAGCGCGGGTTGTTACTCTTGTCTTCCAGGGATTTCACGGTCTCGTCGTTCAGCCCGAGGTTGAGGATGGTGTCCATCATGCCCGGCATGGAGAACTTGGCGCCGGATCTCACGCTCACCAGCAGCGGGTTGGCCACGTCCCCGAGCTTCTGGCCCATGTTCTTCTCCAGCGTCTTGAGCGCGGCGAGCATTTGGGCGTCGATTTCCGCCGGAACGGTGAACTTGTTCTGGAAGTAGATATTGCACACTTCGGTGGAGATGGTGAAGCCGGGAGGCACGGGCAGCTTGGCCCGGGACATTTCGGCCAGCCCGGCGCCTTTGCCGCCGAGGACATCTTTCATCTTTCCGTCGCCGTCGGCGGTTCCGTTGCCGAACGAGTACACGTACTTCTTCATTGATAGGCTCCTATGAGTTGGTTACGATTTCAGAAAAATCCGCAATGGCGGAAAACTCCGCCAGCAGCGCGTAGAGCAGCGTCAGGCGGTTGCGCCGGACTCTTTCATCCGGCGCGTTTACGAGCACTTTGTCGAAAAACAGGTCTACCTTGGGGCGCAGGCTGGCAATGACGCTTTCGATGGGCTGGCCCTTGATGCACAGGTATTCGTGGTAAAGGTCCGCTTCGGGGCCGGGTTCCAGAAGGGATTCTTCGATGGAAGAGTTGGCAGGCGAAACCGCCTGCCCCACCAAGGCAAAATTAGCTTGCGCCAGAATATTCGCGATGCGCTTGAAGGCGGCGGCGAGCGGTTCGAAATCGGGGGTCGCACGGAGGCTCTGTATGCGCTGCAGCCGGGCTTCGAGGTCCACCAGGTTGCTCCAGCCGGCGGCCATGGCGGCGTTCACTTCGTCGTACTTGAAGCCGCGAATATCCTTGAAGTAGTAACGAATGCGCTCTTCGAAAAAGGCGATGAGCTGGGCGTTGCCTTCCAGCAGACTGAGTAGCGGCGCGCCGATCCCGCCCTCGACCAGGATTCGCACCACGCCTTGCGCGGCGCGGCGCAGCGCGAAGGGGTCGCGCGAGCCGGTGGGGATCAGGCCCACGCGGAAACAGCCGCGCAGGGTATCGAGTTTGTCGGCCAGCCCCACGATCTGGCCGGTCCGCCCGCGCGGAATGGCGTCCTCCATGCTTTCGGGCTTGTAGTGGTCGTAGATGGCCTGCCAGACCGGCTCGGGCTCGCCCTGCGCGCGCGCGTAGAGGCCGCCCACGACGCCTTGGAGTTCGGTGAACTCCTTCACCAACTCGGTGGTGAGATCGCACTTGAGAAGCCCGGCGGCGCGGACGGCGTGCGCGTCGCCGCCCAATTCCCTCACCAGCGCCACCACACGTTCGGTCTTTTCCAGGTACGTGCCCAGCTTGGCTTGAAACGTGACGTGCGCCAGGTCCTGCCGGCGGCCCGCCAGCTTCTTCTTCTGATCGGTTTCCCAGAAGAAGCGCGCGTCGTTGAAACGCGCGCGGAGTACGCGCTCGTTGCCGCGGCGGACGATGCCTTCGGGATCGGCGTCGATATTCATTACCGCGACGAATTGGGGCGTCAGTCTTCCTTCGGCGTCCTCCACCGAAAAGTACTTCTGGTGGTGGCGCATCACGGTGACCAGCACTTCTTCGGGCAATTCCAGGAACCGCGGGTCGAAGCCGCCGGTGATGGCCGTGGGGTATTCGGTAAGGTAGACGAGGGTCTCGAGGAGCGCGGCGTCGGGCTTCACGCGGATGCCCGCCGTCTCCTTCAAGATCTTGTCGCGCCGCTCTTGGGCCGAGAGGATCACGAAGTTCTCGCGCAGCTTTTGCTCGTAATCGTCCGTGGTGACGACGATCTGGCGCGCGCCCAGCCGGCGGTGGCCGCTGGTCACGTTCGAGGAGCGGACGCCGGCCAGCTCGAAGGAAACGACGTCGCCGCCGAGCAGCGCCACGATCCAGCGTATGGGGCGGATAAAGCGCGGGCCGTTCTTGGCGGTCCAGTACATCGTCTTGGGGAAGTGGATGCCCAAGATGACGCCGGGCAGTGCCTCCGCGAGGATGTCCTTCGTGCGGCGCCCCTCCACCTTCTTGACCAGCGCGTAGTACTCGCCTTTGGGGGTGGTTTCCACGGCGAGAGACTCGGGCCTGACACCGTGCTTCCGGGCGAAGCCGGCGAGGGCCTGCGGCGGCGTCGATTTCGCCGGACCCAGCACGCGCTCTTCCGTGTCGGGCTGACGCTCGGGCAAGCCCCCGGCGCGCAGAACGAGACGGCGCGGGGTGGCGTCCAGGGTCGCCAATGCGTGCGATATTTCGAGCTTCTCGAAGTGCAGGCGCAGGCTTTCCAAGGCGCCGGGAATCATCCAGTCGGGAATTTCTTCCGTGCCGATTTCGAGAAGGAAGGGCAGGCTCACTGGGGCGCATCCTCCGCTTTCCCGACAGGCAGGCCGGGAGGCCCGCCCCACTGCTGATCGGTCCAGGCTTGGGCCACTCCCACGGCCAGCTTGCGCACGCGCTGGATGACGCCCACCCGTTCGGTGACGCTGATGGCGCCGCGCGAATCGAGCGTATTAAAAAGGTTCGAGCACTTGAGGACCTGGTCGTAGGCCGCCAGCAGCGGGAACCGCAACTTGGCGGGCGTCTTCGGGTCGTAGGCCGCGAGCAGCCGCGCCGCCTCGCCCTCGTGCAGATCGAAGAGTTTCCAGAGCGTCGCGATGCCGGCCATCTCGAAGTTGTAGACCGAGTACTGCAGCTCGTCCAGATAGCGCACGGCGGCGTAGGAGACGCCGGGCGCCCATTCGATGTCGTAGACGCTGTCCTTGACTTGCAGGAAGGCCGTGAGGCGCTCCAGACCGTAGGTCAGCTCGGCGGGAACCAGGTCGAGATCGATGCCGCCGCACTGCTGGAAGTAGGTGAACTGCGTGATCTCGAGGCCATCGAGCATCACCTGCCAGCCGATGCCCCAGGCGCCCAGCGTGGGCGATTCCCAGTTGTCCTCTTCGAACTTGATATCGTGCGCGCGGAGGTCGATGCCGATGGCCTCCAGGCTGCCCAAGTACTGCTCGATGACGTCGTCGGGAGAGGGCTTCAGGATGACTTGCAGTTGCTGGTGCTTGAAGAGACGGTTGGGGTTGTCGCCATATCGTCCGTCGGCCGGACGGCGGCTGGGCTGGACATAAGCGACGCGGTAGGGCGTGGGACCGAGCACGCGCAGGAACGTCTCGGGACACATGGTTCCGGCCCCGACTTCCACGTCGTGAGGCTCTTGAATGATGCAGCCCCGCTCCGCCCAGTATTGCTTCAGCTTGAAGACGATTTCTTGAAATGATGGCATTCTGCGAAGCTAGCCGCCGATAAACGCCGATGAACGCCGATTGAAAGCCGGGGTTGTTATCGGCGTACATCGGCGTTCATCGGCGGCCCTATCTTCTCTCGTGGTCCTCATCTGGTGGCACCGCCTTCCTCCAGCATCTTCGCCGTCGTCAACTTCCGCTCCGCGTGCGATTCGATCTGCTGCACCAGGAACCTCCGCAAATCGGCCGCGGTCGCCGGACTCCATCCGGACGCCAGTTGCGCCACTGGCCGGCGCAACATCTCCGCGGCCAAGGCCCTGGATTTCGCACTCAACTCCCAACTGCCCCCGGCCCCGAGCGCGCCCCGGCAGTGGCCGCACATCAACCCTTCCTGGCCGCGGCTGAAAAACGCCCGCTCGGCTCGGAGCGTGTCGTCCGCATCGTCCAGAACGCTCCCGCAGCCCAAACAAACATGCAACTCCGGCAGCCACCCCGAAAGCCGCAGCGCCCACAGCGAAAAATACGTCACGGCGCGCCACGCCCTGCCTTCGTCCGCGCCACCGGCGGGCCGCAACGACTCCAACACGGCCAGCAGGAGGCGAAAAAACCTCTCGCTCGGCTCCGCGGCCGGCAGCAACTGCTCGCTGACCTCCGCGAAGTAGTCCAGCGCCACACCCACCCAGTAATCGGAGACCAGATCGAATTGGGAACGGATCAATTCGCAGGAATCCAGGTTGACCAGCTCGCGGGTTTCACGCTGAAAGTACGCCATCCTCACGTGCGATAACCGCTCCAGCCCCGCGCCGAAAGGACTTTTCGGCCGCCGCGCCCGCTTGGCCACGCCCCGCAACTTTCCCTGGTCCCTGGTGAGAAAGCTGACGACGAGGTCGGCTTCCTTCAGCGGATAGGTACGGAGGACTAACGCTTCGCTGACACGCGCTGGCACACGTGGAAATTTCAGAGTAGCACAGATGAAAAAGGAGCGTCGCCTGAGGAAAAGCTGTCCGCCGTCAGCCTCTGCTTGCATCTCTCAGCCACGGGTGCGGGCAGGCGCGGAGAAGTCAGGCAGGCAACTCGGAGAGGAGAATCACCTGGGCCGTGCGCTTCCGGCGCCGGACTAACCGCGCCAGCCGTTCATCGGCGGTCACGAATGGGACGCCGCTGCGGCCAGCAAGCGCCAGGTAAACGCAATCATAGACAGGGTGTTGCAGTTCCAGGGCTAGCTCCAATGCCTGCTTCAGAAGTTCACGACTGTCCGTCAAAGCCAGCGGCGCCTCGGACAGAGCCTCCAGGCGCGCGCGCGCCTGCTCCTTTGTGAGGTCGCCGATTCGCTCCTTCTTCCAGAGGATGTTCGCGCACTCGACCGGCAGCAGATCCGGGGCCTCCAGGCGGGCCCGCGACAGGGACCGCGCTTGGACGCTGTCCGATTCCTCGACCACCCACTTCACCGCAACGCTGGCGTCGACCACCGCCGCGGAAATCATCGCGCGTCCCTCATCTGGCGCAGAAGAGCCGCGCTCTCGGAGCGCTGGGGGCGCGATGCGGCGCGGAGCGCGTCGGCCCGTGGCCAGAAGCCGCCGGCCTCGCCGCGCAGCGTGGCGGCGAGGATCAGCCGGTGCTCCGCCTCCGCCGACCGGCCGTGCTTCGCGGCCCGCACGCGAAGCGCGGTCACGATCTCTTCGGAAATGTTGCGCACCGTCAGTTGGGGCATACTGGGCGCCTTCGCCTTCATTGTAGATAATGATTGCATTGAATGCAAATTGTTTACCGTCTACCGCTTCTCGCTGGCCGCCGTTGGCGGTAAACGGTCGGCGGTGAGCGGTTGGTATAGTGAACGTGAGATCGCCCATGGGCCGCATCCGCGTTCTTCCCGACCAGGTCGCCAATAAGATCGCCGCCGGAGAGGTGGTGGAGCGGCCCGCGTCGGTGGTCAAGGAACTGCTCGAAAACTCGCTGGACGCGGGCGCGACGGACGTGCGGATCGACGTGGAGTCCGGCGGGCGGCGGCTGATCCGCGTGGCGGACGACGGCTGCGGCATGCTGCGCGACGACGCCCTGCTGGCTTTCGAGCGCCACGCCACCAGCAAGCTGCGCGACGTGAAGGACCTGCTCTCCATTTCCACGCTCGGCTTTCGCGGCGAGGCCCTGCCCTCGATCGCTTCGGTGTCGCGGCTGCTGCTCGAAACGCGCTCCGCCGAGGAAACCACGGGAACGCGCATCGAAATCGCCGGCGGAAAAATGCTGCGCTGCGAGGAGAGCGCGCTGGGGCGCGGCACGGCTATCACGGTGCGCGACCTGTTCTATAACGTCCCGGCTCGCCGGAAATTCCTGCGCACGGAGCCGACGGAGCTGGCGCACATCGCCTCGCTGGCCACGCACTACAGCCTGGCGCATCCCGCCAAGACGTTCCGCCTGAGGAACGGCCCGAACGAGCTGCTGGAGGTGACGCCCGTGGCCACGCTGAAGGAGCGGGTCTACCAGGTGTTCGGCAGCCAGGTTCTGGACGAGCTGGTCGAAATCGGTGTCCGCGAGAAGGAGCTGCGGCTTCCGGCGGCCAGCGGACCACCTTCCCAGGCGATCTCCGAGTATCGCTCCGAGCCGGAGGAGCCTTCCTCGCGCACCTTCCGCCTCACCGGCTTCTTCTCCAGGCCGCAGGTGCAGAAGGGCAACCGCAACTCCATTTTCATTTTTGTAAACGGGCGGCTCATTCGCGACCGCCTGCTGCTGCACGCGCTGTCATCGGCGTACCACAACCTGATGCCGGCTTCGGCCTATCCGTTCGCGCTGCTGTTTCTGGCATGCGACCCCGAAGAGGTGGACGTCAACGTCCATCCTTCGAAAACCGAGGTGCGCTTTCGGCACGGCTCGTTTGTCCACGATTTCGTGCGGGACTCGATTCGGGAGCGGCTCATGGAGAGCCGGCCCGCGCCCACATTTTCCGTGGGGCAGGTTCCGGAGCCGCCCAGCCGCGCGGGCGGATCGCCCGTTCGCCCCGCTGCGCAACCTGGCGCCGCGCTGCCGTACTCCGAATTCAGCCAGATGATCGAGAACCAGGCACCGGCCGCCGAGAGTCTCATCGAGCCAGGTGGGGCGGGCCTCCCGGCCGGCCCTGGGCAGACCGGGAGGTCCGCCCCACTGCCCGAGTTCGCTTTGCGCCCGCCCGCCGCCCCGGCGCCGCGCCTGGATTTCACGGCGCCGCCGATCGAGGTGACGCCCGGCCCGCCGCCCTCCGGCAAGCTTTCCCGCCACCTCGACATGCACGGGGAATTCCCGCCCGATGCCATCCCGCCGCCCGAGACCTCGCTTTCGGTTCTCTCGGACTTGCGCCCGCTGGGGCAGATCCACGAGAGTTTCATCGTCGCCGCCGGCCGGGACGGCTTGTGGATCGTCGACCAGCACGTGGCGCACGAGCGCATCCTCTTCGAGCAGGTCCTGAGGCAGCGCGCCGCGGGCCGCGTGGAGATGCAGCGCCTGCTGATGCCGCTGATTATGCAGCTCACGCCCGAGCAGCAGATCGACTATGCGCGCATCGCCGAGGAGCTGCACGCCTCCGGCTTCGAAACCGAGCCGTTCGGCAACCGCACCATCGCGGTGAAAGCCGCTCCCGCGGCCGTGGGCGCCGCCGACCTGGAGAAAGTCATCTTCGAGATTCTGGAGACCGCCGAGAGCGAGCTGCGCGGCGCATCGCTCGACGATTTGCGCCGCGGCATTTGCGCGTCCATCGCCTGCCGCGCGGCGATCAAAATCAACACGCGCCTGGACGCCGCCAAAATGGAATGGCTGCTGCGCGCGCTGGCCGCCACCGATTGCCCCATGAGCTGTCCCCACGGCCGTCCCATCGCGTTGCACTATTCCACGCGGGAGATATTGAAGACGTTTCATCGAATCTAGGTGCGAAGTCAGGAGTAAGGAGTCGGGAGCCAGGAGTCAGAATGAAACCAGAGGCTTTTTGAAAACGCCGTGAAACGTGGATGGTGCGGGCTCCGTCAGTGAGTGTAAGTTTCGGTTTGCTGCATTCAGAGAAGAGAGAGCATGTCAGTCAACGCTACCGTCCCATCCCTCGATACGCTTTACGCGGAACGCGTGAACCCCCAGTGGGTCCGGTTGTTGAACGTCGTCCAGATGAACGAGCGCTACGAGCGCTGCGCGGGGTCTGAGCTCTTCACGGCCGGCGGACGCCGGATTCTCGACTTCAACTCGGGTTACTGCGTCCACAACGCCGGGCACAACCACCCCGATATCATCGCCGCCGTGAAGGACGAGATGGATAAATGCGGTCCCGGCATGTTGCAGACGCATGTGTCGGAGCTGGCCGCGCGCCTGGCGGACCGCTTGGTGGAACAAGCCGGAGGCCGGTTGCAGCGGGTATTCTTCTCCAACTCCGGCAGCGAAGCGGTCGACGCCGTCATCAAGTTCTCGCGCGCCTACACGGGCCGCGACGCTCTGCTCTACGCCGAGCGCGGGTTTCACGGCCTCACGTGCAGCGGGCTTTCGCTGATGAGCGATCCGTTCTGGCGGAAGGGCTTCGGACCGATGCTGCCCGGCGCCGAGGCAGTCCCCTTCGGCTCGCTCGCGGCGCTGGAGGAGCGCCTGGCGACGGAGAAGTTCGCGGCGTTCATCGTGGAGCCGATTCAAGGGGAAGCCGGCATCCAAGTCCCCGATCCGGCTTACCTCCAGGGCGCCCAGGCGTTATGCCGGCGCTATGAAACGGTGTTCGCGCTGGACGAAGTGCAGACGGGGATGTACCGCACCGGGCCGTTCGTGGCCGCGCGCCATTTCGGAGTCGAGCCCGACATGATGACGCTCGCCAAGGCGCTCAGCGGCGGGTTGATCCCGGTGGCCGCTACGTTGATGACGAAGGAAGTCTCCGATGCCGTGTATAGCTCGCTCGGGCGCGCGTACGTCCACTCTTCCACGTTCGGCGAGAACAGCCTGGCTATGCGCGCGGGGCTGGCCACGCTGGATGTCCTGGAACAAGGCGGTTGGGGCGCGCGGGCCGAGCGCCTGGGAGACGCATTCCGGCGGCGGCTGGCGGAGGCGCTGGCGCCATACGAGATGGTGAAAGAAGTGCGCGGCGCGGGCATGTTAACGGGAATCGAGTTTCAGGCCCCGCGCGACCTTCGCTTGCGCGCGGGGTTCGAGGCGTTCCGCCGCATCAACACCGGCATGTTCGGCCAGGCGCTGGTCATGCGCCTCTTCCGCGACAAGAACATCCTCACACAGATCTGCGGGAATAACTTCATGGTTCTCAAAGCCGCCCCGCCGCTGGTGGTGGCCGAGTCCCAGTTGGACGAATTCGTGACGGCCCTCCGGGAGGTGGTCCACGAGGTCCACTCCTCCGCCGGCTTCTGGGCGGAGGCGTTGGGGCTGGCGCGCCGCACCGTTAACACCTAATCCCATGCGGATCGGGGAACCGATGGCCATCGTGGCGTTGTGCGCGGAGGCGTGGGGGCAAGCGCAGACCACGAGGACCAATTGACCGAAACCTTTCCCCTCTCCACAGACGTTTTCGTAGTCGGCGGCGGACCGGCCGGTCTGGCCGCCGCCGTGGCGGCGCGCCGGCGCGGTTTCGACGTGACCCTGGCGGATTGCTCCATCCCACCCATCGACAAGGCTTGCGGCGAGGGCGTGATGCCCGATGGCATCGCCGCCGCGGAGGCGCTGGGAATCGACTTGCACGCCGCGGGAGGCATGCCGTTCCGCGGAATCCGGTTCCAGGACGGAGAGGCCGTAGTGGAAGCCGATTTCCCGGCGGGCCATGGCCTCGGCCTCCGCCGCACGGCCCTGCACCGGCTCATGGTGGATTCCGCCGTGAAAGCGGGCGTGCGGGTGGTCTGGGGGCCGCGCGTCACCGGCCTGACTGATGGAGGCGTCCTGGCGGGCGGGTGGTGCGCGCGCGGTGGATCGTGGGCGCCGATGGCGGCCAATCGGCCGTGCGCCGCTGGGCCGGTCTGGACCCCTGCCTCCGCGACAGCCGCCGCTACGGATTCCGCCGGCATTACCGCGTGGCGCCGTGGAGCGCGTTCATGGAGATTCACTGGGGCGACGGCTGCCAGCTTTACATCACGCCCGTGAGCGAGGGGGAGATCTGCGTGGTGGTCGTCTCGCGCGATCGCGGGCTTCGCCTGGACGCGGCGCTGGAGCGGTTCCCGGAAGCCGCGCGAAGGCTGGCCGGAGCGGGACCGGCCACGCTGGAGCGCGGCGGAGTTTCCGCGTCGCGCCGTCTCCGGGCCGTAAGCCGGGGCAACGTGGCGCTCGTGGGGGACGCTTCGGGTTCCGTGGACGCCATCACGGGGGAAGGCCTGTGCCTGCTCTTCCAGCACGCCGCCGCCGTGGCGGAGGCTCTGGAAGCGGGCGATCTGGGCCGCTACGAGGCCGCGCACCGGCGCATCGCGAGGCGGCCGGCGTTCATCGGGGACGTCATGCTGGCGATCGGCGCCCGCCAACGGCTCCGGCGGCGCGCCGTTCGCGCCCTGGCCTCGCGGCCCAGGCTGTTTGCCCGCATGTTGGCCATGCACGTGGGCCAGCTTTCTCCGCTGGCCTCGGCCGCCAACGGACTGGCCTTGGGCTGGCGCATGGTGACTCTATGACGAAATTGCGACGAACCGTCCTTCCCATGCTCGCGCTGGCCGCGCTTGCGGCCGCCGCCGCTGCGCTGCAAGAGACGGCGCTCGAGACCGATCCCGCGCAAACCAAGGTGGAATTCACCCTGGGGGACGTGCTGCACACGGTGCATGGGACGTTCCGGCTCAAGCGTGGAAACATCCGGTTCGACCCCGCCACGGGCCGCGCCAGCGGAGAGCTGGTGGTGGATGCCACGAGCGGAGAAAGTGGCAACGGAACCCGCGATAGCCGCATGCACAAGAACATACTGGAGAGCGACCGCTATCCCGAGATCGTCTTCCGCCCGGACCGCGTGGAGGGCGCGGTGGCGCCACAGGGGAGGTCGCAGGTGCGGCTTCACGGAACGTTTTCCATCCACGGCGCCGACCATGAGATGACGATGCAGGCGGACGTGGAAGCAAGCCAGGGCCAGTACGCGGCGACGGTCACGTTCGTCGTGCCCTACGTAAAATGGGGGATGAAGAACCCCAGCACCCTCTTCCTGCGCGTGAAAGACGAAGTGGATGTCACGATCCACACGGTGGCGAGGACGGCCCGGTAGCGCCGCCGGTCTTGTCGGCGGTGACTTTGAAAGCTGGGGGACAACCCACCGCCGGCAAGGGGCGCCCCTTGGGCCCGGCGCCACTACGCCAGCAGGCCGCCGTGACCCAGGCAGGCGATTTCCCACCCGGTGATGTGATAACGGGCCAGCACCGCCGGCAAAATCAAATCGACCACGTTCGGCTTGGCCGAACGGAAGCACCCCGGAGCGGAAATGATGGGCGCCTCGTCCTTGTAGGCCAGCAGCAACAGGTTGCCGGGCTCCACCGGCGCCAGGAACCGTTCGATGCGCGCATCCACGCGCAGCATGGCCTGGCCAATCACGTCTTCCGGCCCGGCGGGCGCGGTGGTGGACGCCACCAGAATCGCGTTGGGCTTCGACCGCAGCAGATGTTGCAGGCAGCGCGCCACGGAATTCTCGTCCTCCGTCGCCGCCAGCGCAAAATTGGGGCTGGCGCCGAAGCGTTCCAGCCGCTGCCGCATGATGTTCTCGAATAACTGGCGGGCCCGCTCGCCGCTGATCGGATCGCAGTAGAGAACGCCCACCGAGGGCGTCCGGATGGGGCGCGCCTGGAGGATCGGTCCCCGCTCTTTGAGGATGCTGTCGATGGCTTCCAGTTGGTCCTTGGCGACGGCGAACGGAGCGCTCTTCACGGTCGCGATCCGCTGGCCCGCCGCGGCGTAGCTGAAGTTCTGCGCCGTGGCGATCACCACGCTGGCGGTGCAGTTGATCTGCTTCAGCAGCTCGTCGTCCACCAGCACGCAGCAATTCTCGGTGGCCATGAGATTGGCCCGTCCGCCCGCGGCCAGGCGGATCTCAAGGCTCCCGCAGCCCATGGCGCCGGCCACGGCGCAGACCGCCTCGTCCTCGCCGACTTCGCCTTCCTCCAGTTCGGTAACCCAGATGGTGTCCAGACCTTCGGTTTCCAGCACCCGCACGTCTTCATCGCTGATGACGTGCCCCTTCGCCAGCAGTTTCTTGCCCCCGGACCGGAAAACCGTGCAACAAAGCACGCGTCCAGTGGAGGATTTCACGGCGACCGTCTGAGCCTTCATTTGAGCCTCACACGAAACAGGATAATTCGACCTGAAAACTCTCTCTCTGCTTAAATGTAATGATACGCCCATTACGGGTGCAAGGCGCCGATCACTTCATCGGTTTTTTGCGGGGAGTGTAGAGAATCCCTACTTTGCGGGGACCGGGATCTGGATGAACTGGTCGTCCGGAGCGGCCACTTCCGCGCCCCACTGGCCAGGCTGAGCCTCCAGCCAGCGGCCCGGGCGCAGAATCCGGAGCATCGCCACCTCGTCGCACGCCTGGAACTTTGGGCACCGCAGGCAATCTTTCCACGCCTTGAGGGGCAAGGCTCCGCGTTCCACTGCCTGAAAGCCGGTTTTCTGGAAGAATTCGACCACGTAAGTGAAAGCAAACACAGCGTCCAGCTCGTATTCCTGAGCCTCTTGGAGCAGGGTGTCCACCAGACGGCGGCCTACGCCATGGGTCTTGGCGTCTTCGCGAACCGCCAGCGACCGGATTTCTCCGACCGTGGGGCTGTAGAAATGCAAGGCGCCGCAGCCCAGCAACCGTTCCCCCAGGGTGACGACGGTGAAATCGCGGATGCTCTCCGACAATTCGAATTCCGTGCGCGGCAGCATGATGCCCCTGGCCGCGTAGCCGTTAATCAGGTCCAGGATGGCGTGGATATCGTGCATGACGGCCTTGCGCACCGTCAGCGGCGGCCCGCCGGCCGGAGATTCGACGAAAGCGTCCGCACGCAAACTGCTGATCATGCCGGTTCCTCCCGCAGCGTCATCCGGGTGCCGATGGCATCGCCCGCCAGGACCCGCTGGAGCGCGCCGGCGACCGATCCGGGGGCGATGCGCACCTGTTCGACGCCGCCGCCGAGCGCCGCCAGCGCCGCTTCGAGCTTGGCGCGCATGCCGCCGGTGGCGATGCCGCCGGCGATCAGACGCTCGCTCTCGGCGGCGGTCAGGACGGGCTGCACGTGCCCGGCCGCGTCGAGCACGCCGGCGACGTCGGTCAGGAAGATCAATTGGCGCGCGCCCCAGGCCGTCGCGCAGGCCACAGCCATCTGGTCCGCGTTCACGTTGTAGACGCGCCCTCTCCGGTCGCCGGCCACGCAAGCCACCACCGGAAGATAGCCGTTGGCCGCGAGCAGCCGAAGAAGAGCCGGGTTCAATTTGACGATGCGGCCCACAGCCCCGAGCGCGGGGTCCATCGGCTCGGCTTCCACCAGAAAGGAATCGATGCCGGAAAGCCCCACGGCCTGGGCGCCGGCGCGGTTCAGGCTGGCCACCAGCTCGTGGTTCACGCTACCAGCGAGGACCTTCAGCGCAGCATCCACGGTCTCCGGCCCGGTGACCCGCAGGCCGTTCACGAAACGGCTCTCGACGCCCCGCTCCGCCAGGTACCGGGTCATCTGCTTGCCGCCGCCGTGGACCACGACGGCCTCGATTCCGCCGGCGCGGGCCGCCGCAATCTGCGCCGCGAGTCCGTTCCGCGATTCCGCCGAATCGAGCAGCGTGCCGCCCAGCTTGATCAGAACCCTCACAGCAGGCCCTCGGTTTCGGGATAGCCCAACATAAGGTTCATGTTCTGGATCGCCTGACCCGCCGCGCCTTTCACCAGGTTGTCGATAGCGCTCACCACCACTGCGCGGCCAGTCTTGGCGTCCAGCGCCGCGCCGATATCGCAGAAGTTGGTGCGCGCCACGCCGCGCAGGTCCGGCATGTGGCCGGGATGGTACAGGCGAAGGAACGGCTCTCTGGCGTACCGCTTCTCGTAGACGCCCAGCAACTCTTCCACGCTCGCCACGCCCTTCGCCCGGAAATAGATGGTCTCCAGGATGCCGCGGTCCAGAGGCAGCAACTGCGCCGTGAAGCTGAACTCGCGCTCTTCGAGGCCGGAAATGTGAAGCACCTCGGGAACGTGCCGATGATGGAAGATCGAATAGGCGCTGAAATTCTCAGTAACTTCACAGAAGCTGGTTGTGAGCCTGGGCTTTCGTCCCGCACCGCTCGCGCCCGACTTGGCGTCGCACACGATTCCGGCCGAGCGGTCCACCACTCCCGCCTCGATCAGCGGCCGGATCGCCAGGTTGGCGGCCGTCGGATAGCACCCCGGGTTGGCAACCAGCCGCGCGCTTGGAACTCGCTCGCGGCAGAACTCCGGCAACCCGTAAACCGCCTCGGCCAGCAACCCGGGCTGGGTGTGCGTTTCCTTGTACCACGCCGCGTGATTCTCCGGAGTCCGCAGGCGGAACGCCCCGCTTAAATCCACCACGCGCGCCCCCGCGCCGAGCATGGCCGGCGCCAACTCCATCGAGACCTCGGACGGCGTTGCCAGAAAGACGATGGCGATGCCTTCCGCTTTCACCGCTTCGGGCCTCGACGCCACGCGAGGCGGTCCCTTCCGGTTGTGAATGGCGTGTCCCTCGCCGCCATCCTCCCGATGTTCCAGCAACACGGGATCGACTCGAGGATGCCGCTCCAGAATATGCACCAATTCCGCGCCGCTATAGCCCCGGTAACCGACAATGCCGACTTTCGTTTTCATGTTGAATAATTATTCTCTATTATGAATGATTATAACAAATGCGGCAAGCCCGCCGCGGAAAAACGTGGCCCCGGCCGCCGATGAACGCAAATGAACGCAGATAGCTTCCTGAATCGGCGTTGATCGGCGGCTAGATCTCAGCCCTCCACCACCGAGCGGGCGGCGAGCTCCCCGAAGATCGGAAGGGAGTACTGTTGCTCGTGGGCGGCCTTGACAATCATGAAGATCTGCATGCCAAGCAGCACGAGCGCGATCAGGCCGTACACCTGGAAATGACGGAAAGGCAGGAAAATGGCGCGGACCACCCACTGGTCCAGGAGCCAGGCGACGAACAGGTACAGGCCTTGGAAGGCGTGGAACCGAATGGCGCGGTCATGCCGGAACCGGTCCGAGGCCAGGACGACGATGGCGGGGATCCAGCCGATCCAGGGGATGTAGCAAAGAATCGAGGCCGTTCGGGGGCTGATGCCCGCCAGCGCGTCGCCGGCGAGATGCGATGGGGAGCCGGGGGGCTCCGTGGCGCCTCCTGGCTGGTGAGCGCCGCACCGGCCGCAATACCTGTCCGCCGGGCTTACGGCGTTTCCGCACTGGCTGCAAAACGGCATTCGTGAATTCCATACGCTATTCTGGCACAGAGCGTTCCCCAAGCTGTAGCGGGCAATATGGGCGGCGGGGGAAAGCCCGCTGCTGGTACACTCGCATATAGAAGCCGTTACTGGTTTAACGGAAACCTGAGAAAGGTAGAGTTCGTCACAAAGTCATGTTGAGATGCCACTCCCGTTGGGCGCTGTCCGGCGCCGTTTTCTTTTTTGTTTTGTCCGCGCTGCCCGCTTTCGCCCAGTTCGCGACGAATCGCTACGCCCTGATCCTTGCCGATCCGCCCGTGAGCGCGCGTTTTGCCACCCGTGAAGGCTTGGCGACGGCAGAGGCGCTGGCCTACCGGCGGCAGGTGGAATCCCGCCAGCAGACGGTCCTCCAGGAGTTGGAGACGCGGGGGATTCCGGTCTCCGGGTCGGTCTCGACGCTGCTCAACGCGATCTTCGTGGTGGCGCCCGCGGAACGAGTGAACGAATTGAAGGCCCTGCCGGGAGTCGCCGGCGTTGTGCCGATGCGGCGCGGGAAGAGGTACCTGAACGCCGCTACGTCGCTGATGAACGCGCCCACGGCATGGGCTCTGCCGACTATCGGGGGCCAGGCGAACGGCGGCAAGGGCATCAAGATCGGCATTCTCGATTACGGCATCGACCAGAATCACACGGCGCTTCAGGATTCCACTCTGGCGTTTCCTCCCGGCGGCTTTCCCAAGTGCACGATCGGCACCCAACCCTGCCCGGATCCCACCCTCTACACCAATACCAAGGTGATCGTGGCGCGCAGCTACGTACCCCAGTTGGCCATGGACAACGTAACCAACAAGGCCAACCCCGCCGCCCAATCCCAGCCGGACGACTACACGCCGCGCGACCGCCTCGGTCACGGGACGGCGGTGGCCTCGACCGCCGCCGGCAACATCAATGCAAACGGTACGGTACAGTTTTCCGGCATGGCCCCGAAGGCGTACCTGGGAAACTACAAGATCTACGGCTCGCCCGGCGTCAACGATTACTTCGGGGAAGATGTGGTGATCCTGGCGCTGAACGACGCCGTCAACGATGGCATGGACATTATCAATTTCTCATCCGGCACGCCCGCGCTGAGCGGCCCGCTGGATACGGGAGCGATCTGCCAGAACACGGGAACGACGCCATGCGACTTGCTGGCCACGGCGTTTGAGAACACCGTCAAGCTCGGCGTGGTGGTCGTGGTGGCCGCGGGCAATAGCGCGCTGTACAATACGATCGGCTCGCCGGCGGACGCCCCTTCGGTGATCGCGGTGGGCGCCACCCTCAACTCGCACAGCTTCGGCCCGTCGGTGAGCGTGGCCGGTCCGGGAGCGCCGTCCAACCTCCAAAAAATCGCCGCGCAGCCCAGCGATTCGTACCCGCTCTCGACTGGCGCGGCCACGGCGCCGCTGATGGATGTGAGTTGGATTGGGGACGGCTACGCTTGTAACGCGCTGCCGGCGAACTCGCTGAACGGAGCCTTCGCGCTGGTTCTGCGCAATCTGAGCACCGATGCGAATGGCTGCTCCTTCTACCTCAAGGCCGCCAACGTGCAAAACGCGGGCGCCATCGGCATGATCCTCTACAACTCGCCGGGCAATCCGCTCTGGACCAGTCCTTACAATTACATTGAAGGGACTGGCAATTACTATTACCCCCAGGATTCCACCTGCGTGCCTGCGGACGGTTGTTTTGCCGGTCCGCTGGTGGGCATCTCCAACTCCGACGGCCTGACTTTGAAGCAGTACATCGACATCACGGCGCTGTACACGTACCAGGCGAACCCCGTCGGGAATCCCTGGCCGCTGGTGACCATCGATCTCAACGGGGCCGAACAGGGCCCCACTCTCGGTACCGCCACCAACGAGCTTTCCGGCTACTCGTCGCTCGGACCCGCTCTGAGCGCGTTCCCCTGCTCCGGTTGCTCCATACTCAAGCCCGATCTGGTGGCTACGGGCGGCGGCGACCCTGGTGTGAGTCCGGATCCACACGACCTCGGCGCCTACGGCTACACGATGATGTACGGGTTCGCGGGCATGTACATGGCGACGCAGAAACTCGACGCCAGCGGGGACATGTATAGCTCCAACGGTTACATAGCCGCGGACGGCACGAGCTTCGCCTCCCCGCTCGCGGCGGGCGCCGCGGCGCTGGTCCTGCAGGCGCATCGGGGCTACACGCCGGCGCAGGTCAAGTCCGCGCTGGTGAACGCGAGCAACGCGGCGGCCGTCACCTTCGACGATCTCGGCAATCAAGTGAACGTGCAATGGATCGGCGCCGGCCTGCTGGACGCGGGCGCGGCGGCCCAGGCAACGGTCACCGCCACGCCGGCCACGGTCTCTTTCGGCGCCTTCCGTACGACGGACGCCCTGCCAACGGCGCAAGCGGTCACCATCACCAACCTGGGTTCCAGCGCGGTGACGCTCAACACTTCCGTGGTTGGGCAGATTACCGCCGCGGGCGCCACGGTCGCCGTCGACAAGACAAGCCTGAGCCTTGGCGCGGCGGGCAGCGGCTCCGCCAGCGCCACGCTGAACGTCTCGCTCACCGGGTCCGTACCCGCGGCTGGTTCCTACACCGGAAGCATCAACCTGACGAACGGCGGCAACGTCTCGTTGCACATTCCTTACCTGTTCATGGTGGGGAGCAACTCGGTGGGGAGTACGGGAAGCGTCTCCCCTGCGATCGGCGCGTATTTCGAAGGCATCGCGGGGCAGGACATCGGCGCGGCCGCCGTTCAAGCGCTGGACGCCAACGGCGTTCCGGTGACCGGCGCCTCGGTGACGTTCTGCGCCAACATGTCGTCCAGAACGGGACTGTGTATCGCCGGCGCGGTAACGTTGAAAAGCGCGCCAGGAGCCTTGGCGTGTACGACCGCGAGTTCGACGGTCTTGATTACCTGCCCAACCGACAACTACGGCTTCGCGTACGTCGAGATGGTTTTGGCGTCGAACAGCGCCGGAGTCGCGACATCCGTCGACATTCTCCAGGGCGGGTACGACTGGGGCTCCATGACCGTGTACGGCCGCCAGTCGCCCACCATTGCCGCCGCGTTGGACGCGGCCAAGGGTCAGGCCACGCTCGCGCCCGGCTCCTACGTGGCGATCTATGGTTCGGGCCTGAGCGATTCCACTAAGCAGGAAACCACTACCTCGCTCCCCTTGAGCCTGAATGGGGTGACCGTGAGCTTCGACGTGCCTTCGGCCAGCCTGAGTGTGCCGGGCCGGATCATCTACGCCAGCCCCACGCAGGTGAATGTGCAGGTCCCGTGGGAGTTACAGGGCAACGCGTCGGCGCAGATGAAGGTGACGCTCTACGAGAGTGAGTACGGCGGCGTGGTCACGGTTCCCATGGCGGACGTCTCGCCGTCCTTCTTCGAAACGTCGCCCGGCGTGGTGGCCGCGCTGGTGGCGAATACCAATACGTTCATTACGGCCAGCAACAAGGCGCAGAAGGGGCAGAAGATATCGCTCTTCGCCAATGGGCTCGGCCCGGTGACGAACCAACCGGCTTCCGGCGACCCGGCGTCGTCCACCACGGCCTCGCCGACCACAAACGCGGTTACGGTGACTATCGGCGGGCAAGCCGCCGCCTCGACATTCGCGGGGCTTGCCCCGGGATATGCGGGGCTGTACCGGATCGACGTGACCGTGCCGGCGGGCGTCGCCTCTGGCTCTCAAGCCGTAGTGCTCAGCGTTGCGAGCAAGACGGCCACGTCGAACATCAACATCCAATAGTACGGTGGGACAGACCATCGCTTTTTGTGGGCATGCCCTTCCCGCGCCGCGCTACTTTTTCTCTCGTGCGGCCTGAATTTCCGCCAGCCGCTTCTTGAGATACGCCTGATATTCCGCCTGCAGGGCCGGGTCGCGCGGGCTGCTATAAATCTCGCTCGACTTGTACTTGCCCTCGTCGAACTTCATGCGCGTCCACTCGTCGTGGATGTGCAATCTGTCGGCGTTATCCAGGATCTGCTCCGCGTTCTGCGGTGGAATGAACGACACGCCCTCTTTGTCGCCCACCACGAGATCCCCGGGCATCACCGTGACGTTGCCGATGCGGACGGGGACGTTGACCGCCGCCACCGTTACGCCCCCGATGGCGCTGGGATGCACGGAGCGGAAATAGCACGGCATCAGCATGTCCTGGATGCCATCCAGGTCCCGGAACGAGCCGTCCACCACCAGCCCGCCGCCCTTGGTCGCCTTCATGATGTAGTAGAAAAGGTTATCGCCGACGATCGTGCCCCCGTCCTTCTTCCCATAAAGGTCCACCACGAAAACGTCGCCGGGCTGAAGCATGTCGATAACGTACTGGTGGTTCATGGTCCGGACGCCTTTTTCCCTCGCCTGGGCCGTAACCACCGAGTCCAGGTCGGCGCGCGCCGGCATAAAGCTCACCGTGACCGCCCGGCCCGCCATTTTCAGTTCCGGATGCAGGACGCGAAAATCGCCCTCGTACTGGCTGTAGCTGCCGCCGCCCCCGCGGCCGCCCGGAATCGTGATCTCCTCCATGGAGAGGCCCTTTGCTCGTTCCAGCCACCCATCCGGGACCTTCGGCCGCCCGTCCGGGAAGCGGTCGCCGGTCCAGGCCTTGGTGTATTCGACCATCTGGTCCTTGGTCCATGTCCACAACTGCGCCTTGGCGGGCGGGGGCGCGAGCAGGGAGATGCAGAACACCGCTGCCAGCGTTTTCAAACCGTATGTGCGAATCATTTCTTTGGGACTCCTCTCGACTGATGAGCTCCATTGGCGGCCGAATGACCGGAGCTCATCCATGTGATTCTACTTGCTGGCGCGATCGGGTGGAAACCCGCGCTCGGGAAACCCGCGTTGGGGGCCGCCGTCAGATTCTGCCGAACTTGGCTACGGCTTCCTTGATGGACTTGTATTGCTCGATGAAGGGAAGCATCTGGTGCTCGGTCTGGTCGAGGGACTGAGCCTTCTTGAGAACGTCTTCAGCGTGCGCGCGCGGCACGGCTACTACGCCGTCTTCATCTGCCACGATGATGTCGCCCGCATTCACGCGCGCTCCCGCGCAGGTCACGGGCACATTGACGCCGGCGAAGCGGAAGTGATTGATCGTGGTCGCGGGCGCCACGCCCCGGCTGTACACCGGAAACTGGATTCTCTCGATTTGCGGCAGGTCGCGCACGGATCCGTCGATCACGGCCGCCGTCATCCCGCGGACCTTCATGGCCGTGGTCATCAGGGCGCCGATTCCGGCGTAGTCCAGCCCGTTCTCCAGAACCATGACGTAGACGGATCCCGGCGGGGCGGCGTCGATGGCGTCCAGCATTCCCTGGGAGGCCGCGGCGCCTTCTTTGTGCTCCTCCTTCTTGAGGAAGACCGTCACCGCCGGCCCGGCGAACTTGGTCTTGAACAGCGGACGCATGTCGTGGGCCATGTACGCCCTTTGCCCGTAAAGCTGCTCGATGGCGTCCGATACCGACGCCGCCTCGACGTTGCGGAAGCCTTCGATCAGGGCGTCGCCCGGCTGCGCCATGACCGCGGCCGGAGCGCCCGAGCGGCCGCTGCCGGCACCGCCGCACGCGACGAGCGCCAGCGCGGGAACAGCCATGATAAGCAGTCTCGTCTTCATCTCTCGTCCTTTCCGAAATCAAGTGTAAGCCGCGGATAGACGCCGATAAACGCCAATGAAAGAAAAACATCCTGTCGGCGCCTGGCGGCGTCCATCCGCGGCCCGCGCGGAGTCCCGCTTACTGGAACAACTGCGGCGCGAACTCGTTCAGGTAGTTGCGCCAGTTGAGCCACCAGTGCGCGCCGGGGCTTTCCTTGAAGACCGGGTTGAAGCCGTGTTTCTTGAGCAGCTCCACAGTGGCCTTGGAGTTCGTGATCAACCCGTCATCGACTCCCGTGCTCAGCCAGATGAGCCTCGTGCCCTTCTTCAGGGCGGCGTTGTCGAGGTCGGCCTTGTGCGTCGCCTCCCAATCCGGCCGTGGTGGTTGGGCGGCTGCCGCTGGCGCAGCGGCCGGAGCTCCGCCCCTACCGGCGGCCCCACGGCCGCCGCCCAAGGTCGTGCCGGAGCTGAACACGCCGATGTAGGCGAACTTGTCCAAATGGTTGAACGCTATGTCCAAGGTCTGGCTGCCACCCATGGAGAGGCCCGCAACGGCGCGGTGCGCACGGTCGGCTATGGTGCGGTAGTGTTGCTCCACGTACGGCAACATATCGGTCATGAACTCGTCGGTGAAGGGACTGACCGTCGGCGCCGGAGCGGCGGCTGGAACCGGCGCTGCCCCGCGCCCCCCCGTCCCGGGCTGATGCCCGGCGGGCATCACCACGATCATCGGCTTGGCCTTCTTAGCCGCGATCAGATTGTCCATAATGAAATTGGCGCGGCCTACGGATGTCCAACAATCGTCGTTGTCGCCTGCGCCGTGCAACAGGTAGAACACCGGGTACTTCTGCCCGTTCAATTCATAGCCCGGCGGCGTGTAGACGTGCATGCGGCGCATGGTCTTCAGCACGGTGGAGTAATAGTTGACGGAGGCCACCGCGCCGTGAGGCACATCCTTGGAGTTGTCCATGAAGTCCAGCCCCGGCACGTAAAACAGACTCCAGTTGTTCGTGTTGGACTCACTGAGCCCGGTATTGACGGGGTCGAGCACGCGCACGCCGTCCACCTGAAACACGTACCTAAACGCTCCCGGCGGCACGGGTCCGACGGTGGCTTCCCAAACGCCGGCGTCATTCTTCGTGAATTGCGCACCGCCTCGACCGGCTGGAGCCGCGGCCGGAGCGAAGTTCTGGATATCGGCAGCGTTCAGCGTGACGCTCGTCGCCTGGGGCGCGGCGATGCGAAAGATCACCCGCCTGTCCGGCAGGATTTCGGGCGATACCAGCGCCGGCCCTCGCCCACCGCCGCCACGGCCGCCTTGCGCGCCGCGCCCGGCCGCCGGCGGTTGCCCGGCCGCGCCCGCGGCCGGCGCTGCCTGCGCCCATGCCACTGAGACCAGAACCAGCGCCGCGAGGATCGCCACGGCAAAGGGAACGATTGCTCTTTTTCGATTCATCTCTGTTCTCCCTGAATGGAACTATGGAAGTCCGATTCTAGCCCTAAGCTTGTTCCAGTACAACGGGCGCCATCGCGAAGGTAACTCCGCGGCGGCCGGCGGACGCCAGCTCACCAAAGAGGCAGACCAGTTTCGGGCGGACGTGCGCCGCCGGTTACGTCCGCTCCGGGGAACGTCAGATCCATGTCTGGCGACGCGCGGGCCGCGGGCCGGCCGCATGGCGAGGCGCAAACGCAGTATTCACGGCCATCGGCAAACGCATGCGGCGTCTGCCGGTCCGAGCGAAGACCGGGCAGGGTGAAACCGCCCGCGAGCATTCCTTCACCGCGGAGCGCCGGCGCTCGATCTAATTAGCCGGCTGCTCCGGCGCGGAGGCTCGCGCCGCCGGTAAGGAGGCCTTTACCGCCGGTTTCTTGGCGGGGGCCTTCCTTGCAATCTTCTTGGCAGGCTTCGCGGCGGTCTTCTTCGCGGCTGCCGCCTTGGCTGCCCGGAATGCCGCCCAGCGCTTCGTTGTCGCCTCGATGATAGCCTTCCTGCCCGCGGCGCTGAGAGTACGCTTCTTAGCGGCCGGCTTTGCCCGAACTGGCGTCGGGGCCTCTCTCGTCTTGCGGTATGCGGCCCAGCGCTTTTTCTGGGCGGCGGCGATCCGCCTGCGCGCGGCGGCGCTGAGGGACCGGCCCTTCTTCGCGGGCGCGGCCGTGGGGGGTTCCGCGGGCGTGGCGGGCTTGCCGCCGATCCGCTCGCGAATCTCGGCCATCTTTGCTTCGATTTCAGCGAGCTGATGGCGGTATCCGATTAACGCAGCTTCTAGAATTTCCATGGCGATTCGTTGTCCTCGGGGCATGAGAGGATTATACCCCAGTTATGCCGTCCCATTTCGCCTGGCTTAAGCGAGGTCCAAGCACTTACAGACAACCGCCACCGGTTCCGCTGGCATCCGTCCGCTATTCCGCAATCGAAAGAGAGACTCGCGGAGGGTGTGAGTCTCTCTTCCCGGGTATTAAGATGCGGCCCGGTCCTCCAGCCCGGCGAAGGAGCTCGGCGGCGATATTCGGTTTTGCCTTACGGGCGGATCGCGGTCTATCGCTCTCCCCGGCAACCATTCCCGCCCATGACGTTAGAATGTGGTGGATGAAGCTCGTCATCGACTCTACGGCGCAAACCCTCACCCGCACCGCCGACGGCCAGGAAACCACCGTCGGCCTGTTCACCCGGGAGGCCTTTGAAGCGCTGTCGCTCGAATGGCTTCGCGTCGGCTGGAATCAGTTGTACTACCACAACTTCAGTTGGTTCGGCGCCCCCATCCTGCAGACGCCCGAAGACCTGATGCGCCTGCAAGAGGTGGTCTACCGCGTGCGTCCGCAAATCATCCTGGAAACGGGCGTGTTTCGCGGCGGTTCCCTGCTGTTCCATGCCACGCTTCTCGATTCCCTGGGCGAGGGCCGGGTGATCGGCGTGGATCGCGAAATCGCCCCGGCCGACCGCGACTTCCTCCAGCGCCACCGGCTCGGCGCCCGCATTTCGCTGGTGGAAGGCGATTCGACCGATCCGCGCGTCGCCGCCGAGGTCGCTAGCCTCGTCGGAGCCGCCGAACCAGTGCTCGTGGTCCTGGATTCCGATCATTCCAAGGCCCACGTCTTGCGCGAATTAGAACTGTACTCGCCCCTCGTCACGCCCGGCTCCTACATTGTCGCCGCCGACGGCATCATGCGCGATCTGGCCGACCTGCCGCGCGGCCTCCCGGAGTGGAAACACGACAATCCGCTCGAAGCCGCCAACGAATTCGCCGCGCGCCATCCCGAGTTCCGCCAGGAGCAGCCCCCCTGGCTCTTCCACGACGGGGATCTCACCGCCAACGTGACCTATTGGCCCGGCGCGTGGCTGAAAAGGATCGGTTGACGGTGGAGAAACTCATGGAACAACAGGCGGTGGCCCAACAATTCCTGGAGGCGGTGGAAACGTTTAACCGCCAGGCGGCCGCGTTAGGCTTCCCCGATATCGCGAGCTACTACTGGTATCACACCATCGATCTTCCCAACGGCCTGGTGACGCCGGGCCTCTACGACTACCGCGCGACGCTGCTGGATTTCCATTTCCCGGCCGACATGCGCGGCATGCGGGCGTTGGACGTCGGATCCGCTACGGGATTCTTCGCTTTCGAGTTCGCCCGGCGTGGCGCCGAGGTGGTCTCCGTGGAGCTGCCTTCGCTGGAGGCGATCGACCGTTTCCCCGGCCAGGACATCGGGCAGATTGTCGAGAAGATCAACCGCATGATCGTGCCTCCCTCCGTGGATGGCCTGGGCGGCTACGTCAAGTCGTACACGGCCGCGCAGCTCTATTTCTACATGCTCGAAGGGCCATTCGAGTTTTGCCGGAAGCTGCTCGGCGCCCGCGTCACCCGCTGTTACTCCACCGTCTACGATCTGTCCGCATCGAACACCGGCGGCGTATTCGACTTCGTTTTCATGGGCGATGTCCTGGTGCACACCATCAACCCCTTTCAGGCGCTCGCCGCCGTGGCCCCGCTATGCCGCGGCGCGCTGGTCTTTGCCGGACTTGTTCCGGACGCCCCGGACGGCCGGCCCGCCATGCTCTACGTCGGCGGCGACTCGCTCGACGCCGACGAGGTGAGCTGGTGGCTTCCCAACAAGCCTTGTCTCACGGCCCTGCTCAAGAAATTCGGTTTCCGCGCCGTCGTCGACGTGGGCCGCCACACTGGCGTCCTGCGCCCCTCCGGCTACGTCTTCGAGCGCTCGATTCTCCGCGCCGAGCGATGACCGGCAAGCTCGATTGTGGGGCAGGTTGGCCGTGGCGCCGTGTACCGCCCCGGCTCCAGCGAGGTGTGGAACGGGCCGGTCGCGTCGAGATTGACCGTCAGCGCGCCGGCTTCGATCACCCGGCCATCGGCGGGGACGAACGTGGACCACTGCAACTCGAAGCGGCCGGATTGAGGCGTTCCACAGATAGGCCGGGTCGGCGGTCGGTGGCGTCGAAGGACTTTTCCGTTAGACCCACTTCACATCCGGTATCGCAACTGTCGGGCTGGAAAGCTTAGGCTGCCTGTAGTTGGCTCTCCAGCCAGGGCTGGTCCAAGCCCAATGTTTCCAGGCACTCTGACACGACACTGCTGCGCTCCTCGCACAGAGCGAGTAGTAAGTGCAGCCCCGAAAGCCGCTGGCGTCGAAGCGCGGCTCTCTCCAAGGCACGGGCTATTATCTGCTGGGATAATGCATCGATACTAGGGTCCGAAGGCGCCGGAGCAGCCCCCAACGCTCTACCATGGCCAGTGTGTAGGTCGATGATCGCAATTGCGGACTGGATCGCACTCGGAGGAACATGTTGACGGACTGATTTCGTCGCCCGGAGAAGGCCCAGCAAAAGGTGCTCCGGCTGGATCTGTGCGCTGGAGTAGGCTTTGGCTTCAAACCAGGCAAATTGCAGCGGCTTCCGAAAGGCCTTCGGGTACGGTCCGAAGCGCGCCAGCCATCGATGCGTCGCCGATAAACGGTGAAAGAGAACCCACGGACTGGTCAAGAACGTCAGATGCGCAGGAGCCCTGCCTGCAGACATTGTGAACCTCTCAGTGTGTAGAATGAGCGCGGTCAAGAGTAAGTCCGCAAACGTATTCCCCCAGAACCGGGCAAGATCAAGCAAGCCACCACGCGAAACTAGATCGCGCCAGCAATCCTGGAACGTCTGAACCATCTGACTGCCGTGTCGCATTCTGAAATCGGCTGGCAGAAAGCGGACAAGAAGCGCAAAAAGCCGAACTGAACGATTCTGCTTGCGGAAGGGTTGAGCCATCTAGCCCTCCGCCGGACGTTGATGGCCTAGTAATCGCCTGCGACGCGCTATCCGAACTAGATCCGACAGCCGCCGTGCTTCATTCGTGACTACTTCGCGCCCTATGCCCGTCAGGCGGTAATACCGCCGTCTCTCATCGCCACTCGCGGGATCGGCACGCTCTCCGGCCTCCTCGATCCATCCGTCTGAAAGGAGGTTTTGAATGGACCTGTATAGCGTGCCCGGGCCAAGACGCACCTTGCCTTCGCTCTGCTCGGCGGCTTCCTTCATAATTGCGTAGCCATGACGATCGCCAGCGGAGAGAGCCAGGAGGATGTGGAACACCGCCGGGCTAAGGGGCGGAAGTGCCTTGGTCTCCGTTGGCATATCGACTACAGTATATCCACAATGGATATATGCCTGTCAAGCCTCGGGAATATGGTGGATGAAAAACGTTAGAGCTGCATCGGGAGCGACCCGGCGAGGCATTCCACAGATAGGCCGGGTCGTCGGTCGGTGGCGTCAAGGGACTTTTCCGTCAAGCCCACTGATCGTTCCCGACGCGTCACCGATGATGGGCTGCCGGGATCTCTGGGTTCTGGAAGTGACCCTCAATGGATCGAAGTCTGCTATCCCGACGATAGTTGGAGGTTTGCAGCGTGCTCAATTATCGGAAGGAATTCTGTCAAAATGGTCCACAACCAGCACAGAGACGGGCTGCTGCTTCCTGGTCTCCAGCTTCAACCCCAGTTGCCGGACGATGGCAGGGGCGATGAACGGCTCGGCCTCCGCCGGTGCGGGAAGTCCGTTGAGCGAATCGTCGACGCCGTTTGTGAAATCGAGCGTATAGTCGTAAATCCCGTTAAGTCCCGTCTTGTCGACAACCCGATGGCCCACCTGGTCTTCCAACGTCCTTGCGATTTCTTCTATCCGTTGCATTCGGGCCATGAGACGAAACCCGCTGCCCGTCCGGACCAGAAGCACCCGTGGTTGCCCCGGCGGGAGTTGCAGCTTACCGTCTTTGTCACGAACCGTCATCGGCTTGTTCGCCGGTGACGGTGTGTCCGGCGCTACTGCCCCTTCGGAGGACACTTCAGCAGTGTGCAGTTTTGGACCACCCTTTGCTAACACCAGTTCAAAGACGGTCCGTTCCCGGAGTTCTTGGTGCACTACTAGCGCGAGGCGCTCTATGAGGAGATGCTGAAGCATGAGATGGAAATCTTTCTTGGTAGTGCTCGGCGGCATCTTGGCCTCAATGTCATATCCCACAGTGTTGCCGGCCAAACGGGGCGCTGAGAGCTCGAATGCCTTCAGTTCCCAGGCCATCTCAATCAGGGTTTTTAGGGATAGCCAACTACAACCGAAGCGCCCGGGGTCGCCAGTGCCAGGGCCTCCCCTGATGCGAGGAAGGGTCATTGCTGCTGCCTGGAGCGGCGAGCCGATTTTCAAGGATGCAACTTCAAAGACTGGGCTGGCTTGCGAACTTGGCCCTTGGCCAAACAAGGCAGCGGGAGGCAACAAGGCTAAGACTAGCGTGGCGTGGTTTCGCATTGATTCCTCCGATACCCCATGATAATTTGAGTCTCGCTCGCGCGCACCATCTCGGCGTTGATCGTCCCTAGAAAGCAGTGCCGCCCTCCTTTTGTTGCGGCGTTTAGAATGGCTACCCGCCCGGCACGTCTCTCCACTGGTCCGCAGACGGGATTATCGCACTTCTGGATCCCTACGCCGCCTCCCCGAGCTTTCACCCGATGCGCCCCCCAACAGCAGCAGCAATAGCGGATGGCTGACTGCTTCGGCGCGGCTGGGCTACTTGCCGTCCGCGCCGAACACCTTCACGCTCGCCACGCACGGTAACTGCACGCAACCATAGACCGGCTTGTCGCCGGGCGTCACGTGAAGTGAAATGGCGTTTTCCACCAGGTCGCAGACCTGGAACTCCTCCAAATCGCCATCGGCCACGGCCGGAGTGAAGGTATAGAGGCCGGGAGCCAGCTCCGGCAATCGCAGGTGGAAGTCGAAGGTGCGGATCTCGCCCGCCGCCAGCGGAGCCACCGGGACGTTCTGGCTGGCCGTGTTGGCGCCGGTGAGGTCGACGCCTTGCCCCGTGCGCATCAGCACGCCAATAATCGGGCACTCGACCGGTTCCCTGGCTTTCAGACTGATTCGCGCCACAATCTGCCCCGGCGTGCGCACGGATTCCAGCCGCCGCCCATGCGCATCGGAGATCTCGATTCCCAGCAATTCCGCGCGGCCGTCGCCCCAGCGCTCCGGGTTGGCCGGCAGCCAGTCGATCACCTCGGGGGGCGCGGGCGGCGCCCCGTGCGCCAGCGCCAGCGCCGCCTGGTCGCGCCGCCGCCGTTGCGCCTCCTGGCTGAGCATCGCAGCCATGTATTGATGGGCCACGTCGCGTGCGTCGCCCAGCAGGCGCATCCGGCCCCCTTCCAGCCACAGCGCACGGTCGCCCAGCGCCTTGATGTCGGATACGTCGTGCGTGACGTACACGATGGTCACGCCGCGCGCCCGCAGCTCGTGGATCTTCCGCATGCACCGGTGGCGAAAGTAGAGATCGCCCACCGCCAGGGCCTCGTCCACCACCAGGATTTCGGGAAGCAGGTGCACCGCCAGCGAGAAGCCTAGTCGCACCACCATCCCGCTCGAGTAGGTTTTCACGGGCTGGTCGATGTACGCGCCGATTTCGGCGAAGGCGATGATGTCGTCCATCAACTCCTCCACCTCGCGCGTCGAAAGACCGTGAATGGCGCCATTCAGAAATAGGTTCTTGCGGCCGGTGAACTCCAGGTTGAACCCCGCGCCCAGCTCCAGCAGCGCCGTCAGGCGCCCGCGCGTCCGGATGGAGCCGGTGGTCGGCTCCAGAATACCGGCGATCAGCTTCAGCAGCGTGCTCTTGCCCGATCCATTCTCCCCCACCACGCAGAAGGTCTCGCCCTTGCGGATCTCGGCGGAGATGTCCCGCAGCGCCCAGTGCTCCCGGTGGAGGCGCCGCCGCCCCAGGCTGAACACTTCCTTCAGACGGTCCCCCGGTTGCCCATACAGCCGATACATTTTCGAGACGCCGTCGATTTCGACCACGTACCGATGGTAGCGTGGGACAGCCCATCGTTTCTTGTGGTCAGCCCCTTTTACCCGGCCCCGGCCCTGGCCCCCTGCCCGTAACTCCGCGTCGCGCCGAAGCGCCCTATCGTAAGATGAACTTCATGGGGAGGTTTTTGGGGGCGCTGGGAGTGGCCATGCTATTGTGCTCTCTCCCGGGCCGGTCTCAGGTCATCGCGTTTGAATCCAACGGGTTGAAGTACCAGACCCTCACGAAGTCCGGCGTGACCGTGATTTTCGCCACTCTGCCCTCGCGGCTGCACGCCTACGCCATCTTCCAGGTTTCCATTGCCAACGGCTCACCGGGCCCCTACATGATTCGGCCGGAAGACTTCACGTTCGACCGCGGCGGTGGAGCGGCGCTCCGCGGCTCAGCCGCCAGCGAGGTAATCCGGCATCTCGTACAACGCAGCAGCAGCGGCGATGTGCTCAAGCTGGTATCCGCCTACGAAGCCTCTCTGTACGGAGTGCCGAACATGCGCTCCACCAACGGTTATGAGCAGCGCCGGGAGGCGGCTCTGCTCTTCGGCCCGGCCAGGTTGCGGGCCGCCGCGGCAGCCAGCGCCGTGGCGCTGGTTCAAACCAAGATTGGCCCGGGGCAATCCACCGACGGCGCCGTGTTCTTCCCCACGGATGGCAAGCCGCTCGGCCCCGGCCGCCTGATTGTCCGTACCAATACCGACACCTTCGAGTTCAACCCGGAGTGAGAGCCGGGAACTTATCCTCCAGGGCTGGAGTCTATACTCTTCAGAGCGCTGAGTTTTGTAGTAACGTGAAATCAGGCTGGATGTGGGGCATGCCATGGCCGCTTCAATCTTGGACCTGAGCCCGGCTCGTACGGAGGAAGCCGCTGAAAGCGAAGAAGACCTTCGGCTGGCGGAGGCTCTCCGCGAAGGCGCCGACTGGGCTTACGAGAACTTGCTGCACCGGTTCCAACAACCCGTGTACGCGCTGGCGGCGCGTCTTCTCGATAATCGGGCCGAGGCGTGCGATGTCGTGCAGGAGGTCTTTCTCAAGGTTTTTCGGAGTATCCGCTCTTTCCGGGGACAGAGCAGCCTGAAGACCTGGATTTACCGGATCACGGTGAATGAAGCGCACAACGCGCGGCGCTGGTCTTTTCGCCACCGCCGCCGGGAGGTGGATTTGGATGCGGAGCCGGAGGATGCGCGGGGTTTGAGCGAGGCGCTTCCCGATGCCGGCCAGTCGCCGTTCGACGTGACCTTGAACCATGAACAACGCGCCATCATCGAGGCGGCGCTGGCGAGACTGAATCCGATTTTTCGCGAGGCCGTGGCGCTCAGGGATATTTCGGACTTGAGCTACGAGGAGATCGCGGAAGTCCTGGGCGTTTCTTTAGGGACCGTCAAGTCCCGAATTGTGCGGGGCCGGGGGGCCTTGCGGCAACAACTGGCTGGGAGCCTGCCGGGCATTGGCGCCCTTCGATGGGCGCCGTCAACGGCGGAGTAAAATTATGAGTTGCGAAAAATCGCTGGAGTTGGTCTCCTCGGTCCTCGACGGCGGAATGACGGCTGAGGAGCGGGAAAAGGCGATGGCGCACGTGGAATCGTGCGAAGTCTGCAATTCCGGATATTGGTCGTTGTACAATCTCCGTCAGAGTCTTCGGGCCATCCGGCAGCCCGTGCTGCCGGCGTGGATGGCCCCGCGGTTGCGCATGATCGCTTCCGACCAGGCGGCGCGCCAGCGCCGGCGCGCGGAACGGGCGGCGCGCTTCACGGGCTGGGTGGACCGCGTGCGGCTGTCTTTCGATAACCTGATGCGGCCTATGGCGCTTCCCGTCGCCGGTGGCTTGCTGTCCGCCCTGCTTCTGTTCGGCGCCGTGGTGCAGCAGGTGTTTCCGGACCACTTCCGCAACGACGTCCCCACCATGATCTCTACCGATCCGGACGGCCAGGTGGTGGATTGGACCCCGAGGACCGGCTGGATGATTCCCCGGCTCGAACCCGTGAACACCGAGGTCACGGGCAATGCCACCGTCGTGGAAGTGACCATCGATCCCAACGGCTACGTCGCGGATTACACGGTGGTGCGCGGCGAGTTGCCGCAGGAGGCGAAGAACCTCTTTCTGTGGTCTAAGTTCACGCCCGCGACTCTCTTCGGCCAGCCCACCTGGGGTAAGAAGCTGATCCTGTTCCGCCGTTCTGCATCCACGCGAAGCTGACGGACTCCGGCGTGGCGCGACCAAGGCTCGGACAGCATTTTCTCATCAAGGGGTCGATTCTCGACCGCATCGCCGCCGCCGCGTGCCCCACTCCGGGGGAAGCGGTGATTGAGATCGGCCCGGGGCGCGGGGCGCTCACTGGGAAACTGCTCCAGCGCGCTGCGCGCGTCGTCGCCGTGGAACTGGACGCCTCCCTGGCCGCCCATCTGCGGCGCAAATTCTCCGGCGAGCCGCGCCTCGAGGTGGTGGAAGCGGACGTTCTGGAAACGGACCTGGCGCGGTTCGGCCGCGCCGCGATCGCCGGCAACCTGCCCTATTACATCGCCTCGGCGATCGTGGAGAAGGCCGTCCGCCTGACCCCGCCCAGGGCCGTGTTTCTGATCCAGAAAGAGGTGGCGCTGCGGCTGTGCGCCCGCCCCGGCGAGCGCGAGTACGGCTACCTTACCGTCCGTACCGCGGCGTTCGCCGGCGCGCGGCTGCTGTTTGCAGTGGCGCCCGGCGCCTTCCGTCCGCCCCCCCAGGTGGATTCCGCGGTGGTCGCGTTGGAACCGAGGCCAACCGAACTTCAGGTGGATGACGCGGATGCCTTCCTGCGCTTCGTCGGCCGCTGTTTCCAATACAAGCGCAAGACCATCCGTAACAATCTGGCCGGGATCTACGGGAAGGAACGGGTAGACGCCTGGCCCGAAGCCGCCAGCCGGGCCGAGCAGCTCTCGTTGGAGCAGTTCGCCGCCATGTACCGCCGGATAATTGCGCCCACGCTATCATAGGTCCGTATCCCATGGACCCGTCCCCCAAGCGGCAAGAATCTCCCCGGTGGCTTCCCCAGGCGCTGGGCTACTGCCTCTCAGCCGCCTGTCTGGTATGGGTTCTGCACGGTTACCCGATCAAGGAAGAGCTGGTCCCCGCGATTCGCGAGCTGGATTGGAAATGGATCGCCGTCGCAATTCTGTCCGACCTTTCCGTCTATGTGGTTCACGGCTGGCGCTGGAATATCCTGCTGGCCCCGGTTGTGAAACTGCGCCTGTGGCGTTCCGTGCAAGCCATCTACATCGGACTGTTCGCCAACGAAATCCTACCGCTGCGCGCCGGCGAATTGATCCGTTGCTACCTGCTGGCCCATTGGAACGATGTGCGGTTCTCGCTGGTCCTGGCGTCGGGAGTCGTGGAGCGCCTGATCGACGGATTCTGGATGCTCGCGGTTTTCCTGCTTACCATCCGCTTCGTCAGGGGCGTACCCAAGGATCTGACTCTGCTGGTGCAGGGGCTGGGCCTGGGGTTGCTTCTCGGCGGGATCGCACTATACCGGATCGCCTCTCGGCGGCGCCACGCTCACGCCCTCGGCGCGGAGAGGGGCTGGTCCTCCGCGTGGCGCCATGTTACCGAGGGTCTGCAACTGATGGGCGGTTCCCGAACGATGGCCCAAACCGTGGGGATCAGCCTCCTGTATCTCGCGATCCAGGTGTTTTCGGTCTGGGCGTTGATGAAGGCGGACCGGCTGGATCTCTCCTTATGGTCCGCGGGCGCCGTGCTGGCCATCGTCCGGTGGTGGACCGTCGTTCCGAGCGCTCCCGGCAACATCGGCCTGGTCAACGTGGCCTGCGTCACGGCGCTCAAGTTGTTGGAGGTTGAGCCGAACGATGCCAAGACGTTTTCGATCATCTACTTCGTGGCGCTTACCGCGCCTCTGATGATCGGCGGGGGAATCGCCACGGCGCTGGCCGGCGTGAGCATCACGGAGTTGCGCGGCCGTGCCAAACGCGGGCTGCGGGCCGCCCACATACACGCCACGCCCCATCGGTGACGAATTGACAGGCCATCGTCTCTTGTGGCCTGTCAGGCTTGTTTTGCCAACCGCTTTGTACGGGAAAGGAAACGCCGGGAACGACTTGATCGCCCGGAGGCGGCGGACCACGGAGCGAGTGGTCCGCCCACCCACGAACGCTTCTGAGGCAGGCTCAACCCAGCGCTTTCCAGAGCAAATACAGCATCCCGGCGCCGAATCCCGCTCCAGCCTGAAACTCTTGATTTCTTAGATAGAGAGAGAAACGAAAAGGATTCCGGGTTCTTTCGGCGGGTGTAAGACGGGGCCAAAGCGCGGGCACCCGCGCGGCGTAGCCGGCATACTCCGGAAAAAGACGGCGCAGGTGCTGTTCCTCGTTCTGAATCACCGGCAAATAAACCAGCGCGAAGACCGCCGCGAACAGCGCCCCCAGGGTGGCGCTGCGCGCGGCGATGACCAAGCCGGCCGCCACCACCAGCGTGCCTATGTAAAGCGGGTTGCGCGTATAGGCGTACGGACCTCCGGTGGCGAGCTCGCGATCCTTGGCCAGGCACCCCGCCGCCCAGGCGCGCAGAGCCAGGCCAAGAACGGACACGGGAGCGCCTGCCAGAAGCGACGCGCCCGTGGGATGTGAGAACCACGCGAATACCGCCACGATCAGAAAGCCGCTGGGGACGCGCAGGCGGGCCACGGCGTCGGCGTAGCGTTTGGGAAACCGCGGCATCAGGCGCGCCGCTCCACCCCGCTGAGAACGCTCCGCAGCGCTTCGAATACCTCATCGGGCGAAACCTGCCGCATCGCGCCGTCATCCGCGCCGCGCTTGTATGTGGTGACGGCGGAGGCGCTCCGCAGAACGCGCAGCGAGCCGCCATAGGGCCCGTTGCGCGCCGGATCGGTGGGACCGAAAATGGCGACGCCGGGCTTCGACAACGCAGCCGCCAGGTGCAGCGGGCCGTTATCCACGCCCACCACGGCCGTAGCGCGCCGCGTGGCGTAAATCAGCCCGGGCAATCCCGAAAAGTGCGGCGCGGCGCCCTTCACTTGCACGATCTCCGAAGCCGGAGATGAGACCGGGCCGTTCAACGCCAGCGCGATTCCCAGCTCCCTTTTCAAGCGATCGGCCAGAATGCCGTAATACTCCAGCGGCCACTGCTTGGAACGCCAGCCGGCCAGCGGAGAGGCCAGCACGAACTCGCCGGGCGGAAGCTCGCCCTCGGGCGCGCCCTCGGGCAGCGGGAACGCACGCAGAATCGATGCCGCGCCGGCCGCGGCGGCCAGATCGAGATTCCGATCCACGACGTGCGCGGATGGACTGAGCGTCTTGTGGGAATAGAACAACCCCGCGGCGCGCTCCCGCAGTTGCGCCTGATGGAATCCGTAGATGCCCTGGGGGCGCGCGCACGCGGCCACCAGCGCGGACTTGATCAGGCCCTGAAAGTCCACGGCGAAGTCGTAGCGCTCGGCGCGCAGGTCCCGCCAGCTTGCCAGCAGCCCCTGGGCCGTTCCCCGGCGCAACAGGACCACGCGGTCCACGAACGGGTTGCCTTCCAGCAGCGGCGCCCAGCGCGGTTCCACCGCCCACGTGAGGCGCGCGCCGGGGTGGCTGTGCTTGAGGGAGGCGACCGCCGGCAAGGCGTGGATGATGTCGCCCATGGCGCCGAGCCGGACGGCAAGGATCCGGCTATGCGCAGGTTTGCCGGCGGTGGACATGCTCCCTCAACTGGCTGACGCGGCGCTCATCGGCCGCTTCCAGGCGCACCACGCGGACCGGATCGAGCGCATCGATGAGCGAATGCGCCTCGTCGCGATTCGCAATCACCACGTAGTCTACCACGCGCAAAGCGGCTGCCAATTCCGCGCGCGCGCGCTGGTCGAGGACCGCATTTTCCATGGGCAGCGCCACCGCCACCAGCCGCGCGCCGGGCGCGGCCTCCCGGGCTTGCCGCAGTTCCCGCACGTGCCCCGCGCGCAGCACGTCGAACAGGCCAGTGGCAATCGCGACCGGCGCGGGGAGCCGGCGCGCGGCGGCGGGCGTCAGGATCTTGGCTCGTGTGTCCATGCGGGGGCGGATTCCTCCCAAAGTTGGAGCGCGGCTTCGCCCACTTGCCGGGCGCTGACGCGCGTCATGCAGCGGTGATCGATCGGGCACTCGCGCAGCAGGCACGGAGCGCAGTCCGCCGGCGCGCGAATCACGCGCGCCAGTGGCGAAGAGGGGCCGGTGGCGTTGTCGTCGGTGGCGCCGAAAACCGCCACGGTGGGGACTCCCAGCGCCGAGGCCACGTGCATCGCGCCCGAGTCGTTGGTCAAAAAGAGCCGGCACGCCGCCGCCAGGTCGATGAATTCGCCCAGCGTGGTCTCACCCGCCAGGTTGCGAGTCTTCATGCCGACCCCGCGAAGACAGCCCGCGACCGTTTCGCACAGGGACCGCTCGGCGGCGGCGCCGAAAACGAGGACGGCCCTCGCCTGCCCCACCATCTGCGCCGCTTCGGCGAAGCGCTCGGGAATCCATCGCTTGGCGTCGCCGTAGGCGGCTCCCGGGCTGATGCCGATCGCAGGTCCCTCGACGCCCATCTCCGCCAGCTTCTTGGCGCCCGCCGCGCGCGCCGCATCCGCGCCGCCCAACCGAATGGCGTCGCACTCCGGAATGCGCTCGATCACCCCGGCGCGGCGCAGCAGCTCCAGGTAATAGAAGCGCTCGTGGCGCGGAATGTCCCCCCGTTCCGGCACGCGAATCGCGTGAGTCAGCAGAAATCCGCGCGCGTCGCGCTTGTAGCCGATGCGCGTGGGGATGCCCGCCGCCCAGGCCATCAACGCCGCGTCGAATGCGTTCTGCAGAAGAATGGCCGCGTCGAACCGCTCCCGGCGCAGCCTCGCGGCGAAGCCCCACCGCGCACCGGCGCCCTTCGGACGCGGGTAAGGAATTACGCGGTCCACGCTCTCTTCCCGGGCGTAAATATCCGCCACTCCGGGCCGCGCCACGAGCGCAATGTGCGCCTCCGGAAACGCGTCGCGAATAGCGCGGACCGCGGGCAGCGACATCACCGCGTCGCCCACCCAATTGGTGGCGCGCACCACAATTCTCGCGAACCGCTGCGCGTTCCCATCCACGGTTTCAGCATAACAGGCCCGCGCCAAATCTCCGGCCCTCGGCGCCAGCCCCTCGAACCTCGGCCCCCTCCGCGCCCGAACCCCGCCAGCGGCGCAAACCCGCAACCTCCCGCTATGGCCACCCTCCTTCTTCTCCGCGTTATCTCCGCGTCTCCGCGTCTCCGCGCCTCCGCGGTGAGTTCAGTTTCGCCCGCTGAGAAGAACCGCGAGAGAGAGTATACTTTCCAGAGGAGATACGTATTAAACATGAAGCGCACACTCATTTTCGTTGTGACCGTGGCGGCGATGGCGTCCGCCGGCTTCGCGCAGCAGCAGCGTCCCAGCCCGCCCGCCAGCGCCGCGGTAACCATTAACGGCAAGAACATTTCCATCGACTACAGCACGCCGTCGATGAAAGGCCGGCATATTTTCAACGGCGCGGACGCGCTCCAGCCGGACAACACCATCTGGCGCGCCGGCGCGAACGAGGCCACGGTGTTTCACACCGCCGCGAATCTGGACGTCGGTGGAACCAACGTCCCGGCGGGCGACTACGCGCTATACGTCTGGCTCGACACGGGCAAGTGGAGCCTGATCCTCAGCAAGCAGCCTCTCATGGTCAACGGGAGGAAACTGTGGGGGATCGCCATGGGAGGCGCGGGAGACCGGACCACCCTCGATGAGAAACAGAGCCTGGGCCGCATCCCCATGACCATGGGCAAGCCGCCGGCCCCCGTCGAGACCTATAAGATGACGCTATCCAGCGAAGGCGGCAATAATGGCAAGCTGACGCTGGCGTGGGAAAACGTGGTCGCCTCGGTTCCGATCACCGTGAAGTAACGCTCGCTTGTCCATCAGTCAAGTTGTTGATTCTGTAAAGCCGGCGCTGTGGCGCAGACACTCGTGTCTGCCGCGCCGAGACTCTTCTCGGCGCTTGGCGAGGCATTGTGCCCATCCGATGTGTTTTGCGCCGGCCTCGCAATCCGAGCATTAACGCCGAAGAATGTTTGATTTGCATGGGTCCGGCATGGCGAACATCCCCGGCTGCTGCGAGTACCCTCGACGCTACCTGACTTTTTGCAGTAGCAGCGCCCAGTCCGCGTCCCCCGGCCATTCCGTCCTCCCGGGAACCCTCGTCTTCCAGGCCCCGCCCTGGACGCCCTCCACCGGCACGCTGTCTCCGGTAAAGGCGTTGAGCCACTTTCCGGCGTATTGCCCCGGCTGCAAATTGACCGTCACGTCGCCGCCGTGGGGAAGATACACGACGTAGATCTGGCCCGGCTGCGCCAGGCAATAGTTTCCGTTGTTGACCAGCTCGTCGTGCGGGTCCGTCTTCCACCAGTCGAAGCTGGTGAAGAAGTCCACCATGTGCTGGTACCCGTTGAGCATGACCATGGTGTCGTCGCCGCGCCCGTTGAACCAACCACCGCCCGTGTCGGGCCAAACGCCCACGCCGCGCTTCACCGTCTCGCCGGCCGTGCCATAGGCGCCCGCCATGGCGATGTCCCACGCCGTCCGCCGCAGCGTATCCGCCGAATCCCCCGGCGGCGGCGCCCACCGCGGGTAGTGGTCCTCGTAGCCGTACTCTTCGTTGGTTTGGGGAATGATGCGGCCGGCCTTGATCTACAGTTGCCGCCCCTCCAGCATCAGCGCATGCTGGGTGCGCCCCCATTCCTGAATCGACGTGAAGCCGAACCACGCCGAGCCCCGATCCTGGTGCTCGCCGTGTATCGGGTGCGACGTCGCCAGATGATGGTAGGGGTCCCAGCTCTCCAGCAGCGTGCCCGTCTCGTGCGCCCACTGGTCGTTGCGGAAGGCGTCCAGGTCGTCGCCCAGGTCCCAAGTGATGTTCGAGAAGGCTCCCAGCCGCGCCGTCGCGTAGCGGATATACCGGTGCTCGTCGTCGCCGCCCGCAACCATATGGGCGTGCCCATCGTTGATGTCGAGGATCACCGAGATGATAATGTTCCGCTCGCGCGCGTAGCGCAGCATCCGGTCGAAACGCTGCCAGTGCTCCAGCCGGAAGCGCGTGTAGTCGAATCCCGGACGCAGGTAGTCCGTGGCGTCCACCGCCGGCCACGGGCTCAGATACAGGGTCCAATCCGCCGTGTTCATGACTGGCTCACCGTACATGGTGTACGTCCGTCCGCTCAACAACACCCGCGCGCGGTTGACCTCCAGGCGCACGAATCTGTCCAGGATGCTGTCGATCTCCCGCTCGTCGCGCCAGCCCATCAGCCAGAAGGCGGTCGTGCCGTTGAAGAAGTAGTGCTGCTGCGTGCCCTCCCAGATGAAGTGCCACGGGTAGGCGGGGTCCACGCGAATCGGCCCGCGGCGTCCGCTGGCAACCGCCTCGAAGGCGCCGCTCTGCGTCTTCTCGTAAGCGCCTTGCTTGTAGCTCAGCGAATACGTGTAGTTCCCCGCCGAGGACGGCATGAAGCGGATGCGGAACACGCTGCCATCGGCCGCATCGCAGAACCCATCCACCGGCGTCCTCTCCTGCGCTCCAGCCTTTCCAAAAGACCCTGTCAGCGTGGCGTCCATGAAGGGGTTGGCGGCGTCCGGGTGCGCTACGGTCGCCACAATTTCAACAAAGTCGTAGGCTTCCACCTTGCCTGCCGGTTGCGAGAACGAGACCCCGGTCGGCGCCGCCGCCAACGCGCAGATCAGCGTCAGCTCGGCAAGTAATACGCGGATCATAACCACCTCCCCAATCTGGAATCTGGCCGCACCGGTTTTGCTGGCGGCGTTTGCGGGTCCGGCAACCCTTTCGGACTCCCGGACCGTCTCAGTATACACCTCGCCAAACGCACCCCGTGAAAAACGCACCCCGTAAACGTTACCCAGGCGAATGATGCGTTTCGCCTCCTGTGAGGCGGACCTATAGGCGAGGAGCCATTTCACACGCAAGTTGCGCGGGCGAAATAATTTAGCAAATAAATAAGATAAACGGAACTGATATATACTGTTAGACGCATAGGCATATTGTGGGCAGCCGGGAGACCAAAACCGAAATTCGGGTAAGAGGCGCCCACGGGAGTGAAGCTCATGTTCAGCGTTCGAGTACTGTCCCTTTTAGCGGCGGTCTGCTTGCTACTCCAGCCCGTTTCCGGTCAAAAACAGCAGGCGCCCCTCATACTTAATGGCACCGTGTTGCTGGATGACGGCACGCCTCCGGCTGAACCCGCGGTCGTCGAGAGCCTCTGCAATTCAGTTGTGAAAACGGAGGCGTATACCGACAGCAAAGGCGGATTCAGTTTTGAGTTGGGGGGCAAGAGCGACCTCAACGTTGAGGATAACAGCGACAGCGCCCAAAACGGCGCCAGTTCGCGCCTGCCGGCCCGGACCTCGCAACACTTGGATCCGGGCGTCCCCAACATAGCCGGGGCCGCGACCATGTACTTGCAGAACTGCGAGCTGCGGGCGCGTCTGCCCGGATACCGCTCCGATATGGTCAGCGCCTTCTCCCCGACCTCCTTCGGGACCACCAACGTGGGCGCCATCATTCTCCATCGTGCCGGCTCCGCCGAAGGCCGCGTGGTGAGCGCGACCACCACGGCCGCGCCCAAGAACGCCAGTAACGCGTTCGAAAAGGCCCGGCAATCCTTGGCGGAGAGGAAGCTGGACGACGCCCGCAAGAACCTCGAGAAAGCGACGCAACTCTACCCGGCCTACGCGGCCGCCTGGTGCGCGTTGGGTCAACTGGATGTACGGGAGCGCCGCGCCGCCGACGCCGGCCTGGCCTTCCAGAAGGCCATCCAGGCCGATCCGAAGTTCATCGACCCCTATGTGCAACTCGCCGATTTACAGGCGGCGGCGAAGGAATGGAAGGACCTGGCGGATACCACCGCTAAGATCGTCCAGTTGGATCCTTACGACTACCCGGCCATCTATTTCCTGAACGCGGTGGCCAATTACGACCTCCGCAACATGGAAGCGGCCGAGAAAAGCGCGCGGGAAACCGCCAAGCTCGACGTGCTTAAGCAGTACCCCCAGGTTTTCCAGTTGCTGGCGCAGACCCTGGCGAATCGCGGCAACTATGCGGAAGCCGCCACCCAGATGCGCGCCTACCTGGAGGCGGCGCCCCGGGCTGCCGACGCCGAGACGAGCAGAGCCCAGCTTGCTCAATTCGAGGCGCTGGCCGGCGGCGGGCAGGCGCAAGCGCCGCCCAAGTAGACGCGACGTACCGTGGTAACTTCCCGAACCCGAATCTGGGCTTCCTCGGTTAAAGATTGGGGATGGTACGCCCGGGCGGATTCGAACCGCCGACCTTTTGCTCCGGAGGCAAACGCTCTATCCAGCTGAGCTACGGGCGCGCGTTGTTGGGCCTTTTCATTGTAGTCTCGCCGGATCGAAGGGGTCAAACTTCGGCCGGCGGGCAGCCATCGAAAGTTAGCAGCGGCTACCTCTCTCAAGCGAGTCTTGCGCGCCGCCGCCGCCGGCTTTACGCTGAACCATCGTAGAACGCCACGGCGGGTGGCGCGCCGCGAAATCGGCGATGCGGGCGCCCCCCGCCAGAATTGAGAAATATGCGATGATTCCGAGCATGAGCCTGTGCGGCGGCGGCGAACCGGCCTTCCCGTCTCTTCGACGCGTCAAAGACCGGCGCGCCGGCGCCGCGGAGTGCCCGGTCTGCCTGGGCCCGCACGACGACGAGATTCACGCCGCCACCCTCAGCGTGCGGCGCTGGTTTCGAGGCCAAGTCATGCGAGGATTTGCGGCCCGGGCGCTCGATCAGCCCGAGTTTCTCGCGATGATCGATGGCCTGGCCGAGGCTAGCCGCCAGTTCGCCGACTTGGGATGAAGGTCGCCCCTTGTGGAACCGGGAATGGCGGCGCCGTGCTTCCCGTCGCTCATTGCGCGCTATTGCCCGCTGGAGGGTTGCCGTAGATTATCAATCGGTGATAACCTTGTGGCGATGAAGCGGCAAGATCGAGATCCTGGCGCCGAGGTGTTGCTGGACCTCGATGGCCAAGTATTCGTAGTCGACGCGAAAGGCCAATACTGGGTTCGGTTCTCGGTCAGCCGGGTCGTTTCCAGCCCCGAGCGGCTTCATGGGCTGAACTATTCGTTGACCTTGCATGGTCCGTGTGGCGACCGTCTGGTTGGATTCGACAACGCTCATTCCGTCCGGGAGTCGCGCGGGCCCGGCGGCAAGAGCCGGGGCTCTCTTGACCACAAGCACCGGATGGATACCGTTCGACCCTATCGGTTCAAAGACGCGGCCACGCTGGTGGAGGACTTTTGGGCCGAGGTGGACAAGGTTTTGAAGGAGAAGGGAGTCACCTAATGAGGACGCTACGCGTTGGGATTGCCAGCTACGAGCAGATGAAGGATCGGACGCTTGCGATCGCGCGAGGAGATTACAGGCCGGAGCCCGGCGAGCCAAAGGTATGGTTCACGTCGGCCGAAAGCTTTGCCAGGGTCCTCTCCGACCGTAACCGTGCCCTGCTTGGGATCATTGCGGAATCCACCCCCGAATCGCTTGTGCGCTTGGCGGAGCTGAGCGGGCGTAAGAAATCGAACTTGTCCCGGACGCTGAAGACCATGGAGCGATACGGCTTCGTCCATCTCAGCCGCGGAGCGCGGGGATCGGTCATCCCGCGAGTTCCGTACCAGCGGATCTCGTTGACGCTGCCGTTGTCAACACCGCGTCGGGAAGGGGCCGAAGCCGCGTGAATACCCGGCGCTCGGATAACGCGTTCGCCCAACTAGGTTTCAAGCGAGAGGAAGCCCTGAACCTGCGGCTCCGCTCCGAGATGATGAACGCGCTCATCGAGGAGATCGAAAAGAAGGGCCTCACCCAGGCGCAAGCCGCGGCGCAACTAGGCGTCTCCCAACCACGGATCTCCGATCTGATGCGGGGCAAGCTGCACCTGTTTTCGATTGATACGCTGGTCACTCTGCTCTCCGCCGCCGGCCTGCGGGTCGAGATGAAGGTGCGCAGGGCGGCGTAATGGCTGGCGCACGGCTGTGCGCGGCGCCGATTAACCAAAGAGAACTTGCGCCCCAGCTAATTCGTCGCCACAGTTGAGCAGATGGCTAATTGTGGATATTCGCGTCAGGTCCTGGCGGCTGTGGCCGCTGCCGCCGGGAGGGATCTGCGCTCGCATCCGGTGCTTGCATTGCGTGCCCTCGCCGTAGCGCTATTAGTCGGTTACTGTTCCGGCGAGTTCCTGGACAGGTTGCCTATTGAAGCGAGGCTGATCGGCCTGGGGAGGTCACTGATCGGGGTCGTGCCGTCCTCGCTGGCCGTGAGTGCTCTGCATGGATTCCTTGTCTGTGCTGTGGCCGGTTGCGCAGTTGCCCTGACACATCGTGCATACCAGACGACGATGGTTCTCTTCTGCGCGACCGCCTTGCTTGGTTTCAATATCTGGTGGTGGATTTCGAACCAGGTGAAGGGCTGGGGCGAACCAGGCAGCATTGAATTCCTTAGGGTCCGCGGGCTTGTCATTTACTACGGGCTCACGTTGGTCATGGTGACTGGTGTCCTTGTTGGTGGGTTCGCGATGCGTAGCGCGATCGGGAGGCAACGGCGCACGACTACGAGCGCGCTGACGACGTAATCCAACCGCCGTTAGGGCCGGTTCTTAGAGTCAGTCGGTTAGGACTGGCGGAGAGAGTGGGATTCGAACCCACGTTAGAGTTTCCCCTAAACACGCTTTCCAAGCGTGCGCCTTCAACCACTCGGCCATCTCTCCGGTTCGAGGAAAAGACGCCGCCCGCGGCCTCCTGAGCGGCTTCCCAATCTCTTCACAGCATAGCACGCGGGCCCGGCGCGTCCTCAGAACCCATAGAACTCCGCAGCGCTAATCCCCGAGTGTCTTGTTTTTTCGCGAACATTCTTCCGCCGCCCGACGCAATCGTACGGAGCACGCTTGGTTTGGGTAGGGCAGCCGTTTAGCCTGTCCGTCCATCCCCTACACTCCCAACCCTCGTGGCGCCAGCCCCACGAACCTCAGCCCCCTCGGCTGCCCGAACGCCGCCAGCAGCGCAAGCTCACCACCTCCAGCCGACCCACCCTCATTCTTCTCCGCGTTTTCTCCGCGTCTCCCATCTCCGCGGTGAGGCTTTGGGTTGCAGCGCCGCTGCCCTGCATCTCCCCGCCTCCCCGGTGGGATTCGGCTTTGTCTGACGGGCGGATCACGGCCGGCCAGATTCGCCTTCCGAATCGAAGGCCTGCCGCCCAAAGCCGTGCTATAGTAGAGGAGATTTGATGTTCTCGCAATTTCGGGCCGACCTCCTTAGCGTTTCCTGCTATCTTCGTCCACCTTCCAATTAGCAGCCTTCAAATCAGAAAAGGAAATTCGAATTATGAAGAACATTTACGTCGGAAACCTCAGCTTCGGAACCACCGAAGAGGGTGTCCGATCCCTGTTTGAGGCTTACGGCACGGTGGGACGCGTCAATATTTGCACGGATCGGGACACTGGGCAGCCCAGGGGCTTCGGATTTGTGGAGATGTCCAACGACGGCGAAGGCGAGAAGGCCATCGCCGCTCTGAACGGTACGGACCATGAGGGCCGCACCCTGAATGTCAACGAAGCGCGCCCGAAGACCGAACGCCCTAGCGGCGGCGGCGGGTTTGGGCGAAAACGCTGGTAGGATTGTAAGCTAAACGGCGGCCCTGCCTCTGAACAGGGGTAGGGCCGTTTCCGTTGTCTCCCCTGTCCAGTCCGGCAGGCCTCGCCAAACGCGGCGGTGTCCCGCCTCATCCCTGCAGGCGAACGATAGCCGCGGCCACCGGCTTCCCACCCACCGAAATCATTGTGAATAGCGCTGCCGATTTGTATCGCCGCACCGCCGCTTCGGCGAACGTGGCCAGGCGGACCACCGCCAGGTCGGCGGATTGCTCGTCGATCGCCAGCGCATATTGATTATCCGGCGTGATCAGGATCTCGCCGGGCCCCTGTCCCACCCGGACCACAGCCACCAACTTTCGCATATCCATATCGAGGACCGTGATGCCGCTCGATTCCGGATTCGCCACCATCAGGTACGAGGGCGAAGTATCGGTCACCACCATGGCTCCCGGCGCATGGCCCGCGAGGATGGTCTGGTCGATCTCGGTGCTGTAGGGGAACACGATCGCCACCGCGTCCGCGCCATCCCCGCTGATGAAAAGCTGGCCTCCATCCGGCGTCATCGCGAAATGCCGGGGCGCGACCGGCAACGGAAGGCGGACGATGGTCTTGCCCGTTGCGACATCGAAGATGGCGAGACACCGCTCGGGCGCGCTGCCGGCCAGCAACTGCCGGCCGTCCTTGCGAAACCGGATGAGCGAAGGCTCCACGCCGCCCGCAAGGGTCCCCTCGATGACGCCGCGGGAGAGCGAGATGAGGGAGACGCTCCGGCGCACGCGGCTCGCGACGGCCGCGCGGCCGTCTTCACTCAACGCGAAACTCTCGGGCGGCGCCGGCAGTCCGATGCGCCGGGTGAAACGGAAGGAATCGAGCGGCAGTTGCGCCAGGACCGCCGGCTCGCGATAGAGCACCCACAGCGCGTCGCCGGCGGGTGAAAGCTGCATGGCGATCGCCTGGCTGCCGGCCCAAGCCTTGCGCTTGACGGCCAGGGCCGCCGCATCGATTTCATAGACGGCGCCGGCCTCGGATGCCAGAGCGAAAACTCTGGGCCGCGCGGGGTCGAAAGGCGCGGCCACCGCGGACGGAGCGGCGTCGAGCGGGATCGCCTTCCGCACGCGGAACTGCTCCAGGTCCACCACCGTGAGCGAGCGCGTGGCTTTGTCGGCGACGAAACAGTAACCCGCAAATCCGGTGGCGCGTTTCCTGCCGCAGCTCAGACCCGCGGCGGCGGAAACGAGCCAGGCGCGGCGCGAGATCGGGGGGCGGGTCACTGTCCTATTCTACGTCGCCGTCCGAAAAGCCCGGCGGCAAGAGCCTGGGACCGCCGCCACTTGCGCTACCCTGGTCTCTACCATGCGAATTCTGATTCTGGCGGCCGCCCTGGCCGCGTGCGCGTGCGGTCCCGCTTCGCGGGCGGATTCCATCCCCGAGTATGGCTACGCAGTGGTTCATGCGTACCCGCACGATCCGCTGGCCTTCACGCAGGGCCTGTTCTACCTGAACGGCTTCCTCTATGAGAGCACCGGGATGCCCGGCCGCTCCTCCATTCGCAAGGAGCGGCTCGAAACCGGCGAGGTCCTCCAGAGACACGACATCCCGGAAGCCTATTTCGGCGAAGGGATCGTGAACTGGAAGGACCGGCTTATGGAACTGACCTGGACGACCCAGACAGGCTTCGTCTACGATCTGGCAACCTTCGCCCTGCAGCGCGAATTCCACTATCCGGGGGAGGGATGGGCCCTGACGCAGGACGGCAAGCGCATCATCATGAGCGATGGCACCGCGCAACTACGCTTCTGGGACCCGGAAACGCTGCGCGAAACGGGCCGCATCACGGTCACCGCGGACGGCGAGCCGGTGAGAAACCTCAACGAGCTGGAATGGATCAAGGGCGAGATTTACGCCAACATCTGGCAGACCGACCGTATCGCGCGCATCGACCCAACCAGCGGCAAGGTGGTGGGCTGGATCGATTGCTCGGGCCTGCTGAGCCGCGCCGACCGCACCGGCCAGGAAGACGTGCTGAACGGCATCGCCTACGACGCGCAGACTGGCCGCCTCTTCGTCACCGGCAAGCAGTGGCCCAAGCTATTCGAAATAAAGCTTGTGAAGCGATAAACGCGCCGCCCGTGTGGCGCCGCCGGTCTTGCCGGCGGTGGATTTGTAAGTTGAAACAAGAACCAAGTTTTTGAGAAAAACGCGCGCCCGCCCGCACTACCACTCTATGTACTGGCAGCGGCGGCTTCCGCACTGGGCCCCCGACCATGCCACCGTGTTCGTCACATGGCGCCTGGCAGATGCGCGGCCCAGGCCGGCGCCTGCGATTCTGTCTGCCGGGAAAGCATTCGCGCTCGAAGATCGCGCACTGGATCGCGCCTCCGGTCCGCACTGGCTGGGAGACCCGCGCATCGCGGCTGTGTTCGTCGAAGCCCTGCGCCATGGAGAGGCAGCGCGGGGAATGTACGAGGCGCTGGCGTGGACGGTCATGCCCAATCACGTTACACGTGGTCCCCAGCCTCCGCAGAATCGGCTCCCGAGTGACTTTTTTTGAGCCTGATCAGGCGCAGCCCCTGGGTAAATCACGGCGACGTTCTTTTGTTTTCATCGGCGCTGTGGTCCAAGGCCGCGGCGCAGCTCCGTCACATCGCGTGTAGTGTCACATCGCGTGTAGTGAAGACCAACCCTCTTGAAAACCAGGCCGCAATCCGTAGGATGGCTGTATGTACCTGCGGCGCTGCTGCCGGCGGAAGGGCGGCAAGCGCCACGCATATTGGGCTCTGGTTGAGTCCTACCGGACAGGGCGCGGTCCGCGGCAGCGGGTCGTGGCGTACTGGGGCGAGATGGACGAAGCCGGCCGACTCGGGGTGCGTCAACAAGCGGAGTACGGGGACGCAACATGGCAGGGGCGCCTGTTCGACCGGGCGGAACCGGAGTGGGTCGAAGTGGATGGGAAGCGGATCGCGGTCGAGCGCAGCCGCGCGTTCGGCGGGCCGTGGCTGGGTCTGGAGCTATGCCGACGGTTGGGGCTGGTGGAGTTTCTGGAGCGGGCGATCGCCTCCGGTCGCGAGGAGATTCCCTGGCCGGTGATGGCGCTGGTGCTGGTGCTCGGACGGTTGTGCGAACCCTCCAGCGAGTTGCACCTGGCCGAGCACTACTACGAGACGAGCGCGCTGGCGGAGTTGCTGGGCGTGCCCGCCGAGAAGGTCAACGAGGACCGCCTGGACCGCGCGCTGGATCAGCTGCTGCCCCGCAAGGAAGAGCTGGAGAAGCACCTGAAGGAACGGCTGGGCGAGCTATTCGAACTGGACTACGAACGTACTTCGAAGGCGCGGCGGCGGCGAATCCGCTGGCGCAGCGCGGCTACTCGCGGGACCACCGGCCGGACTGCAAGCAGGTGAACATCGCGCTGGTGGTGAGCCGCTGCGGGATGCCGCTGGGTTACGAGATCTTCGCCGGCAATCGCGCCGACGTGACGACGTTGGAGGAGATGGTCGCGGTGATGGAAGCGCGCTACGGGAAGGCCAACCGGATCTGGGCGCTGGACCGCGGGATGATCAGCGAAGACACTATCGAGTTTCGGCAGCAGGAAGGGCGGCGCTACATCGTCGGCACGCCGAAAGGGATGCTGAAGCGGTTCGAGCGCGAGTTGCTGGCCGAGGATTGGAGACAGGTGCATGAGGGTCTGGAAGTGCGCCTGTGTCCGGCGCCGGAGGGGGAGGAGGTGTTCATCCTGTGCCGCAGCGCGCAACGCAGCGCCAAAGAGCGGGCCATGCACGACCGCTTCGAGAAGCGCATCGAAGAGGGGCTCGAGAAGATCGCCGAAGGCTGCCGCAAGCGCCGGCAGAAGCCCCTCCTGACTGCGCAGCGGGTGGGGCGACTGCTGGGCCGCAACACGCGAGCGGCGGGTCTGTTCCAGGTACGCATGGAAACGGCGGCGGACGGATCGGCGCGGTTGGAGTGGCAGAAGGTGGAACAATGGCGCGACTGGGCGCGGTTGAGCGAGGGCTGTTACCTGCTGCGCAGCAATGTAACGGAGTGG
>JBEKHV010000007.1:0-108726 GCA_050012095.1 Bryobacteraceae bacterium | reverse complement strand
CGGGGTGAAACGAAATCAGACGAAATTCCCAGTAATCCGGGCTCGTGACAAGCCGGAGCGTTTCGACTTCACAAGCCGCATTGAGATGCTTAAGTGAAGAGTATTGGGCTTTAGCCGTGCCGTGGGGTCGTCGAGAAAAGTCGGGCTTCAGCCCCTGTGAACTCAGGCAAGCCGCAGTGGCTAAAGCCCTTTGACTACCGTGTGTGGCGGCACGGCTGAAGCCATGCCCTCGAAAATGCGCTGCGCGTCCGTTGTGGGGCGGACCTCCGGGTCTGCCTTCCGGGACTCGCGCGATCCAGCCGAAGAAGGCAGACCCGGAGGTCCGCCCCACCGGCGCGCATTTTCATCCTTGCGGATGAGGGTCGCCTTCATCATGCGACTGATGCAAGGCCAGCCACTGAGTTCCCACTTCTGTGTTGCACACCGCGGCTGTCTTGCCTGCGGTGGGAAGAAGACAGGCCACAAACGGCGATGGCCCACCACGGAAACTACGTGAGCACCGTGAACGTGGTCTCCGTGCGCTCCACCGGGCGGTAGCGCGTGTCGCGCTCCACCGGCTCGCGGTCGGCCGCGCGGATGAGCCGCAGCAACTCCCCGCGGCGCAGCCCTTGCGCGGTGGTCGCTCCCGCGTCGTGGTAGATGCGTTCCTCCACGATGGTGCCGTCTAGATCGTCCGCGCCGAAACGCAGCGCGATCTGCGCGATCCGCGGCGTCATCATCACCCAGTAGGCCTTGATGTGGGAGATGTTGTCCAGCATAAGGCGCGCTACGGCGATGTTCTTGATGTCGGCGAAGCCCGTAGTCTTGGGGATGTGCTGGAGCGGCGTGTTGTCGGGGTGAAAAGCCAGAGGGATATACGTCACGAAGCCGTGCGTCTCGTCCTGCAAGGCGCGCAGGCGCACCAGGTGGTCCACGCGGTCCTGGTCGTTCTCGATGTGGCCGTAGAGCATGGTGCAGTTGGACCGCAAACCCAACTGGTGTGCGGCGCGCGCGGTCTCGATCCATTCGTCGCCATCGATTTTGTGATCGCAGATGATGCGGCGCACCCGCTCGTTGAAGATCTCCGCGCCGCCGCCGGGCAGCGAGTCCATCCCGGCGTCGCGCAGCCGCTCCAGCGTCTCCCGCACCGTGATCTTCGTGCGCCGCGCCAGGTAGGCGATCTCCACCATGGTGAAGGCCTTCAAATGGACCCTCGGAAAGCGCTGCTTGAGCCCGCGCAGCATTTCGCAATACCAATCGAGCGTAAGCTCCGGATGCAGGCCGCCCACGATGTGGAACTCGGTGACCGCCTCGCTCCAGCCCTCGCCCGCGCGATGCCACACCTCTTCGAGCGACATGGTGTAGGCTTTGGGGTCGCGCGCGCGCTTGCCGAACGCGCACAGGCGGCAACTGGCCACGCACACGTCCGTCGGGTTGATGTGCCGGTTCACGTTGAAATACGTGACGTCGCCGTGCAGGCGTTCCCGCACCAGGTTCGCCATATAGCCCAGCGCCAGGATGTCGGCGGTCCGGTAGAGCGCCACGCCGTCTTCGAAGGAGAGCCGCTCGCCCGCCTCCACCTTGGGGAGGATGGCGGCCAGACGCGGGTCTTCAATGACGGTCTGCATGGCTCATACCCCTGGCTTGAAAAGGAAGATGTCGGCGGCCCAGAAAAGAAAGAATAGCACGCTCACCCAGCCGTTCATGGTGAAGAAGGCGGCGTTGACGCGCGACAGATCCCAGGGCTTGACCAGGCTGTGCTCGTAGGAAAGCAGCGCCGCCACGGCCGCGATTCCGGCCAACGCGAGGGCGCTGAGATGCAGGCTGAAGGCGAGGGCGAGCAGGCAGCCGACCATGAGCAGGTGCAGCCCCTTGGCCACGCGCAGCGCTCCCGCGATGCCGATCTTTCGCGGAATGCTGAAGATCTCCTCGGCGCAGTCGAATTCGTAGTCCTGGCAGGAATAAATCACGTCGAAGCCGCCGGTCCAGAACATCACCGCGGCCGTGAGCCAGAGGATGCGTGCGTCGAGCGAGCCGCGAACCGCGATCCAGGCCGCCGCGGGCGCCATCCCCAAGCTGAAGCCCAGCACGAAATGCGAGAGCGACGTGAACCGCTTGGTATAGGAATAGAAAAAGATCACGATCAGCGCCACCGGAGCGAGGCGCAGGCACAGCGTGTTCAGCCGGAAGGCGGCGAAGAAGAACGCCGCCGAGGCCACCGTCACAAACGCCCAGCCGAAGCCGCGGCTGACGAGCCCGGTAGGGAGGTGCCGCATCTTGGTGCGCGGATTGCGCGAGTCCAAATCCTGGTCCACCAGCCGGTTGAACGCCATGGCCGCCGAGCGCGCCCCCACCATGGCCACGACGATCCATAAGATCTTCGCCGCCAGACCTTGCAGTGCATAGCCGCCTTCGCGAAAAGCCAGCAGCGCGCCGGTCAAAGCGAACGGCAGGGCGAACACCGAGTGCTCGAACTTGATCATTTCGAGCGTCAGGCGGAGGCGTTTCCAGAACATGAGGAAATTCTATTTCTATTTTAGTCTAAAGCCCGCTGGCCGCCGGAAAAACCGCCGTGGCCCCGCAAACTGTGGGGTTCAATCCGTGTTTATCTGCGTCCATCGGCGGCCAATATGTTTGCCAGGGCTTCTTCAGCAGCCGCTCAGGATGCCGCCCGCAGAATCGCATCCACGCTGCGTTCCACGTCCTCATCGCGCGTGGCCCACGACGAAACGCTGATGCGCATCGCCGTGCGGCCCTGCCAGTCCGTCGGACCGCACCAGCAGACGCCATCGCGCTGTATGCGCTCGATCACCTGTCGCGGTGGCCGCCGGGGTATCACCGCCGATACCGCCCTGCGCCTGGCGCGGTACCTTGGGAACTCGGCCGAATTCTGGCTCGGCCTCCAACTCGAATACGACCTTCGAACCGCCCGGCAAGCCCGGCAACGAGCAATCGAGAAAACGGTCCAACCGCGGTCCGCAGCCGCTTAAGCTTAGGCAGCGAAGATCGCGTCTCCGCGCCCGGAACCTACCGGATCGCCACCTTCATGGAACTGCTGGCCGGCGCACATCCGCGGTTTGGGCGTTATCCGTCAAGTCGACACCGGACTCCCAGGAATCTCATTTTCCAGGAACCCCACTTTCGGCCACTCGCCTCATTCCCCGCTGTTCTTGCGTCTCGGATGTGATAATTGGATTGGGGCAGTGGTTATGTGGGTCCGTTTTGTCATAAGCGTGGTCCTCTATTTCGCGCAAGTTAGCGGCGCGGTTTCGCCGATTCGTTTTGAGGACTACAAGACTGACGGCGTCTTCCAGGGAGATCCTGTCGGCCCGAAGATCAGCGATCCCATATACCTGAAATACCGCACACGTATTCGGGATGGCGTTGAAAAAGGCTGGGGGGTATTCCGCGACGGCGCGGAAAGGAAGGGGCCAAACTTCGCGGGCCATCTGATCGCAATACGTTGGGGCTGTGGAACTGGCTGCGCTGTGATGGTCATTGTTGATGCCCGAAACGGCCAAGTGCATGACCCACCCCTATCGATGGGCCGTCTGGGTGAGGAGCGGATCGCTCTACCCATGTTCGAAGGAGGCATTGCGCTAGTCGAATATCGACTTACAAGCCGCCTCTTTAAGATGAAGGCCTGCCCGGGCGACCCGCGTAACCTCTCATTGGGCGATCCTTGCTACGAATATGACTACCTCTGGGACGACGACCATTGGACCCTGCTTCGGCGGCAACCCCTCAAGCCTTAGGCGCGATAGCGCCACACATCATCGGTAGATTTCCTGGGGCAGACAATGATCCTCAAACGGGGTTCCATTCCTTTGAGCCTACCGGGCGGAAAAGTGGCCCTCCTTCAGAAGCTCCACGTGAGCGCGTAGCCGCCAAACCCTCCTTGTGTCTTGCCGCCGACCGGTCAGAGCCAAGCGGCCTACAACGTCGCGACATCGACCCTGACGATGTTCCCAGCTTGCACGAAATCGACGGTGGTGGCGATTCGAGCGGCAATGGGACGTAGGGTCGGCCAGTGATTCGAGGACAGGATGACGAGGGCCAACTTACGGCTCGCAAAATTTTGCTGATACCGGACGTTCCGATCGCACGTGGGGAGCAGGCCGAACCCCGCGTGTTCGGCCGCGTCAAGCAATGCGCCGTTTTCCAGTCCCTGCCATCTCAATTCATCCGCCCGCACCACTTCATGTCCGCGCAAAAACCGGGCGAGCGGGGCCGGGGCGTTGGCGCCGAACAGGATCTTCACGCAACCGCCGTGGGCTGCTCAAGAGAGCTCTGGGCGAAGGCAAGGACGTGATGCACCTGCTCTCGACTGACAGACGGGAACCATTCCAAGAACTCGTCTATGGTCGAGCCCTGGTCGAGGTGCTCGAACAGCGTGGCAACCGGCAGGCGTGTGCCCTGGAAGCACCATGTCCCGCCAAGCTTCCCCGGATTCCGGTCGACAGCGCCGCAACGGCTCCAGTCCATGCTGTTAGTTTATCGTGAATCGGGCGAAATGCGGGCACACTCCACCTGGCCGTGAAGCCATTCCGTCGCACCGCCGCCGGCCTGAAGGTCCCCAGGAGCGCCCCACCCGCATTCTTGCGGCCACACGGGAAGCGCGCGTTAAAATGAGGGCTTGCTCGAAGCCTTTCAGTTGACGGACACGGGCTGCGTCCGGGCCAACAACGAAGACTGCTGCCTGGTGGACCCGGAGCTTGGACTGTACGCTCTGGCCGACGGAATGGGCGGCGCGAGGGCGGGCGAGCGCGCGTCCCGCTTGGCCGTCGATACGGTTGTGGAGTCTCTTCGGCAGGCTCCCAGCCGCGACGCTCAGGCCCTGTTCGCCGCCGTCGAGGAGGCCAACCGGCGCGTGCTGGAAGCCGCGCGGAACGACTCCGCGCTGGAGGGCATGGGTACCACGCTGGTGGCGGCCCTGGACATCGGCGGCGCGCTGGTTATCGCCAGCGTCGGCGACAGCCGCGCGTACCTGCTCGACGATGCCGGCTTCCGCGCCATTACCCACGACCAGACCTGGGTGAACCAGGTCGGCCGCCCCTTGGGACTGGACGAGCAGAGTCTCCGGACGCACCCCATGCGGCATGTACTCACCATGGCGATCGGTGCCAGCCAGAAGCTGGACATCAATCTCTATGCGGTCCCCCTGCAGGCGGGCGCGATCGTCTTGTTGTCGAGCGATGGGCTGCACGGCGTCGTGGAGGCCCCGCGCCTGGAGGAGATTCTGCGCAGTGCGCGCGGAGGCCAGAGCCTGGAGGAGTGCGGCCGCCGTCTCGTGGCGGAAGCCAAGCAGGCCGGCGGGCCGGACAATGTGACCGTGGTGTTGATGCGGAGACTCGGAGCAGCATAGCCGCGACCAAAGCTTCACCGCAGAGACGCGGAGACGCGGAGAAATCGCGGAGAAGAATGAGGGTTGCCCTGGCTGTGGTTTCCGAGCTCGCGCTGCTGGCGGCGTTCGGGCAGCCGAGGAAGCCGAGGTTCGAGGGGCTGGCGCCTTGAGGGTTTGGGATTGTTTGGCGCGGGCGGACAGGCCAAACGGCCTGTCCCCCAAGAGAAACGCGGCAGCGTGCTATCGTCAAGATTCGGATTCGAACACCGCATTTTCACTCCGTTGAGGTGCAGCCGCTAATGTCTACGGAACACGAACACGATTCATCCACTCCGGCGCCGGTCATCGCCGCTGGAATGACGCTCGGCGTGGTCGGCGCCGGGGTCATGGGCCAGACGCTCGTCCGCGGGATCCTGGCCAGCGGGGTCATCTCCCGCGAGCGCATTTGGGCGGGCGACAAGCATACCGTCGCCTGCGAGAACGCCAGTCAGGCGCTGGGGATACCCGTGGAAGTCGAGTACCAGGACCGCGTTCCCACCGCCGATCTGATCCTGATCTGCGTGAAGCCGGCCGACGCTCCCGTGGTTTTGGGCGCGCTGCGGAATGCGGGATTGCGCCGCGAGACTCTGTTGATCTCCATTCTGGCGGGCGTCGCCACCGACCGGCTCGAATCGCTGCTCGGAACCGAGAATCCCATCGTGCGCGCCATGCCCAACACGCCGGCCGTGGTCGGCGAGGGCATGACCGTGGTGTGCCGCGGACGCTACGCCGCCAAGTCTCACCTGGAGCGCGCCACGCGCATCTTCGAAGGCGTCGGCAAGTGCATTCCCCTCGACGAGGTGCACTTCAACGCGGCCACGGCCTTGAGCGGCAGCGGCCCCGCCTACCAGTTCCTGATCATGGAGGCGCTGGCCGACGCTGGCGTGCGCGTGGGCCTGCCGCGGCAACTGGCGCTCACGCTGGTGGCGCAAACCGCGCTCGGCGCGGCGCGCATGGTGCTGGGCACGGGCCGCCATCCGGCGTCGCTGCGCGACGACGTCACCACGCCCGCGGGCTGCACCATCGGCGGTTTGCTGATGCTGGAAGACGGCCGAATCCGCTCCGTCCTGGCGCGCGCCGTGGAAGAGGCCACCCGCATCTCGGCCCATCTCGGCGGCGTTCCCGCGAGGATCTCCGAGTCCCCCGCGGGTCACCGCCCGGGGCACTAAGAAACCGCTCGATGCCCGGCCCCGAATCCCGCGACCCCGCGGAAGAATTCATGGAGATCGAAGACCGCTGGGGAGCGCACAACTACCGCCCCCTGGACGTGGTGATCGAGCGCGCCTCCGGCGTCTGGGTGTACGACGTGGCGGGCAAGCGCTACCTCGATTGCCTGAGCGCCTACTCGGCGCTGAACCAGGGGCACTGCCACCCGCGCATTGTAACGGCCCTCCAGGAGCAGGCCGCGCGCGTCACCCTCACCTCGCGCGCGTTTCGCAACAACCAGCTCCCGCTCTTCGTGGAGGAACTGGCCCGTCTGTGCGGCATGGAGATGGTTTTGCCGATGAACACGGGCGTCGAAGCCGTCGAGACCGCCATCAAGGCGGCCCGCCGCTGGGGATATGCGCGCAAGGGTATTCCGCACGATCGGGCCGAGATCGTCGTCTGCGAAAACAATTTCCACGGGCGCACCACCACGGTTGTGGGCTTCTCCTCCGAGCCGCAGTACCGCGACGGATTCGGCCCGTTCACGCCGGGCTTTGTCACCATTCCCTTCGGCGACGCCGATGCGCTGGAAGAGGCCATCACGCCCCAAACCTGCGCATTTCTGTTCGAGCCGATTCAGTGCGAGGCCGGCATCCTTATTCCCCCGGACGGGTATCTCCAGGACGTGGAAGAGATTTGCCATCGCCAGCGCGTGCTGATGGCCGCCGACGAAATCCAGACCGGCTTGGGCCGAACCGGCTACATGCTGGCCTGCCAGCACGAAAACGTTCAGCCCGACCTGTACATTCTCGGCAAAGCTCTTTCCGGCGGCGCCTATCCCGTATCCGCCGTGGTATCGAGCCGGGATATTCTGGGCCTGTTCCGCCCCGGCAGCCATGGCAGCACGTATGGCGGGAACCCCCTGGCGTGCGCTGTCGCCCTGGCCGCGTTGCAGGTGATCGAAGAGGAACATCTGGCCGACCGCTCCGCCGAACTCGGCGCCTGGCTGCTCTACGAGCTCCGCAAGATCCGCCATCCGCACATCAAGGAGATCCGCGGCCGCGGCTTGCTGATTGGCATTGAGCTTCTGGTCCCCGCGCGCCCCTACTGCGAGCGCCTGAAAGACCTGGGCCTGCTTTGCAAGGAGACGCACGACCACGTGATCCGCCTGGCGCCGCCTCTGGTGATCTTGCAGGAGGATTTGGCCTGGGCGGTCGGGCAGGTGCGGAAGGCGTTTGAGGGATGATGGGGAAGAGGCCATGAAGACCCCCTTTTTGGTGTGGCGCGGACACTCGTGTCTGCCGCGCCGGCGCTCTCGTCGGCGCTTGGTGGCAGCGTCAAGACATGACTCGACAAGAATGTCGGGTCCAGAGGGCGCCTCGCAGGCGGAAGTGTCTGCGCCACGCACGGCTCGCGCCTGCCCGCCCGTTTCCCATATCGTGTGAGCATAGATGGCGCCGCGCACATTCCACGCCGGGAATCTGACGGTGCACGTCTTCGAGACGCGCACGGAGATGGGCGCCGCGGCGGCAGCCGCCAGCGAAGCGGCGATTCTTGAGGTCCTTTCGCGGAAGGACGCCGCCACCCTGCTCTTCGCGGCCGCTCCATCGCAGAACGAAATGCTGGCGGGCTTGCGGGCGAGCCGGGTCATCGACTGGACGCGCATCGAGGCGTTCCATCTGGACGAGTACGCCGGGATTTCGGCCGCTCACCCGGTGTCGTTCCGGCGATTTCTGCGGGAGCGACTGTTGAGCCATGTTCCGGTTCGGGCGTTTCACGAACTCCGTGGCGATGCCGCGGATTTGGATGCGGAGTGCGCCCGCTACGCGGCGCTGCTGGCGGGCCGCGAGATCGATGTGGCCATGCTGGGCATCGGGGAAAACGGCCACCTGGCGTTCATCGACCCGCCGGAGTGCGATTTCGAGGACCGCCGCGTGGTTCGCGTCGTGAATTTGGAGGAGGCCTGCCGCATGCAGCAGGTACACGAGGGGGCGTTCGCGCGCTTGGAAGACGTGCCGGCTCGGGCGCTTTCCATGACGGTCCCCGCGCTGATGCGCGCGCGGCGCGCGGTGGTGACGGTTCCGGCGGCCTCCAAACAGCGCGCCGTCCGGGCGGCGCTGGAAGACCCGATTAGCAAGGCGTGTCCGGCCTCGATCCTGCGGCGGCGCGCCGGCGCGACGCTATTCCTGGACCGGGAATCCGCCGCGCTTCTGAAGCCGCATCCCGCTGGCGGAGTTGAGTAATAGGATTTACAGATATAATTATCTGTAAAGGCGCACGCATGGCGATTCGTCCGGAAGACGCTCTGGAATATCACTCCTCGCCCCCCGCCGGAAAGGTATCGGTCACCCCGACAAAACCCTGCCATACGCAACGCGACCTCAGCCTGGCCTATACTCCCGGCGTCGCCGTTCCGTGCAAGGAGATCGAACGCGACGCCGCGCTGGCGTACAAGTACACCGCCAAGGGCAACCTGGTGGCGGTGGTGAGCAACGGAACCGCGGTGCTGGGGCTGGGCAATATCGGCGCATTGGCCGGGAAGCCCGTGATGGAGGGGAAGGGAGTCCTGTTCAAGCGCTTCGCCGATATCGACGTCTTCGATATCGAGCTGGACACGGAGAACGCGGACGAGATCGTCCGCACCTGCCAGATTCTCGAGCCTACCTTCGGCGGCATCAACCTGGAGGACATCAAGGCGCCGGAGTGCTTCTACATCGAGGAAGAGCTGAAGAAGACCATGAAGATTCCGGTCTTCCACGACGATCAGCACGGCACGGCCATCATTTCCGGCGCCGGGCTGCTCAACGCGCTGGAGATCGCCGGCAAGAAAATCGGCGAGATCAAGGTGGTGTACAGCGGCGCCGGAGCCGCGGCCATCGCCTGCGCCATGCACCACGTCAAACTGGGCGTACGGCGCGAGAACATCGTCATGTGCGACATCCATGGGGTGGTCTACGAAGGCCGCGAAGAGGGCATGAACCCGTTCATGGCGCGCTTCGCCGCCAGGACCGAGGCTCGTACCCTGGCCGAGGCGCTAGCCGGCGCGGATGTCTTTTTCGGACTCTCCGTGGGCGGCATCGTCACGCGGGAAATGATCCTCCGCATGGCGCCGGACCCGATCGTTTTCGCCCTCGCCAACCCCGACCCCGAAATCCCGTACGACGTCGCCAAGGCCGCCCGACCGGACGCCATTGTGGCCACGGGCCGCTCCGATTTCCCCAACCAGGTGAACAACGTTTTGGGGTTCCCCTTCATCTTCCGAGGGGCCTTGGACGTGCGCGCCACCACCATCAACGACGAGATGAAACTGGCGGCCACGCACGCTCTGGCCGCGCTGGCCAAGGCGGATGTGCCCGACAGCGTTCTGCGCGCCTATGGGGTGGACCGCATGGAATTCGGACCGGAATACATCATCCCCACGCCGTTCGATCCGCGCGTGCTGATTTGGGAAGCCTCCGCCGTGGCGCAAGCCGCCATGGAGACGGGCGTGGCGCAACAGCCGGTCGATATCGCGCAGTACCGCGAGGAATTGGAGAAGCGGCTCGGCAAGGCGCACGAAGTGATGCGCGGCATGATCCACAAGGCCCAGCGGGCGCCCAAGCGCATCGTGTTCACCGAAGGCGAGGAAGGCAAGATCCTGAGGGCCAGCCAGATTCTGCTGGACGAGCGGATCGCCTTCCCGATTCTGCTCGGCGCCGAGGAGACCATCCGCGCCCGGGCGGAGGAATTGCGCCTGCACCTGGAGGGCGCTCGGATCGTCGACCCGCCGAAGTTCCCACGCCTGACGGAGTACGCCGAGGAGTTCTACCATTTGCGCCAGCGCAAAGGGGTGACCCGCCGGGAAGCCGAACACCTCATCGTGGAGCCCGTCAGTTTTGGCAGCATGATGGTGCGGCTGGGCGACGCCGATGCGCTGATCGGCGGGCTGACCACGCACTATCCGGACACCATCCGGCCGGCGCTCCAAGTGATTCCGGTGCGGCCCGAGCTGCGCCGCGTGGCGGGCGTCTACGTGATGATCACGCCCAAGGGCGGCATGTATTTCCTGGCGGACGCCACGGTCAACATCGAGCCTTCCTCCGAGGACTTGGCTGAAATCGCCATCATGGCCGCGGAGAAGTGCCGCCGCTTCAGCCAGGAGCCGCGCGTGGCCATGCTCTCGTTCTCCAATTTCGGAAGTACGCGCCACCCGCTGGCCGAGAAGGTGCGCCACGCCGTGGAACTGGTGCGCCAGCGCGCGCCGGGCCTCATGATCGATGGCGAGATGCAGGCCGATACGGCGGTGGTCCCCGGAATCATCGACGAGACCTACCCGTTCAGCGCCTTGCGGGGCGGGGCCAACGTGCTGATATTCCCCAACCTCGAAGCGGGCAACATCGCGTACAAGCTGTTGCAGCGCGTGGGCGGGGCCGAGCTGATCGGCCCCCTGCTGACCGGCTTGAGCAAGCCGGTCCACGTGTTGCAGCGCGGCAGCGAGGTCAACGAGATTGTGTACGTGGCGGCCGTGGCCGTGGTGGACGCCCAGGAAGTGGGCCGTCCCTACCGCACGCTGAGCGCCGTGCCGGCTTGAGTGAGGCAGGTTCCCGACCTGCCCACTGTACATTCCGGTGTACACTATGGCTATGAGAGACCTCAGTGTCACCGAGTTCCGCCGCCAGTGCCTCTCGCTGTTGGAGGATCTGCCCGAGGAAGGGATCGTCATCACCAAGCGCGGGCGGCCGCTCGCGCGGGTCGCGCCGCTCCGGCCGCGCCGCACGGGCGAGCGCGTCACGCCGCCGCTGCTCAAGGGAAAGGGACGGCCCGGATCGCGGCGCCCCAGCACGGAGACGCCCTATGACCTCGTATTTGATTGATATTAACGTCTGGCTGGCGTTGACCTGGGACCAGCACCCGCAACATGCGCCAGCCGCACGTTGGTACGCCTCCATCGACGACGCGGCGCTCCTGTTCTGCCGCTTCACCATGCTCGGGTTTCTGCGTCTGCTCACAAATCGGCGGGTGATGGGCGGCAGCACGATGACTCTGGCCGGCGCGCTCGGATTGTACGACCAGTGGACCCAGGACCCGCGCGTAGACCTCACGCCCGAGCCGCGCGGCGCCGAAACTATGTTCCGTCAGGCCGTCGCGCCGTTCGCCCTCCAGCCCGCGACGAAGGCAGTCGCCGACTGCTACCTGGTCGGATTCGCCGCGGCGGCCGGCGCGCGCGTCGTTACGTTCGATGCCGGCCTGGCCGCCACCGCGCGATTCCGGGAAGTTGCGGTCGTGTTACTCGCGCCAGCCGGCAAGACGGCGCGGAAACGCCCTGGCCGGAGGAGATGAGCGGACCGCGGTCGGGGCGATAGTTCCTGTGCCGGTTTCTGGCGGCAACGCCAGGACGCGACTCGGGGGTGTCCGAGGTAGGCTCTTTGGATAGTGCGCAGGAGGAAGAAGGCGCTGATCCCAACCAGCGACGCCTCATTCGCGGCCAGATAGGATCTGCTCCGCCGCGGCGCGGCCCATGCGGATGCAGTCGGGGACGCCGATGCCGGTGTAGGCGTTGCCCGCAAGGTGCAGGCCGGGAATGGCCGCGGTGCGCGCTTCGATCTCGGCCAGGCGTTGCGGGTGGCCCACGGCGTATTGCGCCATCGAGCGCGGCCAGCGGGCGATGCGCGTGAACCGCGGCTGCGCCGTGACGCCCGCGATGTCCCGCAGTTCGGCCAGCACGGCCGCGACGATCGCATCGTCCGGTTCGGCGAGAATCGCCGCGTCTTCCATGCCGCCCAGGAAACAGCGGGCGACGATCTTGCCTTCGGGGACGCGGTACGGGAACTTTGTGCCCACCCACGTGCAGGCGATGAGCCGCCGTCGCTCCTTTCTCGGAACCAGGAAGCCGAAGCCTTCCGGCGGGCGCCGGAAATCGGCGGCGTCGAATCCCAGGGCGACGGTCATCGAGGAGCTGTACGGCACGGCCCCGAGCAGTTCGCCGAGCCGCGCGTCCACGATGCGCAACAGTTCCGCGCCGCTGTGCGCTTCGCAGGCGATGACAACATGGTTTGCCTCGATCCAGTCGCCATCGGCGCGGACGCGAAAGCCGGCTCCGTGGCGCTCCACCGTTTCAGCGCGCGCGCGGCGGACTTCCACATACCCCCCGATGCGCGCCGCCATGGCGTCTACTAGTTGTCCGAGGCCGCCCTTCAGCGTGCGGAACAGCGGCGGCGGAACGGCTCCGTGTGCTCGCGCGCCCGCCGCCTTGGCGCGCTCCGCCAGCACGCCGCGCGTCAGGCTGCCATAACGGTTCGCCAGCTCGACGAAACGCGGGAGCACGGCGGCGACGCTCAGCACGTCCGGCGAGCCGCCGTAAATGCCCGAGAGCAGCGGCTCGGCCAGGTAGTCCACGGCCTCCGCGCCGTAATGTTCGAAGACGAACTGGGCCACGGATTCGTCGCGGTCCGTGGGCTTCGGCGCGCGGATGAGCTCCGTCGCCATGCGTAGCTTCGTGCCCCAGCTCAGCAGGCTGGTGGCCAGGAGCGGCAGGATCTTCGTGGGCGCCACCATCATCAGGCCGTCGGGGAGGGGAAGGAGACGGCCGCCCTTGAGAACGTAGGTCTTGCGCAGGTGGTCGTTGGAGCCGATCACCTCGCCGGCCAGGCCGAGCTCGCGGATCAACTCCAGCGCGGCGGGCTTGATGGAGAGGAAGCTGTCGGGACCGGTCTCGATGGTACAGCCCTCGACGCGCTCGGTCTGGATCACGCCGCCCAGGCGCGGACGCGACTCGACGATGGTGGAAGGCGCGCCGCCTTTGGCGAGGTAGTAGGCGGTGGACAGCCCCGAGATGCCGCCGCCGATAATGACCGTGTCAGGCATGGGGCCTCAACAGCCGCGCCTCGCTTCCCAGGCATCGCTTCGCTACCTCGGCCAACGCGGCAGTGAACGTAGGGGAATCGTTCAGGGATTCGGGGCGCACCAGGCTTATGCCGCGCTCGGCAGCGTACCCGCGAAATAGAATATCCACGTCGTATAGGATCTCCACGTGGTCGCACACGAAGCCGATGGGATGGAGCACGACTTCGCGGATGCCTTCCGCGGCGCAGGCGTCCAGGCGGGATTCCACTGTCGGGCCGAGCCAGCGGTCGCTGGTGAAGCCCTGGCTTTGGTACGCGAAATCGTAGTCCGTCAGGCGGGCGCGCGCGGCTACCGCGGAGGCGGTCGCGCGGGCTTCGCGGTCGTACGGGTCGCCGCCGGCCAAGGTCTTTTCAGGGACGCTGTGGGCGGTGAAGACCGTCCTTCGGTCCAGGCCAATCAGGGGGCGCAGGCGCTCGGCGAAGGCTTCGATCAGCAGCGGCTCGTCGTGGTAGCTCTTGGCCCACACGACCGGGGCGGAGACGCCCGCTTCGCGGGCGGCTTCTTCCGTGCGGCGGATGTAGAGGCCAACGCTAGTCTGGGAGTATTGCGGGGCGAGCGCGATGGCCGCCAGCCGCTCTATGCCCGCTTCCCGCACCCGGTCCATGGTTTCGCGAATGAACGGATGCCAGTTGCGCATGCCGAAAAGCACCGGCAGCCCGAGCGTGCGCTCCAGAGCCTCGGCTTGCGCGCGCGTCCATCGCAACAGGGGCGAGGAGCCGCCGATGGCCTGGTAGCGGCTTTCGACCTCCGCCAGAACCTGGGGAGACGCCGGTCTCCCGCCGCGCACGAACGAGAGGTAGCTCGCCACGTCATCGAGGCGTTCCGGCGCTCCATGGGCCAGGAGCAGGACCCCTGCCCGTCCGCCGGCCGGGGCCTGCTTCATAGTTTGAATTCGCGGACCATCTCCACCACGGCCTTCACATTCTCGACGGGCGTTTCCGGGAGAATGCCGTGGCCGAGATTGAAAATGTGGCCGGGCCGCGAGCCGGTCCGCTTAAGCAGCTCGTTGACCTTGATTTTCAGCTCGGGAAGCGGCGCGAACAGCGCCACCGGGTCCAGATTGCCCTGGACCGCCGCGCGGTAGCTGATGTCCGTCCAGGCTTGATCGATGTTGATGCGCCAATCCATCCCCATGACGTCGCCGCCGGCGGCGTGCAATTCGCGGAAGAAGCCGGACGCGCCCGTTCCGAAGTGGATGACGGGGACGCCCGTAGCGCGAATCCGCTCAATCAGGGCGCGGGAGTAGGGCGCGGCGAAGCGCACGTAGTCGTCCGAGCCGAGCGCGCCCACCCAGCTATCGAATACCTGAATGGCGCGCGCGCCGGCGGCCACCTGCAACTGCGCGAACGGCGCCAGCACGTCCACGATCTTGCCCATCAGGCGCCGCCACAACGTCTCGTCGCTGTACATCATCTTCTTGGTGCGGATGAAATTGCGCGACGAGCCACCTTCGATCATGTAGCTGGCCATGGTGAACGGCGCGCCCACGAATCCGATCACCGGCGCCTTCCCGGCGAGCGCCCGCACCACCTGCTGGATGGCTTGGCCCACGTAGCCGAGATCGTCGGTGTTGGCCGTGGAGAGGGCGTCCACATCTTCGGAAGCGCGCACCGGGTTGTCGATCACCGGGCCTTCGCGCGCGGCATAGCGCAGCTTGAGACCCATCGGCTCGACGGGCAGCAGCAGGTCGGCGAAGATGATGGCGGCGTCCACATTCAGGATCTCCACCGGCTGCAGCGTCACCGTGGCCGCCAAATCCGGCCGTTTGCAGATCTCCAGGATGCCCTGTTTGTCCCGAATCTGTTGGTATTGCTTCAGATACCGGCCAGCCTGCCGCATGAACCACACCGGTCTTACATCCGTGGTACGGCGGCGGCAGGCATCCAAGAAGCGGCTGGTCATGGGAGCCACGCGCATGGCTGTTCCGTCCTGTCCTCGCAGAAAAACACGCGAAAATCCTTTGGCTTATGGCTGGCCGTCCACTGACGGCCGTTCACGAAATATGGCTTGGCCCAGGCCTCGCTGTCAATAGTACGCGGCGCGACGACTGAAACCGAAGAACTTCCCTGCGCCGGATAGCCTGTGCGCGGGTCCATGATATGGGAGTATGTCTTCCCCTCGGCCCGGAAGAACTTCTCATAGCTGCCTGAAGTGGACATGGACATGTCGTTGAGGAAGACCTCGGCGATGGTCTTACTCGGGCTGCGAGGGTCTTTGATTTCCACTTTCCAGCCTCTCGGCTCGTCCGGCGGAACCCCGATTCCGTACAGACTACTGGCGGACCCCGCCACAAAGGCCGCCCGGACGCCGTGTTTTCTCAGCACGTCCACCATCCGGTCGACGGCATAACCCTTGCCAATGCCGCCCGGGTCGAGCTCCACCCCCGGACGGTCGAACGCCACGGTCTGGGCCGCCGCGTCCAGCTTCACATGCCGGTAGCCGACCTTGGTCAGCGCCGCGGCCACCTCGGCCCGGTGCGGCAGATGCCCCGTACCCTTATAAAACCCCCAAACCTTCATCAGCGGCCCCACCGTGATATCGAACGCCCCCTGGCTCTCACGGCTGTATTCCTGGCACACTTCCAGCAGCCCGAAAAGCTCCGGCGACACCTTGACGGGGCCCTCGGCCGCGCGGCTATTGACCTGGCTCCACTGGCTGTCCGGCTTGTAGTTGGAGAGCAGGTCGTCGAGATCCCGCGCCTCGTCGAGGGCGGCGTCCGCGGCTGCTTCCATTTGCGTCCGGTCGTAACCATATAGTTCCACCGTGTACGTGGATCCCATGGCGTCGGCGCTCTTCTGGAGCTGCAGAAGCTGGGGCGCGTCCTGGGGATGCCCCGCCGCCGCCCCGACCCACACGGCCGTGGCTGCTAACACAAACAAAATTAGCACGTTTTGTTTAGTTCCAGCGCTATTTTTCGCCACGGGATTTTCGCACCCTTTTTAGAAGCAAGTCAACGCGGCTTTCCACGTCGGGGTTGCGGTCCAGGTCAAAATGCAGCTCCGGGACATGCCGGAGGCTCAAACGGGCCGCCAATTCCCGGCGGAGGTAGTGGCGGGCGTGTTCCAGGGCCGCCAGCGCTTGGTCCCGCTCGCGGCCGCTGCCGCGGGCTATGACGCGGACGTTGGCGTGCCGGCCATCCGGACTGAGGAGCGCCTCAATCACTTCCACCGCGATCAGCCGGGGGTCGTCCAACTCGAAGCCGACCAATTCGACAAGCTCCTCGCGGACGGCCTCGGATACCCGTAATGTTCGCCGCTCGTCCATAAGGCGTTTACCGTTAATCGTTTACCGTTTACCGTTAACCGTTTACCGCTAAAACCGCCTCAAGGGGTTTTGCGATTAACGGATAACGGTAAACGGACAACGGTCAACGCTTCATGCCAGCCAGTCCAGGGCGGACTCGGCCAAGTCGGGGCCGAGGAAGGCGGCGGCCTCGTCCTCCACGGATCGCAATAACCGCTCGGCGTACACCCGGTCCGGCGATACCGTCACGGCGGCTACGGCCGCGCGCTGCCAGAGGTCCTGGTAGTCGATTTCCGCCACGGCTACGTTGAACTTATGCCGGAGCCGGTCCTTGAGAGCCTGTACCACCTGGCGCTTGTCTTTCAGAGAGTGGGCGCTAGCCAGCCGCAGCTCCAGCGTCAGGACTCCGACCGATGCCATAACCTCAGGCGAAAACTTCGGTGGCGACGCGCTCGGTGACGAACGCCTCGATGACGTCGCCCTGCTTCACGTCCGCGTAGTTCTCAAGCGAAATGCCGCATTCCATACCGCTCTTGACTTCGCTCACGTCGTCCTTGAAGCGGTGCAACGAGCTGATCTTGCCGGTGTAGACCACCGCGTTATCGCGCAGCAGGCGCACCTCGCAATCGCGCCTCACGACGCCATCCTGCACCATGCAACCAGCGACGCTTCCCACCTTGCTGATGCGAAACGTCTCGCGCACCTCGGCCTTCCCCTTGTAAACCTCGCGGAAAACCGGCTCCAGCAGACCCGTCATGGCGCGCTTGATCTCATCCACCACGTTGTAAATGATGGTGTGCAAGCGAACGTCGACCTTCTCATGCTCGGCCACGGCCTCCGCTTTGCGCTCGGGGCGGACGTTGAACCCGATGACGACGGCGTTCGAGGCCGAAGCCAGGAGCACGTCGGATTCATTGATGGCGCCCACGCTGGAATGGATGACCCGCACTTTCACCTTTTCGTTGGAGAGCTTCTGGATCGTCTCGGAGAGGACCTCGGCCGAGCCGCCCACATCGGCCTTGATGATGATGGGCAGTTCCTTGACGTCGCCCGCTTCCATCCGCTGGTGGAGTTGTTCGAGCGTCAGACGGCCGGACTTGGCCAGCGCGGCGTCGCGCGCCTTGAGGGAGCGGAAGTTGACGATCTGCTTGGCCTTGGCCGTGTCGGTGACCACCTGGAAATCGTCGCCGGCCTCGGGAAGCGATTCCAGACCCAGCACCTCGACGGGCGTGGAAGGGCCCGCCTTGCGCACCTGCGCGCCGCGATCGTTGTGCATGGCGCGCACCTTGCCGGACACCGAGCCGCAGATGAAGAAATCGCCCACGTGCAGCGTCCCGTTGCGCACCAGCACGGTGGCTACGGGGCCGCGGCCGCGGTCGAGCTCGGCTTCGAGCACGGAGCCCATGGCGGGGCGGGTGGGGTTGGCCTTGAGGTCCTGCATGTCGGCCACCAGAAGGATCATTTCCAGAAGCAGGTCCAGGTTCTGGCGGGTCTTGGCGGAGACCGGGACCGTGACCGTCTGGCCGCCCCAATCCTCCGCCAGCAGGCCGCGGTCGGCGAGCTGCTGTTTGACCCGCTCGGGTTGCGCGTCCGCCTTGTCGATCTTGTTGACCGCCACAATGATGGGCACTCCGGCGGCGCGCGCGTGATTGATGGCTTCGAGAGTTTGCGGCATCACCCCGTCGTCGGCCGCCACCACCAGCACGACGATATCGGTGACCTTCGCGCCGCGGGAGCGCATACGGGTGAACGCTTCGTGGCCGGGAGTATCGATGAACACGATCTTGCGCCCGTTCATCTCCACCTGGTAGGCGCCGATGTGCTGCGTGATGCCGCCCGCTTCCCGGCCGGCCACGTTGGCTTCGCGGATGGCGTCGAGCAGGGAGGTTTTACCATGGTCCACATGTCCCATGACGGTCACCACGGGGGCGCGCTTTTGCAGGTCCTTGGAGTCTTCGGACACCTCCACCGCCTGCATGGCCTCTTCCTCGTAACTGATGGTGGCGGTGGAAGCCCCGAACTCGCGGGCCATCTGAGTGGCGAGCTGCGCGTCGAGGGTCTGGTTGATGGCCACGTAAATGCCGTGGTCCATCAATTTCTTCATGAGGAGGGCGGCCTTGACCTCCAGCTTTTCGGAAAGCTCCTTGACGGTGATGCCTTCCGAAATCGTGATTTCGCGGCTGATGGGCGGAGGGCCGGCTTCCACGTGCCGCCGCGCCGGCCGGAGGACTTTCTCTTCTTCCACGCGCTCGCGTTGCTGGCGCAATTGGCGCTTGTCGCCGGTCCGGCCTCGCGGCAGTCCCGCCGGGGGAGGAGCGAGACCGGGCTCCATGCGCCCACCGCCGCGCGGCGAGGTGGGATGTTGCGGCCGGGGACCGACCGGCCTGGCGCCGGGCGTTCCCGGGCGAATCCCTTGCCGGGCGACCAGTGGCTGGCCGGGGCGAATGGGACCCCGATAGATCGGCTGACCCGGAAGAGGGGAGGCCCCGGGCCTGGGGATTCCCGGCCGCGGGGCCACGGGTTGGGCCGGCATCGACGGCCGGGGGGAACTCAGCTTGGCGGCGAGATCGGCCCGAGGCGGTACCACCGGCCGCGCCATAGGCTGACCCACCAAGGGCCGCGCCGCCGCCGGCGTGACCGGCGCGGTAACGGAGCCGGCGACATCGGGACCCATCCCTTCCGGCGGAGCTTCGGGCCGCCGGCGCAACGTGGGGCGGGGCCTCAGCGCCGGGCTGCCTGGGCGCGGTCCTTCGGGCGGAGCCTCCGGAAGAGGCTGGCGCGGTCCCGACAGGATCTGGCCAGGTCTCGGCCCGGCGGGCGGCGGTCTGAAAACGGACGGCGCGGGACGGCCGGGCGCCATGATAGTGGCCGGCGGCGCGGCCGATTTCCGGACTTCCGCGCTGGATGGCAGCGCCGAGGGGGGGGCGGCTGGAGCGGCGCCGCCCGGGTGGGGCGCCCCGATGGGAGGATGAACCGGGCGGCCGTGCGCCAAGGGCGCACGGAGCGGCGCCGCGCCGCGAGTTTCCTCGGCAGCCGGCATGGGCGCCGTTTCCGCCGTTAATCCCGTTTGCCCAGCGGCCGGCGCGGGCGGCATCTCCGCCGCTACGCGCGCTTCCGGCGGAGGCGCCTCGCCGGGTTCGACCGCCGCGGCTTCAGGCGGGGCCTCTTCCGCCGGAGGCCGTGTGAATTCCTCCGGAACCTCGAACCCATACAGGAGGCGCAGCCGCATGGCCACGTCTTCATCGATGGAGCTGGAGTGCGTCTTCTTCTCTTCGACGCCAAGCTCGGGGAGCCGGTCCAGAATCTCGTGAGCCTTGACTTCCAGCTCCCGCGCCAGCTCGTTGATTCGAATCTTCTTCATAGACAAAGCGATCGATTTCCCATTGCGGAAGACTCGCTATTCGCCGCGCCGATCCTCCGGCCCCGCTGATTCCGGCTGATTGTAAGTGGGCGAGGCCGCGTCTTCCATGTTACCAGACTCGTCCCCGCCTTCCTCCTTTTCCTGGGTCGGGGCCGGCTCCGAAGGCGCTGCGAGGCGGTCCTCCGCGCCCGGGAGTACCGGCGCCGCGCCTTCCGCGCCGGCGACTTCCGAGGCACCGGGAGCGAGACCTTCCGGCGCGCTTTCCAGGACTTCCTCGCCGGGGGTTTCAACCGCCTGCCCCTGCTCTTCGAACTGGCTGTAGTAAGCGTTGACGGCCACCTGGATCTGCCCCACCGATTCCGCGACGATGCCCGGAATCTCCTGGAGCTGCTCCGGAGTCATGGAACCCAAGGCCTCGATGGCGCCGACGCCCGCCGCCGCCAAGTGCTCGACGATTCCCTCCGGCAGGCCGTACTCGATCAACACGGAAACCGGCGCGCCGGGGCTTACCACGGCGGCCAGTTGCGATTCCACTTCCTGCCGTTTTTCCTCTTCGCTCTTGATGTCGATGTTCCAGCCCAGCAGCTTGGCCGCGAGACGCACGTTCTGGCCCTTCTTGCCGATGGCGAGGGAGAGCTGCGAATCGTCCACGACCACTTCCATGTGTTTCTCGACCGGCTCGAGGATCGTGATGCGGCTCACCTTGGCCGGGCTGAGAGCGTGCGTGGCGAAGGTCACGGGGTCGTCGGAGTACTCGATGATGTCGATTTTTTCGCCGCGCAGCTCGCGGATGATGGACTGCACCCGCATGCCTTTCATGCCCACGCAGGCGCCCACGCTGTCGACGTCGCGGTCGCGGCTCTGCACGGCGATCTTGGTGCGCTCGCCGGCTTCCCGGGCGCAGCCCTTGATGGTTACCGTGCCGTCGTAGATTTCGGGAACTTCCTGCTCGAACAGGCGCATCACCAGCTCCGGCGCGGCGCGGGACACCACCACTCCCGGCCCTTTGCCGGCCTTATCCACCACGCGAATCACGCAGCGCACGCGGTCGCCCGCGCTGAAGCTCTCCAGGCGCGACTGCTCCCGCTTGGGCAGTTTGGCCTCGGTCTTGCCGAGGTCGACGATGTAATCGGGCCCTTCCACGCGCTTGATGGCGCAGTTCACCAACTCGCCCGTGCGGCCGGAGTATTCCTGGAAGACCGTTTCGCGCTCGGCCTCGCGGACTTTCTGGAAGATCACCTGTTTGGCGGTCTGCGCGGAGATCCGTCCGAGCGCGTCGGTGTTCTTGGGGATGCGCACTTCCGCGCCGACGGCGGCGTTGGGGTCGATGCGCAACGCCTCGGCCAGGATCATCTCATGGGTGGCGTCGGCGACCTCTTCCACGACCTTCTTGACCGCGTAGAGCTTGATGGCGCCGGTCTTGGGCTCCATGTCAGTCACGTAGTCTTCGTTATTGCGGTAGTGCTTCCGGGCGGCGATCAGCATGGCATCCTTGACGGCGTCCAACACGATCTGCTGATCAATGCCCTTTTCCTTGCTCAGGATCTCGATAGATTGAAAAATCGTCTCCAAAATGCCCCCGTTGCGCCCGTGACTTTTCTACTGGTTGCTTATCTCCCCGGCGGGTTTACCACTCGAACTTCAGGCGGGCCTTGCGGACCTGCTCGAAGGGGAAGCGAAGGGTGGTCCCCGGCTGCGTTTCCAGCGCGACGGAACCTTCCTCGAATCCGGCCAGCGTGCCTTCCCAATTTCTACGGCCCTCGACCGGCTCGCTCAGAACGATGCTGGCCTTCTTGCCCTGAAACCGCAGATAGTCCCCAGGCCGAACGAGCTTCCGTTCCACCCCGGGGGAACTTACTTCCAGCGTATAGCGTCCGCCCGGAACCACGTCCTCCACGTCCAGAATGGTTCCCACCTGTTGGGAAACCAACTCGCAATCGCCGTGGGTCACGCCCGCGGGCTTGTCGATGGAGATCCGGACCAGCCGGCTGTTCCCGCCGCCCTTCACTTCGACCTCGACGACTTCCAGGCCTTCCGGCCCCGCCACGCGCCGCGCGATTTCCTCGATCTTGGACGCCACTTCTTCCCGCATCTTTCCCGAAGACCTCGAACCCAACAAAAAAGTGGGCTTTCGCCCACTGCGAACGTTCGACGCCTGAAATGTCATTGTACCGTGTTTGCGGGGGGAGGGGAAGAGGGCGTTTTCGGCTGCTGAAAACGCCCGAAAAACCATATTGAGCCGCCGATGAACGCCGATAAACGCGGATAAACCATTATTCTCAATCCGTGTTCATAGGCGGCCAGGCATGTTTTGGCCTTTTGCGGAACGAAGCCAAACTCCCGAGTTGCGCGCAGCACCGGATTTGGGATACGGCCAGGCATTTTCGGGTCACCGGACCGGTGTGGCGTCGGGGTGGCGGAACGAAGCCAAAACTCGTTTCCGGGCGCCACCGGAATGGGGAACCCGTCGTCTCTCGCGGTCGCCGGATTCGCATGATACAAAGTGGCGGAACGAAGCCAAAACTCCTCCTTTGCGGGAACCACCCAGGTTGGGAACCCAGCAGCGCCTCTTACGGGTCCCGTACTCATGTCGCTGAGAGTGGCGGAACGAAGCCAAAATCCCCCATTGCGGGCGGCCGAAGGCGCGGGTCCCCTCGGCTTGCAGGATAGCAGGTGGGTACCGGGCAGGAAGGATGTGAGGGCCGGTAAATGCAAGTGGGTGAGCGGGTTAGGAGTTTGCAAAGGGCTGTCACTGAAAACTGGCGGCGCTACGCGTCGCCAGCGCGCCCTGACGGGAATCGTTCAGAAACATCGCCAACGCCGGCCGGCGTCGCGCCCGAGTTTGTAAAGACGGGGAGTTTCGTACGACCTGGTTCAGGCTGTTTGACCAGTTTCGCTCGTGGGCTGCGCGACGGGAGAGACAATTTGCAAAGAGCCAGAGTTGGCTTTCACCCCGGGCCGCCAGGGTCCGCCCGGATGGGAAAATGAGAAAAACAGCTCCAGTTAGCGTGGTTGGGAGTATAATTAATGCCGCCCAGGATGGCAAAACGGAAATCCCGGGCAAGACCCATTGTGGTAGTGGGCTACTTTCGGGGTGGCTCGAAAACGAGAAAGCAATCCCCGGCTGCTAGTATTGTGATTCCTAGATAACATAGCAATGTTACACAACGGACAACGTCTCCAGCTTGTACTGCCAGCGGAAGACGACAGGCGTCTCGTTGACCTCCTTGAGGTAGAGCTCGATCCGTGCTCTGAGTTCATCGGCTGAGGCGACTCGGATACCACGCAGCAGAGTTTTCGCCATTTTGCCGAAGAACGATTCGACCAAGTTGAGCCAGGACCCGTGTTTGGGTGTGAAGGTGAATTCAAACCTGTTGGGCAGCGTCGCCAGGAATGTGCGTGTCTCCTTGGAGATGTGGGCCGAGTGATTGTCGAGCACAACACGGATGCGGGCGCCGGCTGGATAATGCGCGTCGGCTAGTCTTAGAAACTCGATGAACTCCGCGCTGCGATGCCGTTTGCGCACCAGGCCCAAAACCTCGCCGGACAGGAGGTCGATGCCGGCCAGCAAGGACAGCGTTCCGTGCCGGATGTATTCGTGATCCCGCCCTATGGTGGAGTGTTTTCCGGGGACCGGCGGCAGGTCCGGGGCGGTATTCTCGATAGCTTGCATGCCGGGTTTCTCGTCGTAGGAGAGCACGGCTACCAGATCCGGCGGCGGCGCGCCTCTCTCACGCCAGATCTCCACCTCCCTGTAAACGTGCAGAACCTGCACCATCTTGGCGTTAAACTCGGGGTCGCGCCGCTCCAGGTAGTACTGAATCTTGTGGGGATGCACTTGGTTGGCGCGGAGAATCTTGGAGACCGTTCCACGCCCCAGTTTCGTGAGGCTCGGGTGTCCAGCCGCCTCGCAATACTTCCGGACATGCCGCGACAACAATCTCGTGGTCCAGAGTTCCTCGGCATAGCCCAAGTCCTTCGGTTTCTGGCATGCCAGGGCAACCACCCACGCGCGCGCTTCAGCCGTCATCGCCGGGCGACGACCACGGCCAGGCAAATCGGCCAATGCCTGAGCCACTCCCAAATCCAGGGCCTTGCTTACGCACCGTTCGACACGTGGCCGGTTCGTCGCCAAAGTCCTGGCGATCCCTGAAACCGTGTCTCCCGCGTGATAACGCAATAGAATCGAAGCGCGCTGCACGCGACTGGCCGGCTGGTTTCTGGACTGGGAAAGCTCCGAAAGCATAGCAATCTCGTCGTTGCGCAGCTTCAACTGGGCGCGGCGGCTAACGAAGGGCAAGCAATCGGCCTCCTCGTAATGGTATACGAGGAGTCTACACCACTATCGGCTGTATTGCAATATTACTTTGGAATCGATATACTAGAACGGTGAGCACGAGAAACCCCAAGGCATGAGTATACGGAGTTGCGCCGGTTACGGTGTTGTAGTTGGCGGGCAATGCGTTATCAAGCCACTTGCGGAAGATCGTCATTCGGTACAGAAAATACCAGGAGATCACCCACAGCAGCACGATATTGGCGACACAGAATGCGCGACCCCAGAACGCAGGGCGCACCCGCGTCGTACTCAAAATGATTCCGAAAGTCGAGAGCAGCCCTATTACAGCCACGACTGCTGCCCAGTGGCTCACCATGTGATAGAGGGCGTGAGTAAAAGCGTTCGGGTCCACCACCCCCATTGTGCACCCATTGCGACGCCCGACACATTTGGATACACTAATTCCGCCATGCGAATTCTCCTGCTTTTCGCCGCTGCCACGCTGCTCCAGGCGCAGCACTACGATGCGACCTGGGAGTCCATCGACCGCCGTCCCACGCCGGCGTGGTTCACCGATGCCAAGTTCGGAATCTTCATTCATTGGGGCGTCTATTCGGCGCCGGCCTACGCGCCGGTGATCCCCGGAAGACTCGCCTATGCGGAGTGGTATTGGAACGCGATGACGGAGGGCCGGAAGCCAGGCGTGAATAATCCGGTCCAAACCGGAACCTGGGCTTATCATCAACAACGGTTTGGCGCGGATTTTCCGTATCAGGACTTCGCGGCGCAATTCCGCGCCGAGCTCTTCGATCCCGATCGCTGGGCCGACCTCTTCCAGCGCTCGGGCGCGAAGTACGTGGTGCTGACTTCGAAACATCACGAAGGATTCGCCTTGTGGCCCAGCAAGGAGGCTTCGGCCACCTGGGGCAGGCCCTGGAACGCGGTGGAAACGGGCCCCAAGCGCGATCTGCTGGGCGACCTCACGGCGGCCGTGCGGCGGCGCAACCTCAAAATGGGCTTCTATTATTCCCTCTACGAGTGGTACAACCCGCTGTGGCTTACCGACAAGCAGCGCTACATCCGCGAGCACATGTTTCCGCAGTTCAAGGACGCGGTCACGCGCTATGAGCCGTCCATCATCTTCAGCGACGGGGAGTGGGATTTGTCCTCCGCCGACTGGCACAGCCCGGAACTGCTCGCCTGGCTGTTCAACGATTCGCCGGTGAAGGACACCGTGGTGATCAACGATCGCTGGGGCAAGGAAACCCGCCACAAGCATGGCGGATATTGGACCACCGAATATACGGCGGGCATGAGCGGCATGGACCACCCCTGGGAGGAGAGCCGCGGCATGGGCTTTTCCTACGGCTACAATCGCGCCGAACGAGTGGAGGACTATCACACCGGCCAACAACTGGTCGCCATCCTGGTCGACCTGGTGAGCCGGGGCGGAAACCTGCTGCTCGACATCGGCCCGGCAGCCGATGGCATCATCCCGGTGATCATGCAAGAGCGTCTGCTGCAGATGGGCTCCTGGCTGCAGGTCAACGGCGAAGCCATCTACGGCACAAAACCCTGGAAGATCACGCGCCAGTGGAGCGCCGGTGAAGCGGCCAAGGTGGATTACAACAGAGAGTTCTCAACCGCTTACGACGTCTCCACGCTCATCGATCCGGCGCCCGGCAAGGCCCGCATCGAAACCTTCTTTACCTCCAAGGGTACGGACGTATACGCCATTCTTCCACGCTGGCCGGGCCGCCAGTTTCGGATTACGGAGGGCGGTCTGCAACCGAAGGCGGTCACCTTGCTCGGTTCAACGGCTCCCCTGCATTGGACGGCGGCCGGCGGCGCCGTGACCATCGACTTACCGGAGTTGCCTCAGAGTCTGCTGGCGCAACCGATGTGGGTACTCAAGGTGAGCCAGTAGGAGATGCGCGCGGGCTAGCGCTTTGACCGGATGATGTTGCGACTCGGAGCGGTCCAGCACATAGGCACTACATCATCCGGTCAGAGTACTAGGTATGGTTGGCGCGACTGCGCCGCTGACCGGGTTCGCGCAGCAAAGGGGGCCGAGGTTCGCGGAGCTGGCGCCTTGAGGGATGGGAGTGCGGGGGCGGGAGTGACAGGCCACACAAAACGATGGCCTGTCCCACCTCGAAATTATGTCCCACCTCGAAATTAACGGGCGCCGCCGGCTACGTCACGCTGTTTCCGGGTGAGAATCTCCCGCACGGCGTAGATGCGGCGATCCTGGCTTTCGAAGTACGTGCGCATGATCAACTCGCCGAGCAGGCCGGTGCTGAACATCAGCACGCCGGTCACCACCATCAGGGCGCCGGCCACCATGGACGGGCCGTTCTCGATCACGATGTTGTAGCCCAGCATCTTCTTCACCGCCAGATACGCGAGAATCGCGCCGCCGCAAGTAGTGCCGGCCAGACCCAGCGCGCCGAAGAAATGCATGGGCCGCGTCATGTACTTCAGCAGGAACTTGATGGTGAGGATGTCGAACATCACGCGGAACGTGCGGCCCAGGCCGTAGTGGGAGTCGCCGGACGCGCGCGGCTCGTTGTGAATCGGCACTTCCGCAATGCGCGCGCCGTAAAAACTCGCCAGGGCGGGAATGAACCGGTGCAGCTCGCCATAGAGGTTCACGTCCTTGAGGATCTCCGCGCGATACGCCTTGAAGGTGGTGCCGAAATCCTTCAGCGCGACTCCCGACGCCTTGGCCATGAGCCAGTTGGCGACATGCGAAGGGAGCCTGCGGCTGAACGCGTTGTCCACCCGTTCCTTGCGCCAGCCGCTGGCGATGTCAAAGCCCTCGTCGATCGGGTGGAGCAAGGCCGGGATGTCCTCGGGCGAGTGCTGCAAATCGCCGTCCATGGCGATGATGACCTCGCCCGCGGCTTCGTGAAACCCCGCCGAGAGCGCCGCCGCCTGCCCGAAATTCCGCCGCAGCCGGATCACCTTCAGGGCGCCGTCGGTTTCCACCAGGTTGGCCAGCAGCTCGAAGCTGCGGTCGGTGGAAGCGTCGTCCACGAACAGAATCTCGTAGGGCCGCCCCACGCGATTCATCACCGCGGTCAAACGATCGTACAAAGGGAGAATGGAACGCTCCTCGTTGTGGATCGGAATCACGATCGACAGCATGTATTCATAGTGTAAGCCGGTTTCGCGCATGGTGTACACTGTGACTTACGCGCGGCCGGAAGTCCTTCCGCCCGCGCTCTCACGCCCGGTTATGAAAAAGCGCCTGCTGGATTTCATTGTCTGCCCGGTTTGCGGCGGCTCCCTGGGCTTACGGATCGATAAGACCGAAGACGAAGAGATCCTCGAGGGCGCGCTGGGCTGCGACGCCTGCCGGAAGTCCTACCCGGTGGCGCGCGGCGTTCCGCGGCTGCGGCCCGAGGCGGTTTCGTTCGAGCAGCAGGCCACGGCCGACGCGTTCGGGTATGAGTGGACGCACTTCAGCCAACTGGAAGACACCTACGAAGCCGAGTTTCTGGATTGGATTCTGCCGGTCCAAAAGGATTTTTTCGCCGGCAAGCTGGTGCTCGATGGAGGCTGCGGGAAGGGACGGCACGTGGCCCTTTCAGCGGCGTTCGGGGCCGCCGAGGCGGTGGGCATCGACCTCTCCGACGCCGTGGACGCGGCCTTCGCGAACACCCGCCATCTGCCGAACGCGCACATCGTCCAGGCCGATATCTACCATCCGCCGCTGCGGCCCGTCTTCCAGTATGCGTACAGCATCGGCGTGCTCCACCATCTTCCCGACCCCAAGGCCGGGTTTCTGAGCCTGGTTCGCCGGCTGGCGCCCGGCGGCCGCATGTCCGCGTGGGTCTACGGAAAGGAAGGCAACTGGTGGGTCACCGGCTTGGTCAGCCCCATACGCACCGCGATTACGTCGCGTCTGCCCCGCCAGGCGACGCGCGCCATTTCGTTCGCCATCGCGGTTCCCATGCAGGTAGCGCTCAAGGCGGTTTACGGGCCGGTCAACCGGCGCATGCCCGCGCTGAAGCGGCTGTTGTTCTATAACGACTACCTGTACTCGATTTCGGGGTTTTCCTTTCGCGAGAACTATTCCACGGTTTTCGATCATCTAGTGGCGCCCACGGCGTTCTATATCGGCCGGGCGGAGTTCGCCTCGTGGTTCGAGGAAGCCGCTCTGGGCGAGATGGAGATAAGCTGGCGCAATCGCAACAGTTGGCGGGGTACGGGGGTGGTGGGGGCCACAGTGTAACATCGTAGTGTGGAGCGACCAAAACTTCACCGGGCCCGGAGGGCGCCCCGACGCAGAGACGCGGGGAATTCGCGGAGAAGAATGAGGAGTGGTCTGGCTGTGATTTGCGGGGCCGTGCCGCTGGCGGCGTCCTGCTAGAATAAAGCTTATCCACACCCAGGGAGGAACAGCCCAAGTTGAACTCCGCAATTCTGGCCTTGGAAGACGGAACGGTCTTCGAAGGCAGGAGTTTTGGCGCGCCCGCCGAGCGGTCCGGAGAGGTGGTATTCAACACCGCGCTCACGGGCTACCAGGAAGTATTCACGGATCCCTCCTATTCCGGCCAGATCGTCATCCTTACCAATCCGCAAATCGGGAACTACGGAACCAACGGGGATGACAACGAATCCGCGCGGCCGTACATCGAGGGGCTGGTGGTCCGGGAGTTTTCTCCCGCCTCCAGCAACTGGCGTTCGGACGCGGAAGCCAACGCGTTCCTGAGCGGCCACGGCATCCCCATCGTCTCCGGACTCGATACGCGCGCGCTGGTCCGCCACCTGCGTACCCGCGGCGTGATGCGGGGTGTGCTTTCGGCGGTGGAACGCGACGCCGGAAAGCTGGTCGAAAAGGCGCGCGCCATTCCCACCATGGCGGGGCTGGACCTCGCCAGCCGCGTCAGCACTCCGGAACGCTACGAGTGGAACCAGGCGGTGGACGCCTGTTCGCCCTCGGAAACGATCGCCGTCCCGCCGGAGCCGCGATTCCACGTGGTGGCCTACGATTTCGGGATCAAACTCAACATCCTGCGCCGCCTGCGCCAAGTGGGCTGCCGCGTGACGGTGGTTCCCTCGCTCACCTCCGCCGAAGACGCGCTGGCGCTCGAACCCGACGGTATTTTCCTCTCGAACGGCCCGGGCGATCCCGAACCGCTCCAGGAGCAAGTAGGCAATATCCGGAAGCTGATCGGCAAGAAGCCCATTTTCGGCATCTGCCTGGGCCACCAGTTGCTCGGCCTGGCCGTGGGCGGCAAGACCTACAAACTGAAATTCGGCCATCGCGGGGCCAACCACCCGGTGCGCAACGAGCTCACGCGGCGCGTCGAGATCACTTCGCACAACCACGGCTTCGCCGTGGACCCGGATTCGCTCGACCTCAACGCCATCGAGATCACGCACATCAATCTGAACGACCAGACGCTGGAGGGCTTTCGGCACCGCCAGTATCCGGTCTTCTGCGTGCAGTACCACCCCGAGGCTGCGCCCGGCCCGCACGATTCGCACTACCTGTTCGACGATTTCGTGAAACTCATGAGCGGGAACCAATAGCGGATGCCCAGACGCAACGACCTTCATCGCATCCTCATCGTCGGCTCCGGCCCCATCGTCATCGGCCAGGCCTGCGAATTCGATTACTCCGGAACCCAGGCCGCCAAGGCCCTGCGCGCCGACGGTTTCAAGGTCGTGCTGGTCAACTCCAACCCGGCGACCATCATGACCGACCCGGACCTCGCCGATAAAACCTACGTCGAGCCGCTAACGCTGCCGTACCTGGAGGAGATCATCCGACGCGAGCGGCCGGACGCGCTGCTCTCCACCGTGGGGGGACAGACGGGGCTGAACCTTTCGGTGGAGCTGGCCGAGGCCGGCGTGCTCGAAAAGTACGGCGTGGAGCTGATCGGGGCCAAGATCGACGCCATCAAGAAAGCCGAAGACCGCCTGCTGTTCAAGGACGCCATGCGCAAGATCGGCCTGGAGACGCCCGAATCGCAGCTCGTCAACGGCGTCAAGGGCGGCCTGGAGTTCGCCGAACGCATCGGCTATCCGGTCATCCTGCGCCCCAGCTTCACCCTGGGCGGCACGGGCGGCGGCATCGCCTACAACCAGGAGGAGTGCGTCGAAATCCTGGAGCGCGGCCTGGCGCTCTCGCCGGTGCACGAAGTCCTCATCGAGGAGAGCGCGCTGGGCTGGAAGGAATTCGAGCTGGAGGTGATGCGCGATCTGGCCGACAACTGCATCATCGTCTGCTCCATTGAAAACTTCGATCCCATGGGCGTACACACCGGCGATTCCATCACGGTGGCGCCGGCCCAGACTCTCACTGACCGCGAATACCAAATGATGCGCGACGGCGCCATCCGCTGCCTGCGCGAAATCGGCGTGGATACGGGCGGCTCCAACGTGCAATTCGCCATCCACCCGCGCACCGGGCGCATGGTGATCATCGAGATGAACCCGCGCGTTTCCCGCAGCTCGGCGCTGGCCTCCAAGGCCACGGGCTTCCCCATCGCCAAGATCGCGGCCAAACTGGCGGTGGGCTACCGGCTGGACGAAATCCGCAACGACATCACGCGCAAAACGCCGGCGTGTTTCGAGCCTACCATCGACTACGTTGTGGTGAAGATTCCCAAGTGGGCCTTCGAGAAGTTCCCGGGCGTGGAGCCCGCGCTGGGAACGCAGATGAAGTCCGTGGGCGAAGTGATGGCCATCGGCCGCACCTTCAAGGAAGCGCTCTCCAAAGGCATGCGCAGCCTGGAGACGGGCAAGGCCTTCGGCTCGGAGCAGCATGACAAGGCGCTGATTACGCCCAAGCTGATCACGCCCACGCCGGACCGGCTCAGCTACATTCGTTTCGCCCTGGCCACCGGCGTCACCGTCGAAGAGATCCACGAATTAACCGCCATCGACCCCTGGTTCTTGCGCCAGATCAAAGAGGTCGTAGATTTCGAAAGCGAGTTAGGCTCAGTGGGGCAGGCCTCCCGGCCTGCCGGTTTAGATGCCGAAGTCTTCCGCCGCGCCAAACGCTACGGCATCTCCGACGCGCAGCTCGCCAAGACCTGGGGCGCCGACGAAATCGCCATCCGCAACCGCCGCAAGGAGCTGGGCGTGAGCGCCGTCTTCAGCCGCGTCGATACCTGCGCGGCCGAGTTCGAAAGCTTCACGCCGTATCTCTATTCCTGCTACGAAAGCTCGTGCGAAGCGGACCCCGGCACGCGCAAGAAGGTCGCGATTCTGGGCAGCGGGCCCAACCGCATCGGCCAGGGCATCGAGTTCGATTACTGCTGCTGCCACGCTTCCTTCGCGCTCCAGGAGATGGGAGTCGAGTCGATCATGGTCAATTGCAACCCCGAGACCGTGTCCACCGACTACGACACCAGCGACCGCCTGTACTTCGAGCCGCTCACGCTGGAACACGTGCTCAACATCTGCGACACGGAAAAGCCCGATGGCGTGATCGTGCAGTTCGGCGGACAGACGCCGCTCAACCTGGCGCTGCCGCTCAAGCGCCAGGGCATTCCGATCATCGGCACGGACCCCTCCAACATCGATCTGGCCGAGGACCGCAAGTTGTTCGGCAAGCTGCTCGCGGAACTGGGCATTCCCTGCCCAGCCAATGGGGCGGCGACGAGCGTGGAAGAGGCCTGCGAGGTGGCGCTGCGCATCGGGTATCCGGTGCTGGTGCGGCCCAGTTACGTGCTGGGCGGCCGCGCCATGGTCATCGCCTACGACGAGGAGACGGTCCGGCGCTACATGCGCGAAGCGGTCACGTTCTCGCAGGAGCGCCCCGTGCTGGTGGACCGCTTCCTGGAAGACGCCACCGAAGTGGACGTGGACGCGCTGGCCGACGGCGACGACGTGCTCATCGCCGGCATCATGGAGCACATCGAGGAAGCGGGCGTGCACTCGGGCGATAGTTCCTGCGTCCTGCCGGCGCAATCGCTCGCCCCGGCCGCCATCCGCGCCATCGAGGAGTACACCGTGCGGCTCGCCAAGGCGTTGCACGTGATCGGCCTGATGAACGTGCAGTACGCCATTCAGAACGGCGTGGTGTACGTTCTGGAAGTGAACCCGCGCGCCTCGCGCACGGTCCCGTACGTGAGCAAGGCCACCGGCGCGCCGCTGCCCAAGATCGCCGTCCGCCTCATGATGGGCGGCAAGCTGAAAGACTGCGCGCATCTGACCGGAGGCCCGGTTTCCGGCACGCTGACCGCGCCGCAATTCTTCGTGAAATCGCCCGTATTCCCCTTCAACAAATTCCCGGGCGTGGATCCGGCGCTGGGCCCGGAGATGCGCTCCACGGGCGAAGTGATGGGCGTGGGCATCAACTTCGGCGAAGCGTTCCTGAAGGCGCAGATCAGCGCCGGCGCCACCCTGCCCGAGCGCGGCACGGTGTTTCTCAGCGTGAACGACCGCCAGAAGCCCGAAGCGGTGGCGGTGGCGAAGCGTTTCGCGGCGCTCGGCTTCAGCCTGGTGGCCACGCGCGGCACGGCCGCCACGCTGCGCCAGGCCGGTCTGGTCTGCAAGACGGTGTTCAAGGTGAACGAAGGCCGTCCCAACGTAGTGGATCTTCTCAAAGGCGGCTCGATTCAACTGGCAGTCTACACCACGGTGGGCGCGCCGGCGTTCGTCGATGAGAAAGCCATCCGGCGTAGCGCCGTGGTGTACCGCGTCCTGTGCATTACCACCATGAGCGGCGCCCGAGCCGCCGCCGAGGCGATCGCCGCCCGCGCCCGCGACCCCATCCGCGTGTGGAGCTTGCAGGAAATCCACTCGGCGAAGCAAACGGTGGTCTGACGGACATAGTGAAGCACGGTGGGCCTGTCCCACCGAAGGGAATCTTGCCGAGCCGCTAGTACGGTTCGCCGGGCAGGGGCGGCAGGACGGGCGTGATTCTGCCCCAGCCTTGCGACTGCGCGGCCTTCATGTCCCTCACCAACTGGTCCGGCAGGTTCTCCTTCAGCTTCGGACGGCCGCTTTGCTCCGCGAGCTGCCAGCCGACGGCGGCTACGGTCTTTGCGACCACCTGGAGTTCCTGGTAGTCGATTTTTTCCGGCGTGTCCGTGGGGGCGTGATAGTCCGGGTGCAGGCCGGTGGTGAAGAACGTGATGGGGATTCCCATCTTGGCGAAGTTGTAGTGGTCGCTGCGGTAGAAAATGCGCTGGCCGTTGGGCCGGGGCCCCAGATTGTCGTGGGTGGCGTCCGGCGCGGTTGCATCGTAAAAGTGATTGATTACAAGCTTCTGGTAGCTGGCGTTGACGGTGTCGATGGTCTTGCCCAGATCGTCGCTGCTGACATTCGGGCCGACGACGAGTACTTCGCCGGGGTTCACCAGGACGTGGGTGACGTTCGAATCCACAAAGCCCGGGCCTCTGGTGCGGCCGATCATGTCCATGTTCAGATCCGCTACCACTTTGGTCAGGTCGATGGGCGGGAACTCGGTGAAATACTGCGAGCCCCAGAGGCCCTTCTCTTCACCGCCTAGCCACAGGAAGAGGATCGAGCGCTTCGGACGCATGCCTTGGGCGGCGCCCGCGGCGTAAGCGTGGGCGATGCCGAGCAGGCCGGTGGAACCGGAGCCATCGTCATCGGCTCCGTTGTACACGGTATGGCCATCGGGCTGCGGCGCGCTCAGACCGAGGTGGTCCAGATGGGCGGTGATCGCGACAAACTCGTTCTTCAGGACCGGGTCGCTGCCTTCCAGGACGCCGGCGACATTCTCGCCGTGGCCTGGCTGGGTATGGACCGCTACGCGGATGCTGAGCTTCTTGCCAGCGCTCAGATCGAACGATTCCAGCTTGGCGTTGGCGCCGGCGCCGTAGAACACCTGCGAGCCACTCAGCCTCTCGCCCTGGAAAATGGCATTGGTCAAATCCAACCCGGCGGTGACCAATGGGGCGCTGGGACAGGCGGCCGCCTGCTGGAACTTCACGACCTGGAAGGCGGGACCGTTGAGAGCCGCGACCGCTCTGGGATGGGACATCGCGGTGATCTGCTGAAAATTGGCAATGGCGACGACAGCCAAGGCGCCATTCCTGGCGGCGTACTGTTCGGGCGTGAGGTAGTCCGTACAGGCTTGGCCGAGCGGATCGGGAGCGGCTCCGCCCCGGCCGCGTCCGGCGGCCTGTTGCGCGGCCATCTCCGGCGGCAGGCCGGCGACTACTATGATCTTGCCGCGCACGTCCAGACCATCATAAGGATCGATTTTGGCCGTATGGATCACGTAGCCGTTGCCGGCGAAGATCAGGTTTGCCGACGCGTCGACAGGTTGGGCAGGCGGTCCGCCGCGGCCACCTCCGCCGCCTCTTCCACCCGCAAATCCCATGGCAACGGCGCCGGCGGCCCAATCCTTGCCATATTCGAAACTCGTAGCGCGCGGTTCGCCAGAGGCGTTCGCTCCGCGGCCGGCCGGGGCCGGCGCGATAAGCGAGGCCTTGCTTTCCTCCGGCGCAACCTGACTCGCGGCCATCTCGATGGGCATGAAATAAGCCTGCAGGGGGCCATTTGTACCCATCGTGCTGCCGGCCGGTTTCAGTCCCCATTCCGCCAAGTGGCTGGCGACGTAGAGCGCGGCGGCGTCGTAGCCGCGCGACGGGAAATTGCGGCCTTCGAGCTGATCGGAGGCCAGGAAATAGTCGTAGATCTTCAGCTCTTCTTCGCCGATCGCATCCGCGTTTCCATAACCGGCAACCGCGGCGGCCCTGGCGGACGCCGCGCTGGTTTGATCCGATTTGGCCTTGGACCGCCTGGCGGCCTGGTCGGCCCCCATGGTGGAGAGCACAGCCAACGTGAGTGCAACCGGCAGAGCGCAGCGGGCGATACTAGGGCGCATGAATGCTCGCAACACTGAGTTGGGAAACACGTATTTTACCGCGAAATGCGCCGGTCCGGCCGCGCGCCTCTGTTTGCCGCGTCAATTCTTCGCGGGATCCGGAGATCCGTTACGGACAGGAACCTGAAACGAATCCGCCATGGGCCACGTTTAAGAAGACAATGGGGAATATAGCGCGGCAATCTATGTTTCGAACCCTGTTTCTTCTCCCTCTCTCCCTCGCTCTACTGACAGCGGCCGACGAGCCTTGGAAAGACAAGCAGATAGCCGACTGGAACCAGGATGATACGACGCTGATTCTGTCGAACTCGCCGTGGGCGGTGACGGTCGAGCCTACGCTCGACCGATCGGCGGGACGCGGCCAGAACCAGGCAGGCCGCCGGATGGGACGCGGCGGGATGGGCGGCATTGGAATTCAGATACCCGGCATTGGCCGGGGCGGCGGAGGCGGTTACCCGGGCGGTGGTTACCCTGGCGGCGGGTATCCGGGGGGCGGGTATCCCGGGGGTGGGTATCCAGGGGGCCAGCAACCCGGGGACACGGGCGGCGGGAGCGGCTCCGATTCGGTCCAGCCTCCCAAGCTGACGGTGCGCTGGGAGAGCGCGCTACCTATTCGCGAGGCGGAGTTGAAGGCCCGCGATACGAACGCGCCCACCGTGGACGAAGCCCACTATGCCATCGCGGTCTACGGCGTACCCAGGGCGATGGCAAGCGGCAGTTCCCAAACGCTGCTGGCGCAACTGAAGAAGCAGGCTTCCATCAAGCGCGACGGGAAGAAGGACCTGGCGCCTTCCAGCGTGGAGGTCTTGCAGCGGGACGATGGACCGGTGGTTGTCTACCTGTTTCCCCACGCCAAGGAAATCACGGCGAAGGACAAGCGGCTCGAGTTCGACGCCAAAATCGGCCGTCTGAGCCTGACGCCATCGTTCTTCCTGGACGACATGACGTTCCAGGGCAAGCTGGAGATTTGATCGTTCATCCGTGGAGTGGGCCTTTGGCCTGCCATGCCCGCATTCGTGCGGGCATTCTTTCTCTTCTCGAGAACCGGAATGCCGCCATGAATGGCGGCATAGCAGGCCGGAGCCCACTCCACGGCTACTTGATCAGGTCCGGCCGCAGCCGCGCGGTTTTCTCTAGGGCGGCCCGCTTGCGGAAGCGGCGGATTTCTTCGTGGTTGCCGTTCAGAAGGACCTCGGGGGCTTTCCATCCGCGGAACTCGGCGGGACGCGTCCAGTGCGGGCAATCCAGCAAGCCCTCGCCGTGGCCCGTCGCCTGGAACGACTCGAAGGCCGCGGAGGTCTCGTTGCCCAGCACGCCGGGCAACAGGCGCGCGATGGCGTCGATGGCCACCGCCGCGGCCAACTCGCCGCCGCTCAGCACGTAGTTGCCGATGGAGATTTCCTCGTCGGCCAGGTGCTCGGCTACGCGTTCATCCACGCCCTCGTAGCGGCCGCACAAGAACAGCAGCTCCGAGGAGCGGCCCAGGCGGTTCGCCATGGCTTGGTCGAAGAGGCGGCCTTGGGCGGAAAGGAGCACGACTTTTCGATCGGGAGGGTGGGCGGCCCGGAGGGCGCTCCGGCCCGCCCCGTGGGGCCAGATCGATTCCACGGCGAGGAAGAGCGGCTCGGGCTTGAGCACCATGCCCTCGCCGCCGCCGAAAGGACGGTCGTCCACGCTCTTGTGGCGGTCGAAGGTCCAGTCGCGCAGGTTGTGGATGCGGATCTCGACGATCCCCGCGTCCACGGCGCGCTTCACCACGCCATGCGCGAACGGGCTTTGGAAGAACTCGGGGAAGATGGTCACTACGTGGAAGATCACGGCTGGTTCAGTTCCTTCAGGCCGGCCGGCAACTCCACCGCGATGCGCCTGGCGGCGGGATCGATCTCGACGCAGATGGCGCGCGCGAAAGGAAGCAGCCAGCCGCCTTCCACCACCAGCAGGCCCGCGCCTCCCGCATCCTGCCAGCCGAGGACCCGGCCGAGCGATTCGCCGCTGCGCCGGTCCACCACGTGGCAGCCGATGAGGTCCGATTGGAAGAACTCGCCTGGCTCCAGGGGCGCACGCTCACTCCACGGGACGCGCACCTCCGCGCCCGTGAGCCGCTCCGCCGCGGCAATGCCGTCCACGCCGCGGAATTTCAGGACCAGCCCGCCGCGATGGAACCAGACCGATTCCACTTGGAAGCGCTGGCCCGCCAGCTCCGGCCCGCCGGCGCGCGGAGCGCCGAACAGGTACACGTCTTTCAACGCTTCGTAGCGCTCGGGCTTGCTCCCCAAAGCCATCGCGGTCAACTCGCCACGGTAGCCGCGGGGCCTACCCAGGAGCGCCACCGCGATCCACTCGGCGCCAGCCCCTTCCGGCGGCTCCGGCGCGTTCACTCCAGGATTTCCAGAGTGAACCGGCGGCCGAGCTTCATCCCAGCGGCCCCCAGAATGGTGCGGATCGACCGCGCGGTACGGCCCTGCTTGCCGATCACCTTTCCCAGGTCGCTGGGCGCTACCTTGAGTTCCAGCACGGTCACTTGCTCGCCTTCGACCACGTTCACGGAAACTTCTTCCGGGATGTCCACCAGAGCCTTAGCGATGTCTTCAATTAGCTGCTTCATCATCCCGCCCTCTGATTCCATGGTACCCGACGCGGCTCCAAGAAAAACGACCCGCCGCCGGCCGCGGCAGCTGGGGCCGTTCGATCCATCACGTATGGACGGCGGCCGGCCGGATCAGGCGGCCGGAGGGACCGCCACGACGGGATTCTTCTCGACCAACCGTTTCACGGTGTCGGACAACTGCGCGCCGTTCTTGGTCCAGTGCGCAATGCGGTCGTGCTTCAGGAGCACGTGCGCCGGGTCGGTCACCGGGTTATACTGCCCCACGACCTCCAGGCAGCGGCCGTTGCGGGCGCGCTCCTTTTCGATGACCACCACGCGGTAAAACGGCTTCTTCTTGGCGCCGAATCGCGCCAAACGTATCATCAGCATCTGCGCTCCCCACTTATTCTAAAATTCGCCGCCGGGTTCGCGCCGGCGCGCGGCACTACCGTCCCGGCATGTCCCCGAAAGGAAAGCCGGGGGGCAGTTTCATCTTGCCCATCTTACGCCCCAGGAAACCTCCCGAGAGACTCTTCATCATCTTCCGGGCCTGGGCGTATTGCTTCAACAACTGGTTGACGTCCTGAACAGTAGCGCCGCTGCCCCGGGCGATCCGGCGGCGGCGGCTGCCGTTGATGATCATGTGGTTGTCGCGCTCGCGCGGCGTCATGGAATCGATAATCGCCACCACGCGGGCGATTTCTTTTTCATCCACCTTGACGTCTTTCAGATCCTTGAGCATGCCCACCTTGGGCATCATGTCCAGCAGCGATCCCAGCGGGCCGAGCTTGCGGATCTGGCGCATCTGGTCGCGGAAATCCTCCAGTGTGAACTCATTGTCGATGAGCTTGCGCTGCATCTCGACAGCCTTCTTCTGGTCCAGTTCCTGGCCCGCCTTCTCGATCAGCGAGAGGATATCGCCCATGCCGAGAATGCGGTTGGCCGCGCGATCCGGATGAAACGGCTCCAGCGCGTCGAACTTCTCCCCCAGGCCCACGAACTTGAGCGGCTGTCCGGTGACGTGGCGGATGGAGAGCGCCGCGCCGCCACGCGCGTCGCCATCCATCTTGGTGAGGATCACGCCCGTGATTCCGAGGCGCTCGTGGAACTCGTGCGCGGATTTAACGGCATCCTGCCCCGTCATGGCATCGGCCACAAACAGAATCTCGACCGGCTGAAGCTGCTCCTTGAGCTCCTGCAATTCGGTCATGAGCTCGTCGTCGATATGGAGGCGCCCAGCGGTATCCACCAACAGGACATCGCGCCCGGTCTGGGCGCTTTCGCGCCGCGCCCCGCGCGCCAACTCGAGCGGCCGCCGTTCCTCGGGGGCGCCCTCGTAGAGCGGCAAACCGACGTCGCGGGCGATAACCTTGAGCTGCTCGCGAGCCGCCGGACGGTACACATCCACCGAAACCATCATGGGATGGTGGCCGTTCCGCGAAAGCCAGCGGGCCAACTTACCGGTGGTGGTGGTCTTGCCCGAACCTTGCAGCCCCACGACGAGAAACACACTGGGCGGCTCGTGGGCGAAGCGCAGCCTGGATTCATGGCTGCCCAGAATCTTGATCAGCTCTTCGTGGACGATCTTGATCACTTGCTGGGCGGGAGACAGCGCCGCGAGCACTTCCTCGCCCATGGCCTTCTGCTTGATGTTCTCGATAAGCTGCTTGACGACCTTGAAGTTGACGTCGGCTTCCAGCAACGCCAGGCGGATTTCGCGCAGCGCGCCTTCCATGTTGGCGGCCGAGAGCTTTCCTTCGCCGCGCAGGTTCTTGAAAACCCGTTGCAGCTTTTCCGATAGGTTGTCGAACATGAAGACCGTGAACTCCCGGCTACTGCGGAGGAGGAGCGATGCGGACGGCACTCGCGGCCATCTTGCCCGCGCGATCCATCCCCAGCTCGTAGAGGACTCGCGCGCCGGGCCGAAGGTCCGTAGCCAAGCCCTCGACCAGCCGCGAGACATGGAAGAAAATGTCCCTTCCGCCGTCGTCGGGGCGGAGGAATCCGAAACCCTTGGCTTCAAAATAGGTGACTACCGCCCCCGGACGCTCCCCGGTGGGCGATTCGCCGCCGTCGGCGGAGTCGGAGGATCCCCGGTCCGGCCTGCCGCTCTTGTCGCCGACGCCTTGCTTGATCAAAGCCAGGTCGGCTTCGGTCCAATCGGCGGGAGCGGTTGCGGTGGGAACCTGGATGTCCGGATTGCGTTTCCGGGCATCTTCAAACAAACGTTTTTGGCGTGCGTTCAACGAATAGTCCTCGTAGCGGCTCCTACGCCGTGACTGGCGCGACTTTCTTCTTCCGGGAGCCCCTCTTTTCCGGGGGCGGCTGCCGGTCACTCCTCTTCAGATTGCCCATCACCATGTGGGTGACGAACTTCTTGTCGCCGTGATCGTCGAAGTGGATCACGATGCGTTCTTCAGTGCTGGCCAGGACCGTTCCCAGGCCGAACGTCGAGTGTTCGACTTGGGCGCCCAGCGAATAATGATTCAGAGCCATAGGTTTCCTAAAGGTCACTCCTTGAAAGGGTCGTGCGCGGTTTGGCAAGGCGAGGCGTTGCGAAAAGGCGTGCGCGCAAGGGTAGCAAGATAATGTCTAAATCTATAATAGCAAATAGCCGGCGGGGTTGTCGAGTTGCTATCGGGGCCATCGGTGGCCGGGGGCCGGTAGCCGAGGCGGGGAACGCCGGCCGTGCCGCGGGTGGGGGTGGAGGAAGAGGCGCTGGCGGAGCGCATCCGGGAGGCGACGCGGCGCGGGAGCCCGTCCCAGTTTTCCAGTTTTCCGTGGTCTGACATCGTGGGACTACGGAACATCCTGGCCCATAAGTACTTCGGCATCCACTGGCCGTTCGTTTGGCAAACCGCAGTTGACCACGCGCCTATATTGCGCGACCAATTCGCCGAGATCCTAGCCACCGATCTTGCGGAGCAGATGAATCGCCCTAGCCCGCGGTTGCTCGGTCATACGCATTCTTCTCCCGAGCTCGACCAGCGCCTACTCCCGCAGCATTACGAGACACACGGCGGTGGAACCTATCAATAGCAGGGCGGCTGCTACGACGACCATCGCGCCGTGCTCGGCCATCAGGGCCATTGCGGCGGGGACCACCGTCTCGATTTTGACATCGGCTATGCCCGAGGCGATCTTCGCTAGCGCCGATTGGAACCACGTCGAGGTTGCGCCGAAGCACGCGCCTAGCAGGCCCATGGCACACGCCAGCGAGATCACCTGAATCGCGGTGATCGGCCGGCCCGCGGCCTTCGCGGCTTCGCGGCGGGCGTGCATTTGAGCGACAAACCAAACGCGTCCCGCATCGGGAAGCACGGCGGACGCCCGCGTTTCTTCGCGCGCCTCGTCGATGGCCCCGGCGATGGCTACCACGTCGGAGCAGATCCGGCAGCCGGCGACATGCGCGCGCAGGCCGGCGTCCACACGCTCGGGCCAGCGGGATTGGAGCGCCGCAGCCAGAGCCTCGGATTCAAATTCGCAATCGACGTGTTTCATTACTCGCTCCCATCCATTGCGCGGCCCATCAACCCGGCCAGCTTGCGCCGCGCGCGAAACAGCAGGGACTTCAGACTGGCCGGGCGCAGGCCAAGCACGTCCGCAATTTCGGTGTGCGACGCGCCCTCGGCGTAGGCCAGCCAGAGCATCGCCCGTTCGCGGGGCTTGAGGCGCGCCATGGCGCGGGTCAAATCGGTCTTGCGTTCCGCGGCACCGGCGTCATGGCCGGAGGGGACGCGTTCGATGTCATGTCCCGCCACGCTAAAAGGCCCGCGCACCAGGCTCCTGCGCCGCGCGTCCCGCGCCAGGTTGGTGGCGATGCGATACAGAGAATTGCGGCAGTGCGTCTCGCTTTCGTAATCGGCTCCCGCGCGCAGGAATCGATAGAAGGTTTCCTGAAGCAGGTCGTCCGCCAGCGAACGATCCCCGGTGACGCGGGCGAGGTACGTCCACAATCCGCGCGCGTTCCGGTCGTAGAACGCGCGGAATGTGGTTTCGTCCATCACGAAGGCAGCCGGGGCCTCGTCCATGGCGCGGTCGATATCGGAGTAAGTCCCCTCGGGGAACATGGCGGCTCGCGTCTTTCCTCACCCGCGTTGCAAAGCATCAGGCTCCCTGCGACTCGTTGCGGGGCGCCGGAGACGCCGGCTCGATCAAACCGAGCCGGCGCGAGATCCCATATGAGATTATCGCCGAGACGACGAACCCCAGGCCGAGCGCCAGGGCGAGAATGCCCAAGACGTGAAGGGGCTGTGAGGCTTCCACCACTTGCCCGCTCACGAATTGCAATCCGATGCCGGCCGCGATCAGCACCACGCCGCCCTGCACCGACAAGAGAATCCGGCCCAGGGGAGCGCCGGCGGTGCGCGAAGCGGGGTAAAGCGAGATCGGCGCCGATTGCAGGAACTTCGCCCCAGCCGGCGACTGAATGTAGGCGAGCAGATCCTCGTTCGAGCCGAAACGGTCGAGCAGTTTGGTATGCACGTCGGTCTGCACCTTGGTTAACCGGCTCCAACGGCGGTGGTCCACCACAGTCCGGATCAACCAAACGAGCAAGCCGATCGCCATGCCGAAACCGGCGAAGACGGCGATGCCTGCAAACACGTTTTTCCACATATCCAAGGCCTGCGTGGCGGGGTCCTGCTGGGGCCGGAAGCTGAATCGTCCGCCGACGTAGAACGACGAATCGCGCGTGACCTCGGGGTGCGCATTCAGAAAGCTCACGAGGGCGGGATACGGCGCCAGATAGGACTCGTTGTTGAGAAGGTTGGGATCGATTCCCAGGACTTCGCGCAAGGTGGGCGGGTAGTGCCCCAACAAGTTCCACAATTCCTGCCTGACGCGCTGGGCGTTCGGCTGCTCCACCAAAGCCGATGGCGGAGGCTGCGCCACCACGGCCCGCTTGGGCGACTGGGCCGACCCGGCCAGTGGCAACAGCGCGCCGAGGCACACGGCCAGCGCCGCAGTCCGCAGGGCTTGTCCGATTCGCATTTGCATCATTGTCATATTCCTCTCTGCCGGGTAAGTACGCAGTGAGGGGACGGAGGTTAACAGGATGTTTGGGGACTCAGCACGCCATTTCGGGGGAACCAGGGGGGGAACCAGGGGAACTAGGGAACCAGGGGAACCAGGGACGGTTCCGAATAACACAATTCTTTTGAGAACAATCCTGCCCATTCCGTTGGCTGGTCCGGGCTTACGTCAGGCCCAGGAACTTCGGATCGTAACCCGGGAAGACGTCTTTCAGGGACGGGTTGCCCAAGTGGCGGGACACCAGTTCGCCGAGAACATCGCGGAAGTCGGTGGTCAGCGCCAGGTCGCGGCCCTCGTAAAGCTGCTCGTTCGCCAGACCCGGCCACCGGCCGTACACTTTACCGCCGCGGATGGGGCCTCCCATGGCGAACATGCAATTGGCATGGCCGTGATCGGTACCGCGGTCCCCGTTTTCGCGCGCCGTGCGGCCGAACTCGGACATGGTCACCAACGCCACGTCTGCCATGCGATCGCCCATGTCGCGCCAGAAGGCGGCCAGCGCCTGGCCGAACTCGCGCAGCAGGTTGGCAAGCTGGCCCTCGGAGGCGCGCTGGCCGGTTTCGTTCACGTGGTGGTCCCAGCCGCCGATATCGGCGAAGGCCACTTCCAGGCCGACGTCCGCCTTGATCAATTGGGCGATCTGGCGGAGGCTGTCGCCAAACCGGCCGCGCGGATACTCCGCGCCTCCGGCGGGCGCGTACGCCTGCCTCTGGATGGATTGCAGCAAGGCCACGGCCTCGAAAGTCTCGCGGCCCATGGCGCCCAGCACGGGGTCGGGAGTCTCGGCGTAGAGCCGCTCAAACTGCGCCGCAGCCTGGGGACTGCGCACCTGGAAATTCGCGAGGCTCTCTACCGCCAGGGCCGGCCGCCCGCCGCGCATGGCGCGCGGGAGCACGGGGCCGAGCGCGACGGCGCGCGCGGGCGAGACCTTGCCTTCGGCCGGAGGCAGCGCGCGGTTCATCCAGCCGCTCGCGGTGGCCTTCAGGCCGGGCGTGCCGGATTCCATGTAGTCCTGCGCATCGAAATGGGAGCGCGTGGGGTCGGGCGAACCGGCGGCATCGACAATGGCCAGATGCCTCTGGTCGAACAGGGGCTTCAGCGGGGCCAGCGCGGGATGCAAGCCGAAGAAGCCGTCCAGATCGATGGCCGCGTCCTCGCGCTGGCCGCCGCCGGCGGCGGGCCGCGGAACGGAAATGGTGGGGCGGAGGTCGTAGTACGCCTTCTCGCCGTGCGGTACGACGACGTTCAGGCCGTCGGCGGCCCCCCGCTGAAATATGGCGACCAGGATTTTTTTTCGGGGCGACGGCGCGCCGCCGGCATAGAGGGCGCGCGTGAGCCACAGCGGCACCGATCCGGCTCCCACCATGGCCAGCGCGGAATTGCGAAGAAAGATGCGGCGTGTGTTCATGGGCTTCCCCTCCCCTGTGGCCTCAGCGTTTCTGAAACTCCGGCGAACCCAGGTCGATGCCGGCCGGGTCGCCGGGTTGAGCCGCTTTCGCGGCGCCTACCTTTACGCCCGGCAGGCGGTTGTCCGCCAGTTGCAGGGCGAAATTCATGCGCGCCAGCAGGCTGGCGGAGTTCACCCACTCCTGGCTGGAATTACCGTAACCGTTGGGATCCTGCTTGCGGTACAGCGGCTGCCCGAGCAGACCCACCTGATTCGCCAGATTGAAGGCGTAATCCACGTCGCCATCGACCGCCCGTACCGCGCTCACCGCCATCTCGAGCGGCGATTTCATCTTCGTGCGGTATGCGCCCACGCTCCAGAACTCGTTCGAGTCGATCATGGTCTTCAGGACTTCGCGCAGGTCCCCGCCGGTCTCGAGGAAACGCCGCGCCATGCGGTCCACCAGCGAAGCGGGCGGATCGTCGGCCACGAATCGTTGCGCAAGTTTCCAGGAAATGAAATGCGCCGTCGCGGGATGGCGCGCCAGGATGTCCAGGACCTTCTCGCCATCGTGGATGCCGCCGCCCGAAGGGATCTTTTCGCCCAGCGCCACCTTCTCGCCATCGTCGTGCATGCGCGGGTTGAACACGAAATCGCCGCCCTGCTGCGGCTGGCGGATGGTCCATCCGGTAAAGCACCGCGCCACCTCGGTGACATCCTTCTGGGTGTAGCCGCCGTCCACGCCCAGGGTGTGCAGCTCCATCAGCTCGCGGCCATAGTTTTCATTCAGCCCGCGGCGCGCCTGGATGCCGGCGCGCGCCAGCGGCCCGTGGGGATCGACGGACTGCCAGTTGTCCAGGTAGAACAGCATGGCCGGGCTCTTGGCCGTGGCTTCCAGCAGGTCCCGGAACTTGCCGAGCACATGGGGGCGGATGACGTCGCGCTCGTACTCCGTCACCAGGAAACGGTCCGCCCCTTTATCCAGGTAGACGTTGAAGTGATTGAACCAGAAATCGACCAGCACTTCTTCGAGCTGGCGGTTGCTGTACACGGCGCGCAGCAGCTTGCTTTCGTACAGATCGCGCACCACGACTTGTTGCGGAGCCATGGAAGTCTCGATGCGCCGGCGCAGGTCGGGAGGGGCAGCGTCGAAAAGCTGCTGCCGCACGGCCGGCATGGCAGCCAGCACGTCATCCTGTTTCTCGGCGGGCAGGGCGAGAAACGCATCGAGCCGAGCTTGCGGCGCGGCGGTTCGCAAGGTGCGGATCTGCAGCGCCGTCAGGAAGTCGGGGATCGCGAGCGGCGCGGGAGGCTGGCCGGCCTGAACCTGCCCGTTCACCAGCCGCTCCGCCTGCCGTTGAACCGCGCGGCGGCGGTCCGGATTGGAGGGATACGGCAACTGTCCATTGGCCATCAGCCGAATGATCTGCGGCGGCGGGTAGTTGCGGACTAATTCTCCGGCGGTCATACGAAGGGTATCGAGCGGCTTCAGCTTGGCCTCGAGAACGGGGTTTTCGGCGATGCGCGCGGGATGAAGCTGGAGGTCGATCCATTTCTTGAGACCCATGGCGCGCACGCGCTCCGCATCGCCGGGCCGTGGTCCGAAGGTGAGACGGTTCAGCGCCTGCGAAACTCGCTGCTCCTTGGGAATCTGTTTGGAAAACGGAGCGGGCGGGCTGGCGCTCTTGGTCTTGGCGGGGGTGGAAACCGCCGGCCAAGCCGCCAGACCGAACACCAATGCCAACCCAGTCAGCGCTCTATCGACCATCCCTTCCCTCTTATTCATAGTAAACCCCGCGGGCGCGGCGAAGTTGCGCGGTACAATACCGCTTCGGAGGAGAACAGCATGCCGGATATCACCGTTCAACCCACCGCCAAGTTCATCAAGGCCGGAGCGCTGCTGGTGGCGGCGGCGGTCGTGGGTCATGTGATCCTGTACGTGGCTAGGGAGAAGGCCAGCCCCCCGGCCTGGGTGATATGGCTTCCGGCGCTCCTGATGGTGTTGCCGGCGGCGTACTGGGTCCGGCGGCGCTTTACCAAGCTGGTGATCGCCGGCGACCGCCTGCGCTATGAAACCGGCATGGCCTCCCGGTCCACGCGCACCATCCAGCTTTCCAAGATTCAAGATGTCCGGGTGGGCCAGCGGATCTCGCAGCGCCTGTTCGACGTGGGCGACCTGGCCATTGAAACGGCCGGCGAGGCTAGCCGCTTGACGCTCCACAACATGGACCGCCCGCAGGCTCTAGCCGACGAAATCATGGACCGGGCGCAAAAGGGGACGGGCAGCATCTGAGGCGCGAGGCCACCGCGTCCTTACGGTCACGGCTCCGGCCGCGGTTTTACGCGTGCTGATGCAACGGAGAATCACCGCCGACAAAAGGGCGCCCTTTGGGCCCGGCGCTACACTTCGCCCTTTTTGCGGACCCTGATGTCCAGGCGCTTGATCTTCTGGTTTAGCGTGGAGAGGGGGACGTGCAGGTTCTCGGCGGCTTCGGTCTGGCTCCAGCCGCTGTGCTCCAGGCGTTCGATGATGATACGCCGTTCGTAGTCGTTGACGATTTCGAACAGCGAGGCGTCCGGAGAGAGCGGGCCGCCTTCGGCCTGGCTGACGCGAATGCCGTTGGCCTGCAGCAGCCCGTCGGGCAACACAAAAAGCGGAACCAGGGGATCGGTCGCCAACACCACCGCCCGCTCCACGACGTTTTCCAGCTCGCGTACGTTCCCCGGCCAGGCGTGCTCCATCAGGATCTGCATGGCATCGGGCGCGAAGCGCAGCGTGGATTTCCCCGAGGAGTCGAGGAACTTGTTGTTCTCGCGGCAATAGTAGTCGAAGAAGTGCTCCGCCAGCAGCGGGATGTCTTCCCGGCGCTCGCGCAAGGGCGGGAGCGCGATCTTGATGACGTCCAGCCGGTAGTAGAGGTCCTCGCGGAATTTGCCCTCCTTGACCAACTGAAAGAGATCGACATTGGTGGCCGCCAGGATGCGCACGTCCACCTTGACCGGATCGGTGGCGCCCAGCGGCGTGAATTCCTTCTCTTGGATGACGCGCAGCAGCTTGATTTGCGTCTCCGGGCCGATAGTGCCCACCTCGTCGAAGAAAATCGTGCCCTTGTCGGCGACCTCGAAGTAGCCTTTCTTGGATTGCACGGCGCTCGTGAAGGCGCCTCTCACGTGGCCGAACAGCGTGGATTCCAGCAGGTCCGGCGGCAGCGATCCGCTGTTCACCGCGACGAACATCTGGCCCACGCGCGGCGAGTTGGCGTGGATGGCCTTGGCGACCAGCTCCTTGCCGGTGCCCGTTTCGCCGGTGATCAAAATGGTGGAGCGCGCGGAAGCCACTTGGCTTACCAGGTCCAGCAGCCGCACCATGCGCTCGCTCTTCCCAATGATGTTGGGAAAGCTATAGCGCTCCACGAGCGCGCGCTTGAGATGCACGTTCTCGAATTCGAGACGCCGCCGGGCAATCATGCGGTCGATCTCGATCAGCAGCTTCTCGTTGTCCCAGGGCTTGGAGAAGTAGTCGCTGGCGCCCAGCTTGAGGGCGTCCACGGCGGCCTGAACCGATCCGTACGCGGTGATCATGAAAATGGGGGTCTCGCGGTCGCGGTCGCGAACCTCGCGCAGCACCTCCATGCCGGAGCGGTCGGGCATCATGAGGTCGAGTAGGACCAAGTCGTAGCTCCGCGCCGCCATCTTCTGGAGGCCCTCGCCGCCGTTTTGGGCCAGATCGACGGCGTAGCCCTCATCCGACAGCAGGTCGTCAAGACCCTCGCGAATGGCGGGCTCGTCGTCGACTACCAGGATGCGGCCCCTGGTGGAAACCGGCGCGGGCACGGGGACGGTCATGTCAGGCGGCATTGACGGGCTGCCTCGCGGGACGGGACACGGCGAAGGGCAGCTCGATGCGGAATACGGCGCCGCCCGCGCGCCGGTTGGCGACTCCGATGGAGCCGCCATGCTCCTGAATGATGCCGTAGGTCACGGAAAGCCCCAGACCAGTGCCCTTCAGGGCCGCCTTGGTGGTGAAGAACGGGTCGTAGATGCGGTGCAGGTGCTCCGGCGCAATGCCACGCCCCGTGTCGGCCACCTCGACTTTCACGCCCGAGTCTTCCGCCCACGTGCGCACCTCCAGCGTTCCGCCCGACGGCATGGCGTCGCGCGCGTTGAGGAAGAGGTTGAGGAACACTTGTTGCAGCTTCCCGGCATTGCCATGAACGGGAGGAAGATTGGGTTCCAGGATAGCCTTGACCTGGATGCCCGTCTTTAGAATCTGATGTTCCACCAACGACAGCGCCTCTTGAATCACGCGGTTCAGGCCGACCTCGCCGAAGGACGCCGCCGAGGCGCGCGAGAAGTTCAGCAGGGAGTTCACAATCTCGCTGGCGCGGAACGTCTGCCTGGCGATCTTGTCCAGGATCAGCGATTTCTGGGAATCGTCCGCCACCTGCTTGGCGAGCATCTGGGCGTAGGTGGAAATCACCGCCAGCGGGGTGTTGACCTCGTGCGCCACGCCCGCCGCCAGCAGGCCGATGCTGGAGAGTTTGTCCGCCTGCACCAGGCGCTGCTCGAGCTCCGCGCGGTCCGTCACGTCGTCGAAGATGATCAAGCGGCCGATCTGCCGCTGGTCCTTCGACACCAGCGGCGCGATCGCGATATTCAACGTGGAATCGCGGATCTCGCCGAGGGCGCCGTTGCCGTTGCCCCCATGGACGGCAGGCGTCAAGACGAACTTGTAGATGTGATGGATGCCGGTTTCACCGCGCACGCCGTCGAACTGTTCGATCAGATCCGCCGGGAACAGGTCGGGGAGGCGGCGGCCCACCGCGCCTTCGCGAGCAACGCCGGTGAGCCGTTCGATCTGCGTGTTCCAGCTTTCCACGCGATCCTCGAGGTCCGCCGCCAGGATGCCGACGTTGATGGATTCGACGATGTTCTCACTGAATTCCTTGAGCCGCTCGTATTCCTCCACTTTGCGCTGCAGCGAGCGGTAAAGCGAGGCGTTTTCGATGGCGATCCCCACGTAGCCGGCCAGCGTCGACAACAACTCCACGTCCTCGCTGGAAAGATAGTCGCCATCCGACGTCCGGCTGACGCCCAGGTAAGACATGGTGCGGCCGCGGACCATGCAGGGCATGTAGTAGGTCAGGTCCAATTCGGCGATCGAGCGCCGGATGGAGGGCGGCCAGGACCGCGAGACGGCATCGAGCTGATGCCGCGTGCGCTCGAAGAACAGGTACGGCTCGCTCCGGGGCCAGACCAGAAAACTTAGGTCCACGTCGTCGAGGGCGGCCTCGCCCAGGCGGAGATTCACGCCCATCGCCTTGTGCAGACGGAACTGCAATCCCGCGGGCGTCTCCTCCGCCAGGAAAAACGCCAGATGCCGGATCGATAGGGTCCCGAGCAGCCGTTCCCCCACCGAGGTCAGCATGGCGTCCAGATCCGTCTCCGTGCTCAGCTCGCGCGCGAACTCCACCAGCGTGCGGCGGTAATCGTAGCGATCCCGGTAGAAGTGCCGGTCCAGCCGCTCCTGAATCCAGTTGCGGATGGGCTGGAATAGGAACGCCGCAATGAGCATGACGGTCATCGTGCCGGCCAGGCCAAGATCCTTGAAGTATCTCTGCACCTGTGCGCCGAGGGAAAGAACGATGCCGTAAAACCCCGCCAGCACGCACAGCGTGGCCAAGGTGTAGGCGTAGCCTCGCCGGAAGATGATATCCACGTCCATCAGCCGGTAGCGCGCGATGGCGTACGCCAGGGTCAGGGGAATCAGCGCTAACGACAGCACCGACATCTTCATGTACTCGGTGGGAATCACCCCCAGCGCGTACGGGAAGACGTAAAGCGCCGCAAATGGCACGGCGCCGGTGAGCGCGCCATTGCGCAACCACTTGAGCTGCCGCCGGACGATCGGATCCTCGGTCTTGCCGTATTCGCGGCCCAACGCCAGGCCGCCGGCGATGTACGGCAGCGTGGAAACCAGGATCCAGACGCGGTCTAACAGCCAGTTCACCTCCACCGGCGACATCGCGGTCAGGGCGGCGCCGGAGGAGAAGGCCAGGTAAACCAGGAACAGCAGCGCCCCCGGCACGTACAGCAGGCAGATCCGGAACGGCGTCCCCAGCCATTTGCGCGGCTCGGGAAATGTCAGGCAGAAGTGCAGAAAAACGGTGGGGGCCAACAGGCCAGCCGCCACGTTCCCGTAGTAAATGAGCTTGTCAAACCCGTTCAGTTTCCCCGTGTAGTGGAAACAGAAGAACACGAAGGAAGCCAGGCAGAGAACATAGAAATGCCGGGCCTTGAGCGCGCTGCCGCGACGGAAATAGACGAACAGCCCGATCACCAGGTAGGCGACTCCCACCAGGTACTCGTACAACACCGCGCGGTCGGGCGGCGCCTCCCCAATCAGAACGAATCCCACGCTGAATTCCCGGCCGCCACGGCTCAAGGAGTACGTGGCCTGTTTCCATGAGCCGACGCTGGCCAGTACCTGGGCAACGTTCACCGCTTTTTTGATCTCAACGCCCTCGATGCGCTCCAGCCGGTCGCCCGGATGGATGCCCGCGGTGGACCCGCCGCTACGAGGCGCCACGTACAGCGCCTGGACCCCTCCGGCGCGATCCACCCAGATCACGCCGTCTTCCGGTAGCCGGAACTTCCGCTGTTCGCCAAAATTGACGACTGCCGCCACGCTGGCCGCAAGGGTAATGATCGTTAAAATCGCTGTCGAGAATTGGAAACGCAACTCCTGGAGCATGGTTCGGATTACGACACAAATCCGCTCTTCCCTACTAGCACGTTTGATGCCGAAGTCGTGCCGTGCGGCCACTCAAATAGTAGTATATTTTTCTTTGACTTACAAGCCGAGTAGACAGCTCCTTCGGTTTTCAGGAGAAATACACTATGCCGAAGTGTATCCACTGACGCCACGGCAGGCCGGCATAAGAAAAGCGGACTAGCGGGCGCCCGGCTGACCGTCGACTGGCGGAGAGCGGCAAACGCTGTCTATGACCTTGGCTGGATGCTGTACACTGGATATTCGGTAGTCCCGGTGGACCGCGCCTCCGAGTTCCGCCCCACGACGGAGAGGGGGCCTCCCCGGGTTGCCTTGATAGTTCGGGCGAGGTTGATGCGAAAGGTAGTGTGGTGTGCATTGCCAGTGATTGCACTGGCGCTGGCCCCTGGATGCGCCGGGGCCGGACTTCAAGCCACGTCCGCGGCGCCACAGACGGCCGCGCCGGGATCTTCGGAGGCGCAGTCTCCCGCGCCCGGATCTCCGGCAGCGCCACAGGCCGCCCCGCCGGGTTCTTCCGCGCCGGGCGCGGACCAACCCGATGAGAAGACCTACGTTATCGGCGTCCAAGATGTGCTGGGCGTTCAGGTCTACGGCCAACCGGAGTTCAACATCCCGTACACGGTGGGGCCCGATGGCAAGATCACGCTGCCGCACGCCGGCGATGTGACCGCTTCCGGCCGGACTCGCGACGATCTGGCGAAAGACATCGCGGACCGCCTGGTCAAAGCGGGCATTAAGGATCCCTTGGTCACTGTGGCTCTTGAGGCATCTCACAGCAGGCAATACTATATACAGGGCCAGGTAAGGGCCCCCGGGAAGCACGATCTAACCGCGCCGACCACGGTCATGCAGGCCCTGGTGGAGTCCGGCGGGTTTCAGGATTTCGCGGACACCAAGCATATCATCATCAACCGCGGGAACGGCGCACAAATCCTCAAGTTCAATTACAACGACGTGATCAAAGGCAAGAACATCAAACAGAACATTTTCTTGCAGCCGGGCGACGTGATCGTCGTGAAGTGAGGGCGTAACCGATGGCGATAACTGGAACGGCGGGCAACAGCTTGGTTCCCGCCCAGAATTACGTAAGCGTGTCCAGACGGGCGTTGGACGTCGAGGACTATATCGACATGGCCCGGCGGCACCGCACGTGGATCGTAGGTCCGACGTTCGCAGGGCTGGTGATTTCGGTAGTGGTGGCTTTTCTCTTGCCGGACACCTTCGCCTCAAAGGCCACTTTGCGCATCCAGCCGCCGACCGTCCCGGAACAGGTGGTTCCCAGCACGCCCAGCATTCCCATCGCGCAGCGGCTGGAGGGATTGCGTACGCAGATCCTAAGCCGCAGCAGTCTGACGGCGGTGATCACCGACCCCAAGCTGAACCTGTACCCGAAATTGCGGTCCAGCGCGACGCTGGAAGACGCCATCGACAAAATGCAGAAGGACGTCAAAATCGGGATCGAAAGTATGGGAGACGACACGGGGCGCCGGATGCCGATGGTGTTCCAAGTATCGTTCTCCTACCCCGACAAGTACAAGGCGCAGGCGGTGGTCCAGCAGTTGGTCGCGTTGGTCACCACCCAGAACGTCACCATGCAATCGGAGTCGGCGAAGGGCACGCAGACGTTCGTCAGCGACGAGCTGAAGGCCGCTGAGGAAGCCATGAACAATCTGAGTAGCGACGTTGCCAAGTTCAAGTTGGCGAATGCCGGAAGCGTGGGGGAATCCGCCGCCGCCAATGGCCAGCGGATGAGCGCCTTGCAGTCGCGGATGGCCGCTGAGGACGCGCAGTTGGGCCGCCTCCAGGAAACCCAGAACATGCTGCAGACGCAACTGCAGACCCAGCAGGACGCCCAGAACTTTTTCTCGCAGATTTCGGACCCGACCACCCCCGCTTTGGCGTTGAAGGACCAGACTCTGGCGAGCCTAGACCAAGCAATCAGTCAGGGGGAGGCGATCCTCGCCGAACTGCGCCAGAGGTACCAGGAGATCTGGCCGGAGGTGAAGGCGGCCAAGGCGCGCCTCGAAGCTCTGCGGGCCCAACGGGACGCGGAGCAGGCCAAGGAGGACGAGGCGGCAGCGTCCCAACCCGCCGTCTCGCCGAAAAAGGGTCTGGACATGCGCCAGCAGGCCGTCCTGAAGCAACACGACGCCGCCATCAAATTCACCCAGACGCAGATGACGAACCTGGAGCTGGAGGTCCGGCAAGCCAACGCGGAAAAGGCGGACCTTCAAAAAGAAATTAACGCGCTGCAGGCGCGCATCGACGCCGCGCCGGAAGTGGAGCAAAAGTACGCGGATCTGACCCGCAATCTCGGTCTGGCCACCGTGCGGTACAACGACCTGAAGACGCGCGAAGAGATGACGCAGACCGCGAGAAACCTGGAAGACAAAGGCTACGGCGAGCAACTGCAGGTTCTGGACCCCGCGAATCTGCCTCAGACTCCTTCCGACCCGAACCGTTGGGAAATCACGGGCTGCGGAATCGCCCTGGGGCTTATGGCCGGGTTGGTGATGGCCGGCGCGAAGGAAACGAAGGACACTTCCCTGAAGAACCTGAAGGACGTCCGGGCATATACCAACCTGCCCGTGTTGAGCAGCATCCCTTTGCTGGAAAACGCGCTCTTGGTCCGGCGGAAGCGGCGCCTCGCGTGGCTGGGCTGGTCCTCGGCCGTGCTGATGGGAACGTTGGCTATGGCCGCGGCCATGTACTACTATTTCATGCCGCACGGGGCGTAGCGGCGAAGCGGCTGGATGCGCCACTGGAGATGAAATGAGCCGAGTACACGATGCTCTGCGCCGGGCCGGAAATGGGGGATTCCCCGAGGGATCGCCCGAGGAGCCGCCACCGCCTTCCGGCGGTGGCGGGGCGCGGATTCCCGAGGTTCTCGGCGCCGATGCGGCGGTGATTCGGCCAGATCTGCACTTCGGCCTGCTCCAGGACGCGCAGGCGTTCCCCTACCAGCCCGCTTCCGAGTCTCACCTCCTGGACCTTAGCAACTCCCACGAGACTCCCGCGGAAGAGTTCCGGACGTTGCGCACCCGGTTGAATCACCTGCAAACCCTGCAACCCCTGCACACGGTGATCGTAACCAGCCCTTCGCCGGCCGAGGGCAAGACGTTCGCCGCCATCAATCTGGCGCTGTCGCAGTCGCAACTTACCGAGAGCCTGGTATTGCTCGGCGACTTCGATCTCCGCCGTCCCTCGGTCCACGACATGTTCCAGGTTCCCCGAGCCCCCGGCCTGTCGGATTACCTGTCCGGCGCGTGCCGGTTTCAGGACGCCCTGCGCCGCATCGAGGGCCTCAACCTCTACCTCATGACCGCCGGGTCGCCGGTGAAGAACCCCCTGGAATTGCTCAATACGCGCCAGTGCAAGTCGCTGTTCGAGGAGCTGCCACGGTACTTCTCCTGGTCCATCTTCGACACGCCGCCGCTCCTGTTTTCGGCCGACGCCAACCTGCTGGCAACCTTGGCCGACGGCACAGTGCTGGTGGTGAGGATCGGCTCCACCACGTTCGACAACGTCACGCGAGCCATGCAGTCGCTGTGCGAGAACAACGTGCTGGGAATCGTGGCCAACGGAGCGCGCGCTTCCGAGCTGTACAGCAAGTACACGTACTACTACTCCAAGGTCGAGTGACCGCCCGGGCGCAGGCCCGTCCCACCATCGACTACAGTTTGGTTCCGACGATGGCGTAGTCCAGGGCGCCGAAGAACTGCTCTTGAAAATCCTTGGGGAGGGAGGCCAGCGCGGGCATGGTCTCGATGGCGGGCGACGACCGCGGCGCCGCCAAAACTCCCAAGCCGTTCTCGCCGAAGTAGAACTCCAGCAACGGGAGGGGGACGGGGCGGACGTGCGTCGGATCGAGGTAGAAGTAGGTGGCGAAAATCGCCAGGCACGCGGGGTTGGGCGTCTCGATGACGAGTACGCCGCCACGCTCTAGACGCGCGGCGCAGAGCCGAATCATCTCGGGGAGGCGGCCGGGCGGCAGGTGCTCGACCACCTGCGCGCAGAAAATGCCGTCCAGCGATTCTTCCGGCAGACTTCCGAGGTATTCGAACAGATCGCCCGCCTGCGCGGCCAGCCCTTTCTCCCGACAGGCGGCGACGCATTCGGAGCTCGAATCGATTCCGGCCGCGGAGATTCCCGCCTCGCGCATGAGCTCCAGAAACTCGCCGCGCCCGCAGCCGATATCCAGCACCTCGCGCTTGCCGGCGAAATACGGGACATAGGAACGTTGGCTGGCCTTGATGAGAGCTTGGGGCCCGCGGAAGCGCTCGGCGAACCAAGCGTAATCCAGGATCGGCGGGACGGCGGCGGGCGCGGCGAGGAGCGGAGGCGCTCCGTCCCCGGCGGCGGGCTGAAGGCGCTGGCGGATGAGACGCAACTCGGCGTGTATGAGGCGCTCATATTCAAGTTTGACGCGCTCCATGTCGGCCAGGAGCCGATTCTGGATTTCGAGATTCGCCTGGGCCAGGGCGGCCGTGAAATCGGCGTGCTGCGCGCGCACCGTGTCCCGGTAGTTGGCGTCCATCAGGTCGGCGCGGTGGCCGAACGCGGCCTGGAGATCCGCCACGCTGCGCAGGAACTGGATCTCATTGGTCGCCAGCTTATGCTCCCAGCCCACCCGCCATTCCGACCAGTGCTTGCGGATGTCGCCAAATTCGGCGATGAGCTTTTCCCCATCCGCCTCCCGTTGGGCGAGCTTATGATCCCAGCCCAACCGCCATTCCGACCAGTGGGCGGCAATATCCTTCATTTGGAGGGATAGCCTGTCGAAATTCTCGCGGCCTTCGGCGGCGAGCCTCTCGACGGCAGCCATGTGATCGTGCAACTGGAACAGGACGCCATCGCGCGCCTGCAGGCCGTCGCGGAATTCCGTTTTCGCCGCCTCCAGTTCGCGGGTCAATTCGGCGATGGCCCCGCCGGCGGTGGCCAGCGCGCGGTTGCTTTCGACGAGCGTTTCGATGATGGCGTCGACAGCGTCTACGGCCCGGCGGTTGAATACCACCTGTTCGCGAACATGCCAATCCAGGAGCCGGGCTACGAACCGCTTCCATCCCTGAACCAGCCAGTTGAGCGGGCCGCCCCGGCGCGGATTGACGGCGCCGATGGCGGCCACTTTTCCGAGGGCCGCGTCGCGGGCGCGCACCAGCGGTTCGAGATCGGGCAGCGGAATCCGGGCATCGCCCGCGGTCCCCTCGGGATAGCGGGCGCGCACGCGCTCACGCACCTCGCGCAGGATGGCGATCAGCTCAGCGCTTTCCACGAGGGGCCCTCCCGGCGCGGCTCCACTCCGCGGTCACCCTGGTGGTCAGCCCGCCGCGCGCGGCGAAATCGCCCGTCACAGTAACGCGCAGCGGGCGGGCCGCCTTCACCACGTCCTGCAGCACGCGGTTCACCACGTTCTCCTGAAAGATCCCGAGGTTGCGGTAGGCGTGCAGGTACGTCTTGTAGGATTTCAGTTCCAGGCAACGCTTGCCGGGCGCGTAGCGCAGAACGATTCCGCCGAAATCCGGGAGACCGGTCTTGGGACACACGGAGGTGAACTCCGACATGGCGATTTCGATTTCGTAAGCGGCGTACTGATTGGGCCACGTTTCAATCTCGGGCAGCGCGGCGTGGACGCCGGACCGCGCGTGCTCATCGGTGTATGCGCGTTTCATGCCAATGCCTTCGATAGTAAGTCGAGGAACAGGCCGACGTCGGCCACCACGCCCACGGCCTGTCCCGTGCCGCGGTCGCTGACCTTGGTGACGACGGCCGGGTTGATATCCACGCACACGATCTTGACCACGCTAGGCAGCATATTGCCCGTGGCGATGGAGTGCAGCATGGAGCCCAGGCAAAGCGCCAGACCGGCGCCTTTCAGTTGCTCGGCATAGGCGTCCTGGGCGGCGTTCATGTCGGTGATGGTGTCGGGAAGCGGTCCGTCGTCGCGCAGGCTCCCGGCCAGCACGAACGGAGCGCCGGCCTTCACGCATTCGTATAGGATGCCGGAACCGAGGCGGCCGCTTTCCACGGCCTGCCGGATGGAACCCGCGCGGTAGATGGCGTTGATGGCGCGCATGTGGTTGCGGTGGCCGTGCTCCTCCTGGCGGCCGTCGGCCAGCCGCACGCCGAGCGAGGTTCCGAACAGCGCCGCTTCCGCATCGTGCACACCGAGAGCGTTGCCGCTGAGCAGGGCGTGCACGTACCGGTTGCGGATGAGCGCCGCCAAACCCGTTACACCGCCGGTATGGACCACCACCGGGCCGGCCACGACGACGACCTTCCGGCCCTGCTCGATGGTCTGGCGCACCAGCGCGGCCGTCTGGCGGACGGCGGTCTCCACCTGGCGCTCGGAGGAAATGCCATGGGACATGAAGGCAAAGGACAGCCGGTCGCGCTCCTTGGATTCGGGAATCACGCGGATGCCGCGCAGCCCGACGACGACCGGATCGCCCTGGCGGAGATCGCGCAGGCGGCGGCAGAGGGCGCGTTCGCCGCGCACCACGATAAGGGCGTCCATGCGCTGCCCTTCGACTTCCACCCACTTCTGGCCGCGGCGCACCAGGGTGCGGTGGTTGGTGGTGGAATAGAAATCCTCGGGGGCGCAGCAGTCGCGATCGGCCTCGCGCAGCGTGGCGTCCGCGGCACCGGCCGGCGCGCAGCCCAGTTCCAGCAGGGACTCCAGCAGCCGCCGCAACGACGACTCGTCGGGAGTCTCCACCTTCAAGCGCAGGTAGGACGGCTCACTGTTGGTGCGGCCTATGCGGAACTGATCGACCTCGAACCGGCCGTGATGCTCCACGACCTTATCGAAGATGTTCTCCATGATATGGGAGTCGATCAGATGGCCTTCGGCCTCAACCACTTCCTGGAACGGCATAGAGAATACCAGTGTAGCCTCAGCGCGGGGGCGTGGCGCGGTGCGAAGTCTGCGAGAATTGGGGAGAGGATGGGGAAATACTTCGTTCAGAATTTCGGGTGCCGGGCCGCGCAGGCGGACGGGGCGGCGTTGGAATCGCAGCTTGCCGCCAAGGGATTTGAGGCGGCTGGGGAGCGAGCTGGCGCAGATCTGGTCGTTCTGAATACCTGCACGGTCACATCTTCGGCCGACGAAGATGTGCGGCACGCCATCCGGCGGGCGCACCGCGAGAATCCCTCGGCCCGGATCCTGGTGACGGGCTGCTACGCGCAGCGCGCGCCGGAGGAACTGGCGTCGTTTCCGGGCGTCGCGTGGGTGGTCGGGAATTCGCACAAGACGCACATCGCGGACCTAGTGACGGTGGAACAGGCCGACGATGCCACTACTCCCTACCACGGCAACATCCACGTTGGCGATATCTTCGCCCAGCACGATTTTCTTTCCGCGCCGGTGGAGGAAGCGGCCGGCGAACGCACGCGTCCCAACCTGAAGATTCAAGACGGCTGCAACAACCGCTGCTCGTTTTGCATCATTCCGTTCGTTCGCGGACGCAGCCGCAGCGCGCCGGCGGAGCGGGTGGTAGAGCAAGTGCGCGGGCTGGCCGGCCGCTACCGGGAGATCGTTTTGAGCGGCATCAACCTGGGGCGATGGGGAAGAGAGGCAGAGCGTCCGGCAGGACCGGCCAGGCTGGCCGATTTGATCCGGTTACTGTTGAAGGAAACGGCGGTTGAGCGCCTGCGGCTGAGTTCCGTGGAGCCGATGGACTGGTCGGACGATCTGCTGGGCCTGGTGGCCGAATCCCCGCGCATCGCCAAACACGTTCACGCTCCGCTGCAAAGCGGGTCGGACCGCATTCTGCGCCGCATGCACCGCAGGTACCGGCCGCGACACTACGCTGACCGCATCAGGATGACGCGGGCGCTGATGCCGGATGCGGCCATCGGCGCCGACGTGATGACCGGGTTCCCCGGAGAAACCGATGCCGATTTCGAGGAGAGCCGGCGTTTCATCGAAGGCTTGCCGTTCACGCACCTGCACGTCTTCACCTACTCGGAGCGGCCGGGCACGCCGGCGGCGGAAGACCGGGCGTCCGTGCCGATGCCCGTGCGGAAAGAGCGCACCCGCGCTCTACGCGAGCTGGCCGCGGTGAAAAACCGCGCGTTCCGGGAGCGCATGGTGGGTCGCACGCTCTCGGCCGTGACGCTGCACGAAGCGGGGGCGGCGCTTACGGACAACTATCTGAAGATCGAGTTGTCGAAGCCGCGCGAGGCGAACCGGCTCATCAACGTGCGCATTGGGCGGGTGACGGAGGAAGGACTGGGAGAAGGGTGAACGCCGCCGGCAAGGGGCGCCCTCTGGGCCCCGGCGCCACCTACATTTCGCGGCGGCCTTCCATGGCTTTAGAGATGGTTACTTCGTCGGCGAACTCCAAGTCGCTGCCTACCGGAACGCCCATGGCGATGCGGGTTACTTTCACGCCTAGCGGCTTCAGCAGGCGAGCCAGGTAGACCGCCGTGGCTTCGCCTTCCGAAGTGGGGTTGGTGGCCAGGATGACCTCTTGGATTTCCCCTTCGCCGATGCGCTCCACGAGTCCCTTGATCTTCAGCGAGTCCGGGCCAATGCCGCGCAGAGGCGACAGCGCTCCATGGAGCACGTGGTAGCGGCCCTCGAACTGACGGGTGGTTTCGATGCCGGAGATGCCATGCGGTTCTTCCACCACGCACACCACTTTGGGGTCGCGGCTGGCGTCGCGGCAAAAGAGGCACAGGTCGCCCTCGGTAATGTTATTGCAAATACGGCACAGGGCCAGCTTCTCCTTGACGTCGCGAACGGCTTCCGTGAGCCGGTCGGCCTCCTCGCGGCTGGTGCGCATCAAATGGAAGGCAATGCGTTGCGCGGACTTCTGGCCGATACCGGGCAGGCGCTTGAGTTCGGTGATGAGACGAGCCAAAGGCTCGGCGAAATCCGGCATGGGTTAGAACAAGCCCGGCGGCAGGCCCATGCCGCCCAGCATGCCCCTGGTTTTCTGGCCAACTTCCTCATCGACCTTCTTCACGGCTTCGTTGGAGGCGGCGACGATCATGTCTTGCAACATCTCGACGTCGCCCGCCACCTCCGGGTCGATCTTTACCGATAGCAGGTTCTTCTGGCCGTCCATCTGGACGGTGACCATGCCGCCGCCGGCGGTAGCCTCGACCTTGACTTGCGCGATCTCCTGGGCGAGCTTCTCTTGCATTTGCTGCGCCTGGCGCATCACATTCTGCATGTTGCCGGGTAGTCCCTTCACTTCGCTACTCCTTCAGATTTCGAACCTTGTGGATTGTGCTTCCGGGAAATGCTTCCTGAAACCGCTGGACCTCGGGGTTGGCAAGCGCGCGCGCGCGGACCTCGTCTTCGCGGGGCGGCGGAGGGTCCGCGACCGGCGCGGCCGGCTCCAGACCGCTAGCGACAGAGACAATCAACCGCAGTGGCGAGCCGAGAACCTCGCGCACGGCGGCGGCGAACGCGGGATCGCCGAAGTAGAGCCGGTACTCCTTGGCGGTGGCGATCCGCAGCTCGGCGCCGGCGACCGTGAACTGCGCGTTCTCCACGGCGTCGGCCAGGTGCGCCAAGCCCAATTCGGAAAGGCGCGCGTGCAGCCGGGCGCGGACGTCGCCCGCGGCGGAACCTGACGGCAGAGGAGGAGAAGTTGATGCGCGGCTGCCTTGCCCTCCCGGACGCGCTGGCGGAACGGATCCGCCGCCCCCGCCGATCTGCGCCAGAGCCTGCTCGATCGGCAGCAAGCGCCCGGCCTGCACCAGGCGCACCAACCCAATCTCCAGATGGAAGCGCGGCTGCAAGGAAAACTGCAGGTCGCGGAATATGTCCAGCGAAAGCTGCAGGTAGCGCGACAGGTCCTCTTCGGAGAACCGGGAGGCGGTATCCGCCAGCCGTTCGCGCTGGGCGCTGGAAGCTGCGATCAGACGCGTCCCGGCCCCCGAGATGCGCGCGACGAGCAGGTTGCGGAAATAGCGCGCCAGTTCGCGGCTGAAGTGCTGGAGATTATGGCCGTTGCGCTCCAGATCGTCCACCACTTCCAACATGCGGCGCGAATCGCCCGCGGCCAACGCCTCGGCGACCCTCTCGAGCGACTCCAGCGAGAATACGCCCAGCAGTCCCCGCACTTCGTCCGCGACCAGCTTGGATCCGCAGCAGGCGATCGCCTGGTCCAGGGCCGAGAGCGCGTCGCGCACGCTGCCCTCGCCGGCCTGCGCGAGGACCGCCAGCGCCTCCGAATCCGCCTCGATGCCTTCCTGCTGGCAGATCCAGGCCATGCGCGCCACCAAGTCCTCGAAATCCACCGAGCGAAAGCTGAAATGCTGGCAGCGCGAGGCGATAGTGGCGGGAATCTTGTGCGCCTCCGTGGTACACAGCACAAAAACTACCCACGGGGGCGGCTCCTCGATGGTCTTGAGCAGCGCGTTGAAGGCCTCGGACGTGATCTGGTGCGCTTCGTCGATGATGAAAACCTTGTAGTGGTCGCGCGCCGGTTGGTAGCGCACGTTCTCGCGCAGCTCGCGCATCTCGTTGATGCCGCGATTGGAGGCGGCGTCGATCTCGATGACGTCCACTGTGCCCCCGGCGGTGATTTCGCGGCAACTGGCGCACACGCCGCAGGGCGCGGCGGTGGGCCCTTCCACGCAATTCAGGCAGCGCGCCAAAATGCGCGCCACCGTGGTCTTCCCCGTGCCGCGCTGCCCCGAAAAGATGTACCCGTGGGCGATGCGGCGCTGCGCGATGGCGTTCTCCAGGGTGACCTTGACGTGCTCTTGATTGACTACGTCCTGGAACGTCTGGGGCCGGTATTTCCGGGCTATGACTTGGTACATGGGGAGGGCATATGCCAGGCCCCGGGTGATCCGCGGCGCACGAACCGCACCGCTACCGTTGCTTCCTTCCGGACCTGGCGGGGTTTGCGGCCGCCCGTCGCACGGAGCCCGGAACCTGACAAGTACTCATCGTAGCATGGGGGGCGGATGGACCAGCCGCGAAGAGGTTTCGGCCGCCGATAAACGCCGATGAACGCCGATAAGGACACCCGATTTGAATCGGCGTTCATCTGCGTTCATCCGCGGCCAATAGGGTTCTTGCGCGTCAGTTCGGGCGGAACTCCAGCACGCTGGAGGGCTCGATTTTGCGGAATTGCATGGGGAAGGAGCGGGCGTTGTACCAGGCGTCCCATTCGTCCCGGTAGTGGCTGGAAAGCGCCTGACCCGATTGGCCAATCTGAATGTTCAAAAGGGAGCGGTCCCACTCGGCCAGATCGGCGTCCATGCGCATGGAGGGGGCCAGGCCGCGCGCGAATTGCCTGATGGTCCTTCCCGAGCCGCTCATAGGGACGGGGCCGAGGTCAAAGTACGGGCCCACCAGCGGGAGTTGGTGGACCACCGGGTTGCGGACCGAAATCCGCGAATACGCGCCGTATTGCCAGCGCTGAGGGTCGGGGCCTTGCATGCGGCGGCCTTCTTCCACGGCGTCGGCCAGCGCCCGCAGAAGCATCCCGTCGTAATCGAGGAACCATCCCGCGGGGCGTTCGCGCAGCAGCCGTTCGATGGCTACCGCCGCCAGGCTGAACTCGTAACGCGGGCCGCTGGCGGGGGCCGCGCTCTCCGCGGCGGCGGTCCGCACGTACTGATAGGCGAGCGCGACGAGGAAGGGCGCGGCTTGATTCTTGTCCATCTGGCCGTTCCAGCGGCGCAGCAGATCCACGGCGGGGTCCAACGCGGAATTGCGGGCATCGCGCCGGTCATAGGCGGCTACAAGCTGGCCGGCGAAGAACTTATCGAAGGCGGAGTAGATGTCATTCTGCACGGCCAGCAGGTCTTCGGCGCGCCAGTTGTTGCGAGCGGCGAGCCGGTTCTCGATCTGCCGCGCGCGGAAAGCGGGATCGAAAGCGCCGTTCACCGGGTACCGATAATCGGCGGGAAATACGTCCTGGTTGGCGCTGGCGACGATGCCGGATGGCGGATTGAACGTCGCGGGGAGCTGCTCGAAAGGAATGAAACCTTCCCAATCGAAGTCGCCCGAGGAGCCGTCCACGGGCACGTCGCCGCGATAGCCGCGGCGGATGGGCAGCTTGCCGGCGGCGTGGGAACCGATATTGCCATCGACATCGGCGTACACAAAATTCTGGCCCGGCCCGGGAAACCGCGCCAGCGCGGCTGTGAACTCCCCCCAGTTCTGCGCGCGATCGATATCCAGGATGGGATACTGCCAGACCACCGGCTCGGCGGCCACCCAGCGCAGCGCCATGCGCGTCGCGCCTTCGGAGGCGAAGACGGGGCCGTGACGCGTCACCCACACGATCTGCTCGGCCGGCGCCTGCCCTTTCACGCGGATGAACTCGCGTTCGGCGCGCGCCTGCTCGATCTGCCCGCGGTACTCGTAGCGACCGGTGCGGTCGTCGAATTTTTCGATATAGAGGTCTTGCGCGTCGAACTCGAGGTTGGTGACGCCCCAGGCAATGCGCCGGTTGTGGCCGGAGATCACGCCGGGCAGGCCGGGCAGCGCGACGCCCGCGACGTCCAGGCCGGGGGCCTGGAGGTGCGCCATGTACCAGATGCCCGGTATGGAATACTCCAGATGGATGTCGTTGGAGAGCAGCGGCTTGCCGGAAGCCGTGCGGCTGCCGGCGACGGCCCAGGCGTTGGAGCCGGGCTGCGGGCCAGCCCCGGCGCCCACGGGAAAGAGGAATTCGACCTTGCGCTTATCGCCCGCAGCCAGCATTGTCCTTTTCGACAGCTCGTCGCGCCATGAGTTGGTAAGGTCGCGATACATGTAGAGGCAGACCAGGATGGAATCCACGACGCTCCAAGGACGCGGCTGGTAGGCGAGGAGCGTGAACTCGAGCGGCAGGCGCGCCCGATGAGTCGCCAGGAAGTCATTCACGCCGCGGGCATACGCCGCCAGCGCCGCGCGGTCGTGGGGGGGCAAACTGGCATAGGCGGACTCCGCGATGCGGCGCATCCGCAGGCGCCGCGCGTCGCGGTCGGCATCCAGGTAGGCGGGGCCGAGGACCTCGGCGAGCTCGCCGGCCGCCGCGCGCCGCAGGCCATCCATCTGAAAAAGGCGGTCCTGCGCGGTGACGTAACCCTGGACGAACAGCGCATCCTCCAGGGCGCCGGCGCGGATGTGGGGAACGCCGCGCGCGTCGAACGAAACGGCGACGGCGGCGCTCACCGGCGCGGTCACGGCGCCGGATCGCTGGGCCAGCGGGCGCCAGGCGTACCAGTAGACCAGTGCGAGCGCGGCCGTAAGCGCGATGGCGATAGCGATGTTGACATACCGGACGATCCGCGCCACCGCGGAGTGGGTCATGTGAGGGCGCAAATTCAATGATACCGGGTGAGCGGGGGCGTTTCAGCGGCCACGCCAAAAACAAGGGCATGCGGACGGAGTTCGTCGCGTGTTTCCGCGGCGGGATGGAGCGCTCGTTTCCGCATCGGCTTGCTAAAATCGCAGTGCGGCATTCGCTCCCATGAGACTCGCGATCTTCGGCGGCACTTTCGATCCCATCCACAGCGCGCACTTGGCCATCGCCCGCGCCGCCGCGGAGCGCTTCCGCCTGGACCGAATCTTGTTCGTACCAGCCGGCCGCCCGCCGCACAAAGCGGCGGCCACGCATGCTCCGTACGGGGCGCGCGTCCGCATGGCTGAGCTGGCGTGCGGGGAAGAGCCGCGCTTCGAGGTATCGCGCCTGGAGGAAGGCGCGCCGCGCAGCTACAGCATCGATACCATCGAGAAGGTGCGCGAGAGCCTCGGCCGCTCCGACGAGTTTTTCTTCCTCATCGGCGCGGACGCTTTCGCCGAGATCCGCACATGGCGCAGGTGGCAGGATGTGGCTCGCGCCGTGACGTTCCTGGTGGTCAGCCGGCCCGGACACGTCTACGAGACGCCCCCCGGCGCGCGCCTCGCGCGGCTCGACACGCTGCAGCTCCGCACTTCCTCGTCCGCCATCCGCGCCGCGCTGGCGGCCGGCCGCAGGCCCGCCGGCGTCCCCGAGCGGGTTCTCGACTACATCTACGAGCACGCGCTCTACGGCGCGGGGCGGCCGGTTGTACGATAGAAACATGCTGAAAATCGGCCGTCGTTCCTTCCTCGGTCTTGTGGCCGCCTCCGCGGGCGTCTCGTACGCCCGCTCACTGAGTACGGTCGGCGTGCAACTTTACACGGTGCGCACGATCATCGGCGCCGACCCGCTGGGGGTCCTGCGCTCCATCGAGCAAATCGGCTACAAGGAAGTGGAACTCTCCACCACGGACCTCGACCGCGTTTCGGCCGCCTTGAAGCAGACGTCGCTCAAGCCGGTGAGCCTGCACCTGGATGCGGCGCTGTTCACGAGCCGCACGGATGGCATCCCGGCCGCCATCGACGACGCCGCCAAGCGGGGCTTGCAATGGGTGGTCTGTCCGTTCGGGGCGCCAACGGACGCCGGCCACCTGGAGGTGGTGCGCAAGCTCGGCGACGCGCTGAACAAGGCTGGCGAAACGGCCCGCCGCGCGGGCCTGCGGCTCGCCTATCACAACCATGCGTTCGACTTTACGCCAGCCGGCGGCGGCACGCTGCTCGACGCGCTTCTCGCCACGGCGGACCCCAAGCTGGTGAGCCTCGAGCTGGACATCATGTGGGCGAAAGTCGCCGGCGTGGACCCGGTCAGCGTCCTCAAGAAATACGGGAGCCGGGTGGCGATGCTGCACCTCAAGAACCTACCCGAGGGCGCCGCCCAGCGCTACGACCAAAACGTTCCCAGGACCGCTTTTCGCGAAGTGGGCAACGGGGTGATCGACATCCCGGCGGTCCTCGCCGCCGCCGCGCAAACCGGCGTGCAGCACTACTTCGTCGAGCAGGACCAGACGCCCGGCAATCCCTTGGTCTCGCTGCGGGAGAGCTACGACTATCTTCATAGGTTGAACTTCTAACGCGCCCTGCCGCCGCGCCACGCGCGGAGGCGAGTCGCGGCGGACGAGTAAGGGATCCCCCGGCGCAGAGAGGCGCGCCACGAAAGCATCGCGGCGCAAAGAAAAGCGACGGCGAGACCTGCCCTGCCGCTCCCGCACGCTATCATGGTCCCAGAGAGCATTTCCTTCCATGGCGTTTGCATCCGACCCTGAACAGGGCATCAATGGCTGGTTCGAGGAGGAGTTGTACCGGCAGTATCTGCGCGACCGCTCTACGGTGGACCCGAGCTGGAAGGACGTATTCGAGCGGACCAACGGCCACCCCGGGGACGGCGCCGCCTTGACCACGGCCCTGGTGGGGCAGGCCGCTCCTCCTTCCCCGCCGGCAGGCGCGCCGGCGGTTTCCGGAGACCAATTGGAGCCCTTGCGCGGCGCGGCGGCGCGCGTAGCCGAGAACATGACCGCCAGCCTTTCCATACCCCTGGCCATGTCGCAGCGCACCATGGCGGTGAAGGTGATGGACGAGAACCGGCGCATCATCAACCAGCACCGGAACCTGCTGGGCCGCGGCAAGGTTTCCTATACGCACCTGATCGGCTGGGCCGTCGTCAAGGCGCTGGAGGAGATGCCAACGCTTAACTACGCCTACGCGGAAAAAGACGGCCAGCCGTTTCGCCTGGCCCGCCGGCAAATCCACCTCGGAATCGCGGTGGATGTCGAAGGCCAGGACGGCGCCCGCGGCCTGGTGGTTCCCAATATCAAGGACGCCGGCGCTCTGAACTTCCAGGAGTACCTGGCGGCGTACGACGACCTGGTGGCGCGCGCGCGTTCCAAGAAGCTCACCCCGGCGGATTTTCAGGGAACCACCCTTTCGCTCACCAATCCCGGCGTCGTGGGCACGGTGGCTTCGAACCCGCGGCTGATGCCCGGGCAGGGCGCCATCGTCGCCGCGGGGGCCATCGACTATCCGGCGGAATACCAGAGCGCCGCGCCGGAGACACGCGCCATCCTAGGCATCAGCAAGGTCATGACGCTGACTTGCGCGTACGATCACCGCATCATTCAAGGGGCCGAATCGGGGGCGTTCCTGGGCAGGATTCAATCGCTGCTCGACGGCGAGGGCGGGTTCTACGACGAGGTCTTCCGGCGCCTCAGCATGCCGCACCATCCCGCGCGCTGGGAAAAGGACCGGCAGCCGCTGTTGCCGGGCATGACGTCGGCGCGCACCGCGGAAATCGCCAAGGAGGCGGGGATCATCCAGATGATCAACGCCTACCGCGTGCGCGGCCACCTGATCGCCGATCTCGATCCGCTCGGCGCCGAACCGAGCTATCACCCCGAACTCGACCCCGAAACCTACGGCCTGACGATTTGGGACCTGGATCGGGATTTCCTGACGGGCAGCCTGGGAGAAGCCATTGGCGAAGGCGGTCCCAGGCCGGTCGCCACCCTGCGGGAAATTCTGGAGACGCTGCGCCAGACCTACTGCGGCAAGATTGGCTGCGAGTACATGAATATCCAGGTTCCGGAGCGCAAGCGCTGGCTGCAACAGCGCATGGAGCCGGAGGCCAACAACTGGCCGCTGGAGCGCGAGACGCGCCTGCGCATCCTGAGAAACCTGATTGCGGCGGAGGAATTCGAACGCTTCCTGCACGCGCGGTTCGTGGGACAGAAACGCTTCGCGCTGGAAGGCGCCGAGACGGCGGTGGCGATTTTGGACGAGATTCTCGAGTGCGCCGCGCGCCACGATGCGCACGAGGTGGTGATCGGGATGGCGCACCGCGGACGCCTGAATGTGCTGGCGAACGTGGTGGGTAAGGACCTCGCGCAGATTTTCTCCGAGTTCGAGGGCGAAATCGACCCCGCCAGCACGCAAGGTTCGGGCGACGTGAAGTATCACCTGGGCGCGACCGGCGTGCGGAAGCGCCAGGGCGGGCGTGAGATCGCGGTATCGGTGGCGCCGAATCCGAGCCACCTGGAAGCCGTGGACCCGGTGGTGGAAGGCATCGTCCGCCCCAAGCAGGACCGCCTGGGCGATACGCGGCGCGAGCGCGTCATTCCCGTGCTGGCGCACGGCGACGCGGCGTTCGCGGGCCAGGGCGTGGTGGCGGAGACGCTCAATCTGGCGCAGCTCGACGGCTACTCCACCGGAGGGACCATCCATCTGGTGATCGATAATCAGATCGGGTTCACCACGCTGCCCGAGGAGGCGCGCTCCTCGCCGTACTCCACCGACGTGGCGCGCGGCGTGCAAGCGCCCATTTTCCACGTCAACGGCGACGATCCCGAAGCCGCCATCCGGGTGGTCGAGATGGCCTTCGATTATCGCCAGCGGTTCCAGACGGATGTGGTGGTCGATATGATCTGCTACCGCCGCCACGGCCATAACGAGGCCGACGACCCGAGCTACACGCAGCCGCTCCTGTACCGCAAGATCAAGGACCACCCGTCGGTGGCCGCCCTGTACGCCGAGTTCCTGGCGCGGGAGGGAGTGGCGACCGCGGAGGAGTGTGCGGGCATGCGCCGGGAGAGCGCCGTGCGGCTCGCCGAAGCCTATGACGCCGCCCAGAGCCGCGCCGAGCATTACGAGCCGCAGGAGCTGAGCGCAGTGGCGGAGGAGGAGATCGGCGGCTTCTGTCCGCGCACGGCGGTGAACCACGCCGTGCTCGAGCGCGTGACGCGCGGCCTCACGAACTTCCCGGAAGATTTCCACCTGCACCCCAAGCTGCGCGGCTTTGTGGAACGCCGCCGGATGGCGCTCGCGAACGACGCGCCCATCGACTGGGCGTTCGCCGAGGCGCTGGCGTTCGGTTCGCTGGCGCTGGAGGGAGTGCCCGTTCGCCTCAGCGGGCAGGACTCCGGCCGCGGCACCTTCAGCCAGCGCCACCTGTCGTTCTACGATTCGGAGACCGGCCGGCGGTACATCCCGCTCGCCCATATTTCGCCCGATCAGGTGCGCTTCGACGTGTTCGACAGCTCGCTCAGCGAGTACGCCGTGCTGGGCTTCGAGTTCGGCTACAGCGTGGCGGACCCGCTGGCGCTGGTGATTTGGGAAGCGCAGTTCGGCGATTTCGCGAACGGTGCGCAGATTATGATCGACCAGTTCATCTCCTGCGCCGAATCGAAATGGGGCCAGCCGAGCGGCTTGGTCATGCTGCTGCCGCACGGCTTCGAAGGCCAGGGGCCGGAGCATTCCAGCGCGCGCATCGAGCGCTATCTCACGCTCTGCGCCCAGAACAACATGCAAGTGGCCAACTGCACCACGCCCGCGCAGTACTTCCACCTGCTGCGCCGCCAGATGTATGGGGGCCACGACCGCCGCGGCACGCGCAAACCGCTGATGGTTTTTACTCCCAAGAGCCTGCTACGCCACCCGGAAGCGGTGTCCCGCATTCACGATTTCACCAGCGGAGGCTTCCAGGAGATCCTGCCCGACCCCGATGCCGCCGGGCGCGCGCCCGCCGCGAGCGTCGCGCGCGTGGTCTTCTGCTCGGGCAAGATCTACTACGACCTGCTGGCGGCCCGCGCGGAGCGCCAGGCCGGCCGCGTAGCGCTGGTCCGCGTCGAGCAACTCTATCCGTTTGCCGCGGACCAGGCGGCCGACATTCTGGCGGGCTACTCTCCCAAGGCCGAGGCGATGTGGGCGCAGGAGGAGCCGCGAAACATGGGACCGTGGCGCTTCATGTGCGAGCAGATCCAGCCGCTGCTCGATGCGACCGAACGCAAGTTACGCTACGCCGGCCGCTCGGAGAGCGCCAGCCCCGCCACCGGTTCCGGAAAGCGCCACCAGCAGGAACAGGCGGAGATCGTTAACGACGCGCTCACGCTGGGCGCAGCATCGAAGGCGCGCCGGGTCCGGGCAGCGGCGCGGCGCGGGTAGAAAGTCCAGGGAGGGTAGGTCCAGTGAAGTCGTGGTTGCGGCTCTGTTGCTGCGCGGCGAGGTTTCAGCGCCGGGCTAGAAGGGGAAATCCTTCTTGGCGGCGGTTTCCAGCTTGGAACCCTGCTTCATGAACGTGTAGGGATTGATGGCGATGCCGCTGCGGCGCACTTCATAGTGCAGGTGCGGCGCGGTCACGCGGCCCGACATTCCCACCGCGCCCACTGTCTCGCCGCGGCTCACCTCCTGTCCCACCTGGACGAAAACCCGCGAGAGATGGGCATAGTAGGTTTGGTATCCGCCGCCATGATCGACCACCACCAGCCGCCCGTAGCCGCCGGTAGTGGGCCCGGCCTCCAGGACCAGTCCATCCGCTGTCACCTTTATGGAAGTGCCTATGGGCGCGCCGATGTCCACGCCCTTATGGAACTCAGTCGCGCCTTCGGACGAAAATGGATCCAACCGGATTCCGTACGCTCCGATGATGCGGCCCTCGAGGGGCCAGGCGGCCGGGCGGGAGAGGACGGGCTGGAAACGCCGGGCGGCGTTGTGCTTCAGAGACATGAGGTCGGCGCTGCGCAGGAAGTTGTAGTCCTGAAGGCTCTCCGGGAAGGAGGGGATCAGCGCGCCTTCGGCCGATATATCCGCGGGACCCTCCAATTTCTGCTTGATGCCGTACGCCACGGAAACCTCTTCCGCGTACATCTCCAAGGTGGCAAGCTGGTGATCGGTTTCGGAGACCTTTTTCTGAAGGTTGTCGTAGCGGCCCCGCAGATTATCGGCGTCCCGCCGCAAGGCGTTGTAGTTGCCCACCTTCCATACCATGCGCGCGTAGCTGGCGACGAAACCGAACAGCGAGAAAGAACCGAGAAGAGCCAGGACCAAGACGGCGTAGACTGCCTGATAGGGAATATGAATGCGGCGAAGCCGGCCACGCATGGAGTGGGCCAACACCACGACGAAATACTCCTGTTTCATAGTCTTCTCCAGCCGGGTCCAAAATCGGGTTTCCGAACGATACAGCCATGCCGGGGCCCGGGGGGCTATTTGGCACAGAATTGGCGAAATTAGAACTGTAACAGGATGACGCCCCTCTGTCAAGCCCGTCGACCATTTGCAAGTTGTTGAAAAAATTGGTATTGTTCAATTTCACGTGCCCAAACGGATCCCTGGAACGCTATTTTTGCGGAATCTGGTCGAGCGGCGCGACTTGCTCTTCCAACTCGTGCGCCGTGATTTCGAGCAGCGCTACATCGGGTCCGCCATGGGCTGGATCTGGGGTTTGATCCAACCGCTTGTCCTCCTTCTGAGCTGGACTTTCGTGTTCCAGGGCCTCCTGAAACAGCCCCACCCAGGCGTCGAGAACTACCCCCTGTGGCTCTTTGCGGGCATGCTGCCCTGGCTGCTGTTCAGCGAGACGGTGCAGCGCTCCGCCACCTGCCTGTTGGACCACGCCAACCTCATCACCAAGACCGTTTTCCCCGCGGAGATCGTTCCGCTCTCGATCTTCCTTTCCGCGCTGGTCGGCCATGCGCTGGCGCTGGGGTTGCTGATGGCCGCCGTGGGAGTCTGGCTGAACCACATCAGCGTTTTTTTGATCCTGCTGCCGCTCTACGTATTCGTGATCGGTTTGATGGCGGTGGGATTGGGGTGGATCGTCGCCAGCCTGCACGTATTCCTGCGGGACTCCGCGCAGGTCTTGAGCGTAATCCTGACGTTCTGGTTCTGGCTGACTCCCATCTTTGTCCCCGAAGATCTTTACCGGAGGAAAGCCTGGACCGGACATCTGCTGGCCGCCAACCCGATGGCGTACGTGGTGCGCGGCTACCGGGCAATGCTCATCGATTCCGTTCCGCTCAGCGCCGCGGACCTGGGCATTGCGGCCGCTTTCGGGGCGGCGATGTTCGTGGCCGGGGGACTATTCTTCCGCCACATGAAGCGGGGTTTCGCGGACGTTCTGTAGGCTCGCCACGGCGCTGGCCGCCGCACCCTTCAGCCTAGCCCTCGCCCGCGGCTACTTGAGCCGCGGAGTTGAGGTGGTTCGTGTTGACCTGCCAGATGCCATTCACGGCGTTGTGACCGCCTCCCAGCAGGGCCAGGCAGGCCATGGCGATGAACACAATCAGAAGACTGTATTCGATCAGATCCTGCCCGTCCTCTTCCAGCCAGAAGGCGACCACGCGGCGCATAGAGGGCCTCGATCGTATAGTAAAGCCGATGCGCCGCCGGTTACAAGATCAAACCTCGCAAACCCACGCCCCGGCCCCAAAGGTTGACGAACGTGATAAAAGCACGGCTAACCGAAGTGATTGTTTCGGGACCCGAGACTTGGCGTCGGTTAGGGGCTGCATGCTAACCAAAGTGAGTACCTTCTAAAAAGGGTTTTGAAGAGGGAAGAAGGAGCGCATCGCTCGGCCGCGCCGACCCCCGTTATTGACCCGCGTCTTGTAAACGGGGTGGGTGTCCCCCGAGCGCCTTTAGGCTTCTCCCTCGCGGATGGCCTCGCAGCCTCCCGCCGGGAGCTTGCGCACCAGCGCATCATGATCGAGTCGGACCCCCTATTTTTGGATGTTGGATCAAAAATAGGCAGGCCGGCGACTGCGTCGCGGACACGCTCCTCAAGCCATCGTACCGCAACCGCGGGGGTCAGGGGCTGGAGAGACCCGATTTCAGGATCATTTCTGGATTGGAAAATACTCGGGGGCCAAAGGCCGGGGTGGGCGAGGCGTGAAGAAGAAGGCCAGGATGCCTGTCCCACTTGAAATCGGGCTGCAATGGACATAGCATTAACTCGAAGGTGGAATTCCGATGAAACTGTCTTATATTGCGCCACTGCTCGCAGCCGCTTGCATTGCGGCCTGTGCGCAAACGGCCGCGCCCCGCATGGAATCCGTCAATCCGTTGGCCGGTAAGATCGGCGATATCATCACTGTCACAGGAAAGAATCTCCAGAAGGCGGGCATCGCGAAGGTCTACTTGACCGACGGCAAGACCGATATTGCGGTCGAAGTCACCGAGCAGACGGCAACCACGATCAAGTTCAAGATTCCGGCCAAGGCCACTGGACAAATGGCGTTGATGATCCTGACGGCGGAAAAAGAGCCGAAGTACATCGAGCAGCCCGTCAAAGTGGACATCGAAACGCCATAGTCCCGCACGGCGTCGCGCTCACGCGCGGCGATAGGGGGCCAAGAGGTACTTCTTAGACTCGCGCGCGGCGTCCGCGTCGGGCGCGAAGGCGATTGCCTTCTTGTACGCCGCCACAGCCAGCCCGCGGCGATTCGTCAGATCGTAGATCTGCCCGATCCGCAGCCAGGTGGAGGCGCCCGTGTTGAGATCGAGATCTTCCGCGGCGCCAGCCACGCGTTGCAGATTCTCCAGGGCGTGTCCCAGGTCGTGATACCAGAACTGGATCGTGCCTTCCTGGAAGTAGATCTTTTCCCAGGGGACGCGATCGTACCCCGGGGCGTGACTGGTCTTCAGGGCCGCCACCTCCTCGACGGCGCGCAGCCCGCCGGCCCCATCGCCCGCCAGGCTGTACATTTGCGAAAGCTCCAAATGCAGCAGATAATTCCGCGGGTAACGCCGGATCAGGTCCTGGACGATGGGGATGGCTTGACGCGGCTGGTTCTCCCGCCGGTAGAGAGCGCACAAGAAGATCTGGGCGTCGACGCGATTCTTTTCCCCATCCCGGGCGACTTCCTGCACCGTGCGGATGCCTAATTCCTTGTCGCCGCGAATCCCCACCAGGAAACCGAACATGCGATACACAAGGGGCAGGCTGCCGACGATGTAGTCGTCGAGCCCCTGAACCAGGCGCGCGTCCACATTCGTGGGTTCGATCTCTGAAACCCGGTTGTGCAGGCGGCGGGCGCTGGTCGCGTCCTTCAACGAATCGCGCCAAGCCTTCTTCACTACCCAGTAATAGTCGGACCGGAGTCCGTAAGAGATTCCCAGCGCATACATCGCAGCGGCGTCCTTGGGATCCGCCTTGAGGCTCGCCTCCGCCAGCGACATGGCCCGGCCGATCTCGTCCAGAAACCACTTTTCGGTCTCCGGAGAGGGGTTAAGCTTGGGACGGCGGAGGAAGGAGTTATCGCCGGAGACCAACTCGCTTTCCAGGGCGCCGTCCCGGTACATCTCGCGGAATACGATGGTCTCCGCCAGATGGTTGTGCAGGTCCGGGGAGTTCGGATCGAGCACAATGGCGCTCTGGAACGCCTGTATGGCCTCGTCGAAGTCCAGGTTGTAGAACAGGTTGTAAGCCCTGTTGGTCGGCGTTTCCTGCGCCCCAAGAGGCGCGATAGACAGGGCCAACGCCAGGAGCAGAGCCAGCACGATCCCATTTTACCGCGGGGCGAGCGTGGTTCCGCTCCCATCCGCTATGCGCCTAAGCCGAAAGCAATAGCGGGATGTGGAGCCTCGCGCGAGCCTCCGCCGGCGGTGAGCACGCCGGCTCACGGCGTAGCAGCCCGCCGAAGTATTCGTTCAGCGGAAACAACGGGTACGGCTCAAGCTCCGCGAACGCCCGGCCCAGCTTCTGCTCGATGCGGTACACCATGTGGAAGAAGCTGCCACGGTCCATGTTCAATCGCCGGCAGCAGAGCTTCCAATCCGCCCCCAGGAGGAAGTGGAAGCGGAAGACTTGGTATTCGGCGGCGTCCAGCACGCGTTTGCTCACCAGGCAGAAATCGGCCATGTATTCCTCCTGCTTGCGGGAGTAATACCGTCGGCCATCGTGGCCGCGGCAAAAATCCAGAGAAACCGCACTGGCGAAGGCGCCTTTGGCGGCGAGATCGCGGAAGCGGTTGAAACAGGCGCGGAAGGCGCCACGAAAGGCGCAATTGCATGGCGCCTCTCTGGTCTTGCGGATAGGCCGCATGCCCACTCCGCTACAGTATGCGCACGAGACTTTGGCAAGTCCGACGGCGGTAGATCGATCCCATGTCATCAAGACGATGTCCTCCCAAAAAATGCGCCCGGAAGGCCCCGCCGGCCTCCCGGGCGGCCCAAATCCAACTGTCCTAAATGTACGTTACGGCACGGCGCCGTCAAGAATATTTTAAATAAAATGATTTTGAAGTTACGTACACGAGACCTTACTATATGCCGTATAATATTGTAATATAATGGTTTACTAAAAGTTTGAAAAATATGATTTTAAATGTAAAACTAATTTGTATTTGTTATGGATCTTGGGATATGCGAGTACCACCCTATTTCGGGGTGGAATATCCGGTGATAAGAGGTCATGAACTTCAGACGCTTCCACGACCGGCTCAGGGCGAACCTTCGACAACGGGTCCGGAGCGGGGAGATTACCGAACGCGGCCTAGCCCGCCTGACGGGCGTGTCGCAGCCTCATATCCACAACGTTTTAAAGGGGAAACGGCTTCTGTCGCCGGAGATGGCCGACCGGGTGCTGGATCATCTGCGGATGGATCTGCTGGACCTTCTCGGTCCCCATGAGTTGCTGGAATGGCGAGGACGCCATGAAGACCGCTTGGGCGGAGATTCGTCTTAGCGGTATTGTGGGGGGAGGGGTACTGTTGGTTTGCGTGGCGCCGGGAAGCAGTTGCAGACCGCCGATGGCCGGCTGAAACGCCTGGCGGCGGACATTGACGCGCTGGCCGAGAAGGATGAGAAGTCCCTGCGCCGGGCGCGCGAGATCGCCGCTCTGCGGCGGGCCGCGGCCATCGAGATCCACCGGGTCTGCGCCAGCTTCGTAGCTGCCCTAAACGGTCTCCTGTCGCGCGCGTATCTTACCATCGCCCCCCCGGATTCTTCCGAATCGGACTTCCAACGCGACGCCCAGCACCTGATCCAAATCGGCGTTCGGGGTAGAATCCTACAGATCGTGTTCGAACCTACGCCCGAATTGCTGTCGACCGAGGACTTCCGCGTCCCGTACATTCTGGCGGGCTCCGTCCGCGCCTTCAACCAGGATCTGCTGGACAAGAATGCGATTGAGGAGCACCTTCTTTTCTACACGGTCGAACGGGAACGGAACATGTGGCGCTTCTTTGACGCCCGCACGCACCGTTCCGGCCCCTTTGACCGGGACTACCTGACTTTCCTGATGGAACGGTTGGTATGAAGACGCACGGCTGCGCACGGCAAGACCGCCGGCGTGAACTTTTTTGCGCCGGCTTATCCGGCGCAGCATCTTCTTTGGTATAGTTTAGTCATTCATTTTGCTGTCGTCTATCTTCATTGCTTGATTCCATCCGTCGAGAGGGAGGTGTCTGTGAGTTTGAAGAGGGATCCCCACGCCACTGGTAAGCCCCGTAGCTCGGTGTCTCGCCGCGGCTTCATGCGCGGCGTGAGCCTGGGCGGCGGCGCTCTTGGCCTATTGGAGAGAGATGCGGCAGCCGCGCCTCCGGCGGCGAACTTGGCCGGACCGGCGCCGGCGCCCGTCACGCTGACGATCAACGGGAAACCGGTCAATCTTCGGATCGAGCCGCGCGTCACGCTGCTCGACGCCATGCGCAACTACGTGGGACTGACTGGCGCCAAGCGCGTCTGCGACCGCGCCACCTGCGGGGCCTGCACGGTGATTCTGGGCGGCAAGACCGTTTACGCATGCACCACGCTGGCTATTGACGCCCAGGGCAAGAACATCGAGACCATCGAGGGCTTGGCCGCAGGCAACGCCCTGCATCCGGTTTCCGCGGCCTTCGTCGCCAACGACGGGCAGCAGTGCGGGTACTGCACGTCGGGATTCGTGATGGCGGTCAAGGGGTTCCTCGACGAGCATCCCAACCCGACCATGGAAGACGTGAAGCATGGGCTAGGCGGCAACCTCTGCCGCTGCGGCACGTACATGGGCGTTCGCCAAGCGGCGCTGGAAGCCGCCGCTACGATGAAGGGAGGGAAAAATGGCTAGCACGCCCGACTATAGCTGGCCGCCGATGGATCAACGCAAGGTCATCGGCAAGCCCATCCGGCGGGTGGACGGCCCGCAGAAAGCCAGCGGCCGCGCCAAGTACGCCTCGGATCTCAAGCCTCAGGGCCTGCTCTTCGCCGCGTATATGGGCAGCCCCTACGCGCACGCCCGTATCACCAGCATCGATACCAGCGCGGCCGAGAAGACCGCGGGCGTCAAGGCGGTGCACGTCATCGCCCCGGCCGGAACCGAGATCCAGTGGGAAGGCATGGAAATCGCCGCCGTGGCAGCCATCACCGAGGAGATCGCCAACGACGCCCTTCGCAAGATCAAAGTGGATTATGAAGCGCTTCCGCATTTTGTCAAAGAGGAAGACCTGAGCAAGGCCGGCGCTTACGCCAAAGCGGGCGGCGAGAAAGTGGGAGGCGACCCGGACCAGGCCTTCCAGCAGGCCGAAGTGGTTTCCGAAGGGCAGTACGGCATTCCAGTGATTACGCACTGCTGCCTGGAGACGCACGGCGCAATGGTCCAGTGGCAGGGCGACCAGGTGCATATCTTCCCTTCCACGCAGTACCTTTCGGGCACGGCGCAGCAACTGGCTCCGAATATCCAGGTCCCGGTGGCGAACATCAAGGCCCACATGGACTACATCGGCGGCGGCTTCGGCAGCAAGTTCGCGCCGGGGAAGTGGGGCGAGGTCTGCGCCTTCCTCTCGCAGAAGGCCGGCGGCGCTCCGGTGCGGTTGTTCCTCGACCGCAAAACGGATCAGTTGATCGCGGGTAACCGTCCCTCCGCGTTCGCCAAGATCAAGCTCGGCGGGAAGAAAGACGGCACGGTGACGGTCTGGCAGTCGCAGGGATGGGGGAGCCAGGGTTTCAGCGGGGGCAATAGCCCTCCGCTGCCGTACGTCATCGACCGGATTCCAAACACCCGGCTGGCCTTTACGGGGATTTCCGTGAATGGCGGGCCGTCGCAGGCCTGGCGCGCGCCCAACAACCAGCAGGCGGCGTACCTGACGTGCAGCGCACTCGAGGACTTCGCGGCCAAAGCCGGCCTGGATCCCGTGGAGGTCTTCGACAAGAACTTCGCCTACGCTCCCGATGCCCGCGTGGAGACGTACCGCTTCCAGTTGAAGAAGGCCGCCGAGTTGGCGGAATGGAGCAAGCTGTGGCATCCGCGCGGCAAGGGCGCATCCGGGCCGGTGAAGCGCGGACTGGGTGTGGCTTACGGCGCCTGGGGCGGAGGCGGACACAACAGCCAATGCCGCGCCATCATCAATTCCGATGGCTCCGTGGTGGTGGAACTTGGCACCCAGGACTTGGGCACGGGTACCCGCACCGTCATCATCCAGGTGGCGGCCGAGACGCTGGGCCTCCCCATCAGCGCCATCAAGCTGAACATCGGGGACGACTCGTATCCCGCTTCCGGCGCGTCGGGCGGTTCCTCGACCGTGGGCGGCGTTTCTTCATCCACGCGCAAGGCCGTCATGAACGCGCTCGCCAAACTGTACGAGGCGGCGGCGCCTGCGCTGGGCGCGCAGCCGGAGCAACTGGAGGCCGTAAACGGCAAGATCCAGGTGAAGGGCGCTCCGGCGAAAAGCCTCACGTGGGCGGCCGCTTGCAGGAAGCTCGGCGCCACGGGGCAGATCTCCGAAATCGGCGAGAACCTCCAACGCAGCCCGGGCGGGCTGAACTCACAGGGCGCGGCGGGCGTGCAGATCGCCGATGTTTCCGTGGATACGGAGACCGGCCTGGTGCGCGTCAACCGCTACGTGGCCGTGCAGGATTGCGGCCTGGTGGTCAATCCGTGGCTGGCCCAAAGCCAGATCTACGGCGGCATCATCATGGGGCTGAGCACGGCGCTGTTCGAGGAGCGGATCATGGACGCGCAGACCGGCCGCATGCTGAACCCGGACATGGAGTTCTACAAGCTGGCCGGTATCGACGATATCGGCGATATTGTGGTGCACCTCGACATCCGGCCGGAGAACGACAAGCGCGGCGTTATCGGGCTGGGCGAGCCGTGCGCCGTCGCCATCTGCGCGGCCATGGGCAACGCCGTGGCCAACGCCATCGGCGTGCGCGTGCCCCATGCGCCCTTCACGCCCGATCGCGTGCTGGCCGCGCTGGAAGGGAGGATCGCATAATGCAGGCCTTTGAATACGCCAATCCCCAGACGCTTCAAGAGGCGCTGGCGCTGCTCTCCGCCGAGGCCGGGCAGACCGAGATTCTGGCTGGCGGCACGGACCTCCTGAGCCTCATGAAAGACTACCTCCACACGCCCCGGCGCGTGGTGAACATCAAAAATATCAAGGAACTCGGAGGCATCCAGAAAACGGCCGCCGGGCTGCGCATCGGCGCGCTGGTCACCATGGACGATCTGGCCACGGATCCGACCGTGCACAACGAGTACAAGTCGCTGGCCGATGCGGCGGCAGGCATCTCCAGCCCCCAGATCCGCCACATGGGAACGGCCGGCGGCGACCTGTGCCAGCACCCGCGCTGCTGGTATTTCCGGCAAGGCTTCGGCCTGCTGGCGATGAAAGACGGCAAATCTCTCGTCCCCGGCGGCGAGAACAAATACCACGCCATTTTCGGCGGCGGCCCGGCGTATTTCGTGAGCGCGTCGAGCCTGGGACCGGCGCTGGCGGCTCTGGGCGCGACGGTGAAGCTGGTTTCGGCGAAGGGCAGCAGGGAACTGCCGATCGCGAAGTTCTTCGTCGCTCCCAAGGACGAGGGGACGCGTGAAATCGCGCTACGTCCGGACGAGATCCTCACTGAAATCGTCGTGCCGGGCGGGGGCATGAAGACGGCGACCTACGAGGTGCGGCAAAAGGAGGCGCTCGACTGGCCTCTGGCCGCCGCGGCCGTGGCCTTGAAGATGAACGGCAATACCGTGGCCGCGGCTAAGGTGGTGATGGGCCACGTGGCGCCCACCCCATGGGAATCCGCCGAGGCCGCCAAGGCGCTCGTCGGGAAACCTGTTACGGCGGCGACAGCCGAGGCCGCGGGCAAGGCCGCGGTAGCCGGCGCCCAGCCGCTCAGCCAGAACGCATATAAAGTGCAACTGGCCAAGGTGGCGGTGAAGCGGGCGCTCCTGGACGCCGTGAAAGCGAGGGCTTAACCATGGATCTCAGCAAAGCCGGCGCGAGCCGCTGCGAGAAACTGCGTTGGAAGGGCCTGTTCACCGACAGCCTGCCCGACCCGACCATCCAGCCGTCCAACGAACGCTCCTTCTGGTGTCAGCGTACGTTCACCTGCCTGGGTCCGGACGGCAAGGTGGTAGACGACTTCGAGTGCAACCCGGCCCGGTCCTGCTACGAAGAGCTGTAAGTAGCGCCGGGCTCCCGCCGCGGTACAATGGGATCAGAGGGGAAAACTGGGATGCTGAAATCTGTCTTCACCGCCGCCGGCGCGCTTGCGCTAGGCGCTTGCATTTCTTTCGCCGCCGAAGCGCCCGCCCGCGGCATTGACGGCTCCTACATCGAAGCCCGCACCGCCGACGTCTGGACCGGGCCGTGTTTCGCCAACGGCGAAGTCGAAATCAACGGAAAGGAAGCCATCCTGGGCTGGAAAATCAACCAAGGCGCGTGGCAGGGCGTCGACTTGGCCGGACTCGCCGTAGTCGGCGTCGTCCGCACGGAACACACGCTCGGCAACGTCAGCGAGCCCGTGAATCCGGGCCGGGCGGTTCTGATCGTCGACAGCCACGCCAGCCCGGCGCAAGCCCAGGCGCTGGAGGCCTTCGCCAAGTCCATGAGCGGCGATTTGCTGAACGACGTCGTCAAGGTGTATTCCGCGCCGATCGAGTTGACCATCGCGAACGACAACATCCACGGCGGCGCCGCCACGCTCACCGCGGGTTCGCTGGCCGAGGTGGAGACGCGCGCGCTGAACGGGGGCGACGTGCATTGCGGCAACGAAATGGTCTTCTACCCGCCGCTGAGCGCCAACCTGGAGCACGCGATGCCCGCCTTCGCCGAAACGGACACCTATCAAGGCGGCGGCCTGGACGAGAGGTGGAAGTCCCCCAATCGCCGCAGCAGCTTTCTGGGGATATTCCACGTCGACAGCGGAGCTACCGAATAACGCCGCCGGCATCATCGAAGGAACGCGGGCTTACACCGGCGGGCCTGGCTCCACATGGGGCGTGTAGCCGTTGCGTTGCATGACTTCGCGGGCGGCCGTCGCGGCCGCCGGAAGGACGTAGAAGAACGCGCCGATTCGCACCGTGTGGAAGACCACGCCGCCGTGGTACTCGTCGGCCTCGACGCCATAATCCACCCCCGCCGCGTCGAATATACCCTCCAGCGCCAAGGCATCGTTCAGCTTCTTGGCGATGTAGACAAGGACCGGCTCCTTGTCTTTGAAATAGCCCGGCTCCTGTTTCATTGCGGCGGTTTCTCGATGCGCATTGTCTAGAAGTATCCCATGATCGCGCTCGTTTCCGAGCCGCGACGGTGACGGAGCGGTTCCCCGCTCCCGCGGAAAGACCGCTGGCGGGGACCCTCTGGGCCCGGCTCCAAGTCGGGCTTCCCTGGCATTCACAAAAATGTCGCGCACCCGGGCGCACCCCTGCCGAACGAAGTCGCGAGCCTTCCGCGCATGGCGGCGCCCCCGACCCCTGCGGATAGCGACCGTGCTACAATTCGTATAGAAACCACCAAATCAGGAAGAAGGACCCTATGGCTCTCAGCATTAAACACTCGCAGGCGGATCAATTGGCGCGCGAGCTCGCCGCCGCTACGGGCGTATCGATAACCGAAGCGGTCATCCGGGCTCTCAGCGAGCAGCTCAAGCGGGAGACCGGGCGCCGCACAGCAGCTCGCTTGAAGCAGGACCTCCGGGCGATCAGCGACCGATGCGCATCTTTGCCGGACCGCGACCCCCGCACGCCGGAGGAAATTATCGGATTCGACGAGCGCGGCATCCCGTCATGAGGCCGCCGGTATGGTCATCGACACGTCGGCTCTTATCGCCATCCTTCTGAACGAACCGGAACGCGACGAGTTCATCGATGCCGTCGCATCTGACGCCGTGCGGCTCATCTCCGCGGTCAACGCCCTGGAGACGGCTTTGGTCATCGAGGCCCGGCGGGGGGAATCCGGCGGTCTGGAGCTGGATCTGCTGATGCACCGGGCGCAGATCGATACCGTACCGTTCACGAAGGAACACGTGGAGGAAGCTCGCAGAGCGTGGAGGCAGTTCGGCAAGGGGAATCATCCCGCGGGGCTCAACTTCTGCGATTGCTGCGCCCATGCGCTGTCGAAGGTCGCGGGCGAACCGCTTCTATTCAAGGGCGGCGATTTTTCGCGGACGGACGTCTCACCCGCGGTGGCGGCGAAACGGGGACGCGCCACGGTTGTCTTTCATCTAGTCCTCCAGGATACTTACCACCGGCAGGGCTTCTTCAACGTCCCGGTTGCGTTTGAGCGTTACTTCGGCCCTCACAACTCTGAAATCGAGATCTACATAGAGGCCGAACGGGAGGCGATTCACGGCATCATCAATCGGACGGCGCAACGGAACGGCGCGCCCCGGATCCACGGGCACGGCGCTCTCCGGCGGTACTTCCAGAGCCGGCTTGTGGCCGGTGACGCCTTCACGGTGCAGGTGGAATCGCCACGCCGGATTCGCCTGCATCCTGGCAAGGTGCGCGGCTGAGGACTGCGGGCCGACGGGTCGGAACCGGCCAAAGCTCGCGCGGAGGCGGCGCCCTGGGGGCTGAATCGGGATTCCCGTGAACCGGGGGGTGCGCGCTTTACAGCCAGGGCACCACGATCATACCCTTGACATCAAGTTTGTAGGAGTGACATCATCTGGATGTGAGGACCACACTGTCGTTGCATGATGATGCCATCAAGGAAATTCAGGCATACGCCAGAACCCGCCGGCTTTCCCTGGGCAAGGCGGCATCCGAGTTGGTCCATCGCGGCGCGCGGTATCAGCTCGCGACCCGAAGCGTGAACGGCCTCCCCGTCTTGGACGCGCCCGCCGAGTTTCCGGTGATTACGGCCAGCCAGGTCCGGGAACTGTTGGACGAGCCATGAGACGCCAGTTGGCCGATGTGAACGTGCTCCTGGCGCTGGTCTGGCCGCGTCACGAGGGCCACGCCGCGGCGCACGCCTGGTTCGCGAAGTCCGGCCGCCGGGGATGGGCGACGAACGCGCTCACCGAGATCGGGCTGCTGCGGCTGTTGACAAATCCCGCCGTCACGCAGGGGGCGGTCAGCGCGGCGGCGGCCCTGGAAGTTTTGCGGGAGGCGACGACCCACCCGGGGCACGAGTTCTGGCCGTTGGATCGCGAGTTGCCCGCCGGTCTGAAGACCGTCGCCGGACGCATCCAGGGCCATCGGCAATGGACAGACGCCCTGCTCCTGCAACATGCGGCCCAGCGAGACGGGATTCTTGTGACGTTCGACTCCGGTGTGAAGGAGCTGGCGGCGGGCGATCTGGGCGGCCGCGTGCTGGTCCTGAAACGGCTGAGGCCGTCTTAAACCGCGATATAATCTGAATCGTGGCGATCGGGGGGTCCACAGCCCCCTCGACCGTCTGTGGAAAGCCGTCTCCACCGAGAGCGGCGAGATTATCCGGGCTGACCGGTCGGCCTAAAACTGGGAGCAAGGTTATTGGAGATGGAAGAAGTTGTTACAAACAAAGCGGTTGCCGCCCGGGTTCGCCGCCGGGGTTTCGTCTTAGGCCGACGAGGACCAGTTCTATGCAGGTCAGCCTAAACAGGAGTTAGCCACATAGAAAAGGAGGCCATGACATGAAGAAAAAGGTAATGATCGTGAACGAGGGTAAGGTAAAGGCAGCTTTTGAGAAATTGCAGGCGAATCCGGCAGCCTTTGGTCCCGTGGAAGAGGCGCTGAACAGCATGTATACCAAGCTCAACCTGGGTCTCAACCAGGGGGAGAAGCTGGCGCTGATGAGGGAAATATTCGCCGAGCGGGGAACACAGCGCGCGGCCGATGACCCGCCAGTCCCTAGTAGTTGCACGGTGCCTCTGCTCGCATATGAGTGTACGAGCTGTCCCCATCCGCTTGACCCGCCAGTCCCTAGTAGTTGCACGGTGCCTCTCCTCGCATATGAGTGTACGAGCTGTCCCCATCCGCCACTCCCAGCTTATACAGTGAAAACGTGCTAATCATCATGAAAGGACCGCACCGGCCACCCGGGATCCTCTAGGTGCTCAATCTCATGCGCTTCGAATGGGAACAAAGATTCCCTTATGTGATCCGTTGGGATATCACCAACTCGTGCAACTACTCTTGCAGGCACTGTGCCGCGAACGGCGGGTGCCTTGCGGAGTCGTCCGAGATGTCGTTCGATGAGATTCGCAAGATGGTCAGGAATCTCAAGACGTCAAGATCAGTGGTGTTTAACATCTTTGGTGGCGAACCGCTGCTGCGAAACGATATTCTGGAGATCATCGATTTTATTCGAGAAAACCTACGCAACAGTAGCATCGCCATCACGACCAATGGAAGTCAGTTGCAGAAATATGCGATAGAGTTGTTGAAGAGAAATACCGGGATCACCGTGAGCTTAGATGGGATAAGTCCAGACGTGAACGACAAGGTACGTGGCGCGGGAACCTTTCAGCGAACTATTGACAACCTATCTTATCTTGTAGCGAAGAGAAAGGAAATCAACGATTCCAAATCCAGAATCAGCATAGCCTATACCATCACAAGTTACAGCGAAGAACCGGGCGATGTTATCCGGTACTGCGAAAGCACCGGGGTTGACAGTCTGGTGATCTTGACAATCATCGCGCAAGGGAGCGCAACAAGAAACAGAGACCTGCTGGTGGAGACGCGAGACCTAATTGGTTACATCGAGCGGCTGTACCTTGCCATGAGGGACACGAAGTTCCATGTGAATGCAGATCTTACCCATCCACTGTTCACAAAGTACTTCAACGCGAAATATCACACCAATTTGGCTTATAAGTATGCCGGGTGCAGGGCTATGTCCGCCAATTTCTATATACGCCCCAACGGCATCTTCACGGTTTGCCCCGCCACGTATCCAGATCGCGAGGCGTTCAAAGTGCTGGGATTGTGGGAGCCGAGTCTGATCGCAAATCGGTTGGAGGATATTCTTCGAGACGGTTCATTCCAGAAGCTGGTAGAACTCAAGAATCCGGGCTCGTATCCCAACTATACGCCCTGCAACGAATGCGGCTTTGCGGGCAGCTACTGCGATCCCTGTTGGATCAACTGCTATCTTGAGAAGGCGACTGAGCACGCCATGTGCAGCCTAGTTGGAGTTATGCTGGACGATATGAATGTGGAGTGGAGAACGAGCGGCTCTTGACGCGAAGGATCGCAAGGCATTTTATAAATGAGAAACATCGGATGAGACACTCATAGAAATGGCGAACTTTTCACGCCGGAGATAGACAAACTTGGAACCCTAGCGCATCATCATGCCCAACCTCAAACTAACAATGCCCTGGCTCAAGAACGTGAACCCGGTCTATTGAACTCAAAGAGCAAATTTCTGCTAACAATTCGCTCCAGCCGACGGCGTTGACGCGCCGCGGCTGAGCTCACACGTTAGCTGGCAAGGCGATATGCAATGCTCCGTAAGATCATCTCGATCAGAAACGTCGGCCGTTTCCTGAACTACAGCGCTTCCGGGGACGTTGAGCTTAAGCACTACAACCTGATCTTCGCCGAAAACGGCCGCGGCAAGACGACACTCTGCGCCGCTCTCCGCTCCCTTCAGTCCGGTGAGCCCGCCCACGTGCTCGGGCGCGCCACGCTCGGAATTGGTGACGAACCGGAGATTAAGGTACTCCTAGATAGCGGAACCGCCATCTTCAGGGGGCGCGTGTGGAGCACCACAGTTCCAGACCTGGCAGTCTTCGACTCGACCTTCGTATCCGAGAACGTCTATTCGGGCGATACCGTTGACCTCGATCAAAAGCGCAACTTTTACAGGGTGATCGTTGGCAAGCAGGGCGTGGACCTGGCGCGCCAGATCGAGGATCTCGATGCGGCAAGCCGCGCAAAGAGCACGGACATCAGGGAGCGGCTCGCGGTTGTGCAGGCCCTCGTGCCGCAGGGCTTGGCCGTCCAGGCTTTCCTGACCCTGCAGGAAGATCCGGCGGTAGACGCCAAGATCGCCGATAAGGAAAGGGAACTCCAGGCTGTTGAGGAGGCGGATCAGGTCACGAACCGCCCCGCCCTGTCAGAGCTAGTCCTCCCAGCATTCCCCGCAGGGTTCGAGACCTTGTTAGGCAAGACGTTCACGGGCCTCGCCGCAGATGCCGAGCGGCGCGTTGCTGGGCAGATCGAGGCCCACGCCATGCACGCCCATGGCGAAATTTGGCTGTCCGAAGGCCTCGGCTACATCCGGGACAACGCCTGCCCATTCTGCGGGCAGGCCCTCGGTGGCGTCGCCGCTGCCGTGATCGGCGCTTACAAGGCCTATTTCGGTGAAGCCTACAACGCCCTGCGGGCTGAGATCGCCACTTTCCGCCAACGAATTGAAAACGGACTAGGTGACCGAGAGATTGCAGGATTCGAAAGGCTGCTGGGTCAGAACGCCGCAGGCGTCGAGTTCTGGTCCCGGTATTGTGAGATCGCTGCACCCGTTTTGGCCGGCGGCGAAGGGGCGGCAGGAGAAGCTTTGCGAACCCTCCGCAAGGCCGCCCTCGCTCTCCTGGATCAGAAAGCCGCCATGCCGCTTGAGCACGTGCCCTTGGATGTGGCCTTCACCGCCCCCAAGGCTGCTTTTGCCCAGGTGCAGGTTGGGGCTGCTACCTACAATCAGGCTGTCCGCACTGCGAACGCCACTATCACGGCGAAGAAGGCCGCGACCGCTGCGGCCGATGTGACGACCGTGGGGGGCGCTCTGACGCGCCTGCGCGCCACGAAGAAGCGGTTCGAGCCGGGCGTGAGGGCGGTGTGCGGCGCTTATGAGCTCGCCCAGGAGGAGAAGAGGAATCTCGAAGATCAGAAGGAAGATGTAAAAAGGCAGCTGGACGAGTACACGGAGCGGGTGATCGGCCGGTACGAGCAGAGCATCAACCGGCTGCTCGGGGACTTCAACGCGGGGTTCCGCCTGACTGGAACAAGGCACGGCTACCCTGGGGGAGTTGCGAGCTTCAGTTACCAGATCCTCATTAACGACACGACCGTTGACCTGGGCGACGAGAGAACCCCTCTCGACAGGCCGAGCTTCCGTAATACTTTAAGCTCCGGCGACAAGAGCACCCTCGCTCTCGCATTCTTTCTGGCTCAGTTGGACCACGATCCCGACAAGGCCGCGAAGATCGTGGTCTTAGATGATCCCTTCAACAGCCAGGACAACTTCCGGAAGAACTGCACCATTCAGAAGATCAAGAAATGCGGCGAGGCCTGCGCCCAGTTGATTGTGCTTTCGCACGACGACAGATTCCTTAAGCTCATTTGGGACGAACTCGCGCACCTGACCGCCGAAAGGAAATGCCTTCGGCTTGCTCGCATAGGGCTTCGCAACACGGCAGTCTCGAAATGGGACATCGAGGTGGCGGCGCAAGGCCAGTTCGCGGCGGACCTGAAGGCACTCACGGGCTACTACAACAGCGGCGAGGGCCACCCACGCGACGTCGTGAAGAAGATCCGCCCCGTCCTCGAATCCTACTTCCGTAACCTATACCCAACTCAGTTCACACCCGCCGACAGCCTCGGAGCCATCATCGCAAAGATTCGCGACGCGGCGCAGGCGCATCCGCTCACGGCGATACTCGACGACCTGGAACGGCTCAACGCCTACACGACTCCCTATGCTCACGGCCAGCCCGACGCGGGCGCGGCCCCCATCGACGACAACGAGCTTCAGGGCTCCGTCAAGACCACTCTGACAATCACTGGCGGCTGCTAACTTAACTACGAAGTGCCGGCCAACAGCGGCATCCATCTGACGGCGCGACGCGCCGCGCTGCAGCTGATGCCCGAGACGTTAGCTCCGGGAAAATCGCCGCCAACAACGGCCGGCCCCGACGACCATCGGCGGTCAAAGTCCGCCGAGTTGGACGTACAGCGCCCTAACCGTAATTATGAAATAATAAGTACTTAGACTCAGAGTTTCCGCATCGGCTCCCATGGCTCAAATGAGCGTCATCTGGCTGCGCGTGGCCGCGGCGCTGTATTCCCTCGGCCTGCTGCACGCTATTCTTACGCTGGTGCGCCGGAAGGAGCGCCTCTTCCGGGTCGCGCTGGGCGCATTCGGGTTGGGCGGCGTCTTCCATTTCGTTTCCATCGTGGAAGAAGGCATCGCCAATCATCGCTGCCCGATCGCCAACTTTTACGAAACGCTTTCGATGTGCGCGTTCCTCGTCGTGGCGCTCTACCTGTTCATTCACTGGCGCTACAAGCTGGTCAGCCTGAGCGTGTTCATTTTCCCGCTGGTGTTCGTGATGGCGCTGGTGGCGACGCTCGGGAATCCGGTGAGCGCATGGTCCAGCCCGGTGGTCCGCAACGCCTGGCTGACGGTGCACATCGTGCTGGTCCTGTTAGGCTACGCGGCGCTGCTGTTCGCGGGCGTCGGCTCGGTGCTCTACCTGTTCCAAGAAGGGGAGCTGAAGGCCAAGAAGCCGCGCAAGTTTTACTACCGGCTGCCGCCGCTGGGCACGCTCGACGACCTGATTTCCAACGCCCTGGCCGTGGGCTTCGCGCTGATTACGCTGGCGGTGATCGCGGGCAGCACGTGGGCGTTCATCGAGTTGAAGACGGCGTGGATCCGGCAGCCGAAAATCGTCATCTCGTTTTTCACCTGGGGCGTGTACCTGGCCCTGGTGTTCCTGCGGGTCGCGGCGGGATGGCGGGGGCGCAAGGCCGCCATCGGGACCGTGGCGCTGATCGTCTGCTCGGTATTGACGTGGGCCGCGCACGCCCGGCTCGGCGCGGCGCTGTTCCCGCAATGAGGCTTCTGATCACCGGCGTCAGTCATCGAACGGCCCCCGTGGAGGTGCGTGAAGGACTCGCCTTCCGCGAGGAGGCCCTGGCCGGGGCGCTGGCGGACCTTCTTTCGCGCGACGGCGTGGACGAGGCGCTGATCCTTTCCACCTGCAACCGCGTGGAAATCGCCGTCTCGGCGGAAGAAGGATGCGACGCGCGAAGCATTGTGGATTCGTTTCTGGCGGAGTCGAAGGGGGCCAGCCCGGAGACTGTGGCGCCGCACGTCTACCGGCACGAGGGCCGCGACGCCATCCATCACTTGTTCCGCGTGGCGTCCAGCCTGGATTCCATGGTGCTGGGCGAACCCCAGATTCTGGGTCAATTGAAGGCCGCGTACGCCGCGGCCAAGAGCTGCGGCGCCATGCACGGCCCGCTGGAAAGCCTGCTCACGCGCGCGTTCAGCGTGGCCAAGCGCGTGCGCTCGGAGACCGGCATCGGCCAGATGGCCGTTTCGGTCAGCTACGCCGCGGTGGAATTGGCGCGTAAGATTTTCGGCTCGCTGGAGCATCGCGCCATCATGATCGTGGGCGCCGGGAAAATGTCGGAGCTGGCGGCGCGGCATCTGCGGCGGTCCGGCGCCACCGACGTCTTCGTCTCTAACCGCACTCCCGAGCGCGCCGCGGAGATGGCGCGGCTTTTCCAGGGGACCGCGATCGATTACAGCCAGTTCACCGCCACGCTGCCCAAAGCGGATATCCTGATCGCCTCCTCGGGTGCGCCGCACTACATCCTGCGCAAGGACGATATGCAGCGCGTCATCGCCGCGCGCCGCAACAAGCCCATGTTCCTGATCGATATCGCCGTGCCGCGCAACATTGAGCCTTCGGTCAACGAAATCGACAACGTTTTTCTCTACGATATCGACGACTTACAGGAGGTGGTGAACGCCAACCTCCGCGAACGCGTCAAGGAGGCCAGCCACGCCGAGGCCCTGGTGGCCGAAGAAACCGAGCGGATGATGGCCCGCCTGAAGGCGGCCGAGGTGACGCCCACCATCGTCGGCTTGCAGGAGCAGTTGGAGCAGATCCGCGCCGCGGAGTTGGACCGCGTGCGGCGCAAATACGGCCCATTCAGCCCGGAACAGGAGGAAGCCATGGAGGCGCTGACGCGCGGCATCGTCAACAAGGTCGCCCACGGCCCCATATCCGAGTTACGGAATCATGCCGGGCGGCCCGACGGCGCGCACGTGATCGCGGCCTTTCGAAAGGCGTTCCACCTGCAGGATTAACATGCTGGTCATCGCATCGCGCGGTTCACAGCTCGCGTTATGGCAAGCCCGGTGGGTCCAGGGCCGGCTGACCGCCCTCGGCCACGAGTGCCGCATCGAGATCGTCAAGACCACCGGCGACAAGGTCACCGACGCGCCGCTCGCCCAGGTGGGGGGCAAAGGTTTGTTCACCAAGGAGATCGAAGAGGCGCTGCTCGATGGCCGCGCCGATGTGGCCGTGCACAGTCTCAAGGACCTTCCCACCGATCTGCCGGACGGACTGGCGCTGGCCGCCGTGCCGGAGCGCGAGGACCCGCGCGACGCCATTGCCGGAAAGCGGCTGGCCAAATTGCCGCCCGGCGCGAAGGTGGGAACCAGCTCGCTGCGGCGCGGCGCGCAGTTGCGCCACGCGCGGCCCGACCTCGTTGTGGAATCCATTCGGGGCAACCTGGACACGCGCTTGCGAAAACTTGACGAAGGACGGTACGACGCGATTCTGCTGGCTGCCGCGGGCTTGAAACGACTCGGCTGGCAGGCGCGGATCGCCGAGATTCTGCCGCCTGAAACCATGTGCCCCGCCGTGGGCCAGGGCGCGCTGGCGATAGAGACGCGCGCCGGCGGAACGGGCTTCGAAGCGTGCCGCGCGCTGGAGCACGCCGCCTCGCACGCCGCCGTGGAAGCCGAGCGCGCCGTGCTTCGCGCTTTGGGCGGCGGGTGCCAGGTACCCATCGGCGCGCACGCCACCGTCACACAGGGCCGCCTGCGGATCATGGCGATCGTCGCATCGCCCGACGGCGCCGAACTGGTGCGCGGCGAGCGAGAAGGCTCCGCTGCGGACGCGGCGTGCATCGGGCGCGAACTGGGAGAGGAACTGCTCCTGAGCGGCGCGCGGCAAATCCTGGAGGCGGTGTCCCGATGAGCAAAGGTTTCTTTGGTGGGACAGGCCATCGCCTTGTGTGGCCTGTCAGTCTTCCTCACACACGGCTATCCCACAAGGCGGCAGCCCCACGAACCTCGGCCCCCTCGGCTGCCCGAACTGCGCCTGCCGCACGGCCCGCAACCCACAGCCAGACCGACCCTCATTTTTCTCCGCGTTTTCTCCGCGTCTCCGCGGTGAGATTCTGGATCAGGCGTCATGACTAAGGTCTACCTTGTCGGCGCGGGACCGGGCGATCCGGAGCTGATCGCCTGCAAGGGCCGGCGCGTCCTCGAACAGGCGGACGTCGTGCTCTACGACCACCTGGCTCCATCGGCGCTTCTGGACCTGGCGCCGCCCGGCGCCGAGCGCCTCTACGTTGGAAAGAAGAAATCCGTTCACACCTTCACTCAGGACGAGATCGGCGAGATTCTGATCGACCGCGCGCGGCGCGGGCTTACCGTCGTCCGCCTCAAGGGCGGCGATCCGTTTCTCTTTGGGCGGGGAGGCGAAGAAGCGGAAGCGCTGGCAGCGGCGGGTATTCCATTCGAGATCGTTCCCGGCGTGACGTCGGCGCTGGGCCTGGCGGCCTACACGGGCGTCCCGCTCACGCATCGCGAGTACGTTTCCGCGGTCACCTTCGTCACGGGCCACGCCGTGGGCGCCATCGATTGGGACAAGGTGGGCATGGCGGAAACGCTGGTGGTGTTCATGGGACTGACCACCTTCGCCCAGATTGCCCGCGAGCTGATGGCGCGCGGGCGGGCGCCCGACACGCCCGCCATGGCCGTACGCTGGGCCACGCGGCCCGATCAGCAAACCCTGGTCGGCACGCTCGCCACGCTGGCCGGCTTGATCGCGCGCAACGGCATGAAGCCGCCCGCGACCATCGTGGTCGGAGAGGTGGTCCGGCTGCGGGGAACGTTGGACTGGTTCGAGCGGCTGCCGCTGTTCGGCAAACGCGTCGTGGTGACGCGGGCCAAGGATCAGGCCGACGCGCTTACGGCGCGGCTTCGCGCATTGGGCGCCGATGTCATCGAGCTGCCCACCATCGAGATTCGTCCGGCATCCGACTATGCCCCCCTGGATCGAGCGATCGAGCAGCTCGGCTCCTACGACTGGCTGATCTTCACTAGCGCCAACGGCGTCCGGTTCTTTCTGGAGCGCCTGGACCGATCGGGCGCGGACCTGCGCGCCGTGCGGGCGAAGATCTGCGCCATTGGCCCCGCCACGCAAGCGGCTCTCGAAGCGCTGCATCTGAAGGTGGACCTGGTGGCCAAGGAATATGTGGCCGAGGGACTCCTGGAGGCCTTCGCTTCGCACGACCTGACGGGCCGGCGCGTGCTGCTGCCGCGCGCGGCGGCGGCCCGCGACGTCGCGCCCCGGGAGCTCGCGCGCCGCGGCGCGCAAGTCGACGCCGTGGAAGCTTACCGCACCGTGCCGCCCGAAGACGTCGCCCAGCGCGCAAAGGAGATTTTTTCCGCGCTACGGAAACCGGATTTCATCACGTTCACCAGCTCCTCCACCGTGCGCCACCTGGTAAACGCCGCCGGCGCGGCGGCGCTGGAGGGCGTCCAGGCCGTTTCCATCGGCCCGATCACCACGCGCACGGCCCGCGAATTGGGAGTTGCAGTCGCAGCCGAGGCGCGCGAATCCACCACCGACGGCCTGGTGGAAGCCATAGTGCGGCTGTGCGAGTCAGTGGGGTAGGCCTCCTGGCCGGCCTGGCGCGCGAAGCGCGCCTTTGGTTACGGCGCCCCTGCTCTGAAGCCCTGCCGCTCGGTGTTACACTCTGACCAAGCGTCCATGAGCAGCGCCGGCTTCCTGACCCGCGTCGTCATCAAGAACTACAAGAGCATCGCGGCCTGCGGCGTCGATCTGCGGCCCATTACGTTCCTGGTGGGGCCGAACGGCGCCGGGAAGAGCAACTTTCTGGACGCCATCCGGTTCGTGGCGGACGGCCTGCGGACCTCGCTCGACCATGCCCTCCGCGAGCGGGGCGGAGTCGGCGAAGTGCGGCGGCGGTCGGTCGGCCACCCTACGCATTTCGGAGTACGCCTGGAGTTCGTACTGCCGGATGGAGTGGCCGGGAGCTACGCCTTCCGCATCGGCGCCAAGTCCAACCTGGCATGGGAGGTCCAGAACGAGGAATGCGTTCTGCGGCCGCCCGAAGCCTTGGCGCCCGTAGTCAGTTTCACCGCGGCCTCCGGGGAGGTATCGAGCAGCGTGCCGGGGCCGGCCGCGGCGCCGGATCGCCTCTATCTGGTGAGCGCCTCCGGGCTGAAGGAGTTTCGCCCGGCATACGATGCGCTGTCGCAAATGGGGTTCTACAACCTCAGTCCGGATCGGATGAAGGACCTGCAACCTCCCGATGCCGGGGAGCTGCTGGCCAGGGACGGCCGGAACATCGCCTCGGTGCTCGACAGCATCGCGAAGAACCAACCGGAGACTAAGACCAAGATCGAAGAGTACCTGTCCAAGATTGTACCCGGGCTGAACGGCGTGGACGCCGTCGCGGTGGGACCGCGCGAGACGCTGCAATTCCGCCAGGGAACGGCGGGCGCGGAAGCCCCCTGGCGATTTTTCGCGGCCAACATGTCGGATGGAACGCTGCGCGCCCTGGGCGTTCTGGTGAGCGTTTTTCAGAGCGGCGGCGCGCCGCTGGTGGGGCTGGAAGAACCGGAAGCGGGCCTCCATCCGGCGGCGCTCGCGGTTCTGTTGGACGCGATTTTCGAGGCCAGCGCCCGGCGGCAGGTGCTGATCACGAGCCACAGCGCGGAATTCCTCGATTGTCCGCGTCTGGACGCCGAATCCATTCTGGCCGTGCTGGCGGAAACCGGCAGCACATACGCCGGGCCGCTGGACACGGTGGGGCGCGAAGTCCTGCACAGGAGGCTGCACACCGCCGGCGAGCTTCTGCGCATCGACCAACTCCGTCCGGACCACGGCAAATCGCCGGATGCTCTCTCCACCCAACTGAATTTACTGACCGAAAGCGGCGGCGAGACGGAGTGACGGCGCGCACCTGCCTGCCCACGCTGCACCGTCTTGCTATTCTGGGAATAAGCGGATGTAAATCTCCAGCCGAGAGGGGAGAGGATGACGAGATACCTGATTGTAAGAATTCAATTGTGGGTGGTTGCGGTTGTTGCGACCTTGGCCCTCATCGGGGTCATCGTATCCATCAACATCTTGACTGACGGTATGTCGTACGAAGGCGCAAAGGCTGCAATTGCGGTGGGACTAATCGTTTGGGTTTTGTCCGGATTATCGATCTGGACATATCGCGCCATGGTGGCCTCGTCGTCGCCCGACTCGGATAACCGGCCTCCTGTCGACATTCATCTCGAGCGCGCCCTGCCTGCTGGAGGATAACCGGATTCAGAGGGTCTGGAGTCGCTGGAGAGCGCCACGGGGTTAATCCTCGGGGGCGTAGTAGCCCCGGCGCCAGGAGGCGTGCAACGGAGGGAGGCCGCGTGGCGGAACCACTTTCACTTGCACCTGGTGATAACGGCCGTCGCGTTGCTGGTCGGTGGGCGTGTAGCCCAGCACATAGCGGTTGCGCAACTCCATTCCGATCTTGGCGGCGATATCCGGCAGCTCGGACGGCGCTGCGTCAAAATGGCGGCCGCCGGACTGTTCGGCGATTTGCTTCAAGAGCGCCGGACCGGACATTTCCTCGGGCGTGGATGCATTGCCGTAGACTCCCATGGCGTAGATCAGCGCATCGCTCTCGCGCACCACGTTCTTCACCTCGGACTCGGTGTAGCGGCTGCTGTTGTCGCCGCCGTCGGAGATGATCAGCAATGCCTTGCGATTCTTTTTCGATTTCTTTAACTCGTGCATCGCCAGGATCACCGCGTCGAGCAGCGCCGTACGCCCTTTGGACTGGGCGAACATGAGCTGATTCTGAATCGTCTGAATGTCCTGCGTCAGCGGGACCACCAGCTTGGGCGTCTCGTTGAACTCCACGAGCAGGAACTCGTCTTCCGGATTGGCGATGTGAAAGAACTCCGCCGCCGCCCTCCGCGAGAGGCGCAGCTTGTCGCCCATACTTCCGCTGACATCGAATACCAAGCCTACCGCCAGTGGCTCGTCTTCCATGCCGAAGCTGGTGACGGTTTGCTCCACGTTGTCGTCGAAAACGCGGAAGTGCTTTTTCTCCAGGCCGGTCACGGGCCGGTTCAACGGGTCGAACACCACCACGGGAACCAGCACGAGGTTGGTGTCCACGCGCAGGTTGGTCGGAGGGGCGGCCTCGTGCGGAGGCGCTTTCTGGCGAGAGGCGGGCGCCTGGGAATGGGCGGCCAGGGCCGCAAGACCGGCCAGCCCCCCGATCGCCAGGACCGTCCGGCCCAGGTTCATCCACTATCCCTCCGGTTGGTATTGTACTGCGAATCGCCAGCCCAAAACGGCAGGAGGGCGCACGACAACCAAGTGACGGAATCGCCGGCCGATTCCATTCAGCCCGCCTAAGCCTTTTTCCTCAGAAATCCTCCAGCAGGTGGCCCATCTTTTCTCTCTTGGTGCGCAGGTAGGCTTCGCTCGTGTCCAGGACGGCGGCCAGACACGGAACGCGCTCGACGACTTGGATGCCCGCGCGCTCCAGGGCCTGGACTTTCTCCGGATTGTTGGAAAGCAGCCGGACGGCGCGAAGCCCAAAGGAGCGTAATACGGCGGCCGGCAGTTCGTAACTCCGCAGATCGGGATCGAAACCCAGGCGCTCGTTGGCTTCCACTGTGTCGGCGCCCCGGTCTTGCAACTCGTAGGCGCGCAGCTTGTTCAGCAGGCCGATGCCGCGGCCCTCCTGGAGCTCGTACACGAGAACGCCGCGGCCTTCTTGCGCAATGCTCTCCAGGGCGATCTCAAGCTGCGCCCGGCAATCGCAACGGAGGCTATGGAATACGTCGCCCGTCAGGCACTGGGAATGGATGCGCACCAACGGCGGAGGCGGGCCGGCAAGGCTGCCCATAACTAGCGCGATGGCCTCCTCGCACTGGCCGCCGGCCTGGCTTTCGAAGCCGAAAAGGCGAAAGTGGCCGAATTGCGTGGGGAAGTCGGCTTCCGCTATGGAGGCCAGCCGTGGCGCAGAAGTAGTGTCCATGAGGCTGTTACTGGATGTCCTAATCCTTTCATTATAATGGCTTCCAACAAGGCATGGAGACTTACCTGGTATCGTTGCTGGTCAAGCTGGCCGCCATGGCGTCCATCGCCAGCATTCTGGCGCGCGCGAACGCGTTCAAGGCCGTGCTGATGCAGGAGAACCGCACGCTCGGCCAGCGGATGTCGCTGGTGTTGTGGCTCTCGATCGTCTTCGGAACCTGCGTAGCCACGCGCGTCGTCAGCCATAGGTACTTAGGCGCGGACCTCGGCCTGGAAGGGAGCCTGCTGGCGGGGTTTGTAGGCGGCTATGTGACGGGGTTAGGCTCGGGCGTGTTCATCTCCGTGCCGGCGATGTTTCTGGGCGAACGCCTGACGATGCCCTTGCTGGCCGGAGTCGGTATTCTTGGCGGCCTGCTGCGCGACTGCGCGCCCGACCCCGAGGAGATCTGGCGTTTTTCTCCGTACTTCGACCTCAATATCTATCGCTTCTTCAAGGAGAGCCGTCATCAGCGCCGTACGGCTTTCCACCTGCTGTTGTTCGCCTCCATTCCGTTCGCCGAGTTCCTTCGCCAGACGCTGGGTTCCTTGAGGACCGCGTCCCGCCCCGCGGAGGTCTTCAACCTCCTCACGGAATCGCCCGACTGGCCGCACCCGCACCCGCTGACGGTGGCGGCGATGTACGTCACCACGCTGTTCGCCGTGGCCATCCCGCTGAAAATCTGGAACAGCGCGCGGAACGAGAAAAAACTGGAGGAGCAGGGACGCCTTCTGGCCGAAGCCCGCCTGGCGGCCCTGACGAGTCAGATCAACCCCCACTTCCTATTCAATACGCTGAACTCGGTCTCGTCGCTCATCCGCACGGATCCCCAGCAGGCGCGGGTGATGGTGATGAAGCTCTCCCAGGTGCTGCGGCGGCTTCTGCGCAAGCACGAGAGCTTCAACCCGTTGCGGGAGGAATTGAGTTTCATCGAGGACTACCTCTCCATCGAGCTGGTCCGGTTCGGAGACAAGCTACGGTTTGAGAAAGACGTGGCGGAAGACGCCCTGGACATGCTCGTTCCGAGCATGTTGTTACAACCGCTGGTGGAGAACTCCATCAAGCACGGGCTGAGCAGCAAGGTGGCAGGCGGAACCATTCGCATCCGCGCGCGCCGGAGCGATTCGCGGCTGCTCCTGGAGGTGGAGGACGACGGCGTCGGCATTCCCGAGTCCCGCCTGGCCACTCTGCTCGAACAGGGAATTGGAGTGAGCAACGTGAACGAACGGCTCAAAGTGCTGTTTGGGAGCGAGTACCGGATGTGGATCGACAGCCGGCCCGGGGAAGGAACGCGGATACGCATCGAGGCGCCGGAATTGCAGTTGCGGTCCGCCGCGACGGCGGATAGCCCAGCGGGCTGAGACTCCCAGCGGCATTCCCGGAATTCCATCGATTCCAACCCACAGTAACGGATTGGACAGTCTTATTGGTTCCCCCTGGTTTCCCGGTTTCCCACACGGTGCGCGCCGCGGCTTGGTAAAATCCAATTCACTCAGTAGTTGGAGGATCGATGAGAAACATACTGTTTGCGCTATTGCTTTCGGTTCTTGCGCGCCCGCTGCTCGCCCAGGGGGCCCCGCCACAAGTGGCGCCCGACCAGCCCTACGCGGTGGAGTATTACTACAAGGTGCAATGGGGGCATCAGCAGGAGTTCCTGCAGCTCTTCCTGAAGAACCACTACCCGTTGCTCCGGAAGTTCGTCGAGAGTGGCCGTATGATCTCGGTGAAAATCGAGGAGCCTGCGAACCACATGACCGAGGATGCCCGCTGGGATTATCGCGTAACGATTCGGTACAAGAACTCCACGCTGGCGACGACGGCGAATCCCGACGAGGAGAGAGTGATTAAGCAGCTCTGGCCGGACCAGGCGACTTACACACGCGAGGAGCAACGGCGGTTCGAGATTTTGCTGGCCCACTGGGACCTTCCAGTGACCGATATCACACCCTCGAACTGACAGCTTCGTTACCTTACCGCCCACCCCGGCGCCACATACGCATAGAACGCCACGATCAGCCCGACCACCGACGCCAGAATGACGCTGTGCTTCAGCGTGAACCGGAATAGCAAGCTCTCTTCCCCGCGTTTCATCGCCGTGGCCGCTGCGGCCACCGCAATGCTGGTCAGGCTGATCATCTTGCCCATGACTCCGCCGCTCGAATTGGCGGCGGCCATCAGCACCGGGTTCATACCCAGTCTCCCCGCCGTCACCACTTGCAGCGAGCCGAATAGCGCGTTGGACGAGGTGTCGCTGCCGGTGAGGAAAACCCCCAGCCAGCCGAGCAGCGCGCTGAAGAAGGGGAACGCGCGGCCGGTCGCGGCAAAGGCCAGTCCGAGGGTCGCGGTCGCGCCCGAGTAGTTCATCAGGAAAGCCAAGGCCAGCACGGCCGCCAGCGTGAGCTCCGCCAGCGCCAGTTGCTTCGCGGTGCGGCCCACCGCGCCGGCGAACTGGCGGGGTTTCAGCCCCACAGTGGCGGTGCCCAGGACAGCCGCGACCAAACACGCCGTCCCCGAGGCGGACAGCCAGTTCAACGTATAAACGGCGGCGTATCCCGCGGGCTTCGGGACCACCGGCGGCATCCGTTGAATGGCGTTGTGCAGCCACGGCCAAGGGAACGTGATCGTCGCGGCGTTAAGGTGTTGCTGCGTGGGTTCGTAGCCCCACAGCAGCACCGTAACCACCAGCAGCGCATACGGAGCCCAGGCCAGCGCGACCGCGCTCCCGCTGTGCGCCATCCGCCCCCGCACGCCCGGCGCGCGCTGGCTCAAAATGCGGATTACCAGCGCGCCCATCGCAGCCATGGAGGCCATAATGTCCGTGAGCTGTACGCCGACGAAATTCGAGACCGCGAACTGCGTGCCGGCGAACGCCGCTCCGCAAACCGCGGCCGCTGTAAGAACGCCGCGCAGTCCCTTCCAACCCGACATCACCGCCACCAGGTACGCCGGGATGAAGAGGGAAACGGGCGCGCAGATACGGCCCACCTGGGCGCTGAGGCTTTCCACGGGCAGGCCGGTGACGACCGCCAGCGTCGTGATCGGAATCCCGATCGACCCGAAGGCTACCGGCGCGGTGTTGGCCAGCAGACAGATGGCCGCCGCCTGAAACGGAGCGAAGCCGAGTCCCACCAGCATGGCCGAGGCCACCGCCACCGGCGTCCCAAATCCCGCAGCCCCTTCGACAAACGCGCCGAAGGCGAACGCGATCAGCAGCGCCTGCAGCCGGCGGTCGTCCGTAAGGTGGCCGATCGAGTTCTTCAACAGCTCGAACTTGCCGCTCTCCACCGTCACCCGATACAGGAGAATGGCCGTGAAAACCACCCACCCGATGGGAAACAGGCCGAACGCGGCGCCGTACGTGGTTGCCGCGCAGAGCTTGCCCAACGGCATTCCGTACGCGCCGGCGGCCACCAGCGCGGCTGCGCCCAGCCCGGCCAGCGAGGCCATCCAGGCAGGTTTGCGCATCACGCCCAGCAAAAGCAGCAGGGTGAATATAGGCATCGCCGCCACCAGCGCCGATAGCGCCAGACTGCCGCCCAGAGGCGTATAGTTCTGTTGCCACATGCTAGAGTTATCCTCCCCGGGGGGGCCCGTGAGATTAGCCTGCGCGCTTTCGCGCCGAAATCGGTTTTTCTATTGTAGTAGAAGCCGGTTCCATTTGTTCTTCGATTTGGGATATACTGCCTGCAACTGTCAGCGGAGCATGCGCTCCAAAAGAAGGTCCATGATGAGAATAGCGACGGGAACAATTCGTATCGTTTTGGGACTTGCGCTTGCCGCCGTGCAGGCAGCCGCCCAACAGCCGGGCCAGAGCCAAGAGGCCGCCAGGCCAAAGTTGTATAACACGGCGAAACAGAAGCTCCTGGAAGGCAAGCAGGTCTTCAGTTTCACGCAGTCGAAGTTCGATATTGCCGGCTATTGCGAGGCGGCCAAGCACTACGATTACACCTGGTTCGAAATGCAGCACAGCACGCTGGAGTTCAAGGACGTCGAGGCCATGATCGCCGCGTGCCCGCACGTCGCCGCCATCCCCATGATCCGCCTCCCGGACGCGCAGGAATGGCACATCCAGCATTCCACCGATATCGGCGCGTTGGGCGTCATCATCCCGACCGTCGACGATGTAGACAGAGCCCGGGAGGCGGTCAAGTGGGCGCGCTATCCACCCGTGGCGCGCCGCAGCGCCGGGGAGGGTCAGGCGGCGCGGATCTGGGGTATCAACGGCATTAATTACCGCCAGACCATTAACGACAACATGCTGGTCGTGATCATGATCGAAACGCCCACGGGCGTCGCCAATGCCTATGACATCGCGTCGGTGCCCGGCGTCGATGTGGTGATCATCGGCAACGGCGACCTGAGCTCGTTCTCGGGATTCCCCCAGAACGACCCCCGCTACCAGGCGCTGGTCACGGAGATTCACGATGACACGCTGCGCGCCGGCAAGATTTTCGGCCAGGCGAACGCGATTTATGCCACCGGTCATCCGTTGAGCAAGGATGCCAAGTTCTTCCAGAACGGTCCCTCGAACGATGGTTGGAGGCCTCCGGGCCGCGGAGGCCGCGGCGCGAACCCGAACGCCCCGCCGCCGGGTGAGGAAGAGGGTGGCCGTAGGTAGCGGCCGGAGACGGGGCGGCCAATAGATCGGTTCTACGGCGGTTTCGCAATCCACGCGTGCGCCCGGTTCGTCGCCAAGAACCCCCAGCGTTTGCTCCCGCAGCACGTACAGATGCGGTTCTGCGGTGGCCAGCCGGATCGCCTCGGGGGTTCATGGTGGGCCCGTGGCGACTCGAACGCCAGACCTCTACCGTGTCAAGGTTCATCTCACTCCTAAGTTGCTGTGTAATCAACACATTCAAATGGGGTCTAAGCGCGGAAAACGCCCTCCTGAGCGCTTATCGCACCAATTATCGCACCTTTTGGGAAAGGCACCACTGCGCCTCACTTGGCTTCTCCCGGCGCGGACCGAATCTCCCGGTCGAGCGCTTCCACAGCATCCTGAACTTCCTGACGGATCGCCTGGGTATAGATGTCCGCCGTTGTCGACGCCCGGGAATGGCGCATCTGGCGCTGAATGGACTTCAGATCGGCGGTCACCTGGTTGGCCAGCGTGGCAAAACTGCGGCGCATGATCTGCGCGTTGACGCGGATACCGAGCTTATCAGCGACCGGTTTCAGATTGCGGGCGATCCAGTTGTGGTAATCGAGCGGCATCAGTCCGCGTTTGCGCTTTCGACTTGATGGGAACACCCAACCCTCGGGTGTGGGATCGTCGCTCTGCTCTCTGAGGCTCAGCAGTTCGTCATAAAGACTCTTGGGCAAATAGACGGTGTCCTTGGACCCCTCGGTCTTGGGCTTCTTCAACCTTGCGCGGGAATACGTGCGCGCGATCATCAGAGTCTGATCGGGGCGGATATCCTGCCACTTGATTGCGAAGGCCTCGCCGGCGCGAGGCCCGCAGCGAGCAAGCAGACGGAAGATGGTCCGGTCGCGGCCGGTGAGCGCGTTTTCCAGAGCCGCCACTTCGTCCAGCGAAACCGTCGTGTCGTCCTTTTCTCGGGTGCACACCGGAGCCTTCAGTTTCCGGGCCGGATTCCTTTCGACATAGCCCAAGTCGACCGCTTCCTCGAACGCGTTGCGCATGTAGACGAGGACACCGGTCACAGTGTCCTGGCAGTGCTTCGCGGCGAGCTTCTGCAGGAACTCGGCCAGAACGCGGGACTCGATCTCCGCGATCGGTCGGCCGCCGAATGCGTCGGTCATGTATGTAAAGTAATATGTCAACTTGGCTCGCGTGAGGTCGTTCCAACCGCCCTTCTTCAGAGGTACATACTCGCGCTCCAGGAACTGCCGGAACGTGGTCCTAGCGTCCTTGGCGTCCGCAGGGGGCGGCGCCATGACAGAGTCTCGTATCGACGCCCATTTCCGCTCCGCGGCCGCCTTCGTGAGCAGGTCACCTTTGGTTCTCAGGCCGAGAAATCGGGATCCCTTCCGGTACCGGGTCACGCCGTGCTTGTCGACGTAGGACTGCTGCGTGTACCAGCGGGCAAGCCACCGGGGCGGAGACGCCTGCGTGTCCAACGTCACCCAACCCCGGCTATGGCGGTCTCTTTGAGAGCCCATAACGATAGACTACATGATCCGAAACTTCGGCTTCTTAGGCGCGGTGCGCTGCGCCTCGATGAAAGCCTCCACATCGGCCCGGCGAAAGCGAATCAGCTTGCCGAGCGAAACAGACGGAAGGGCTGGCTGCCGGTTGCCATTGCTATGCGCGCGTACCCAATCCGGCGAGACGCCCAATATCTCGGCGACTTCGAACGTATCGAGCAGCTTCTCGAGAACCGGCACCGCGGCGACCGGCATGGCGGTAATAGATGATGCGGACAATAGAAACACTCCAGGGACGGCGCTCACCCGGTCCAGGCCGGTGTGGCGTGGCGTCGTAGGCACTGCATGATGTCGTGTCTCATATAGATCCTGTCGGCAATTCTCGTAAAATCAGCAAATCAGCAGCGGAATCGTGTAAATAGCTCTACTCGTCGACTCGGTGCGTGGGATGCGCCTCGGCAACAGAATCCCGATCGACCGGCGCTAGGTCCTTCACCTTTGCGCGCAGGCTCTGCTCGATCCGCTTCCGGGCGAGCTGTGCATTTTCAAGCAGCATCGAATACAGTTCTTCGACTTCCAAAGGACTTCTGTGCAGATAGGGAATCAAGGCAGCTGCGAAAGAGGAGATCCAACTCCAGGCGAGGACCTCCGGGCTCACGTCGTAGACTACGGCGATATCAGGCACGCGGTTAGGATCGGGCGTACGCTGGCCCGTTTCGATGTAGGCCAGGTAGGTCGGGCTCAGACCAACGTTGATCGCGCATTCTCGAATAGCAAGGCCACGTTTTCGTCGGGCCGATAACAGGAGCCCCCCGAATGTTCCGGGAATGGGCTGCTTGGTCAGCTTTTCTCGTCTCGCCATGTGAATATTATCCACTACTAGTGATGATATTGTCAAGCTATTTTTCTGGTATGCCGGCACAAGCGGTCGCATATTAAGTTTAAGTTGTTTAGTTTGAGTATTTTATACGTACAAACAAATATTTGGCTTGCGTTTTACATTCTTTTGAATTACTCTCAAATAGAGTACTTAACCAATTGTCAAACGAGGACTCTATGAAAGAAATTTTACGGACGGTCAACGATTTGGAATCGACGCCTAGCGGTACTGCCGTAACGGATAAGTCAGCGTCTCAGAACCGCTTTCCGGAAATAAGGATAGTCTTCCGCGGTATTCCTCGCGTTCCGGCATCGCATTCCATCCGCGCCGACATTGAACGCTCCCTCGCAGCGGAGTGGACAGGGACTGGATGTGGAGTTGTCAATGGAAAGCTGGCGCTGCCCGGCCGCACCGACATTTACTACTGCGTTGGCGAATACATCGCCGTCAACGGGCATGAAGTAGATATCCAGATCTATGCGAAAGTCGCGAAGCGGTACATGCCGGAAGCGTTCTGCGTAAACCTGGGCGCGATCGCGTGGCGTTTCAAGTACGTGCGCGGTAACGACACGCTGCTGGTCGCTCAGGCAACACTGAGGCGTCGGCATTCCACAGCGCGCGGAAACCTGAACATCGGCCGTTCCGACATCGTGACCGTTCTTGAGCATGCCATTGGGAGGTTCATGCGCGACAGTACTCGCAAGTAGAGGAGCCAGAGTCCGCGATGGTCGAAGCAGCAGCATCGGTCACCAAGCGGGCAAAAGGGGTAGTAGGAGGTTCAATGCTGTCAAACCTGTTGTTAAGAAAGGAAAGACCATGGTAGAAGTTTCGCAAACGATGAGCAATTTAAACTCCATGCCTAACACTGCATCTGAGTTCGTGTCTGAGAAGAGTTTTCCGAAGATAATGTTCATTTCTCCCATCCGCGGCCGCCTTCAACGCTCCCTCCCGGCCGAGTGGACGGGAACGGGCTGCGGCGCAGCGACTGGCCGGCTCAGATTACCCAACAGCACGATCTTCGACTACAACATTTACGAGAGCTCTGATCCCGAAGGGCGTAAGGTCGATATCAACATCTGGGAGGTAATGGGAGGGCGGAATACGCCGGAACCGTTCTGCGTGAACCAGGGCGCCGCAGTTTGGCGTTTCGAGTATGAAGGGTTCGGCAGCGCTAGGCTGGCCGCTCACGCTACACTTCGTGTCCGGTGTTCCTGCGACTGTCGCACCCTCAACATCAGCCGTTTCGACATCGTGTCCGTCCTCGAAAGCGCGGTTGAACGGCTTGCGGGGATGAGGAGCAGGCCCAGCGCCGGCCACGTGAGCTGAACTTGAAGCAACGAAAAGGATTACGAACATGTCGAATGGCAGTCGGCGATTGAAGAGCCCCAAGCAAGCCATGCAGTGGCGGTGCCGGTCGTGTGGCAAGCCATTCACCAGTTTTTCGTGGCTGGAAGAGCACCCGTGCAAAAAGGCGGACGCGATGGCAAGGAGGCTGCAACCCATGAGCGAGCGAATGTTCTGGCGTGCGGCGTAGGATGGCTGCCGCCAGGTTGGGCGCAGGCGTCTCGCAGCCATGGGGGACGCCGCGGCCTGGCCACGACGATTTAAGGAAGGAAGATATAGGGAATGCCGGAAGATTTGAAAAGAAGCGAAGACGGTAAAGAGAAGTGGCTCAAACACCTGAACGACCGGGGCGCCGAAACGTCGCGGCATTTGATGGAGGCGGATATCGCACCACCGGTTCCGATTGTCGACCGCTTGATTTACGCCGGGGCGTTGACAATCATAGCCGGTTCGCCGAAGGCCGGCAAAAGCGTGGTGACCACGCAGATGGCGATTGCGGTCGCAGATGGCGGAAAGTTTCTGGACGAGTTTCAGGCGAAGGCTGGCCACGTCTTGTGGTATGACGTGGACGACGGGGATCGCTATCGTACTCAGAAGCGGTTGGAGAACCTCGGGCAAGACCTGGAAAACGAGAATATCGTGATTCACCGGAAGCTGCCGTCGATTCCCGACGGAGCGATCAAACAGATCGAAGCCGACTTGGACGCGGAGAAGTCCGCGGGCCGCCATGTCGCGTTCATCCTGATCGACTGCCTCCTGGCTATCTTGGGTTGCGGCCCGATCAAGAGCATCGTGCAGGACCAACGTCGGCAGATGGAGGAACTCCGCGGTCTGGCGATCAAGCACGAACTCGCTGTCGTCGTCATCCACCATTCCATGAAGAAACCCCCAAAGCGGAAGGATGGGTTCGCCGTCTTCGACGCCATGCTCGGGACGACCGGCATCAGCACGGTTGTGGATGTCGGCATCGTGCTTGAAGACACCACTCGCGACGGGGAAGTTGTCGCGAGATTCGCGAGCCGCAACCCCGACACTCCTTCCGATCTCGCAATGAAGTTGGACCGGGAGGGGCTGACGGGCTGGCATGTCACTGCCGGTGTTGAAGAGGCACGAAAGGGTCGCGACTTGGGCCGGGTGGCTCGGGCTATCCTCGACGTTCTCGAGTCCGTCGCACCGCTGACCCCGACGGGAATCGTAGCGACTGCCAGGGAGGCTGGCACCGAACTTACCCTCTCTTCAGTTAAGGTGAACTGTTGGCGTATGGCCCAGCGCGGCCTCCTGCGCGGAGAGAACGGTAGCTACCAGAAGGTTCGTGAAACCGCCGTGACCGGTGTGACCGCTGAAACCTTTGAAACCGGTGTAACCGCGGTAACCGCCGAAACCGCTGGCGAAAGCTGGGAATGGTTGCAGGCTCAGGCCGACGATTCGGGTACCGGCAAGAATATGCCTGATTATAGCGATAGTGTTTTCAATGCGTTGGAAGCGTTTGGGGGTGTTTCACCTATTCCTCAGAGGTTCGATCCGTATGACCAAGCCCGGGCGGCTTGAGGTCGCCGGCGAAGTTGTGGAGGTCGCGGATCGCGGTATCCGGGCGACGTAAGGCCGCCCGGCGAGATCCTGAAGATTCAGGATGCCAGTCGAGACGAAGAAGCAATATAGGCTCGCATATGACCGGGACCCGCTGCACGTCGCACGGCAGCGGGTCCCGGTCTGTTCTACGCGAAGACTGGGAAGCAAAACGGAAAGCGCGAAGCTACTAGTCGACGGCTTCGAAATCGTCCGGGCTCCCGTTCGGGTCGATGGTGAAAGTTCCGCAGCCCGCCCTGAAGCTTGCGGTGTCGTCCGGATACTCCGAGAGGCTGCTCGGCTCTAACGGGACGGCGGCGAACAACTCAGCAAAGAGCCCAGGAGCGTGCTCCTGAAGGGCGATCTGGCAGAGTTCCTTGCGATCGCAAACCAGGGCTGACGCCAAGGCTGGAATTCTGTCGAGGTGTAGCCGCCGCTGGCCGGCCTCCACGTAGCAGATCAATTCGCCTGTAACGCCAATCAGTTTGCCGAGAGCCCGCTGACTGAGGTCGAGTTCGATCCGCCGGCGGCGTACCAATTCCTTCAAGGTCGTCGGAAGTTTATCGTCTTTATCTTTCATGCAATTCCTCTTTAGTTGGATGTACTTGCTTCGTGTGGTTTGGTGGGGTGCCGCGATGACACGCGGCGCCGCATATGCGCAAGCGAGCGCGGCCTTGCATAGCGGGGTGTCGCTCCCCGGTAGCAGCGGGAGCCGGTAACGCGAACGGATGGTCTGCCGGGCTCCGCCGAACGGGATCGTGCAATGAACTACCCGGGGGGCTCGAAATGCTTGTGAAATGGATCTACACCCTTTGACCAGGTGCCTATCCGTTTTTTAGAATTTGGGTCTCGCGGCCGAGGCCGTTCGGCAGCACAGCCTGGTCAGATTGCCAGAGCGACAATCGCAGTCTGGAGCAGCTCCCGGAGACGTTCCATCCACGGCTGCACGCTTTCTGCCTGGCGGACCAGTCCGGCAATGTGCTCTCAATGGTCACGCACGGCGGCGGAATTGCGGCTGGGTGGCGCACGCGCTGGGTAGGACGCGGTCGGGCCTGCTGTGCCGGTCCCTTGCTTCTGTTCCGGACAACTGGCCCATCGAGGTGGAGTGCCGACAATGCTGTCCGTGTTGCACGCGTCGTGTCCACCTGCTACGCCTTGGAGTGGGACTTCACAATGAGCCAGATGGAACGGCTGCACGAAATCGAGCGGCTGCTAAGGGTCCGCCGCGTAGTGCCGCTGGAGACCATCATTGACGAACTCAGCGTTTCACGTTCGACGGCAGTGCGAGACCTCACCTACCTGAGGGCCCGCCTGCAAGCCCCGATCATCTGGGATTGTGAACAGACCTCGGAAAGGGCCTCGCCCTTCGCCTGATCGGCCCGATCGACCGGTCGGAAAACGTATCCGTCCGTCACGCCGGCGCGAACAGTTCAGGCATCAATCGCCACTTTCACCCAGACCGGCATCGGCACAGTCCGCACGCGCCCGTGCTTTCCGAACAGGTCCACGATGCACCACCGGCCATCGTGCTGCTGGATGTGGCCCATCGTAAGCGCCGCCACCTCGGACCTGCGCAGCCCGCAGCCGAGCAGGACGGCAATGAGGGCGCGGTCCCGCAGGCCCTTCGTCGTAGTGATGTCCGGCGCGTTCAGGAGCGCCTGCGCTTGCTTCAGCGACAGCCAGTTCCTGGTGCGCACGCCCATGGACTTGGCGCTCTTCACGCGGGCGATGTCGGCGGCCAACTCTGGCACCAATAGACCGTTGTCGGCGGCCTCGGCTGCCAGCTTCCGCACGGCGGTAATCCGGACGTTGATGGAAACGGACCCGAGGCCGCGCGATTCAAGCGCCACTCGCCACGCGCTTACGGTCGCCTTCGGAAAACCGGGCCGCGGCTCCTGGCCATACCAGGCGATGAACTCGTCCAGCCCGAGATTGTACACGCGCTTCGTGATCGGGGAGGAGACGCTGTCCAGAACCAACGCCTTCAGTCTGTGCCACTCGGTGGCCTTTGGAACAACAATCAAATCAGTCATTTAGGTCCTCATAATCGGCCATATCGGTAGCCATGTGAACATTACCTCTGGGCCGCGAGGATCTCAAGGGCAATGCCGAAACGGCTGGATCTTCCCGAAAGGACAATCGGTGGGACGGGGATTTATCGACAGAATCGGCAATGGGGCTCGTTGTGTGGCCGCGGGATCATGACCGCCTTCGGGGCCTCCCCCAACTCGGTAATGGGGCTATGCGCCCAGTCGTTCGCTGTGATGCGGCAGCGAGGGATACGCCTGATACCGCTCTCCACGCCATGACGAAGTACGCCCGCGATCCGAGACCCGGGCACCATGAAATCGCCGGATCCAGGGTCAGACTTCCAGCTTCCAGGGAGCGCGGTAGTCGACTCTCGTGAACGGGATCGCTTCGGCCTGACGTACGGTGAAGGTCTTCGCGTCGAGATCCACCCGCGTCTTCGCCCGCATGGAAACATTCGCCAGCAGGCAGGACGCGGTCGCGCGCACCAGCCACTCGATGTCGGCCACCGGCGTGCCCCGGCTCTTAACGCATTCCAGGAAGTTCTGCCAATGTTCGAAAGGGTCCGGCGGGGTTCCAGGCGCTCGCTTGGGCGCCAGGTATTCCACCGCCGCCACCTTGGAGGCCCGGCTGGAAGGCGCCAGCCAGCACCCGCTCCGCGTCACCACTACATAGGCCTCAGTCCCCATGACGGCCGTAGCGCCAGCCTGGCCCAGCAGGGGAACCGGGCAACTCTGGCGCAGTTCGTAGTTCAGCATGAACTTCGGGTACTGGAACGACGCCGACATCGTATCGGCCGTTTGCATATTGTCCTGGACCCACACCCGGCCGCCCAGCGCGGTCACCGATTCCAGCAGCGGTTCGCCGAGAAACTGGTGAATCGGATCGATGTAGTGAACGCCCCAGTCGGTCATGTCCCCGCCGGCGTAATCCCAGAAATAACGGAAGGTTGGGTAATTGCGGCCGCTCACTCCCCAGCGGTTCTGATTGAACGGAACCTTGGGGGCGGGCCCCAGCCACATGTCCCAATCCAGCCCCGCGGGCGGCTGGCTGTCCGGCGGATTGCCTTTGCC
>JBEKHV010000006.1:0-117632 GCA_050012095.1 Bryobacteraceae bacterium | reverse complement strand
GCCGTCGTCGAGACCGGCCGTCCCATCTGGTCGTATTGCAAGTACTGATACCGGGTCCCGTTGGGCGTTGGGACGGCGGGATTATCCGCTCCGGTCAGCTTGCCTTCGTAATCCCATGCGTAGAAACTGGTCTAATTCGTTGCTGTCACCAGTTCTCTCACCCTTGTTGCCTTCGCACGCGAGATGCGGGCATGGCGCAACAGGCCGAGGGTCACTTCAACCTGATGGTGGCGCATGGAATCGAATCGATGATGCGACGAGTTTCTTCGAACCGCTGGGATCCCTGGGACCGTTCCAGCGATGAGGCAACGACCCACTCCTGCCGTTCCTTATCCCAGTAGGCCGCCATTTCAATCGGCTCCCGCCCGGAGCGATCCACGTAATAGTACACCATGGGGTCGGTCGGAGCGAAGCATGCGATCCTAATGGATCTGGTCTCCGAGTCTGGCGTGCCGGAAGTGCGGATCCAGTCCTCCAGTCCGCCGAGGTCGGGTGGGCGCATTTGCTTATACTGTCGAACGATCTCGTCGCGGCTGCGAACGCTTAGCGTTGTTGCCCACGTGATCCCCGAGGCCGGAGTTGGAGCGCCCGTGAGGCCGCCCCGGCCCACCGTGGGCTTCTGTCGATGGCCTCTGCTGACCGCAGGCTTCCCCGAGATCTCTCCTATAAAACCGAGGAGAGCGTCTTCGTCAGTCTGGGCGCCGTCACATTTGGCGCTTCTGTCGCGTTCCCAGTTTCGGTCGGGGTCGATCCGATACCGCGCACACACACCAACGTCCCGGCTGCAATACGAAAGAAAGCCCGGCTTAGAATCCAGAGAGAACCGCGCTTGCTCGCCGGAGGGTATTACGAAGCCCACAGGCGCGCCGTCCCAAAGTATTTCCCATTTCAGGACGGCCAAGAGCTGACGTTCCAGAGTCCGCAAGCTTGCTTCATTGGATTGCGTGGTCTGGCCATAGAAGCCAACCGCAAAAGCACCTAAGCAGAAAGCAGCTGCTCTGATCATAATCGCCTGTGTCAAAAGATCCTGCGGCGCACCGCCGGCGGCAGCGGTCTTCGAACAGCGGGCGGCGGCGTGCTGCTCAAACCCCAGAATGTCTCGCCCTGGACACGAGAATCCCGCCAACCGGTGTAACCCTTGTTACCGGGGAATGTGGTCGTCGAGTCGTCCGGCGCGCGGTTCCAGAACAGTAGAGTGAGCCCGTTCGGCGACACCCGCGACTCTGAACCATCAAGCAGATTGCTTGCGTGAACCAGAGACGCGATGACCCCTTCGCAGTCCTGGTTGGTGGGAAGCCCGTTGTCGAGCACCAACGGGGGAGCCAGAACGTCCGTGCTCAGGATGCTCTTCAGAGTAGACGCTGCTGCATCTTGCATGTGTCCGCTGGAATCGAACGTGTGGACGAGGTTCCCGCCGGAGTCGTAATAAGTCGCGATGTCAATTATAACTTCCTGAAGAGAGCGTCCCAGGCACTGGCCTAATGGGCATACAGCCGTTCCGTTCAGGTAGACCTTGAGGCGATTGTGATCGACATCCCACTGGTTCAAGACGGCCGTACCGATCGCCGCCAGGTCTTGCTGGTAGGCAGTGGGATTGGCAAGGTCCGAGGAATAGATTGTTCCGCCCTCGTGCCAGATAATCTGGGCAAGAAGGTCGTTCCCGCTAGTTCCGGTCATCACTTGGGACAGAGTCTGCCCAGAGAACGCACCGCCATCGATTGGCTGCTCGCCACAGGTCTCAAGACCGTCTGGATCGCTGAAATTGATCGGGTCACCGTTGACGTACGAGTACGCATTCCACGTCAGAGGGTTCGCAAAGTCCACGTTGTCCATACCCGGATCCGGGCTATCGAACCTTCCCATATTGGGCGAGTAATACCGCTGTCCCGCGTAGTCCTGGCCGCTCAGGCTCGAATCCCGCACGTATGTGCCGAATTTCTCCATCCCGTCCGGCGCCAAAGGCTGCTTCTCCTCCCCGTACGGGTAGTAGGACGCCGTCGTCCACGTCCCGTTCGTCTCCGACGCACGCACCGACCCTTGCCGGTCCGTCACCCCAAGCAGACGCCCGGTCGCGTCCGTCGCCGCGATCAGTTTGCCCGCGAAGTATACGTGCGCCCCCGCGGCCGTGCACACCGTGTTGTACGGGTAGGTCCCGCTCGGCGCACAGACGAACTGCGCCATCCGCCGGCCCTGGAGGTCGTACAGGTAGAACGTCCACTGCGGCTGCCCGTTCACCGTCTGGTACTGCATGATGCGCTGCCCGGAGCCGTCGTAGCCCCACGTGAGCGCCACGCCATCCAGCGTCTGCGACAGCAGCCGGTTCTCCACGCTCCAAGTCCCGATGGGCGCGTTCCCGTTGGCGTCGTAATTGCCGCCCACCGGCCAGTTCGTGGCCGCATCGTAAACCGCCGTCATCGCCGGCGCCGACCCCTTCGTCACCGTCTTGGCCGTCAGGTTTCCGAAGCCGTCGTAGGTGTAGGCGTCGCCCCACCCGCCACTGCCCGTGGTTGCCGCCAGCACCAACCGCTGGAGCGAATCGTAGGTGTATTGGACGTCCTCCCCGGAAATCCCGTCGATGGACTCGGCGATGCGTCCGTTGTTCTGCCCGGCGGTGTAGATGTACTGCATCCGGCTTCGCTCGGACAAGTTATCCATCAGCCCCGGTACGACCGCGTGAGTCAATTGTAGCAGGCTGTTGTAGGTGCGGGTTTCCGTTCCGGCCCACATGGTCCGCCGTCGTCGAGACCGGCCGTCCCATCTGGTCGTATTGCAAGTACTGATACCGGGTCCCGTTGGGCGTTGGGACGGCGGGATTATCCGCTCCGGTCAGCTTGCCTTCGTAATCCCATGCGTAATAGGTCGTCTTGTCCAGTCCGGGGCCTTGCCAGCCCGCGGGCGTCGTCGGCATCCACACCCGCTGCGAAGTAGCCCGGCCGGCATAGTTGTAGGCGTAGTTGTAGTACATCGTTCCGCCGCCCGCGATGCCGAAGGTGGCGCTGGCCAACTGCCCCGCGCCCGCCCCGGAGTACACGTAGCCATAGGAGACGGTCTGATCCGGCTGCAACTGCCAGTTGGCGTTGTAGTAGTAGCGAGCGTAGGGACGCCCGTAGCTGTCATAGTAATAGTAGGTGTGCTGACCCTTGGCGTCGGTGCGCGTGGAGACCGTGTGGTCGCCATTGTAGGTGTAAGTCACCGTGCCATTCTCCGGGTTGGTGGCGCTCACCATGTCCACGCCCGACCACGCAAACGTGCGGGTCTGCGTGTTGCCGCCGCGCGTCATGCTCACCTGGGTGAGCTGGTTCACGGCGGTATACGTGTAGTTGGTGGCGACGGTCCCGCCGCCTGGGTTCGGCTCGGTCACGGTGGTCAGGTTGCCGAAGGCGTCCGTGGTGAAGGTCTTCCATTTGCCCGCCGGGTCCGTCACCGTGGTTTGCGGTCACAGCGCTAATTTCGTTGGTAACAAACCGGTTAGCGCCAATTTCACCTCGACGCCGATTGACGGCCCTCTATACTGGAGCCGGGCGCCATGTCGAAACTCGGACGAACTCTCCCATCCCGGTCCAGCGGGGCTCGCTCCGGCAGTCCGGTCGCGCCGCGCTCCCTTGTGCATCGCGGAATTACCAAAAAGCGAACCCAGTCCCATTTCCAGACACTTACACCCCGCTGGGGCGCGGAACCAGTTTGGAAGGCCCTCTCGGACCCCCCGGAGATACCAAACGAACCCAGCAAGTTATTGAAAACAAATGAATGGACAAATCGGGGGGAACTGGGGACTGGCTCGTCATCCCCCATCTTCTCCGGGCGGCCTCTTATGCTTCGGCTTCTTGCGCAGGTTCTTCGGTTGGATGGTCTTCGCGGCGGGGATCGGGCCCACGCGTTCGCGGGCGATCGCCTTCAGCTCCGTGCCGAGATCAAAGGTCTTCTTCTTGCGCGCCAAGCATCCTCCGCGCGAGCGACGCCAGCATTTCCGGAGCGAAAGGCTTGGGCAGGAAGGCCACCCGGTCTCCAGCGGCGGCTTCCATGCCCGTCATATCCACGGGATACCCGCTGGCGACGATCACCCGTAGGTCCGGGCTGGTCCGCAGCATCCCGAGAACCAGGTCGTTCATGGCCAGGCCCGGCAGGGTGCCGTCCAGCACCGCCAGGGCGAAGCCGCCCGGCTCGTTCTCGATTCGCGCCCGGGCCGTTTCCGAAGAGCCGCAGGTCTCGACGCGGTAACCCAGCCTCCCCAGATAGGCGCTCACCATCTTTCGCAGGGCGGGTTCGTCGTCCACGACCAGAACGCGCGCGCCAATCGTCTCCATGGCTCCGGTTGTATGATCGCGGTATGCGATTCCACACCGAGTACTTGACGTTTAAGACCGCTCAACACCGCGAATATATCAATATTACGCCGCAGGTGGAGAGAATGCTACAGAAGAGCGGGATTCAGGAAGGAATGATCCTGGTGTCGGCCATGCACATCACCGCCGGCGTGTGGGTCAACGACGCGGAGGACGGCCTGCTCGCCGATATCGACGAATGGCTCGAGAAACTGGCGCCGTTCCGCACGGACTACCGGCACCACCACACGGGCGAAACCAACGGCGACTCCCACCTGAAAAGCCTGCTGGTGCACCATGAGGCGATCGTGCCGGTCACCAAGGGCCGGCTCGATTTCGGCCCCTGGCAGCAGATCTACTACGCCGAGTTCGACGGCCGGCGCCCCAAACGCGTCATTATGAAAGCAATGGGCGAATGACATGAAAGGATTCCCCGCTTACAGGCATTCCAGGAGTGGAGTGTGGGGTTCGTCCCACAAATGAGGAGACTATGAAACGCATTCTGCTCTGGCTGCTTCCGCTCACCGCGGTTTTTGGCGCGGACCTGCCGGTCGCACAGGTGGTGCTCTACAAACACGGCGTGGGATTTTTCGAGCGCGCGGGAAGGCTGGCGGCCGGCGAATCGGCGCGGCTTGAGTTCAGCGCCTCGGAAATGAACGACGTTTTGAAGTCGCTCACCATCGAGGAACGGGGAGGCGGAAAGATCTCCGGTCTCCGCTACGACTCGCAGGATCCGCTCAGCCATCGGCTCGCCGAGTTCCCCTTTCAAATCGGCGATTCCCAGGCGCTCAGCGCCATGCTCGATCAGCTCAAGGGCGCGCGCCTGGAAATCAAGCTGGGCAATGAAACCGTGTCCGGCCTGATTGTCGCCGGACGCCTGGTCCCGGGCAGCGACAAGGCGCCCGAACGCGAACAGTTGACCCTGCTGCTCGATAACGGCGAATTGCGCGCCTTCGACCTGGGGGCGGCAGCCGGCGTGCAGTTCGCGGACGCCGGCTTGCAACGGCAGTTTCAGGAATACCTGGAAGCTGTCGCGGCGGCGCGGTCGAAGGAGAAACGCAGCGTCTATATCGATTCCACCAGCGCCCGCGCGCGCGACCTGGTGGCCAGTTACACCATCCCCGCCGCAGTCTGGAAATCGAGCTACCGCCTGATTTTCGGCGCGGCCGGGCAACCCACGCTGGAAGGCTGGGCCATTGTGGACAACACCACCGGAGAGGATTGGAGCAACGTGCAGCTCTCCCTGGTCTCGGGCCGGCCGATCTCGTTTGTGAGCCGGCTTTACGCTCCCCGCTACGTCAGCCGCCCGGAAGCGGAGTTGCCCGACGATCGCGCGGCGCAGCCCGTGGTGCATGAAGGCGCATTCGCCGTTGGCTCCGGCGGCGGCATCGGCGGGTCTGGGGGCCGTGGCGGCGGGGGGGGCGGGGCCGTGGGGGCTCTCCGAATGCAGGCCCCGGCGGCGGCCACCGAAGCGGCGCCTCGGCAGTTCGAAGCCGGGAGGCTCGTGGCGCCGAGCACCATCGTCGCCAGCGCTTCCGCGCAAGAACTCGGTGAGCTGTTCGAGTACCGCATCGGCCAGCCGGTCACGATCAAGAAGGATGAATCCGCCATGCTGCCGTTCTTGCAGCAGCAGATCGACGCACGCAAGCTGCTGATTTACTCCGGCCCCAGCTCGCAGCACCCCACCAACGCGGCCGAGCTGACCAACACCAGCGGGAAAACGCTCGACGGCGGGCCTGTTACGGTCTACGATGGCGGCGCCTACGGCGGCGAAGCATTGATGGAAACCCTCAAGGCCGGCGACAAGCGGCTGATCAGCTACGCCGTGGACCTGGGGACGCTCATCACGGAGGCGTTCGGCAGTAAGCAGGCGATCGTCCAGGAAGTCCATGCCAACCGGGGCATCTTGACTTCCAAGCTGGCCGCCGAAGAGACCCGCACCTATACCATCCGCAACGTGGACCAAAAGGCCAAGACCCTGATTATCGAGCACCCGCTACGGCCCAACTACACGCTGCTCAATCGGAAACCGGTTGAAAAGACGCCCTCGGCCTACCGTTTCGAGATCCAGCTTGCGGCTGGCGCCACGCAGGAATTCCCCGTCGTGGAGGAGCGCGTGTTCGATCAAACGTACGCGGTCTCCAACCTGACGCCCGACGTCATACTGGATTACGTTCACAACCGCGCCCTGAGCGACGCCGGCCGCGCGCAATTGCAGCGCATCGCCGACCAGAAAGCGCGGATCGCCGAGAACGACCGGGCGCTGGCCGACGCGCGGACCCAGATTACCGAGCTGACTGCCGACGAAGACCGCATCCGCCGCAACATCGAGAGCCTGAACAGCGTAAGCGGCCAGCAGCAGCAGGTGCAGAACTACGCCCGCCAGATCGACGACCACGAGCAGCGCCTGGTAGCGCAGCGCGACCGCCAGGCCGATTTACAGAAGCAGAAGAGCGCGTTGGAGGCCGAGCTGAATAAGCTGATCGAAGCGCTGGCGTTCTGATGGCCGCTTGAAGATAAGGTGGCTGCCGATGAACGCCGATGGACGCCGATTGAAAACGAAGAGTAGTTCTTATCGGCGTCCATCGGCGTTTATCGGCGGCTCAGAGTGGTGGCCCCTCTCTCTCCGAAAGGCGCTATAAAGGTATTCAGATCCCCTAGGGAGGGTTCCATGGAACGCGCCATTTCCTTTACGCTCAACGGCAAGGCCACGCGCGTGACGGTCGATGACGAGCGCATGCTGCTGTGGGTGCTGCGCGGCGACCTCGGCCTCACGGGCACGAAATTCGGATGCGGCGAGGGCCTGTGCGGCGCTTGCACGGTCGTTGTGAATAAGCAGGCTGTCAGGTCCTGCGTGACCCCGGTTAAAAGCGTCGCCGGCAAACAAGTGACCACCATCGAAGGGCAGGGCCAGGACGGCCGGCTGAGCCCGCTTCAGGAAGCATTCCTGAAACACCACGCGTTTCAGTGCGGGTATTGCACCTCGGGCATGATTGGGAACGCGCAGGCGCTGCTACTCAAAACGCCCAAGCCCACGCGCGAGCAGATCGTCAAGGGTATGGACGGCAACCTGTGCCGCTGCGGCGCCCACGTGCGCATCGTGGATGCCATCGAAGAAGCGGCGGCCGCGCCGAAGGGAGGCGCGCGATGAAAACTGTGGAACCGAAGAGCATCGAAGCCGTCAGCGGGGCGCACGATCCCAGCCGCCGCGAATTCCTGGCGACGGCCGGCGCGGGCCTGTTCGTGTTCTTCCGCATCCCCGCGGCCGCGCAGGAGCCGGCGCGCCTGCAGGACCGGGTCGGCGCTCCTGCCGACTTCAACGCCTATCTGAAGATCGGCGCCGATGGCCGCGTCACCGGCTTTTCCGGCAAGGTGGAGTTGGGGCAGGGGGCCACGACGGCGTTCGCCGAGCTTCTGGCCGAAGAACTGGACGTGGCATACGACTCCGTGGACATGGTTTTGGGCGACACCGATCTGTGCCCGTACGACATGGGCACGTTCGGTTCCATGGGCGTTTCGACGTTCGGCCCCGCCATGCGGCGCGCGGCCGCGGAGGCGCGGGCCGCGCTGTTCGAAATGGCCGCCGAGAAGCTACAATCGCCGCTGGACCGGCTGCGCGTCACCGGCGGCGTGATCACGGACTCCACGGCGCCCGCCAAGCGCGTCACTTACGCCCAGCTTGTGGAAGGCAAGCGCATCGAGCGGCATGTGGTGAGCTTTCCGCAGAAGGCTCCCGGCGCGTTCGCGGTGATCGGGAAACCCCAGCGCCGCAAGGACGCGTCGGACAAAGTTACGGGGAAAGCCAAATACGCCGGCGATATCGTTCCGCCGGGCCTGTTGCATGCGCGCATCCTGCGCCCCCCCGCGCACGGAGCGACCCTGAAGAGCGTGGATACGAGCGCCGCCGCACAGGCGCCGGGGGTGACGGTGGTGAATCAGAATGGCCTAGTGGCCGTTCTGCACGCGCACCGCGACCTGGCGGATCGGGCGCTTGGCTTGGTCAAGGCGCAGTTCGACAAGCCGAAGGCCGGCGCCGACGACCAGACCATCTTCGACCACCTGTTGAAAACCGCGCCGCCCCCGCAGGTGGTGGGCCAGACCGGCAACCTGGCGGAAGGCGAAAAGGCGGCCGCGACGGTGCTCGAGCAAACGTACCTCAACTCGTACGTGGCGCACGCGCCCATGGAGACCCATTCGGCGACGGTGCGGATCGAGAACGGCAAGGTCACGGTATGGGCGAGCACCCAAGGGCCGTTCGGCGTGAAGAGCGCGGTGGCCCAGGCGTTGGGCGTCGATCCGCAAAACGTGCGCGTGATCGCCGGTTACGTGGGCGGCGGGTTCGGCGGCAAGACCGCCGCGCCGCAGGCCGTGGACGCGGCGCGGCTGGCGAAGATTACGGGCAAGCCGGTACAGGTGGTATGGGACCGCGCCGAGGAATTCTTTTTCGACCCCTTCCGGCCGGCCGCCGTGGTGAAGGTTCGCGCGGGGCTGACCGCGGACGGAAGGGTTGCCTTTTGGGATTACGCCGTGGTGGGCGCGGGCGCGCGCGGCGCGGAGACGATGTACGACATTCCGAACTTCCGGTCTACCTCGGCCGGCGAATGGATGGGCGGCAATCCTCCGGACATGCATCCGTTCGCAGTGGGACCTTGGCGCGCGCCATCGGTCAATACCAATGCCTTCGCGCGCGAGTCGCACATGGACGCCCTGGCGTCTAAAGCCGGCGAAGACCCGCTCGCATTCCGGCTCAAGCACCTCGACGCCGGCGAAGGGCGGCGGCACCCGCGCATGCGACGCGTGCTGCAAGCCGCGGCCGCGAAATTCGGATGGAAAGAGGGGAAGGCTCCGAGCGGGCGCGGCATGGGAGTTTCCTGCGGCGTTTACTCAACTGCGCACGTGGCCGCGTGCGCCGAAGTAGCGGTCAATAAGAGCACGGGCCGCGTACAGGTCAAGCGCGTGACGCTGGCGCAGGATAACGGTCTAACGGTCAACCCCGACGGCATCCGCCAGCAGATGGAAGGGTCGATTACCATGGGCCTCGGGTACGTGCTGTCGGAAGAGGTGCGTTTCAAAGACGGCGTGGTCCTGAGCCAAAACTTCGATACCTACGGAATCCCGCGCTTCTCCTGGGTCCCGGAGATTGAGACCGTACTGATCGACAACCAGGCGACGCCGGCCGAGGGCAGCGGAGAGCCGCCTATCATCAACATGGGTTCCGTGGTGGCCAACGCCATTTTCGATGCGGTGGGCGTGCGCATGACGCAACTGCCCATGACCCCGGCGCGGATTCTGGCGGCGCTGCAGAAAGCGTAGCGCGAAGTCTCCCCGCGGAGCGCTGGCGTACGCTCCCCACGGCGCCCTGAAGTTCACCGGGACTCGGGGGAGTGCAAAGTGAGGCGGGCCTTCAGCCTGCCAAACTGGGATATATCGTATCTCACTGAAAAGAAGCCGCAATTTCCGCTTGACAGATAATAGCAATTTGCAATATAATAATTGCATATTGCGATATGAAGCTCGGTGAAAAACTCCGGTATCTGAGAGAAGTCGAGGGCGCGCTGCGCGGGCTGGACCGCGAACTCTCCCAGCAGGAGGCGGCGCGGCTGGTCGAAAAGGAGCTGGGCAAATCCATCAGCCAGAGCTACCTTTCGCAGATCGAGAGTGGGGCCCGGCCGCACCTCACCAATTCCACGCGCATGTTGCTGGCGCGCTTTTTCAAGGTCCACCCGGGCTACCTGGTGGACGACCCGGAAGGGTTCCAGAACGAGCTCGTATCCGAGCTGGGCGCGTTGGAAGACAAGCTGGACTTGTGGCTGGTTTCGGGCGCGGAGCGCTTCGCGCGCGACGCCGAGCTGCACCACGCGCTGCTGAAGGTGGCGCGTCATGCGGATACGCGCATGTGCCTGGTGCTGCTGGGGACGATTCTGGACAATCCGGGGCTGGCGGAGCGGCTGATCGAAGTGCTGCGCGCGCCGGCGCCCACGCACGGCGGCCGTAAACCGCGGAGGCGGTCATGAACTGGTCCGATTTCTACCTCGTCTGTTTCCTGATCGGATTGGGCCTCAGCGCGCTGGCGCTGTTGGCCGGCAGCGTACATCTGCACTTGCCGCACCTGAACGTTCACCACGGGATCCACATGCCGCACGGAGGCGGAGTCGTCAGGGGCTCACAATTGCCCTGGTTCAATTTTGGAACCATTGCCGGTTTTCTGGCCTGGTTCGGTGGCACGGGATACCTGTTGCAGCACGTCTACGGCGTATGGTTTGTGGCCGCCCTGGGCATCGCCGTACTGAGCGGATTGGGCGGCGCGTCGGTGGTGTTCTGGTTCGTCGCCAAGGTGCTGATGTCGCGCGAAGCCGCGCTGGACCCGGCGGATTACGACATGGTTGGGGTGCTGGGGAAGCTGAGCATTCGAATCCGGGAGGGAGGCGCGGGCGAGTTGGTCTACGCGCAGGAAGGCGTACGCCGCGTCGCCGGCGCGCGTAGCGAGGATGGCGCGGCCATCCCCAAGGGCGCGGAAGTCATTGTCACGCGCTATGAAAAAGGAATGGCCTATGTGCGCCCGTGGGAAGATCCCATGGGTGGATTGGAACCGAAGAGTTAGTTCATAGGTGCGGGACGATTCCCGCCTAAAGGAGAAATTCAAGCCGATATGCAGAACCAAGCGTTTATCATCGCCGGCCTGATGCTGCTGGCCGTCCTGTTCCTGATGGCCATGTTCGCCAAGCTGTTCCGCAAGGCGGGGCCGCACGAGGCCATCATCGTGTACGGTTTTCGCGGCACGCGCGTAGTGAAGGGCCGCGGCACCGTGATCTTCCCCATGGTGGAGAATTGCCGCGGGCTGTCGCTCGAGCTGATGTCGTTCGACGTCGCGCCTAAGCAGGATCTCTACACCCGCCAGGGCGTGGCGGTAACGGTGGAGGCCGTGGCGCAGATCAAGGTGAAGTCCGATCCGGAATCCATCCTCACGGCGGCCGAGCAGTTCCTCACCAAGCCGCCCGAGGAGCGCGAAGGCCTGATCCGCCTGGTGATGGAAGGACACCTGCGGGGAATCATCGGGCAGCTCACGGTGGAAGAGATTGTCAAGCAGCCCGAGATGGTGGGCGAGCGCATGCGCTCCACCTGCGCGGAAGACATCAACAAGATGGGCCTGGAAGTGATCTCCTTCACCATCAAAGAGGTCCGCGACAAGAACGAGTACATCACCAACATGGGCCGGCCGGACGTGGCGCGCATCAAGCGCGACGCCGACGTGGCCTCCGCGGAAGCCGACCGCGATACGGCCATCCGGCGGGCCGTGGCCGCGCGCGAATCCGCCGTTGCCAAGGCCCAGGCCGACCAGGAGCGCGTGCTGGCCGAGACGCTCTCCCAGGCCAAGCAAGCCGAAGCCCAGCGCGATCTCGAAGTCAAAAAGGCCGAATACCTGGAGATGGTAAAGAAGCAGCAGGCGACGGCCGACAAAGCGTACGAGATCCAAGGCAACATCATGCAGCAGCAGGTGCGCGCCGAGGAAGTCAACATCCACCGGGTGGAGAAGGAGCACGAGGTCAAGGTGCAGGAAGCGGAAATCGCGCGCCGCGAGAACGAGCTGATCGCCACCGTATACAAGGGCGCCGAGTACGATCGCAAGCGCATCGAGACCCTGGCGGAGGCCGAGAAGCTGCGGCTGACGGTGGAGGCGGAGGGCCGCGCGGCGGCCATCCGTACGCAGGGCGAGGCCGAGGCCGAGATCATATTCAAGAAGGGCGAGGCCGAGGCCCGGGCCATGAACGTCAAGGCCGCGGCGTACCAGGAGTTCAATCAGGCGGCCATCGTCGATAAGCTGATCACCACCATGCCTGAGATTGTGAAGGCCCTGGCTGCGCCGCTGGCCAACGTGGACAAGATCACCATCGTATCCACGGGGGGCGACGCCGCGGGCATGAACAAGGTCACGGGCGACATGGCCAAGATGGCGGCGCAGATCCCCGCGTTGTTCGAGACGCTCTCCGGCATGCCGTTCGGCGAGCTGTTCGCGAAGGTGCGGTCGATCGGCGACAAGTCGCCGAAACCGGACGAGAAAGCGAAGGACGCGCCGCCACAGGCGTAAGAACATCGGGCCCCGCGGGGGCCCGGCCAGGAAATGAGAGAAGGAGATATCCCATGGCGCTTTTAGAGAGAGTTTCAACGTTAATCCGGGCGAACATCAATGACCTTGTCGACAAGGCCGAGGACCCGGAGAAGATGATCAAGCAGGTGATCCTGGACATGCAGAATCAACTGCTCCAGGTGAAAACGCAAGTGGCCATTTCCATAGCCGACCAGCACGTCCTCGAGAAGCGGCGGGAAGAGAACGAGGAGAACCAGCGGCAATGGCGGCGGCGCGCGGAGCTGGCCGTGGATAAGGGCGACGACGCGCTGGCGCGGGCCGCGCTGGAGCGCGCCATGAGTTACCAGAACATGACCGCCGGCTACGGCCAGCAGGTGGACGATCAGAAGACGCAGGTAGAGAATCTTAAAACCGCGCTGCTGAAGCTTCAGCAAAAGCTGGCGGAGGCCGAGTCGAAGAGCGACATGCTGATCGCGCAGCACCGCCGCTCGCGCGCCCTGGGAAAAGCCACGGACGCCGGCCTGTCCATGGGCGACGGTTCCAAGTCCGCGGCCTTCGACCGCATGAAGAGCAAGGTGCGCCACAGCGAGGCGGCGGCGCAGGCGCGATCCGAACTGCTCGCCAACGATGTGGAGGACCGCTTCGCGTCGCTCGAGAAGCAGGAGGAAATCGACCGCCTGCTGAACGAGCTGAAGAGCAAACGGAAAGCCGGTTAAGCGATGTTCGGTGGGGCGGACCCCGCCGGCGTCCACGCCGGCCAGGGGGCCGGCTGCGGACCGGGGGTCCGCCCCACCGGGAGATCTGGACTCATATGACTCATCAAGCCAAAATCGACTGGTGGATTGTGGCGGCCCTGGGCCTGGGCGTGCTGGCGCCTTTCGCCGGGTTCCGTTTCTGGATCACCATCCCTCTATTCCTGGCGGTGGGGATCTGCGGGTATCCGCAGCGCTACGAGACCACGAAGGACGGCCTGGTGATTCATGCGGGGCTGATGCGCCGGACGATCCCCTACGAGGCCATCACGTTCATCGGCCCCAGCGAAGAAGGCAGCTTCCGCTTCGCGCTTTCGCTCGACCGCGTGAGTATCCGATACGGGGCCCATGCAGGCGTACTGATCGCGCCGGCGGACTACCGCGCATTTCTCTCCGACATGGCGGACCGCGTTCCCCAACTCACACGGCGCGGCCACGACATGCTGGCTTTCGTCTAGCGTAGCGCCGCCGGTCTCCGCAGGGGGTGGTTTTGCCATGGAAAAACTCTTCCATTTCGATTGTCCCCGGGGCCTCTACACGGCCGACGCGTGCGTGATCTCCTGTTATGACGCGCGGTTCGATCTGGCGGTCCGCAAGTTCCTCAAGCGCCGCGGGGTGTTCACGTTCGACCACGTGAAGATCCCCGGAGGGCCGAAGGCCCTGGCTGCGCCGGAACAGGAGACGGACCGCGATTCCGCGATGCGAATGATTCGCATGTCGCTGGCGCTGCACCATACGGGCCGCGTTCTGCTGATCGGCCATCGGGAATGCGGCGCGTACCCAGGCGTGGAGGCGGATGTCATTATCGCCGACCTCGCTCGCGCCGCCGACTGTCTGCGCGCCGCCGAGCCTTTGCTGCCCGTGGAGCGCTACTTCGCGGATTTCGACGGAGTTTACGGAATGAAGTAGGTGGCCGGCGCGGGCAGCACGGAGGCCGCTTCGGAGAAGAGCAGCGCCTCCAGCGTCTTCCGCGCGATCGAAGGTGCGTTTCTTCTCGCCTCACCGCTCCGGCACCGGGGGCTCTTCCGCGGGCTTGGCCGCGGCGGGCGCGTCGTGCTTCGGCCCCAGACCCAAGGCAATCAGGGAGAGTGAATCGATCTTCCCCGTGACTGTCAAGTTCTGTGCGGCTTGGAATCGTTTGAGCGCGTCCACGGAACTCGGGCCCCAACCGCCCGTGGCCTCCTCGGGGCCGAGGTAACCCTTGGCGGCTAGCGCGTCCTGGATCTCCTTGTAGCGTTCCGGCGCGGGCGCGGTCTGACGATTACGCCACGTCGTCACGGGCTTTCTCTTGGCGGACTTCGCGGAGGCGGTTTTCTTGCCACCCGTCTTTTTCTTCCCGGGGGCCTTGGACGCGGCTGCGGACTTCGCGGGGGCCTTGGACGCAACCGTGGTTTTCGCGGCAGTCTTGGACGGGGCCGTGGATTTCGCCGGCGAAGCGCTTTTCTTAGGCTCCCCAGTCTCCTTGGATGCCGCCTTAGGCGCCGCTGTTTTCTTGCGAGTCGCCGGCTTCTTGGAGGCGGATGTCGCCGAGCTGGCCGCGGACTTCTTCGGAACGGATGACGTTTTCTTCTTGGCCGGCGCCGTGTCCTGGGCGCCAAGGCAGAAGGCCATCCACGCGATGGCACACAACCAGCCCAGGATCTTCCGCATGGTTACCTCTACAGTCTACCAACCCAGCCAAATTGACAACGCCGGCGCCGGGTCCTTCCGGGAAGGGCCACGCTGCCTTCCCCGCCATGCGCCTAGCTTCCACGCAGCCCATGGGAGCGGAACCAATTGTGTAGAATTGCGTAGAGTGAAGAGTTTTGCGGTTCTGATGGCGTTGGCTGTTTCCGCGTCCGCCGCGGAAAGGCCCGCGACTCTGGTGTCCGCCGCGGAGGCCGATCCCATCCACAGCGCGATCCTCCGCAATGAAGCCTGGACGCAGGATGCCGTACGCCGCCTGCGCACGGAAGCCGAGCGGTGCATGAAGGAGGGGCCGTGGACCGTAACGGCGGAGCGGCCGGAAGGGATCGACCTCGATCCTCATCTCTATTACAGCGAGTCCCCCGCGAGTCCCGCGGGGCGCGATCTCCAGAGCGGCGGGCAGGCCGGCCCCGCCCGGTTCGACGCCAATCGCGCGGCGCTCCGGGCCATGTCGGACGCGGTGTTCACGCTGGGGACAGCGGCCTTTCTGCTGGATGACGCCCGTTACGCGCAGCGTGCCGGGCACGTGATCCAGACTTGGTTCGTGGCTCCAAAGACCCGCATGGAGCCGAACTTCGATCACGCGCAGACCATTCCCGAGGCCAACGGGGAAACCAGCGGAGGCGGCCCGTTGGAGGCCCGGCCGCTGATCCGCGCGATCCAGGGCATGGAGTTTTTGGCTCAGAGCGGACAATGGGATTCCAAGGAACAGGCGGCCGTCGAGCGGTGGTTCGGGGAATACCTACGGTGGCTGACCCAGAGCAACCGGGCGCTTGCGGACCGGCGTAGCGGCGGAACCAGCGCGGTGTGGTGGGCGGCGGAGGTGGCCGCGACGGCCTCGTTTGTCCAGGACGCCGCCGCACAACAGACGGCTTTCAATTATTACCGAAGGCGAGCCTTGCCGCGCGAAGTCCGGGCGGGCGTTCCCGCTGGCAAAGGTGGCCGCACTCCGACGCCGGCTGCGGCCATGACCCGCCTGGACGGCCTCGCGACGGTGTGTCGCGTCGCGCAGGTCCGCGGTGTGGATTTGTGGACCGCGCGAACAGGAAGCGGAGCGACCGTGGCGACGCTGGCGGAGGCCTTGGAGACCGGTCTTGCGAACCCGCGGAAATGGAGCCCCGAGCAAATCGACGCGCTGCGATCGAGCGAACTCGACTTCCTGGCCTTTGCGGGAATGGGCCTCAACAATCCGAGCTGCATCGCCCTCTTCCGGAAGCTGGAGCGCCCCACCAGCGCTTGGCTGGCGCTGGTAGACCTGCTAGTCGGCCGTTGGGAAGCATCCGCCAACCAGACGCGGCACTAGGGTTTGTTGAAAAAGCCTTTGGCAGGCTGAATACCCGCCCTACCAGGCTTCGCACATGCTTTGGAAGGCCGCCTCAGCCCTTGCCCGGAGCCGCCCTTTTGCGCTTCCTGGGCAGCAGCTTGTCTAACTCGACGGTGCGCATTTCCTGGATGCTCACCCGCGGAATATGGAGGCGCCAACGGCCTGGCCGTATTTCCGAATCGTCGCTCAATTCCATGCCGATCACCACGGCCTCCTCGTTTTCATCCAACAGAAATCCGATTTCCTGAAGCTCAACCAATTTAGCCTGAGTGGGATGAGGATGGTCGTCGGACGCCTCTTCCGCCACGGCGTCTTTCCAACGAATGTACGCAAGCTTCATTAGCACCTAGCCTACGCGACCATGGCCCCGTCTCGCAAGCGGCTGAAGCCGCTATAATACACGGTTACTAATGGCAGTGCATTGGTCGCTGTGGCTCGCACTTCGAGTCGCTGGTCTTGCCACTGGAATCTCCGTGGGGATCGGCCTGTGGCTGGCGTTCACCCTGACGAGCCGGGAATTGCCGGCCGGCGGCAGCGCTTGGCCCGCCCTCGTCAAGGCCCTGCTGCCCGCTTCCATCGTTTTGTATTGGATGGGCGCAGCTTCGCACTTATGGCCGTTCACCCAGGTTGGTCTGATCGCCGCCGGAGTGGTCTCCGCCGAACCGCTGTTTCTGATGGTTGCGCGCTCGGCATTCGGCGCGCTCGATCCCAGCTATGGAAAAGCCGCCCGCAGCCTCGGCGCCTCGGAGTGGCGGGTCTTCGCGCGTGTCCAATTGCCTCTTGCGTTCCGGCCCGTTCTGGCCGGCGCCGCCAGCGTGTTTTTGGGCGTATTCGGGGAATTGATCTTGGTTTGGTGGTTTACGAAGCGCATCTTCTCATGACTCGCGCGCGCATCGCGAAGCAGATCCCGCCCGGGTTCTCGCTGGACGTGGACTTCGATCTGGGCCCCGGCGTAACCGCTCTATTCGGCCCCTCGGCCGCCGGCAAGACCTTGATCCTCGAAGCCATGGCCGGCTTCGCGAGGCCCGATTCCGGCCGCATTCTCCTGAACGACGTCATCCTGTTCGACGCCGCGGCGCGCGTCTCGGTGGCGCCCCGGCTGCGCGGGTGCGGCTATGTTTCCCAGCGCGATGCGCTGTTCCCCCACATGACCCTGCGGCGGAACCTGCTGTTCGCCGCGCGCTCCAGCCCGCGGTTGGAACGCAGCCGCCGCGCCGCGGAGACGATGGAGCGGTTCCAACTGGCCGCTTTGTCCGGCGCGCGCCCTTCGGAGATGCCGCCGCCGGAACGGCTCCGCGGCGCTTTGGCCAGAGCGCTGCTGGCATCGCCGAAGTTGCTGTTGATCGACGAGCGCGGCATCGGCGAAACCCTTCTCCGCGCGGTCCGCGCTGCCTTTTCCGGCCCAATCCTGCTGGTGACGGGCGACCTTGACCTGTGCTCTGCGGCGGCGGATCAACTGCTGCTGCTCGAGGCCGGCCGAATCGCGCAGGCGGGGGCGGCGCGCACGGTCTGCGACCACCCCGCTTCGGCGCAGGCCGCCCGGCTGCTCGGCATCCCGAACATCTTTGCCGGCGCGATCACGGCCCTCGATCCCAGCCGGAACACCAGCCGCCTGGAGTTCGACGGCTTCGCCCTCGCCGGTCCCTATATTCCGGGCCATTTCCGCGGCGACCGCGTGTCGGTGGCCGTGCGCGCCGAAAGCCTGCGCGTCCATTCGGGCGACCTGGAGCGCCCGCCCAACGCGGTCGCCGCCGCTCTGGTCCGCGTTTCGCGCCGCGTGCGCGACGTTCGCCTGGAATTCTCGGGCGGCATCTTCGCGGACGTTTCCCACGCGGAATTCGAGCGCCAGAAGGACAATACGAGCTGGCAGGTGGAATTCCCGCCGGAGGCGCTGCGCGTGCTTTAGGGGCTTGTTGAAAAGCCTTTGGCAGGCTGAAGGCCTGCCCCACCAGGATGCTGCGCTATTACATTACGGACCGAATCGCCGCCGGCGGCGCGGATGCGTTGCTCGGCTTCGTGGCGCGGGCTTTCGCGGATGGCGTCGAGCGCATGCAACTGCGCGAAAAGGATCTTACGGCGAGCGAGTTGTGCGCGCTGGCGCGGCGCATCCTGGCGCTTCCGAATCCGCGCCAGACGCGCATCCTGATCCATTCGCGCGCGGACGTAGCCCTGGCGTGCGGCGCGCACGGCGTACACCTGCCAGCCGGTTCGATCGCTCCGCGCGTTCTGCGCGCCATCGCGCCGCCAGGCTTTCTGATCGGCGTGTCCACGCACTCACTCGACGATCTCCGGGCCGCCGAGGCCGAAGGAGCCGATTTCGCCGTGTTCGGGCCGGTCTTCGCGACCCCTTCGAAAGCCGGCTACGGCCCGCCGCAGGGTCTGGAGCGGCTGCGCGAAGCCGCGAACGCCGTCGCCATTCCCGTGCTGGCCCTGGGAGGAATCACCTGGCGGAATGCGCCCGACTGCATGGCCGCCGGCGCCACCGGAGTAGCGGGCATCTCGATGTTCCAGGGGTGAGAGAGAATCAACCGGAGATATCGGTCAACTCGTCCCATCCGAAGGCGTAGCCGACGGCCCGCTTCACCTCGGCGATACGGTTGGCTCCCAGCCGCGAGATCCTCTCGGAAAGCGCCGCCCGCGCCACCGTGCGTAAGTTATCGCAATTCGCCACGTACGGTTTGCGCATTCCTTCCCGCCGGCCCAGCGCAATCTCGAGCGGAATGCCGCGAACGGTAGTGGTGACCTCGGCCACCACGAATTTGTTCAGGTAGGAGTACGCATCGTCGCGACTCAGCAGCAGCACCGGGCGGCGGCCGGCAGGCTTCGGCAAGTCCGCCCACCAGATCTCGAATTGCCTCACGCCTCGAATTCCTCGCACGTGGACCAGTCGGAGGCTTCGGCCGCGGAGTCGGGCTGCCGCCGGTAGGCCTCGCGGATCTGGGCGTATTGACTTTCCCGGATGGCTTCCTTCACCGCCTTCCGGATGAACTCGGCCCGCTGCCGCTTGCGCGCCGGAGCAATCTTCTCGAGCGCTTTGCTCGTCGCCTCATCGAGATGGATCAGTACTGAGGGCATATACAGTTAGAGTATATCATAGCTATATATAGATAAAACACCGCCGGCAAGACCGGCGGCGCTACAGCTTCAGGGCCTTGACGCGGTCGCGCAATTGCGCGGCTTTCTCGAACTCGAACTTGCGCGCGGCTTCGCGCATCTTCTCTTCCAACTCGCCGATGAAACGCTCGCGCTGTTCCGGCGTCAAGCCTTCCACGTCCTCGTCTTCTTCGAGAGGAACCGTAACGTAGTCCGCCTCAGCCACCGCCACCAGGCTCATGTCGATGGGTTTCACGATGGATTGCGGGGTGATCCCGTTGCGCTCGTTGTACTCCGCTTGCGCCCGCCTTCTGCGCGCGGTTTCGCCGAGCGCCTGGCGCATGCTGCCGGTCATGACGTCGGCGTAGAGAATGGCGCGGCCTTCCACGTGGCGCGCCGCGCGTCCCATGGTCTGGATGAGCGACCCCGCGGATCGCAGGAACCCTTCCTTATCGGCGTCCAGAATCGCTACCAGTGAAACCTCCGGCAAGTCGAGCCCTTCGCGCAGGAGGTTGATTCCGATCAACGCGTCGAACTCGCCGCGGCGCAGGTCGCGCAGGATCTTGATGCGGTCGAGCGTGCTCACCTCCGAGTGCAGGTACCGGCAGCGCACGCCGGCCTCGGAGTAATACTCCGCCAGGTCCTCCGCCATGCGCTTGGTAAGCGTGGTTACCAGCACCCGCTGATTGGCATCCGCGCGTTTGCGGATTTCGCCCAACAGGTCGTCCACCTGCCCTTTCACGGGCCGCACCTCGACGCTCGGATCCAGGAGTCCCGTGGGACGGATGATCTGTTCCACCACCGCGCCGGCGGTTTTCGTCAATTCGTACGGGCCGGGCGTGGCGGAAACGTAGATCAGTTGATTCACGCGGTGCTCGAATTCCTCGAACGTCAGCGGGCGGTTGTCCAGGGCGCTGGGAAGGCGGAAACCGTGCGAGACCAGCACTTCCTTCCGCGACCGGTCGCCGTGATACATGCCGTGGAGCTGCGGGACCGTCTGGTGGCTTTCGTCGAGAAACATCAGGGCGTCGTGCGGCAGGTAGTCGAGCAGGGTGGGCGGCGCCTCGCCCGGCAGCCGCCCGGAGAAATGCCTCGAATAGTTCTCGATGCCGTGGCAGTAGCCGATCTCTTTCATCATTTCCAGGTCGAACATGGTGCGCTGGTAGAGCCTCTGCGCCTCGATCTGCCGGCCCTCCTTCTCCAGCTCCGCGCGCCGCCAGAGCAGCTCCTCGCGGATGCTATCCATGGCGGTGCGCTTGGTCTGGTCGGACATCACGTAGTGCGTCTTGGGATAGATCGGCAAGCGCAGGTAGGTCTGCCTGACCTGGCCGAGCAGCGGGTCCACCTGCGCCAGGTTCTCCACCACGTCGCCCCATAGCTCGATGCGGTAGGCGTAGTCGTCGTAGGTGGGATAAACCTCGATCACGTCGCCGCGCACGCGGAAGGTCCCGCGCCGGAAATCGACGTCGTTGCGCTCGTAGAGAATCTCGACCAGCTTGGAGACAATCTGGTTGCGCGAGATCTTCTGTCCTTTTTCGAGCATGAGCAACATGCCGTAATACGCCTCGGGCGATCCCAGGCCGTAAATGCAGCTCACGCTGGCCACGATCACGCAATCGCGGCGCTCGAAAAGCGACTTGGTGGCCGAGAGACGCAGTTTGTCGAGCTCTTCGTTGACGGTGGCTTCCTTTTCGATATAGACGTCGGCGGCCGGCATATAAGCTTCCGGCTGGTAGTAGTCGTAGTAGCTGACGAAATACTCCACCGCGTTGTCGGGGAAGTACGCCTTGAACTCGTGGTAAAGCTGCGCGGCCAGCGTCTTGTTATGCGCCAGCACCAGCGCCGGCCGGCCCGCCTCCTCGATCACCTTGGCCATGGTGAACGTTTTCCCGGAGCCCGTGACGCCCAGTAGAACCTGGTGCTGCTCACCCTCGCGCACTCCCCGCGACAGCTCGTCGATGGCCGCCTGCTGATCCCCCTGCGGGCGATAGTTCACCACCAGGCGAAAGCCCATGGTTTTAGTATAGAAGGGCGTTGCGGCGGGGCCGATGGGGCGACGCCGAACAGCGAGCGGGCGAGCGGCGGGCCCTAGGTGCGCATCCATGCCCTATGTGTTGTCATTTCTTGAACTGCTTGTCGGCAAAGTTCAGGTACTGAGCCCAGTCGTAGTCTGTTAGGCTGTGCAGCCCCGGCCGGATATGGTAACCCACGGTGTTCCCGATGGGCTGGCTGATTCCCGGCATTTGAGTGGTCCCCAAGGGATCCGGTTTACCCAACAACTTGTACACGGGGAACGCGGCGACCAGGGAGAGAAACGATCCCCGCGGGTCGCCCCACAAATCTTCCTCGGCGCACGCCACGTAAAGCGGTCGCGGGGCAATGAGCGCCAGCAGTTCGTGCTGATCCACCGGCAACTGGTCCGCGTGGTCGGCGTACTTCTTATAGTTTGCGCAGAACCAGTAGGGAAACATCCTGGTCGAGTCCGCTGGGGTTTCGCCGAACGCGCGCCGGGCCAGCGCGGCTCCGGCCGCGCCGGATTCGTTCGAGATCACCAGGGCAAAGCGCGTATCCTGCGCGCCGGCCCACAGGGCCACCTTCCCCAGCCGCGAGTGTCCATAGACAATAACCCGCTTGGCATCCACGTCCTTGTCCGTTTCCAGATAGTCCATGGCCCGGCTCAGGCCCCACGCCCAAGCGCCGATTGCGCCCCACTCATCGGCCGCCGGGCTCGTCTGCTCCGGCTTGAAGAAGAGGGGCCGCACTCCGCTTTTTATGCCGTCGGGTCGATCCCGCTCGATGTTGCCGTAGTCGGCCGTGGCCGTGCCGTAGCCCCGCGCCAGCACCTGCGCGTTAGCGCCTTGGGCGTTGCCGAAGCTCAAGCCCAGAAAAACCGGCACGGGTTTGCCCGCGCCGGCGGGCAGGTATAAGGACAAGTCCATCTTGGGACCGTCCTTCCGGCCCGCAAAGTACACCGTGACCTGCTTGTGGATCGCCGTCCCGCCGAGGGCCTGCCGGTCCTCCGACGTAACCTCGAACATCAGCTTCTTCGGCAAGTTCTCCGGCCAGTCCGGCCTGCGGCCATAGACGTTGGTCTCGAAAAGACGGAGCAGCTCCGGGCGTCGCCGCCTGTTCCAGGTGGCGGCGTCGCGCACCTTCTCCCCGTTCCGCATGACGAGCGGATCAGGCAGGGTGTACGTGGGAACCTTGGCTTCGTCGTAGTTTGTCTTTCCGAGTGGGTTATAGCAGTTGAACTTGGTTGGATCGGCCGCCTTTCCGGGTGGGAGATTGCAGTTGTCCATGGGGACTTTCGCTGCGTCGAAGATCCTGCTGGCGGGCTGGGCATTGCCGACGCCAGTCTGAGCAGATTGGGGCGCCGCGACGAAGACCAAAATTGTGGTGCAAAGCATCCCCGCAAAAAGAAGCAAAGCAGGCGTACGCACCCGCACACGGAGTCTCATCAGTGTTCTCCTATCCGAAGTTTTTGTCCGACCCACGACAGGCAACCGATAAAGGTAGCGATAACTCTAAGCCTCACTATATACCGGGGCCACGCCCCATACAAGGCTTTCTTGCTTGGTTCGAGTACGTGGACGCATTTGAAACGCTGGTCTTGGAAACGGCGATAGACTAGGGCTGATGAGACCGGTAGCCGTGATCGGGGTAGGGAAGACCCGGTTCGGAGCGCTTGCGGACCGCGACTTGCGTTCGCTGGCGGTCGAGGCTGGCGAGAAGTGCCTGAAGGACGCCAGCGTGGCCCCGGCGCGGATCGAGTCGTTCTACCTGGGCAATTTCGCCGGGCCGTCTTTCGTGGGGCAGAGTCATCTGGCGCCGTTCGTCTCCAGCGCGCTGGAAATCCGGGGCGTGCCTTCCACGCGTATCGAGGCGGCCTGCGCATCGGGCGGGTCGGCGTTCTTCCACGCCTGGATGGAGGTCGCGGCCGGCGTCCACGAGCTAGTGATGGTGGTCGGCGTGGAGAAGATGACCTCGCAATCCACCGCCCGGGTCAGCGAGATTCTGGCGCAGGCCGGCGACTGTGGGGGCGAGATGCGGGCCGGCAATACCTTTGCCTCGCTGTTCGCCATGATCGCCCGCCGCCACATGCACGAGTTCGGCACGACGCGCGAGCATCTGGCCGCCGTCGCCGTGAAGAACCACGCTAACGGCGCGCTCAATCCGGACGCCCACATGCGCAAGGTCATCACCATGGAACAGGCGCTGAACGGCCGGCCGGTCGCCGAGCCGCTGACGGTCTACGACTGCTCGCTCATCAGCGACGGCGCCGCCGCGGTGATTCTGGCGCCACTCGAGCGCGCCGCCGATTTCACTCGGAAGCCCGTGCGCGTGCTGGGGGCCGCGCAGGCTTCCGACGACGTGGCGCTCGACCGCAAGGCGGACATCACCACCTTCCCCGCCGTTCGCCGCGCGGCGGAAGAGGCGTATCGCACGGCGGGGGTGGAGGCGAAGGACATCCAGTTCGCCGAATTGCACGATTGCTTCACCATCGCGGAGATCGTCGCCACCGAGGATCTGGGTTTCGCCCCGCGCGGCGAAGGCGGGCCGTATGCTTTCGCGGGAACGACGGCGCGAACCGGCGCGCGGCCCATTAACACCAGCGGCGGGTTGAAATCCAAGGGGCACCCCGTCGGCGCGACGGGGGTGGCGCAGATCTGCGACCTCACGCTGCAGATTCGCGGCGAGGCCGGGGCGTGGCAGATCGCCCGCCATTCGCTGGGATTGGCCCAGAACCTGGGCGGCTCCGGCGCCACCTGCGTAGTCTCCATACTGGGGGAGGCATGAGAAGCGGTTCGGTCTACACGGAAACCGTGGTGCATTCCGCCCCCGAGGCGTTCGCCAGCGAGGCGCCGTACCAGATTGCCATCGTAAGCCTCGATGGCGGCGGCCGAGTCGTCGGCCGCGTGTTGGGCGAGAGGGCCGCCATCGGCGACCCGGTGGCCGAGGTGGAAGAGCGCGCGGGCGTCCCCTTCTTCCGGAAAGCGACAGCGACATGAGACTGGCGGACCGCATGAGCCGCATCGGCGACGAATCGGCGTTTGAGGTCCTGGCGCGGGCCCGCGCTCTGGAAGCGCAGGGTCGGAGCGTCATTCACCTGGAAATAGGCGAACCCGATTTCGCCACCCCGCTCCATATCGTCGAAGCGGCCAAGCAAGCCCTCGACGAAGGCTGGACGCATTACGGTCCCACGCTGGGGCTTCCCGAGCTGCGCGAGGCGATCGCCCGCTTCGTTTCCCATACGCGCGGCATCTCCGCCGGGCCCGAACATGTGGCGGTGGTTCCGGGCGCCAAGCCGATCCTGTTCTTTACCATTTTGGCGCTTGTGGAACCGGGCGACGAAGTCATCTACCCCAATCCCGGCTTCCCCATCTTCGAATCCATGATCCGGTTCGTGGGCGGGACGCCGGTCCCCATGCCGCTCGAAGAGGCCCGTGGGTTCGCCTTCGATCTGAACCTTTTCCGCGACCGTCTCACGGACCGCACCAAGCTGGTCATTCTGAACTCTCCCCACAATCCCACTGGCGGCGTCCTCTCGCGCCAGGATCTCGGCGAGATGGCGGCCATGCTGCGCGGCCGCGAGGCGATGATCCTGAGCGACGAGATCTACTGCCGCATCGCTTATGGCAGCGAGCCGCCCGCGTCCATCTCCACGTTTCCGGGGATGCAGGAGAAGACCATCATTCTCGACGGATTCTCCAAGACTTACGCTATGACGGGCTGGCGCATCGGCTACGGCGTCATGCCCGAGTTCCTGGCCCAGGCTGTCCGCAAGTTGATGGTGAACTCGAATTCCTGCACCGCCAGCTTCACGCAACGCGCGGCCTTGGCGGCGATTGGCGGGCCGCAGGACGATGTGCGGGCGATGGTCGCGGAATTCCGCCGCCGCCGGGACGCGTTCTGCGCCGGCCTGGACGCCATCCCCGGCTTCCGCTGCGCCATGCCGGGCGGCGCCTTCTACGCCTTTGCGAACGTGACCGGGACGGGCATGGATTCCAAGGATCTGGCCGATTTTCTGCTGCACGAAACGGGAGTAGCCTGCGTCGACGGCCGCTGTTTCGGCGAGTACGGCAAAGGCTACCTGCGCTTCAGCTACGCCAACTCCATGGCCAACCTGATGGAAGCCGTGGCCCGCATACAGGCGGTGTCCTCGCGGTGGGCGGCGGTTGGCGCCGCGTAGAAGGCGGCAGGGGCTAGAGGCCCCCGTCGGTGGGGCCGCTTAGCGGCACGGCTGGGAGCCGTGCCTTCCGGGACTCGCGCGATCCAGCCGAAGAAGGCCAGGAGGTCCGCCCCACCGGCGCGCATTTTCACCCCAGCGGATGCGGGTCGCTTTCATCATGCAACTGATACAAGGCGGTCCAGGATGGCTCATGGCGAAGCGTCTTTCGCCCCGTCCCGGGGCTGGGTACGCCGGGGGCTTTCGACTCAGCGCTCACGCGCTGGGCTTCGGCCCCGCCAGGGGCCGACGGGATTCCCATGGGCGCGCCGGGAGGCCAGCCTCTCCGCGCGGTAAAATCGACCTATGCGTACCTCACAGGACTGTTGCATCGATTACATCGAGTTCCCTTGCGCGGATATCAACCGCGTGAAGGCCTTCTACAACGGCGTCTTCGGCTGGACATTCCAGGATGACAGCCCCGCCTATACCAGCTTTCACGACGGCCGCATCGGCGGGGGCTTCACCAAAGATTCGCGCGTCTCTCCCGATGGGCCCTTAGTGGTCCTCTTCGCCGTAGATTTGGAAGGCATCCAGGCCAAGGTGATCCAAGCCGGAGGCAAGATCGTGCGCGAAATCTTCTCCTTCCCTGGCGGGCGCCGCTTCCATTTCGCCGATCCCGAAGGCAACATTCTCGCCGTGTGGGCCAAAGCCGTTTAGACGGCGCGCCTCCCGATCTAGTATCCTGATCGAGTATGCCAGACGCTACCACTCCCTCCCGCCAACTGGGCTTTTCGACTCGTTCCTTGCACGCGGGGCACACTCCGGACAAGGCGAGCTTGGCCCGCGCCGTTCCGATCTACCAGACCACGTCGTACGTGTTCGAAGACTCCGCGCATGCCGCCGACCTGTTTGCGCTCCAGAAGTTCGGCAATATTTACACGCGCATCATGAATCCCACCACGGCCGTGTTCGAGGAGCGCGTGGCGTCGCTCGAAGGCGGTATCGGAGGGCTGGCCACGTCCAGCGGCCAAGCCGCGCAGTTTTTGGCCATCAACAACCTGATGGGCGCGGGCGATGAGCTGGTGGCGGCGAGCACGCTCTATGGCGGCACGTACACGCAGTTCGACGTGAGCTTCCGCCGCATCGGAATCGACGTGAAGTTCGTCGAGCCGGACGATCCGGAAAACTTCCGCAAGGCCATCACCCCGAAGACGCGCGCGCTGTACGGCGAGACCATCGCCAACCCGCGCATGAACGTGCTCGATATCGAGCGCGTGGCGGCTATTGCGCACGCCGCCGGCCTGCCACTGATCATCGATAACACCATGGCCTCGCCTTACCTGTGCCGTCCCATGGAGCACGGCGCGGATGTCGTGGTCCACTCCGCCACCAAGTTTTTGGGAGGCCACGGCACGTCCATCGGCGGCATGATCGTCGACAGCGGGAAGTTCCCGTGGAACGAGAAATTCCCGGCGCTCACCGCTCCCAGCCCCGGCTATCACGGCATGAAGTTCACCGAGGTCTTCGGCCCCCTGGCGTTCATCATCAAGGCGCGGGTCGAGGGCCTGCGCGACTTCGGGCCGTGCATCAGCCCGTTCAATTCCTTTCTCTTCCTGCAGGGCATCGAGACGCTGAGATTCCGCATGGATCAGCACAGCCGCAACGCGCAGCAGGTGGCCGAATGGCTGGAGCGGCATCCCGCGGTCTCCTGGGTCAAGTATCCGGGCCTGAAATCCAGCCCCTACCGCGAGCTGGCGCGCAAATACCTGCCGCTAGGGTGCGGCTCTATTCTGACCTTCGGTATCAAGGGCGGATTGGAGGCGGGCCGCAAGCTGATCGATAGCGTGCAGCTTTTCTCCCACCTCGCCAACATCGGCGACGCCAAGAGCCTCATCATTCACCCGGCCTCGACGACGCACCAGCAGTTGAGCGACGAGCAGCAACTGGAAGCCGGCGTCACCAAGGACCTGGTCCGCATCTCGGCCGGCATCGAGGATGTGGAAGACATCATCTGGGACCTGGAGCAGGCCATCGCCGCCTCACAGCAGTAGCGCAGGGCCGAGAGGACGCCCCTTGACGGCGGTATCTTGAGACTGGCAACGAAAACCCACCGCCGGCAAGACCGGCGGCGCTACGGCTATAATTGGAGGGTGCGAATCGTTCCCGTTCTTTCTCTCGTCTTGTGCCTGGCCGCCTGCAATCGCGGCATCCAAACCAAGGACGCCGTCCGCCAGGGCGTCGTCGAATATCTCCAGAGCCGCCAGATGAACATGGGATCGATGGAGGTCAGCGTTGCCTCCGTGCAGTTCAACGGTAATCGAGCCGATGCCACGATAGCCTTCGCGCCCAAAGGCGGCGACCCGGCCCAGGGTATGTCGATCCAGTACCAGTTGGAGCAGCGGGGAGGCAAGTGGGTGGTTGTCGGACGCAAAGATACGGGCGGCGCGCCGCATGCGGGCGCCATGTCCGGCGCCGGAGCCGGGAACCCGGCCGGAGGAGCCGCGCCGGCCCCGGAAGCTCAAAATCCACACAGTGGCGGGGCGCAGATGCCCGCGCCCGAAAGCCTGCCCCCCGCCGGCAAGAAGGAATGACGCGCGTAGCGATCCTGGGCGGCGGCCCCGCGGGAGCGTACGCCGGGGAACGGCTGGCAGCGGCCGGAGCCGAGGTCACGCTCTTCGACGAGAAACTGGCCTGGGAGAAGCCCTGCGGCGGCGGTCTGACCTATAAAGCGTATCACCAGTATCCCTTCCTGATCGATAACTCCGTGCCCAAACGGTTGGTGCGCGAAACCGTGCTGGCCGACTCTCGCGGCGGAGAAGCTACCTTGATGCTGGACGACCCGCTGTTGATCTACTCCCGGTTCGATCTCAACCGCATGTTGTTGGAGCGCGCGGCGGCGGCCGGCGTACAGGTCGAGAAAGCGCGCGTGACCGCGATTTCACGCGGCGCATCCGGCTGGCGCCTGCGCACCAGCGCGGGCACGGCGGAAGCCGATTTCTGCATCGTCGCCACGGGCGCGCGGAACCCGCTGCGAGAGGTCGGAACGCTCCTCACGGCCCGCGACTCCATGTCCGCCCTGGGATACTACGTGCCCGGCGATCAAGAGCGCATCGACATTCAGTTTCTGCCCGAGCTGCAAGGCTACATCTGGATCTTCCCCCGCTGCGGCCACCTTTCAGTCGGGATCTGCGGCAAGGGCGAGCCTGCCGGTTCGCTGCGCAAGCGCCTGGAGCGATTCATGATGGAGCGCGGCATATCCTGGAAAGGCGCGGCGTTTTATAGCCACTTGCTGCCTTCGCTCGATGCCGCTTCGTGGCGGAACAATCGGGTTTCGGGGGACGGCTGGATGGCGGTTGGCGACGCCGCCGGCCTGGTGGATCCCGTGACGGGCGAAGGCTTGTATTACGCTATCCGCTCGGCGGACCTGGCGGCCCGCGCGCTAGAGGGGGACGGCGAGCCGGCCGAAAGCGGGACCCAGTACCGCCAGTTGTTGCGGCGCGATTTCGCGGCCGATCTGGAACTTGGCTCCCGCCTGGCGAAACGGCTGTTCCACGGCCGTTTTCTGTGCTCGTCCGTGACCGCCCGCATGGTTCAGTTTGCGCGCCGCAGCCCGCGTTTTTCGGCCATCCTGCAAGAGTTGTTCGCCGGACGGCAGCCGTATTCCTCGCTGAAGCTTCGCTTGCTGCGGAACCTGAACGGCAGCCTGTACGAGATTGGCATGAGCCTGGGCTTCAGCCGCATGACGCCACGTAAGGCGGGGTGACGTGAACCGTTCCAAATCCCAAGAGCTTTTCCGAAGGGCCATCGGAGTCATCCCCGGCGGCGTCAATTCGCCCGTGCGCGCCTTCCGCGCCGTGGGCGGCGATCCGCCCTTCATCGCGCGCGGCGAGGGGTCGCGTATCTACGACGTGGATGGCAACGAGTACCTGGACTACGTTGGCTCCTGGGGGCCGCTACTGCTCGGCCACCGGCATCCCGAGATCCTGGCGGCTCTGGAGCGTGCGCTGGCCATCGGAACCAGTTTCGGCGCGCCCACCGAGCCGGAAATCGAGATGGCCGAGGCCATTCGCGACGCCGTGCCCTCCGTCGAGATGGTGCGCCTGGTGAATTCGGGCACGGAAGCCACCATGTCGGCCATCCGCCTGGCGCGGGCGTTCACCGGCCGGGATTTGATCGTCAAATTCGAAGGCTGCTACCACGGCCATGTGGATTCGCTGCTGGTGAAGGCCGGTTCGGGCGTGGCCACCCTCGGCATCGCCGATACCCAGGGCGTACCGAAGCGGTTCTGCGATACCACCATCGCCCTGCCGTACAACGACCCGCAAGTAGTGGAGGACGCTTTCCGCGCCCGCCCGGACCAAATCGCCGCCGTGATTGTCGAGCCGGCGGCGGGCAACATGGGCTGCGTGCCCCCCCTCCCCGGGTATTTGCAAGCGCTGCGCGACGTCACAGAGCGCTACGGCGCCCTGCTGATCTTCGATGAAGTGATGACCGGTTTCCGCGTGGCGTTCGGCGGCGCGCAACAGCGCTACGGCGTTCGTCCCGATCTCACCACCCTGGGCAAGGTAATCGGAGGCGGGCTGCCCGTGGGGGCTTACGGCGGGCGGAAGGATATCATGAGCCGCGTGGCTCCGGCTGGCCCGGTCTACCAGGCCGGCACGCTCTCCGGGAACCCGCTGGCCGTGGCTGCGGGGCTGGCTATGCTGCGCCACCTGAAGGCGCATCCCGAGGTCTATCTCCAACTGGAAACCCGCGCCGCCGCGCTGTGCGCCGCGGCGCCGCCGGGGGTCACGGTCAATCGCGTGGGATCCATGTTCACGTTCTTCTTTACGGAGGGTCCGGTCACCGATTACGAATCGGCCAAACGCAGCGACACGCTGCGCTTCGGCCGTTTCTTCCGCGCCATGCTGGAGCGCGGCGTCTACCTGCCCCCCTCGCAATTCGAGGCCGCATTCCTTTCCGCCGCGCATTCGGAAGAGGATATTCGGACCACCGCCGCCGCCGCGCGCGAAGCCTTCACTTTCGGATGTGACTGAGCAGCCTCCGCGTGGACCACGTCACAATCCCGAAGAACACCGCGAAACTGAGCAGAATCACCGTGAGCTGCCGGCGGGGCGATAGCTCGGTGACCGACATCCCGCGGTCCGCTGCAAAGTCGAGCCACACGGTCAAGCGGACCGTAGCCCCCCGATCTCCGCCGCGATTGTCCACCACCACCGCATATTCGCCGGGATCGCGCAGGTAGTAGCGGATGTGCCCCGCGGGGCCCGGCGCCGTCGCCGCCAGCACGCCGTGCGGGCGGCCGTCACGCAGGCGGTCGAGGTCTTCGCGGCGAACCAGCTCGGCGCGTATCTCCCGCGATCCCCTTTGCGTCACGACATCCGCCGCCAGCAGCGCCGGCTGCTGGCGCAGGCTCACTTCCACGTAGCGCCACTCGTCGGCCGGTATCTGATACAACTCGTCCACCAGCACCACGCTACTGGAAGAAGCGACGAGCAAGCACAGCCAAGCCAGGGGGTTCATTTGTTTCGCCGCGAGGCGTCAGCCCCTCCAACCTCCGCATCCTCGGCTGCCCAAACTCGGCCGGCAGCGCGGGCCCGCAAACTACAGCCGGAGCAACCCTCCTTGTTCTCTGCGTGTTCTCCACGTCTCGCGTCGGGGCGCCCTCTGGGCCCGGTGAGATCCCGGCTGCCCGTTTTCGAAACCGCTACAATGGGGACCATGCCCGACAGTATGGCACAGCCCAGGGAGGCGCTTTTCCTCACCCCCCTGGAACGGCCAGGCTGGAAGACCACTCTGAACTGGACCGCCGCCATCCTGCTGGGGTTCCTCTTTCTGGCATCCGGCGTCTGGAAGATCACCGACCCGCAGGCCGCCGCCATGCGCATGGCCCAGGTCAAGGCGCCAGAATCGCTGAGCCTCGCGGCCGCGTTGCTGGTCGGCATCGCCGAGACGGTGGCCGGGGCCCTGATCCTGGCGCCGCGCTTCCGGCGCTGGGGCGCCGCTCTTACGGCGCTGCTGCTGGTGGTTTTCCTGGCTTACGTGGCGGTGGAGTACAGCGCCTTGCGTGGCGCCGATTGCAGTTGCTTTCCCTGGGTGAAGCGCATAGTGGGACCGGGGTTCTTCCTGGGAGACGGCTTGATGCTGCTGCTAGCCGGCGTCGCCGCTTTGTGGTCCCGTCCTCCGGGGCGACTCCGGGGAGCCGCGCTGGTAGCCGGAGCCGTTATCGTCTTCGCGCTCGTTTCTTATGGCGTCGCCGCGGTCCGGGAGACCGGCGCTCCGGCGCCGGCGACAATCACCGTCGCGGGTCAGCCGTATTCGCTGGAACACGGGAAGGTCTTTCTGTTTTTCTTCCACCCGGAGTGTATGCACTGCTTCGCAAGCGCCAAGAGCATGGCGCAGCTTCATTGGGAGGGTACGCGAGTGGTGGCGGTTCCCGTGGAGCAGCCGCAGTTCGCCCCGCAGTTCCTGGCCGATACCGGTTTGCAGGCCGTGGTTTCCACCGACTTCCCGAAACTAAAGCAGGCGTTCCATTACACCGCCTACCCCTTTGGCGTTGCGCTGGAGAATGGGCGGGAGAAAGCCGCCCTCACGAAATTCGATGGCGACGAACCTGCCACTACCCTCAAACGCCTGGGCTTGGCGCGCTGAAGACTGAAAGCTCGTTCAGTTATCCCTGCGCTTGAGCGTCGGCCGGTCGTCCGAATCGGTGCTCTGAGGCGCGCCGTCCGGGCTGGCGCCCGCCGGCCCATTGCCGCTGCCTGGCGCCCGGCGCAATTGCGGACGGTTCGGATCTCCCGTCTCCACCTTGCGGCGGCCCTGGAGCATCGCCAGCCGGTTTTTCACGTCGTTGAACTCGGAGGTGTTGATCACGTATTCCGGCTTGGGCGCCAGAATCTTCTGAATCTCCTCCTGAGCGGACTTGATGCGGTCGTCCGTCATGGGGTGCGTGGCGAAGACCTTGGACATCGTTCCGGGCTTCTTCTTCTCCATGGTCTCGATTTTCTCGAAGAAATCCACGAAGCATGTCGGATCGTAGCCCGTTTTATAGAGATACTGGAGACCGAGGTAATCGGCCTCCCTCTCCTCGGTCTTCGTAAACGCAAGGAAGCCAATCGGGATGGCCAGGCCCGCGCCCTGCCGGATGGCGTAGCCTGTCCAGCCTCCCAGGAAAATGAGCGGGATCGTCCCCAGTTGCGCCAGGGTGGCCTTAGAGGCGTTCTTGGTCCCGTGCCGCGCCGCCACGTGCGCGATTTCGTGCGCCATCACGCCCGCCAACTCCGCCTCGTTGTCGGCCTTCAGGATGACGCCCGTGTTGACGAAGAAGAACCCTCCCGGCAACGCGAAGGCGTTCACTTCCTCCGAATCGATCACCTTGATCGTAAAAGGAACCTTGGCATCCGAGTTTCGCACCAGGTTTTGGCCGATGCGATTCACGTACTCGGCGATGATCGGGTCGTCGACCAGCTTCGCTTGGCGCTCCACTTCCTGCGCCATTTGCTTACCCATCGCGATTTCTTTTTCCAGCGAGTAGAAATCGATGCCCTTGCCGACGTCCCGGTCCCCGATGGCCTCGGGATCGTTCTTGGAGTTCTTGGACTTCGACGCTGCCGCCTTCGCGTCGTCCTTGGCCTGTTTTGCGGCCGCCGCCTTGGCATCCTTAGCCGCTTTTGCATCGTCGGACGAGGAGGCTACCTGGTCGGCGGCTTTCGCCTCCGTCCCTTGCTGGGCGGTGGCAGCCGGTGCAGCCGCGTTTTGGTCGTCGGCCGCCGGCGGAGCGGCCGTTTGTTGGTCTTGAGCTTGGTCGCGGGCTCCGGCAAAGGCGCCGGCCGCCAGCAGACCGAGTGCGGTCAGCAGCGTCACAGACAGTGCGCAAAGACGTTTCATGGCGCCAGACTCCCTACCTACACTATACGCTTCTACCCCAGGAGCGGGTAGCCATACCTATTAAACGCCAGAAACCGCGGGTTGGTTTCGGATTCCATCGAAAAACTCGCGGGTGGTAAGAGCGCCGCCCCTGGGGAAAGAGCAACTCGTTTGTTCTCTGGCAGAAGTGGCGGGAACGTATCGGAGTCGAACTGATCGGCGGCCTATCCGGACCGCCCCATGGTTTTGAAGACCCCACCCATCACCGGATGAGATACGCTCCCGGCTTCAGTGTATCAAGGGCGTGCGCGCCACCCCGGCTCTCACGTCACCCCGGCGAAGTAGCGACTGAGGCACGCCTGACGCCGTGAGCTAGAATACGTCAGAGCACCGGCATGAGCGGTTTCAGCGGCGGTTACTGCCCCATCTGCGGGAAGAGTTACGGCCCCGAGGCCGACCGCTGTCCCGTACACAGCTTCCTCTTCCAGAGCCGCGACGCGTTTCGGCCCGGCGACGTCATCGACGGCACGTTCGAGATCCTGCGGCGACTCGGCGCCGGCGGCATGGGAGAAACCTACCTCGTCCGCCACGCCTTCCTCGGTGAAAACCTGGTTCTCAAACGCATCCGCCCGGAGCTGGCCGAGGACCCGCTCTACCAGCAGTCCTTTCTGCGCGAGGCCCACTCCTTGGCCGCGCTGCGCAAACTGCCCGCCGTGGTGGAGATCCGCCACGCCTGGCAGACGCGCGAGGGGTATCTCGTCCTCCTGCTGGAATACGTCGAGGGCGGCAACCTGCTTCAATGGCTGGACGCCGCGCGCGGCGGCGGCCCGCTGGAGATCCTCGATGCATTGGCGATCGCGGGCGAATTAGCCAAGGCGCTGGCCGCGGCCCACGCCGTTGGCGTCTTGCACCGCGATGTGAAGCCGCAGAACATCCTGATGCGGAAACTGGAGGTCGGCGGGTTCCAGTTGAAGCTGTGCGACTTCGGGCTGGCGGTGCAGCGTGTGGAGGAGATGACGCGGCAGGGGGCTACCACCACACGCCTCGGCACGCCCGGGTACGCGGCGCCGGAGCAGTACGCGCTGCCGAGCCGGGAGCAGGACGCGCGGGTGGACGTCTTCGGGTTGGGGATGACGCTGTACCGGCTCGTGGCGGGGAGGCTGCCATGGGAGGCGAGCGACGCGACCTGGCCGCTGGCGTGCACGGAGGAACGCCGGAAGAGCCTGATGGAGCTGCGGCCGGAGTTAGGACGGGAGTACTGGCTGGAAGACCTGCTTCTACGGATGACGGCAGTCGAGCGCAACGACCGCATCGCGACCGCCGCCGAAGCTCTGGAGTCGATGCGGGAAGCGCTTGCGGAGACAAGGCCGGCGCAGGCCACGGTCGCCAGCCCGCAGCCGCGGGCCTCGTCGCCGCCTATCGAACTGCCACAACCTCCGCCGCAGGCGTCCGCAGTCACGCCGCGGGAGCGAGGGATTCCCCGCGCGCAGGTGGCTGTACCCGGTGGAACCGGCGCAGAGCGGCATGCGGAGCCGGGCGCGGAGATGCCTGGTGGCATGTCGGCCCCCGCGGATGAGAAGGTCCGGCGACGGTTCGTTGGCCGATGGGCTGTCGCGCTGGCCGCCTGCGGGATTGTCGCGGTAGCGCTTGTCGCGGCTTTTTGGCTGGCGCACCGAGGACGGGAAGACGCTGCGATGGTGTTGCGTACGCGCGTCGAGAAAGCCATCCAGGACCACGACTGGCCCGGAGCCGGGCGGGCGGTCCAGGAATTATCCGCGCGGGGCGGACCAGGCGAGGATGCGGCCAGCCTGGAGAAGCGGATCGAGGAGGGGAAACAGTCGGAAGTGGCCGGCTTGCAAGATGCCATCTCAAGAGCGATCGCGAACGGGCAGTGGACACAAGCCGGCGCCGGCATTGCCAGATTCGAGCGGCTCGCGCCCGGCGATTCCCGCGCCGCGCAATGGCGGAACCAGGTCGACAGCGGGCTTGCATCCGAGCAAGAGAGGCGGGACGGACCGGACGTGGCCAGGGCCGATCAACTGTTGCAACATGGCGACTATCCAGCGGCCATTACGCTGTTCCAACGTGTGCTGGCGCAGGATCCGGGCAACATCCTTGCGCGGGACGGGTTGAAACAGGCAACGGACGCCCAAACCACTGAGAATCGCGTCTTTGGGAGAGGCCGTTAGTGAAACCGAAAGCCTTGAGCCGCCGCGGTGGCCGGACCGTCGTCCATCGAAGAGTCCCATGCAAGTGAGAGCAAAACTCGTTTCGATGGCGACGATGCTCTTGTTGCTTCCGGCGTTGGCTGAAGCGCAACAAGCGGTGAAGCGCCTCGGCCCCCCTCTGTCGGAGGCTCAAGTGACCGAATTGGTGAAAGGCTCGGTGCCCGCAACGCGGATCAGACAGCTTGTTGCCAGTTGCGGCATCGACTTCGAACCCACTGAAGCGGCCATCGGCCGCCTGCGTTCCGCAGGCGCGCCGGAAACGGTGCTCGCCGCGGTGCGGGCCGCCACAGGGCCCGCCGCAAGGAAGCGCCAGGTGGAACAGACTATATGGGATTCCATCAAGGATAGCCGGGATCCGGTGGTGTTCTTAGATTACCTTCAATATCCGGAGGCGCCGTTTGCCGAACAGGCGCAGCAGAAGTACCGGGACCTGAAGGTCGCGGGTATGCGCGTGGAGATGGAGCGGGCCCTTGCCGCCGGGCAATGGGACGCGGCTGAGGCGAAGATTCGAGATTTGCTGCGCGTGGTCCCGGAGAATGACGAGATCGGAGTTTGGCGGCAGCGCGTGGCCGACGGGCGGGAAGCGGAGCGAAAGCAAGAAGCGGAGCGGAAGCAAAAGGAGGCAGCCGCAGCTCCTAAGACGAAGGTGAATCCTAAGGACGGGCTTACGTACGTTTGGATTCCGCCGGGGACGTTCCAGATGGGCTGTTCCCCTGGAGATGCGGAGTGCTCCGACGATGAGAAGCCGGCGCACGAGGTCGCCATCGCGAGGGGCTTTTGGCTGGGCCGGACGCCCGTTACCCAGCAGGCCTTTCAGCGGATGACAGGGCAGAACCCGAGCCACTTCAAAAGCGCCAATCTTCCCGTTGAGAGCGTGAATTGGAGCGAAGCGAAGGCGTACTGCGTTGCGATCGGAGGGCGGCTGCCGACGGAAGCGGAGTGGGAGTACGCGGCGCGAGCCGGTTCCACGGCCGCCCGCTATGGCGATCTCGCTGAGATTGCCTGGTACAAGAACAACAGCGGAATGGGGACTCACGAAGTGGGGCAAAAGCTGGCGAACGCCTTCGGGCTGTACGACATGCTGGGGAACGTGTGGCAGTGGGTCGCGGAGTGGTATGGGAATTACCAGCCCGGCGCGCGGAACGGCCCATCCGGGGCGCTTCGCGGCGGTTCGTGGAACGACATTCCCGGGCGCGTGCGCGTGTCGAGCCGTACCAGGATCGAGCCAGGCTACCGTAACGTCCAAATCGGGTTTCGGTGCGTTGGGGAATGACTTTCCGTGTCGCCCGGACGCTTTCGAGGCTGGTGCCGCAGCGTGGCATTCTTTCGAGTCTCCGGCAGCCATACGGGTGGTTAAGGTGACACGTTATCCGTTGGGGGCCTGGCGCGCCACGGTCCCAACCGCACCGATTCGGCTTGCCGCGGTTCTCGTGAGCGCCGCGCTCGCGTTTGGTTTGCAGGGTTGCTGGCGTAGCCCTCCTCGTTCCTCGGCCGGCCTCGCGCCGCCGCCAATCCCTGGGACCTCCGAAGCCTCATCCGTTTCGGTCGAAGTCGCCTTCGACTTGGCGGAGGTCGCCAGCGCTTTCAAGAGGAGCGTACCGCGGACCCTCGATTCTTCGACGGACACGCTCAACGTTCCGGCGAATACCGTTTTGACGACTCCCGCCCAAGTGGCCGCTGAGGTAACGAAGTACGTCACAGGGCAGGTTACGAAGGTCGTGCCGCAGTCCGTCGCAGATACCTGCAAGAAAGGCGGCGTCTCCGGCTGGCTGATATTTCCGTGCCAAGTCGTCAAGCAGGCGGAGGCGGTGGGAAGTGCAGTCGGGCCGGCCGTCGATGAGGCCATGCGGGCTGTTGACGAGGCGCCCAACGTCAAGAGCCCCATGAACGTTGAAGTCACACGCCACGTGTTCCTGGACGACCTAGATCTCTCGACGAGCGGCAATCTGCTGCAGGCCGATGCGACGCTCTCGTTCGATCTGACGGTCAAGGCCGACCCGAAGATCGTTCCAGGCGGAACCGCGAGTTGTGGGATCGGTGAGCCCCGGCCCCAGGTGAAGCTCGGCGAACCCATGCATATGCATTGGGGAACCGACGGAAAGTTGTCGATAGATAAGGAGCCGTGGACCCTGACCTGGATCAGGCCCTGCGGGTTGACCTTCGCGGGCATCGATATCCAGGATGTTCTCAGGATCTCCGGTCACGAACAAACGATCGGCCGGATGATCGATGAGGCTTTGTCGAGGATTCCCAAAGAAATCGACGTGACCAGCGCCTTCGACGGAATCTGGGCCAGCGCCATGGAGCCCCGCGAAATTGTGAAAGACGTTTGGCTCTCCGTCAGACCCGCGGGAGCGATTGTATCCGAGCCGTTTGGCCAAGGCCGCACACTGAGTTTCACAGTTACGCTCATCGCCAATCCGCTTCTTTCCTATGGCGATAAGCCGAAGGTCGCGGAGAATGTGCGCCCGCCCTTCGAGCACACGGCGGCTCCCGCCGACTTCTCCGTCGAGCTTGACAGTGAAGTGAGCTTTCGGGAGATCGAGAAGATTCTGGACGCGCAGTTTGCGGGCAAGGACGAAGTTGTCGCCGGGCGGAAGTTGAGAATTGCGGACATCGAAGCGCACGCCATGGGGACATCGGTCGTGCTAGGCGTGGGGATTTCCAAGCCGTTCCGCGGCCGTTTGTATCTTTCCGGAAAGCCGGTTTTCGATCGCGCCTCGGGGACTGTACGGCTGGAGGACCTTGATTACACCGCGGAGACCCGAGACAAGCTGGTGAAGGCCAGGGAATGGGTCTTGCACTCGAAGACTCGAGAGGCCCTCAGAGCCGAGTCGGTTTTCCCCTTATCGCAATACATGTCGGAGGCAATGGCTAAGTTGAGCAGTTACGACGACACCGTCCAAGGTGTGAGATTCAGCCTTCGGGTTCAGGACCCGTCGATCACCCAAGTGTTTGTCGGCGAGGACGGCATGCACGTTCGCGCGCAACTGAAAGGCACGGCGAAAGCGCACTTCGTGAGCGGCGCGGGCAACTAACGTGGGGCGGACCTCCCGGTCTGCCTTCTTTTCGGGACACACTTTCAACCCAACTGGGTCCCGGCGCACCGTTTTCAATGACCCGGAAAGGCCTCGGCAGCGCCGCCTGGCAACAAAGAAGGCAGACCGGGAGGTCCGCCCCACATTGGCTCCGGACGCCGTAAGTTAGAATACTGCAGAGCATTGGCATGAGCGGTTCGAGCGGCGGTTACTGCCCCATCTGCGGGAAGAGTTACGGTTTTGAGGCCGACCGCTGCCCCGTACACGGCTTCCAGTTCCAGACCCGCGATGCGCTCCGCCCCGGAGTTGTTATCGACGGCAAGTTTGAGATCCTTCGTCGCCTTGGGGCCGGGGGTATGGGCGAAACCTATCTCGTCCGCCACGCTTACCTCGGCGAGAACCTGGTGCTCAAACGCGTCCGCCCGGAACTGGCCGAGGACCCGATCTACCAGCAATCCTTCCTGCGCGAGGCCCGCTCCCTGGCCGCGCTGCGTAAACTGCCCGTGGTGGTGGAGATCCGCGACGCCTGGCAGACGAGCGAGGGGTATCTCGCCCTGCTGCTGGAATACGTCGAAGGCGGCAACGTGCTTCAGTGGCTGGAGGCGGAACGCGGCGGCGGCCCGCTGGAACCTCTCGAAGCGGTGGCAATCGCTGCCGAGTTAGCCAAGGCTCTGGCTGCGGCCCACGCGATTGGCGTCCTGCACCGCGATGTGAAGCCGCAGAACATCCTGATGCGGCAGTTGGAGGGCGGCGGGTTTCAATTGAAGCTGTGCGACTTCGGGTTGGCCGTGCAGCGCGTGGAGGAAATGACGCGGCATGGGACCACGACCACGCGCTTCGGGACGCCGGGGTACGCGGCGCCGGAGCAGTACGTGTTGTCGAGCCGAGAGCAGGATGCGCGGGTGGACGTATTCGGGTTGGGGATGACGCTCTACCGCTTGGCCGCGGGGCGGCTTCCGTGGGAGGCGAACGCCGCGACCTGGCCACTGGTTTGTACGGAGCAACTGCGGAAGAGCCTGAAGGAGTTGCGACCGACGTTGGCGCGGGAGTCCTGGCTGGAGAACCTACTCCTGCGGCTGACCGCCGTCGAGCGCAACGACCGCATCGCAACCGCTGCCGAAGCTCTGGAGTTGATGGAGGAGGCGCTTGCGGCGACGAGGCCGGCGCCTGACGTGATCGCTGGGCCAGAGCCGTGTGTCCAGCCGCTGGGGGCGTCCGCAGATTCCAGCTTGATGTACGCCGACGTGCGGGGGGCACAGGATGATGCCCTGGCGGTTGTCCGGTATCGCCAGGACGCCGAGAAGGGTGACACCGAGGCGATGACCAACCTTGGCACGATGTATAAGGACGGGAAAGGAGTGGCACAGGACGATAAGCAAGCGGTTGCCTGGTACCGCAGGGCAGCCGAGAAGGGCGATCCCACGGGGATGAAGAACCTTGGCAATATGTATTCGGACGGGCGAGGCGTGACACAGGACGATGCCCAAGCGGTCGCCTGGTACCGCAGGGCTGCTGAGAAGGGCTACCCCATGGGGATGAACAACCTCGGCGTGATGTATAAGCACGGGCGAGGAGTGGCGCAAGATGACATCCAAGCGGTTGCCTGGTACCGCAAGGCCGCTGAGAACGGTTGCGCCCTAGGGATGCGAAACCTCGGCGCGATGTATGCCGACGGAAGGGGGGTGGCTCAGGACGTTGTCAAAGCGGTTGCCTGGTACCGGAAGGCCGCCGAGAACGGCGACGCCGGCGGAATGGTCTTGCTTGGCCTGAGTAATCAGAATGGGCAAGGAGCGGCACAGGATGATACGGAGGCGGTCGCCTGGTACCGGAAGGCCGCCGAGAAAGGGGACGCCGTCGGGATGGTCCTCCTTGGCCTGAGTTATGACTGCGGGCAGGGAGTGGTAGGGGATGTTGCCCACGCGGTTGCCTGGTACTGCAAGGCCGCCGAGAAAGGCGACCCCGACGGGATGACCAACCTTGGCTTGATGTATGAGAACGGGCGGGGAGTGGCGAAGGATGATGCGCAAGCGGTTGCCTGGTACCGCAAGGCCGCAGCGCTTGGAGACAAAGATGCCGAAGCCAACCTCAAGCGTTTGGGCCAGTAGGCCGCACCGCCTTCAACGTTGTGGATCAGAACGACCCCGGCGCTACGCCCGCGAGAACCTGGGACAGCTGCTTCTGAACCATTTCCAGTATGGGAGGTATCGGAATGCCTTGTGCCTTCACCTGCTCGAAAAAACTCATGTACAGGCGCGCTTCGCTGGCGACGAACCGCTGGGGGTCCTGCTCGGAGACCCATTTTACATTGTAGATCGCCTCTGCCAGCCTCAGGCACAGATTTTCCCTGAAATGCTGGAAAGAGCCTGGGCCCGCAAGTATCCGAACCTCACCCGACGGAAAGATGTACACGTGCTCTTGCGATCTTCGCGCCGCGATGTTTCGGTGGGTCAGCTCGCAGCGACGATAAATCTCGTCGGTCGCCCCGACGGCTTCAGACGGCGAGGCGCTAATCTGAGCAACCAAAGGGAAGAGGATTCTGTACGCTCCCGGAGCCAGTTGCTGGTGGCACTGTTCAACCCCTACGTCATTGTCAATCAAGCGTAACTGCAGCCTTTCTGGGTTCCCCCGCAACCCAAAGAAGAACGGCAGGTACTCTCCGGAGTAAACGGTAAGCTGGAGCTTGCTGCGGTTTACGATGCCAACAAAGAACGGCATCTCAAGTTCGGCGAGGTACGTGATCTTGTTGGTGACGTCGATTGGTCTCCGGCTGCTCTTAATTTGTATCGCAAGGGAGTTTAGGGGCACGACGACATCGTGCCCATCCTGCCGTCTTGCCTTGAAAAGGCAACAGAAGAGATCTGAGCCCAGATCGTCCGCGATCGTTACGGGGTTGGCGCAGAAGGCGAACTTCGAGAGGATGAACCGCGCGAGATGCTCGTTCTCCCACCCCCTTCGCATCTTCAAGAGATGTGCCACTTCTTGACCCTCCAAACGGCGGAAAATGGCGGTGCCGCGATCTTTCGCCCCTGTCGGGGCTTCGTGGGTCTCGCGGGTCCCCACGGCTTGCGCCGCGGGCTATTATCTTCCGCTCTATGAGCTTTAATTCACCGTATTCCCCAGTCCCAACTCTTATGCTGCGCAGCCACTACCTCTTAGTAAGGTTCCCTTGCACCCGCGCCGCCTCCTTCTGGATCTGCGCGATCTTCTGCTGCGTGTACGCGTCCAGCACTTTCGGCGCCTCGGTGCGCATCCGTTCCACCACGGTGTTTTCCGCGGTGGTGATGCGTTGCTCGATCCGGTTCGATATCTCCTCGAACCGGTCGAGCCGCTTCTCCAACTGCGGCGTGAGCTGCGCCAGTTTCTGGTCGGCGGCCTGGGAGATGACTCCCGGAAGCGCATCGACGGCGCGCTCCGAGGCGCTCACGCGGCCGGAAAGCTGGTACACCAGGCCGGCTAGCACCAGGGCGACGGCAATGAGCGCGATGCACAGCGCCCGCACTACCAGCAGGTCCCGGCGCATCGCCTCGATGCGGGATGCTATCGCATCCGCCCCGGCCGGCGCGGCGGCTGCGGCCTTCGGGGTGGGAATTGTGGGATCCAAATCGTCATAGCGGGGCATTCCTTTTCCTCCATTTCGGCCAACGGCTCTCAGTAACGCCCCGCATCGCGGAGCGGGTTGCGCAATAACAAGACTACATATACCAGCGCGGATTCCGCCGCGCACAGCAGCAACAGCACGGCCAGGTAACGGCCGGGGTGCGAGTCCAGCGGAACCGGCTCGGGCAGCCCGCCGGCGCCCGGCCGCACCGCGGATGCGCGGGCGATCAGATCTTCCACCGCGCCCCGCAACTGGAGCCGCACTTCGCGCCCGAACGTCAGAGTGCCCATGGTGTGGTTGATCAACAGCAACTTCAGGTTGCTATCCGGGGGGGCGACGCGAAGCTCCGTGGTATGCAGCGCCAGCAGGGCTTCCGCTCCCCAGCGCGACGCGGCCAGCCGCGCCGGACCGCTCAATCGCGGGTAGGTGCGATTCATGAAGACATCGGACAGACTGTCTGCAAGCCCCATGCGCCGCATCAGGCCTTCCAGGCTGTCCAGAGACTGGCCGTCCGGCCCGGCGGTGCGCACCATCACCACGGCCTCGGCGTCCGGTACGAAGGCCACCGGGAAGACGAACCCGGAAAGCATCACCTGTGGAATGAGCGCCAGGGGCAGGATGGTCATGGCGGTCTGCGTGGAAGCGCACAGCGCGGAAATGGCCAGGCCGATGCCGGCCCCGGCGAAGACCAGCAGCGCACAGGCGGTCGAGTCCCCCATCAAATGTCCTTGCAGACGGCCCGCTATACCCAACGTGAAGGCCAGCAGGAAGCCGTCCGCCAGCGCCAGCGCGGCGCAGTAGACCAGCTTGGCGGAAACGTAGCTGGCCACCGAAAGCCCGGCGCGCATCTCGTTGCGCAGCAGGTCGCGCTCATCGACAATCTCGCGCACCCCCGAAGAGGCGCCGACCCATAAACAGGCCACCGAGAGGATGAAAAACAGCGTCACCTCGTCCGGTCCGTTGGAGACCACGGCCAGTGCGCCCGCGACCGCCAACGTCGTGCCGCCGTGCCAGGCCGCCGCCGCCCACCCCCGCGACCCGCCAAACCGCTGGCGGAACTGCGTGGCCAGGCGCCGCCCGAAGGTCAGAAACTCGCCGCTCCGCAGATCCATGGTTACGCTCCTTTAGCTCAGCCTCTGGCCGATCAACTGGCGGAACAGCGGCGTGCGTTCGAAATCGTCCGCGGCCCGATCCGCCACGGTCCGGACCTCATGGAAACTCCGCCGCTCGAACTGGTGGAACACGGCGCTCAGCTCGGTTTCTCCGAAGTAGGGCAGAAGATCCCGGGAGGGACCGTAAAACAAGAGCCGGCCCGCAATCATGAATAACACCTTGCGGAAACGCAGGAGCGGGCCGGGATGGTGGGTGATCATCAGCACGGTGGTGCCGCGGCGCGGCAGGGCCGAGAGCGTGGTCACCAGGTCCTCGCAGGTGCCGGCGTCCAGGCCGGCTTCGGGTTCATCGAGCAGGATCAGGCGCGGACGGCGCAGCAGGCGCGTGCCCACGGAAAGGCGCTTGCACTCGCCGCCGGCCAGCCGCTCCACCGGCGTATCGCATTTGTGGCGCAGCACGATATCGTCGAGCGTCTCCTCGACGCGACGCTCGCGGTGGGCCGCCGTCCAGGTCTTCAGCGACAGCGCGGCGTAATGCTCCAGCGTCTGGCGCACGGTGAGGTTGCGGAAATGCTGGTCGAACTGCGGCACCAGCACCAGGTTCTCGTTGTCGGAACCGTCGCCCAGGAAACTGCGCACGGCGTCGTGAAAGAAGGCGCTCCAACGCTGGCGCTGGCGCTCCACGCGGCGGCCGTTCAGCAGCACGCTGCCCGAGGCCAGCGGCGTAGCCCCTCGGACCAGGCTGAACAGGGTGGACTTGCCACAGCCGGAAGGCCCATAGACGCCAGCGAATTCACCCCGCTCCACCACCAGCGAGACGTCACGGACCACCGGGACGCCCTCCTCGCTGGCGATGGATGACGTGACGTGGTCCAGAATCAGGTCGATGTCCGCGGGGGCGCCCTGCGGGGCATCCGGCGACCGCTCATCGAATCGATAGCGCAACACGCCGAAATCGATCTCGCCGCCGGGCGCGAGGGTTACGGTCTGGCCGGGCGGGACCGGACGCCCGTCCACTCGCACGGGATTCGCTTCGGCCAAACTGCGTACCAACACTTTGCCATTGCGCAGGCACAAAGTGGCGTGCTGCCGGGAGACGGTAGGGTGGGCGAGGCGGGCTTGGCACTCGGGCGCGCGGCCTACAGTCACCTCGCACCCCTCTTCCAGGTCGAGATCGAGCAGCGAGCGCGCCCGGCGCGCGGGGGGATCGCAGTAGATCATCTCTATCGCGCTCACGCCAGCCAGCCGGATCGCGTCGCCGTCGCGCAGATTCGCATGCCCCTCGACAGGGGTTGAGTTCACCGAGAGGCGGACCTGCGCGTCCAACATAGTAAGGCGGACGCTTCCATCGGGCGCACGTTCGACGCGCCACGCGTCGGCTGGCAACCCGGCGATCGGCAGTCCCACCACTTGCCGCCCAGCCAGCGCATTTATGCGGCGCTGCGCCTCGGCGCCGCCAAAGACGATGGCTTCACTCGCCGGTTCCACGCGACCGGCGAGCGTCCGCCGGACGAAGATGAGCAGCCCGGTCAGGTTCTCGCCCACGGGGAGGGTGGCGGCGGGATCGACTGGACCGGTCAGGATTGCGTCCTCCGGGATTGCGACCTCCGCCTCGGGGGCTGGCGCATCCGGGCCAGGCTGGGTCATGGGAACGACAACCCGGAACACGTTCCGCGCCGGATCTCCAAACGAGATGGTGGAAGCGTGCCGGAGTTGCGCCTTGCCGGCGTGGCCAGGCTCGCTCACCCGTGCGCGGTCTACCCATGTGCCATTCAGCGAGCCGCCGTCTTCGAGCGTCAGCCGCCCGCCCGGGCTGGACCACAAGGTGGCGTGGCATCGGCTGATCTGGTCGTCGCCAGAAAGATGGATGTCACTCCCCGGCATCCGTCCCACGGTGAGCTTCCGTCCCAGTCCCGAGGCGGCGTCGAAGACCGGAATAGCGTAACGGCGTGATGTATCGCCGGCCGCTTCGAGCAGCGGCTCTGCCGCGTTGGGCGGCACGGGCGTGCCGCAGTGCAGGCAAACCAGACGGTCGCCTGTTTCACGCCGGCAGCCGGGGTTTATGCACTGGGGCATCGCGCGAGCAGCAACTACTCCGGCATATCCGCTCTTGATTAGTATACTCTCGAAGCCTGTGCCGCGCTCCCGATCCAGGGGCCGAGCGGTCCGTGGCGAGGGGTAGTATCATGAGCGTTCCGCACAGCCCTTGCTTCTCGGAATACGAATGGAACAAGTGAGAACTATGTCCGCCGGCGCTGGCGCGTCCCGGCGCCTCCCCCTGCTCGTCATCCTCTTCGCCGGAAGCGGATGCTCCGCGCTGATCTACGAAATCGTCTGGTTTCAGTCGCTCCAACTGGCCATCGGCTCGACCTCGGTGTCGATGGGCGTGCTGCTGGCCACCTATATGGGCGGATTGTGCCTCGGCAGCCTCCTGCTGCCACGGCTCCGCTTGCCCCAGCACCCGCTCCGAGTCTACGGCGCGCTGGAGGCTGGAATTGCGGTCTGCGGGCTTTTGACCCTGGCCGGCCTTCCCCTGGTCGGCCGGGTGTACATAGCGGGCGCCGAGCACGGCCTGCCGGGCATGTTGCTGCGCGGATTGGTCTGCGCCATCTGCCTGCTCCCCCCCACGGTGTTGATGGGGGCGTCGCTGCCGGCCATCGTGCGCTGGACCGAGTCCACGCCCCGCGGAGCTTCCTGGTGGGGCCTGCTGTACGGCGGGAATACGCTCGGGGCCGTGTTCGGCTGCCTGCTCGCGGGTTTCTATATCCTTCGCACGTACAACATGGCCACGGCCACATTGGCCGCGGCGGCGCTCAACGTGGCGGTGGCGGCGCTCAGCTTCTCGTTCGCCGACCGCACGCCGGCTCGTTGGGAGGAAGGCGCGCCAGACAGCGCGGAAGCGAGGCCCGTGCAAGCGTCCTTTGAAGCCGCAGGAAGCCGCTGGACGGTCTACGTCACCATTGCGCTGTCGGGGGCCGCGGCTCTGGGGGCCGAGGTGGTCTGGACCCGGCTGATGGGTTACATGCTGGGCGCCACCGTGTACAACTTCGCGGTGATTCTGGCCGTGTTCCTGATCGGGCTGGCGCTGGGCAGTTTGTGCGGGTCGTGGCTGCTGGAAGTGGTGTCTCCGCGGGCGGCGCTGGGCTGGTGCCAGATGCTGCTGGCCGCGGGCATCGCCTGGACCGCTTACATGATCGCCGATTCCCTGCCGTTCTGGCCCATCAACCCCATGCTGACTCTCAACCCCTGGCACATCATGCAACTCGACATGGTCCGCTGCCTGTGGGCGATTCTTCCGCCGACGATTCTCTGGGGAGCCAGTTTCCCGCTGGCCTGCGCCGCGGCGGCCTCTCCCGGCGACGATCCGGGCCGGGTGGTCGGAGGCGTCTACGCCGCCAACACCGTGGGAGCGATTGTGGGCGCTCTGGGCGCGAGCCTCGTGTTGATTCCCTGGATCGGCGCGCAACAGACCGAGCGCGCGCTGCTGATCGCCTCCGCCGCCGGCGCGTTGATCGTCCTCACGCCCTACTTCGCCGAGCGCCGCTCGAAGCTCGGTACGCCGTTATTGGCCGCCTCCATGCTGGTGGCGGGCCTGCTGGCCTACGGCATCGACGCGGTTCCCGGCAAGCTCATCGCCTACGGCCGCAAGATGTCCATCTCCAGCGGCAAGGTGGTCTACGTGAAAGAAGGAAGGAATTCCACCGTCGCCATTTCGCAGTGGCCCGACGGCGCCTGGGAGGTGGACGTTAACGGCCATGTGGAGGCCACTACCGAGCCTTACGATATGAAGCTCCAGCGGAGCGTCGGCCACGTGCCTGGCCTCCTTCACAAGGGTCCCAAGTCGGTGCTCGGCATCGGATTCGGCGCCGGAGTCTCCGCCGGCGCGTTCACCACCTACCCGACCATCGAGAAGATCACCGTCTGCGAAATCGAGCCCGTTATCCCCCCCACTTCGTCGCAGTACTTCGCCAGCGAGGATTACAGCGTCCTCTACAATCCCAAGACGCACATGATCTATGACGATGCGCGCCACTACCTGATGACGACCCCCGAGAAGTTCGATATTATCGCTTCCGATCCGCTGGATGTGTTCGTCAAGGGCACGGCCGCCCTCTATTCCCGGGAGTATTTCGAGGCCGTCAAGCGCCATCTCAATCCGGGCGGCATGTTCTCCCTTTACGTCCCGCTGTACGAGAGCGACGAAAACACCGTCAGAAGCGAGATCGCGACGTTTTTCGAAGCCTTCCCCAATGGCTCGCTGTGGGCCAACACGATCGACGGGCGCGGGTACGACATGGTTTTTCTGGGCCAGGTCGAACCGCTCCAAATCGATCTGGACGAGGTCCAGCAACGGCTGACCAGCCCGTCCTACGCCCGCGTGGCGCAGTCGTTGCGCGACATTGGCGTCTATTCGGCCATGGATATGTTCGCGGGCTACTCCGGCCAGAAATCCGATCTGGGGCCGTGGCTCCAAGGCGCGCAGCTCAACACGGATGGCGACCTGCGGTTGCAGTACCTGGCGGGTTGGGGAATCAACTCCTCCCAGGAGGATTTCATCTACCGCCAGATGCTCAAGTACCGCCGCTCTCCCGCCAATCTGTTCGTCGGCGCCCCCGAGAAGATCCAGGAGCTTCTTTCCAGCATGGGCCTGAACTGATTCGCGAACGCGGGCACTCTCGCGCCACAACGGCGGGCCATGGCGCCCGGGCCTCAGAAGCTCAATAGCAAATGCCAGATGTAGAGATACGCCAGCCCGTCGATATCGTTCCACACCCGGCGCACCAGCGCCGCGTCGCCGCAGATCGAGGGCAACTCTTTGAGCTTCTCCTCGAACGGGAAGCACACGCCTGGCGGGACCTTCGGCGCGGCAATCCACGCCGGCAAACCGGGCGTCGCCGCGGCTGCGGGCAGTTCCGGCGGCTTTCCTGAAAAGCTCGACGCCGTACGGTACGCGCCGTATTCGACCGTCGCCTCCGTCATGGCCTTCAGGTTCTCGATAGCCGCGTCGTTCTGCATGATGGCGCCGGCGTCCATGATGTACCCGCCTTCCGCGCCGATGGTCTCGATAAGCCTTCGGCAATGGTTCCGCACGTCTTCCGGCTTGCCAAACGCCAGCAGCGTGTTCGGCACGCCGCCGCTGAGGCAGAACTTGCCGCCCAGCGCGCGGTGCGTGGCCGCCGGGTCGCCGCGGTCGATGTGGTAGACGATGCTTCCCGCCGGGAGTTCCGCGAAACGCTCCAGGTGGGCGTCCCATTTGCCCTCCGCGTAGAACAGCGTCTGGTTCCCCTGCGCCCAAAGCGCTTCCACGATGGGCTTCAGCGTTTTCCAATAGATGTTTTCGAAGTGGTCCTTGGAGACGAAGGGCGTGCATCCGCGGTGCATCCAGATGGGAATGGGAACGAGCTTCGCGGGATCGGCGCTGGTGAGCGCCAGGTACCCCAGATGCGGCATCAGCGCCTGGCACGCCTGCAGCACCTTCTCCGGAATCTCCATCAGATCGAAGGCCAGCGCCACATATCCGCGCAGCTTATCCGCGAGAATATCGAGGGGGGCTTTCAACATGCCGCAGATGGCCGAAACCGTGCCGCACTCGGTCCGCATCCGCTCCACCTGCGGGCCGAAGGCGTGGAAGTACTCGAGCATCGCCATCCCGCTCTTCACGAGCGCCAGATTGTTGCGATAGGTGACGGCTTGCCCCTTGGCGCTCATTTCGCCCGAAGCGCGCGGCAGCCACGTCTCGTAGAGAAAGCGCGTCGGATCGTCGATCAGCTCGTCGTACTCTTCGCGCTTCATGAATGCGTCGGCTTCGGAAGGCTCGCGGTACTGGAAAGCGACGTCCGGACCCACGTCGATTCCCGGGACGCCGTAGTAGCGGAGGCCGGCGGCCTGCGTGAGGCCGGTCCAGACGTAGACCATGTTGGGAACGGCCGCGTCCCAATCGAAGTCCCGGCAGCAGCGCAGCGCGGCCTCGAACGCTTTCCGGTAGTCGTGCGTCACTTCCTGGCACGTGAAGCCCGCGTATCTGGCGGTGACCTCGGCCGCGAAGGGCCGTATGGGAACGCGGTCCGGCTGCCCGTTCCGCATGGCGGTGACGTAACGCTCCAGCCTTTGGGCGTACAACGCTTCGGTATTTTCGCTCATAAACGGCCAACCTCCAGGGATGATCGCGGAAACGGGAGGCACTCCACGAATGTCTCCTGAAACTTCGGATCCGCCGCCAGCGGGACGTGCTCCGTCCGCGCGCGCACGCCGGCGATCCAGGCGTCGCGCCGCGAAGGAGAGAGCAGCGCCATCTTAACGCCGCGCAGCGATGCGTTGCCGGCCGGGAAAATGCGCTCCGCCTCGGCCTCGATCAGGCCGATCCGCCGCGCGCTTGCGATATCGACGTAATTGCCAAACGCGCCGGCCAGATAGATCCGGCGGAGATCGCTCAAGCTGGCGCCCCGGCGCTCCGCGAGGATGCGAACGCCGCTCGCGATCGCGCCTTTGGCAAGCTGCAACTCGCGAAAATCCGCCTGCGTGAGCGTCACCGCTTCCAGCAAAGGGAATTCGCGGGCGCCGTTCGCCAGGCGGCCATTGGGAAGGATCGAGCCCATCTCCAGGCCCGCTGCCGCGGCGTCCACCAGACCGCTTCCGCACACGCCGCGCGCCGCGGAGCCGCCGATGACGCGGCATTCCAACGAACCATTCCGCGCGGCGACATGCGCGATCGCGCCGGTAGAGGCGCGCATCCCCATGCGAATGCGGCCCGCCTCGAAAGCCGGCCCCGCCGCCGTGGATGCGCACAGGATTTTCTCCGCATTGCCGATCGCAATTTCGCCGTTGGTGCCCAGATCGATCAGCGCCGCCAGTTCCGCGCTTTCCGCAATGCCCGTGGCCAGAATGCCCGCCAGAATATCGCTGCCCACGAAGCCGCCCAGACACGGAAGGAACCGGACCGTTGCGTCATCGGGCAGATCCCAGCCGAGTTCCCGAGGCGCCAGCGTCCGCTCCCCTCCGGCCGCGGTTTGAAACGGCGCTTGCGCCAGCCCCGCCACGTCCAGCCCGCAGAACAGGTGGTGCATGACGGTATTCCCCGCCAGCATCGCGAGGCGCACGGAGTCGCGCCGCGGCATGGCGGCAATCAGAGCGCCGAGGGCCGCGCGAATCGCGGATGCCAGCCTGCCGGCACCGCCCTCCAGCGCGAACTGCACCCGGCTCATCACGTCCGCGCCCCATGCCGCCTGCGGGTTCAGCGCCGTTTCAACGGCCAGCGTCTCCCCCGTCGCCAGGTCCACCATTTGCGCCACCAGAGTGGTGGTCCCCAGGTCGATGGCGATGCCGCAACCTTCCGCCGGCTCGAACGGAAACCGCGAATCGTCGGCCAGCACGGGCGCCGACCATTGCGCGATCTCCAATGCCAGCGGCCCTTCCACGCGTCCGCGGCAGGCCAGCCGCCATCCAGCCGCGATCTCCTCCGGCGTGAAGACCTCTTCCATTTCGCGCGTGACGGCCAGCGCGCCTTCCAGCACGCGCACGCGGCAGCCGCGGCACACGCCCGCGCCGCCGCACGGAAACTCCACGCCAAACGCCGGAAGGACCGTTTCCAGCGTGGCGCCGTGTTCCACTTCGAAATGGACGCCCAGGGGAATGAGATGGACCCGGTGAACGCCCGTCACGCGGCCGGCTCCTTGTCGATGACGCGGTTATCGTAGACGGCTTTCACGCGCCAGCCCGGCGGGACCACCAGGAACTCGCGCTCGTCCCAGTCGCCGGCCACGAGCTTCTCGAAAAGACGCAGATCGCCGGGGATCGACTCGAACCGCCATCCGCGCCGCCCGGCTTCCTCGCGCGCCTGTTGTTCGAAACTGCCGTCCGGCTCCAGCCCGGTCTCGATATAAGTCAACTGACGGTAGCTGCGCTGGTATCCCGCAAGTTCTTCGTGCAGATAGCGGCCGTTCTCCTCGCCGTAGCGCGCCACCAGTTCTTCCAGCGTGTAGCCCGCGCCGGTTCGGTTGCGGACCATGCCGAGCGTCGTTTGATCCAGGTCCGCGCCGCGCTCCAGCCAGCCGGTCGAACGAAAATAGACGCCCGGCGTGTCCTCGAAATAGCGCTGGTAGCGCTCCCGCCCGCCCATCAGAAGCGCGATGCAATCGTGCGCGCGCGGAATCACCAGGGGCAACGCGCGGCTCACCAGTCCCGCCACGCCGTTGCCGCACAGGCCATATCCGAACAGAATCGCTTCGTAGCGCGCCGGATCGGCGCGGTCCGTCAACTCCTGCAGCCGCGCCAGCATCGCGGCGCCGCCCAGATCGTGAAGGCCCTTAGGGAGGAACTCGATATCCACCTGGCGCGGCGAGCGGGCCACCGCCGCGCACATCTCGCGGTATAGAACCTCGCAGGCGATCAGCTTCAGCCGCACAAGTCCGCCAGCGCGCGCGCCGCGGCCCGGATGAAGTCCGGACCGGCGCCGCAACAGCCGCCCACCACGTTGGCTCCCGCGCCGACGAGCGCCGGGATATGCGACGCGAACTGCTCCGGGCCGACCCGGTACGTCAGCCGCCCGTCCTCCAACTCCGGAATCCCGGCATTGGGCTTCATCCAGAGAGGCAGCGCCGTGGCGGCGCGCATGCGCCGGCAGATTGGCGCCGCCTCCGCGATGCCCACTCCGCAATTGGCGCCCACTCCGCTCGCGCCCTCCTCGGTCATGCGGCGCGCGGCGTGTTCCGGGGTGACGCCCGTCATGGTGCGGTCCTTGTTCTTTCCGCTATCGAATGCGAACGAAACCCACACGGGCAGACCGGTTTCGCGGGCGGCGGCCAGGGCGAGCGACGCTTCCTCCATGTCGCTCATGGTTTCCACCAGCAGGGCGTCGGCTCCGCCCTCCGCCAGCGCCGCCGCCTGTTCCCGAAACGCGTCCCGCGCCTCTGCGGGCGCGATTTCGCTTGCCATTACCAATTTGCCGGTCGGCCCCATGGAGGCGAATACCAACGCCCGCCCCTTGGCCGCCTCGCGCGAGATGCGCGCGCCCGCGCGATTGATGGCCGCCGTTTCGCCCGCCAGTCCGGCGGCCGCCAGCGCCACGCGGTTGGCGCGAAACGTATTCGTCAGAATGATGGCGCTGCCGGCGCCGACATACGATGCCGCCACTTCGGCCACCCGCTCCGGGTAGAGCAGATTCCAGTGGTCCGGAAACTCGCCGGCGGCGAGGCCGAGCCGCTGCATCTGGGTGCCCCAGGCGCCATCGGCCAGCAGCGGCTCCGAGGCCATGCGCTCAAGCAGATTCACGGGGCGCCGCCATCTTCCGGGCCAGGGCTACGGCGACCGCCGCATTCTCGCCGTAGCCATCGGCTCCAATTTCATCGGCGAAGCGCTGCGTCACCGGCGCGCCGCCTACCAGTACCTTCGCTTGCCTTCTCAATCCCGCGGCCTCCAGCGCTTCGATTGTGCGCTTCATCGCGGGCATGGTCACGGTCAGCAACGCGGAAAGACACACCAAATCGGCATGGTTCGCGCGTACCGCTTCCACGAACCGGGCCTCCGGCACGTCCGCGCCTAGGTCGACGACCTCAAACCCCCCGCCTTCCAGCATGGCGGCCACGATGTTCTTACCGATATCGTGCAGATCTCCCTTGACCGCGCCAATCACCACGCGACCGGCCGGTTGCGCGCCGCTAGCCGCCAGCAGCGGCCGGATCGGCGCCAGCGCCGCCTTCATGGCGCGCGCCGCAAGCAGCAGTTCCGGGACGAAGTAGTCCTCGCATTCGAAACGGCGCCCCACTTCGTCCATGGCCGGGACCATTTGGCCCTGCACCAGCTCCAGCGCGCCCGCGCCGCCGGCCAGCGCCTCACGCGCCGACTCCGCCGCCGCCGTAGCGTTCCCGTTCAAAATCGCGTCGTAAAGCTCCGCCATCTTCGCCCTCACTCCCAAGCTAGTCTGGCCCCGGCTGTCACCCGCGCAACTTCTTCATCAGCCAGGCCATGTTCCGCCCCAAGGTCGTCATGGTCTCCATGCCCTCGGCGTCCTTCTCCACGTCGCCGGGTTCGCGCCCGATGGCGATGTTCCAGTAGGACGAACCCGGCACGATCATTTCGTTGATCAGGAAAAAGTGGTTCAAGGCGTCGAAGGCGTGAATCGCGCCGGCTCTGCGCACCGCCACCACGGCGGCGCCTATCTTGCGGCGGAACATGCCGCCGTTGGCGCGCGCCACCAGGCAGGCGCGGTCCATCAAGGCCTTGATCTCCGGCGAGACATCCGCCACATACGTGGGCGAGCCGAGCAGGATGCCGTCGGCGGCCTCCATCTTCTCGATGCAGACGTTGCCGAAATCGCCGGTTTGCGAGCATCGGCCATCTTTGCGAGTCGAGCACTTGCGGCAGGCGAGGCAGCCGTGAATCGTGGCCCCGCTCATCTCCACCAGTTCGGTCTCGATTTCTTCCTTCTCCAGCTCGCCGAGGACGCGGCGCAGCAAGATGGCAGTATTTCCGCCTCGCCGGGCGCTGCCGTTGAATGCGACGACTTTCATATTCGAAATGCCATTGTCGCAGAGCGCGGCCGGCGGCGCCGGCCCCTTGGCCCGATAGGCCGCCGTGGGGTTGCCCCATCGAAAACATTGATTGGACAGCCGGCGCCCGGTCGCGTAAGCTGGAAGCAGTTCGGTCCCCGCCGACCCCCCAACACACTCCCCGCGGAGAATTCCACAAAGTCAGGAGCTTGGAATGGCCAGCGTTACTTTACTCGGTTTCCCGCGCGATCTCGCCGCCCAACTCGGCCGGGCGCTCGCGGAGGAATCCCATACCGTCAGCCGCCTGGGACATGCCCGGAATTTACGGCGCGGCGCGGCGGCCGGCGTGGTTTTTGTGTGCGGCGATACCCCCGATTTTCTGAAGACCCTTTCAGCCGTGCGGAAAAAGGAGCCAAGACTTCCGGTGGTGGTCGCCACCCGCCTTCCCGAAACGAAACAGTGGCTGGACGCCCTGGAAGCGGGGGCCGCCGACTACTGCGGCGCTCCCTTCGAGGCGTCGCAGGTGCGCTGGATCATGAACTCGGTTCTTGCGAAACCGGTCCGCCAGGCGGCTTGACGCCGTTGCCGCCCAGGGGAGCGCCAAGCTCCCTTGGCGCCTGTATGCGGCGCGCCTCGCCTGCGCCTACTCCTGGACCGTAATGCGGAAGCGCGACAGCAGTCCGTGGGTGGAGCGTGCGGTAGAGCGCTAGAATTGTCTGTCTTAGCCATGAGTCCTCTGCCCACGGCCGCATGGGAGCGCGCCATCCGGTGACGCGGGTGGAGAAGCGCGAAAGCACGGGGCGTCACGCCATCCTGGTGAGCGCGGGGATATTGCTCAGCCGCGTCGCCGGCTTCGTGCGGCTGTACGCGTTCGCGCATTACTTCGGATTGCGCTCCGACGCCGCGGACGCCTTCAACCAGTCGTTCCGCATTCCTAATCTCCTGCAGAACCTGTTTGGCGAAGGCGCGCTATCCGCTTCATTCATTCCCGTCTACGCGCGCCTGCTGGCGGAAGGCGATGAAGAGGAAGCCGGCCGCGTGGCGGGCGCGATCGCCGCCATTCTCGCGCTCACTGCCGCAGTGATCGTGCTGGCGGGCGTGCTGGCAACGCCGTTGTTCATCGACGTCATCGCTCCCGGTTTTCACGGCGCGAAGAGGGATCTGGCCATCCGCATCGTCCGCATTCTGTTCCCCGGCGCGGGGTTGCTGGTGATGTCGGCGTGGTGCCTGGGCATTCTGAACAGCCATCGTAAGTTCTTCCTGTCTTATGCGGCGCCGGTAGCCTGGAACGCCGCCATGATCTGTACGCTCGCCGGCTTCGGTGAGCGCATGGGCGAGTCCTCGCTAGCCTTGGCGCTAGCGTGGGGCTCCGTGGCGGGAAGCGCGCTGATGATTCTCGTGCAGGCGCCGGTAGTGCTGCGCCTCGTCCGGCGCTTGCGGGTCCGCTTGGACACGCGTTCGGAGCATGTGCGGGAGACGTTGCGGAATTTCGTGCCCGTATTCTTCAGCCGCGGCGTGGTGCAGATCAGCGCCTTTATCGACGGCATGCTGGCCAGCCCGCTGCCCACCGGGTCGGTCACGGGCCTGGCCAACGCCCAGAATCTGTACATGCTGCCGGTGAGCCTGTTCGGCATGGCGATTTCGGCGGCCGAATTGCCGGCCATGTCGAGCGCGTTGGGCGGCGAGGAGAGCGTATCCGCCGAACTTCGCGACCGGCTGGATTCCAGCCTGCGCCGCATCGCGTTCTTCGTCGTGCCCTCCGCAATGGCGTTTCTGGCGCTCGGGGACGTGGTGGCGGGAGCGGTGTTCCAGTCGGGAAAATTCCAGCGGCAAGACTCCGTCTACGTGTGGGGCATTCTGGCCGGATCGGCGGTTGGTCTGCTCGCATCGACGCTGGGCCGCCTCTACGCCGCCGCGTACTATGCGCTGCGCGACACACGCACGCCTCTCCGCTTCGCGGTGGTACGGGTTGTGTTGACGGCCGGCCTGGGCGCGGTCTGCGCGCTGTGGCTGCCGGGGTGGATCGGGATCGACGCCCGCTGGGGCGTCGCCGGACTGACAGCTTCGGCGGGCGTATCGGGATGGGTCGAGTTCGCCCTATTGCGCCGGGCGCTCAACCGGCGGATCGGCCGCACCGGCCTTCCCGCGCGATTTGTGGCGCGGCTGTGGGCCTCGGCGGCGGCCGCGGCGGCGCTGGCCTGGGGCGTGAAGCTGGCGTTGGGCCGCCACGGCCCGATCCTGGTCGGCGCCGCGGTTCTGATTCCGTACGGGATCGCCTATTTCGGAGCGGCCTACGCGCTCGGCATAGAGGAGTGCACCGAAGCTCTGGCGAAGTTGGCGAAACTTCGGAGGTAAGCCGCTAGAGGCCAGATTGGTACAATTGCTTGAGATGGAACTCGCCATTCGCATTCAAGTCGCAGAGCTTCCCGAGGGAGTTTATCTGGCGACATCGGATGAGTTGCCGGGTTTGGTGGCGCAAGGCCGGACCGTTGCGGAAGCTCTCGATATCGCGCGGGATGTGGCTAGAAAGCTCATTGAGGCCCGCCGCGAGCGCGAAGGAGAAGTCCCGTTCGCTACCGCTTCCGACCGCCGGGATTACACCATCGTGGTGGCCGCCTGAGGTGGCCCGCCTCGCGGGCTTTCGTTACAGGGATATCGCCCGGAAGCTGGGAGCGCTCGGATTCCGGTTCGACCGTCAGGCTGCCGGCAGTCATGAGCTCTGGTTCAACGCTTCAACAAATCGCTATACAACGGTCCCGAACCATCCTGGCGATATGCCCGAAGGAACACTCCGGGCGATTCTGAAGCAGGCCGCAATTGACCCTGACGCTTTTCTCAAAGCCTAAGAGCCGGGCAGCAGCGCGCAAACCTCGCAGGCCATCGCGCCGCGGGACCTGCGATTGGGGCAGCCTACGCCGCCGCCGGGTCGGGCGCGGCTTCACCCTCGGGGCGCGGGTCCGGCTTGGGAGAGGGCCGCGGCTCGTGAAGCGGTTCCGTCAGCCTCACCTCGCAGGCGCAACAGTCGCTGCACCGCAGGCACCTTTCGCACAGGTGGTTGTAGCAGGCGTCCTTGGTGCACCGCACGCAGATGCGCGTGGATTCCTCGCCGCAGATGCTGCACGTGAAGGGCATGGGCGCGATTACTTTTTCCTCCCCGAATTGCTGGGAGCCGGCGCGGGCGCGGCGGACACAGCGGCGCGGCAGCGCTGGGCCTCCTGATCCATCATTTTCAACTGCCTTTCGCGGTCCGCGGCCAGATTCACCAGGTACCGCCGGAAACGATCGCGGTTGACTCCGTTCTCCGCCTCCTGGCTGATCAAAGCCTGGGCCTCCTCCGGAGTCCGGTACTTTCGGATGCCCTCCTCCAAAGAGGACAGGATGGTCTCCAGGCCTTCGATCCGAAAGAACAATTCGAGCCCATCCGCCAGTTTCTCCGGATCGGCGGCCAGCGTCTTGGCGCCTTGCTCGATGGCCTTGGCCTGCTGCTTGCCGGATTCCAGTTGCGCGGCGTACGTCTCCGACGCGCCTTTCGCGGTCCAGGCCGAAACGTCGATCCGATCCAGCGCGGGCAGCAGGCGGCCCGCGTGCGCGCCGATCTCGCCGAGAATCACGGCGATATCCCAATCGGTATCGAGACCCGCCGGCGGTTGCGGCGCTTGCGCCAGGGCGGCCAAGGCCGCCATGCAGATCAAAAGAGCCAATCCTGGCACGGCCCGATGCATGTCTTCTTCAATCTATCACGCGGATCAGGCCGCCCCCCGGGTGGGGCGGGCCTCCGGCCTGCCTTCTTGCTTTGAGCCCCCCTACGTTCCCCGCCGGTTTCCGTAAAGATCCACATGCAGTCGCGGGCTGAAACGAAAGCCTTCCTCCTTACAGGCCTCCGCTACCCAAACCGATCGCTCCCGCAATTGCTCCCGATCCGTGCCTTCGGGCATCAGGATCACATGCCCGGGCCCGGCTCCCAGGGAATCGAGCAAGGCCCGGACCTCCTCCACATCCTCCCGCTTCTCGATGACGAACTTGAGCTGGTAGTCGTAGCGCGCCATGAGATCGAGCAACACGCCCGGTTGCATGCGCAGATCGTCGTGGCGCGCGGCCCAGGGGCCTTGCGGTGTGGAATTGGAGAGCTTCGGGCTGATGCTCATCAGGTCGCAGGCCACCGGCTGAAAAACCGTGCCCGCGGTTTCGATGGTGATGTGCAGGTTCAGATCGCGGAGGCGTTCGGTCAGCGGGACGATTTCCGGCGCGATCAGCGGCTCGCCTCCGGTCACGACTACGTGCCGGGCGGGGTAGGCGCGCACCTCGTCGACGATCCGGGCGAGCGGCCACTCGGTTCCTTCGGGATTCCAGGACGCGTACGGCGTGTCGCACCACGCGCAGCGCAGGTTGCACCCGCTGGTGCGGATGAACACCGAGGGCACGCCCACCAGCGCGCCCTCTCCTTGAATCGAATAGAACAGCTCAGCGATCTGCAATTCCGGCCTCGTGAAAACCCTTGGCGCGCAGCAGGCAGGCGTCACACTGGCCGCAAGGGCCGCCGCCGGGCAGGGGATCGTAGCAGCTAAAGGTGAGGGAGAACGGCACGCCCAGCTCCCGCGCCAGTTTGACGATCTGCGCCTTGTTCAAGTGGAGCAGCGGCGCGTGAATCTTCAGGCGCGCGCGGCCTTCCACGGCGGCCTTGGTGGCAAGGCTCGCCATACGTTCGTAGGCTTCCAGGTACTCCGGGCGGCAATCCGGATAGCCCGAGTAATCGAGCGCGTTCACGCCGATGAAAATGTCCGCGCACTCCAGCGTTTCGGCCCACGCCAGCGCCAGCGAAAGGAAGATGGTATTGCGCGCGGGGACGTAGGTGACCGGAATTCCGCCGCCCATCGCCGCCGCGTCGCGCCCTTTGGGCACGGCGATATCGGCGGTAAGCGCCGAGCCGCCGAACGCTTCCAGACCGATGCGCGCCACCAGGTGCTTCTCCACGCCGATGGCCGCCGCCACGCGCGCGGCCGCTTCCAATTCAATCTTGTGCCGCTGCCCGTAGTCGAAGGAAAGGGCATAGCGCGCATAGCCCTCGCGCCGCGCCAGCGCCAGGCAGGTGGAGGAATCCAGGCCCCCGCTCAGCAGGCAAACGGCTTTGGGAGCGGGCGGAGCGGGTGACATGCGGGCACTTCCAATTGTAATGCCGCCGGTATGATGGTTGGCGAGAGCTGCGCCATGCGAATCCGGTTCCTCACTTCCACACCGCTCGATGTCCGGCGAGGCAGCGGCACCTACGTGGGCATCCAGGTTCTGGCCGGCGCGTTGCGCGCCTTAGGACACGCGGTGGAGTTCGAGACGCCGCGCGTGCGGTTCCCCGTGTACACCCTCGAGCGTCTGGCGTTCAACCGGAGCCTGCGGCCCTCGGCCGATTTCGACCTGACGGTGGGCTTCGATCTGGACGGCTACCGTATCGCCGCCGGAAACCCCACTCACGTGGCCGCGCTCAAAGGGGTGATTGCCGACGAAGTCCGGTTCGAGCGCGGCCTCACGCGGTTTACCATGTCCGTGCAGGCGCGCGCGGAGCGCCTGCACGCGCGGCGCGCCGCGCGCGTGCTAGTGACCAGTCGCTATTCCGCCGAGCGCGCCTCAGAGCTCTACGGCTTGCGGGAGCTGCCGGCCATCGTCCCCGAGCCGATCGATCTCGGCGCGTGGCGGCGGCTGCTGGACCTCCATCCAGCCGATGCCCGCCGTTTCACGGTGTTATTCGTGGGCCGGCTGTACCGCCGCAAACGTGTGGATACGTTGCTGCGCGCCACTGCGTTGCTCGGTGCCGCGATTCCGGATATCGAGGTGCGGATCGTGGGTGGCGGCCCGTGCGCCGCGCGGCTGCGCGCCTTAACGCGGAAGCTGAAACTGGATGGTGTGGTCACATGGCTGGGCGACGTTCCGCGGCCGCAGCTTGCCGCCGAATACAACCGCGCCGATGTATTCTGCCTGCCCAGCGTCCAGGAAGGCTTCGGCATCGTGCTGCTGGAGGCCATGGCGGCCTCGAAACCGATTGTGGCCGCGCGCGCCGCGGCCATTCCCGAAGTCGCTCCGCACGCGCTGCTGGTGGAACCCGACATCCCCGAGTCGCTGGCCGCGGCCATCGAGTCCCTCTACCGCTCGCCGGAGAATCAGGCCGCCCTTGGCGCCGTTGGGGCGCTCTGGGTGGAGCAATTCGACGCGCCCCGCGTGGCCCGGCTCTTCCTCGACGCCTGCTCGGCCAAATGGGCCCGCGCGGGCCAGGGAGTCCGCCCCACAAGCTGATCCTGGATTTCCATTTTCGCGACTTACTTGATAACCTGCTGACATCGCCTGACGCCTTTATTCATGCGGGTTTCAACGCGATGAAGACGCTCTGGAGGTCAACACCCAGTGGGTGAAAAACAAAATCAACCATTCCAGCTCTCCTTCAACGCCTCGCTGAAGATCGATTTCCAGAGATCGCGCGTCACGTCGGATGGCGGCCTCATCCTGGTACGCGAGTTGGACGAACGTTTGGGCCTCGGCGAACTCATCGCCCAGCACCTGACCGACTCACGGAAGGGGAAGAACACGCAACTCCCGCTGGCGGACCTGTTGCGCCAGTCCGTGTACAGCCGCCGTGGGCTATGAGGATGTCAACGACGCCGAGCGGCTCTCGCAAGATCCGACGTTCCGGCTGATCGGTTCCGAGAAGATCTGGGATCGTGGGGCGGCGCTCACTTCCCGCCTGCAAACGTTCGAAACCGAGATGCTGGCCGAGGAGGAGAACTTCGGCAGCTTGGCCCGCATCAACCGCGAACTCATCGGCAAGGCGGATGCCCTCGATTCCCCGCAACGAATCGTGCTGGATATGGACGGCACGGAGATTCCGGTCTACGGCGAGCAGGAGCAGAGCGCCTACAACGGCCATTTCGAGTCCACCTGCTATCACCCGCTGCTGCTATTTAATCGGGAGGGCGACTGCCTAGCGGCAAAGCTGCGGCCCGGTAACGTCCACAGTGGATCAAGGAAGGCAAGCAGGCGGTCAAGATGACCCGGCTCAGTTGCCGCCGGTTCCGTTCCAACGAGGTGCGGCTTTGGCTGAGTGTGATGGCCTACAACCTGGGGAACCTTTGGCGACGACTGGTTCTGCCGAAGAGGGTCGAGAACCGGTCTCTGACCAGTTTGCAGCACCGGCTGGTGAAAACCGGCGGTCGCCTGATCAAGCACGCGCGGTGCTACTGGCTGATGCTGGCCGAGAGCCACCTGACGCGGCGGTTGTTCGGGAGCATGGTGCGCCGAATCGCAGCGCTGCCAGTGCCGACCGGATAGGCCGCGCGGCAGGGGAGCAAACCGGGAGAAGGAGGGAGGAGACGGACGGGTGTCTGAGAAGCCGCTTGAAATGAGGCACTTCCAGGTTTTTCGTACCCGGAGGAGCCAGAGTTGGCCGCTTCCGGGGCCGCCGGGGTCGCTAGGGATTGGCAAAACGAGACAAACGGTTCCAATTGGGACGGTGGGATGTATAATCGATGCTGACCAGGATGGCAAAACGGAAATCCTGGTACAGCTCAAACACCCCGTTGACCTGGGCGCGTCGGGAGCTTGAAACACCGAGTTCCCGCCGGAGGCAAACGATGGTCGCAAAGCGGGTTAGCGCCTACGCTGAGGGCGGGTGCGACTTCTGCGGATGTCGCGCGGGCCCTCAGCGGTGCTACCGCCCCGTCAGGTATCCCCACGTGGAACTCTTCATTTTGCAGGATCGTCAAGCAGAACCAGGAGGAGTACCTATGATTTATCCGACGATGAGAACACAGTGTTCTTCGTCTGCATCCGCAAAGGCACTCCTCGCTGTGGCAGCGAGCGTGCTCGCATTGCTGCTGGCGAGTTGCGACCTTGCGGAGACACCACTCGTGCGAACCACAACGTTGCTCAATCCACCAATCAGCGTCCTCTACAAGATGTCTACAGAGAGGGCTGTGGATATCATGCGCCTCCAGATCGAAGAGAGTGCCAAAGCGCTGACGTATTATTACGAAGTATTTGATAAGAAAGACTGGGAAACTGCTGGGGGCGGCTATAAATTCGTTTCGGCCCACCAATCCGGCTTTGTCGTTCAGTACACCGGACTGGGCGATTATAAGGCAGTGGGCCACTACAGCCAATACCCGAAGGAGTACACGCTATATAGATATCAATTCAAATCCACTCAGATTACTGTCTCATTCGCCGATGTCAAAGCCATCAAGCGCCAAATGGGGGATCACCCATTTGAGCACAAGCGTCTCCCCCGCTATGTGCTGTACAACGGCAACAACGAACGTCTTTGGGTATTTTTCCCGACCATCAAGGAAGAGTACGAACTACTGGCTGCGCTGTTTGTGCTTTGCCCTAATGTCCAATAGAGAATCGCCTCTGGGCGGTTCAGCCTCAACTGGGCATACGGAGTGAATGTATTTCGCGTCGCGAGAAGTCGAATCGGCCGTTAGAGGCTGGAGGGCCTGCTCGTTTCCGTTGCATGGGCTTGCTGGGCGTGCGGGCGAGTTCTTGCGGGATGTTATGGGGCAACCCGTGGCAGCGCGGCTCGAAAGGTGCCGGAACATGGAAACCAGCTTCACTGTTTGGCCTCGCGCCCGCGTGGCTAGGATGAAAGGCACAAGCTTGGTGGGTTGTTCGGGGCCGCTTCTTCGAAAACGTGTTGTTGAGCTGATATGCTAATTCCGTGAATCGGGTCCGGTTAGCGCTGTGCGGTCTGGTGGTGGCGGTGATTCCCGCTTACCCGCAGGCCACCGGCGAAGTCCGCGGATCGGTGGTGGATGCGCTGGGCGGCGAGGCGCTTTCCAATGTCGTCATCCAGCTCGTGGGCGGCGCCGATCGCGCCACAACCGATTCCACGGGTCATTTTGGCATTCCTTCTGTCGCCCCCGGCGACTATGTCCTCAACGTCTCCACGGTCGGGTACCGGCTGATCAAGAAGCCATTCCATCTGGAGGCCGGGGAGACCAAGGAGTTTGAGGTCGTTCTCAGCCCGGATACGCTGCGTGTGACCGATACGGTGGAGGTGCGGGCCGGGCCTTTCGAGACCCTCCGGCAGGACAGCCCTTCCACCCTGGTGCTGGCCGGCAACGACGCCAAGAACCTCGCCAGCGTGCTGGCCGACGATCCGCTGCGCGCCGTGCAGAGCCTGCCTGGCGTTACCTCGAACGACGACTTCGACGCGCGCTTTTCCCTGCGCGGCGCGGACTTCAGCCGCATCGGCCTCTACCTGGATGGCATCCTCCTGCACATGCCGTTTCACACGGTCGAGGGCACGGAGGAGACCGGGTCGGCCACGGCGTTTAACAACGACATGGTGCAAGAGATCGAGTTGTACGAAGGCGCCTGGCCCGTGCATTTCGAGGACCGCACGGCGGGCGCGCTCAACGTCCTTACACGGGATGGCAGTACCACCCAGACTTCCGTTCGCGTCACGGCCAGCGCTTCCAACGCGGGCGTCATGGCCGAAGGTCCGCTCGGCAAGTCGCATCGCGGGTCGTGGCTGGCCGGCGTTCGCAAGAGCTATATCCAGTACATCCTGGATCGGACCATGACCGACCCCTCGATCGCCTTCGGGATGGAGGACGCGCAGGGACGGCTGGCCTACGAACTCACGCCGGCCAATAAGGTCAGCTTAAACGTTCTGGAAAGCTACTCCGATCTGGACCGTTCCAGCGCTATCAGCAAGCTGGGCGTCAACTCGCTGCTGGGCGCCGGCTACCACTACACGTTCGCTAATTTCTCTTGGCGCTACGCGCCCTCCGAAGCGTTGGTGGTCGCCAACCACGCGGCGTGGATGCGCGAGAAGTTCGACAACACCAATCCCAGCCGCCTGCCGCTCGCTGGGGGACACTACGGCGAATGGGTCTGGGACTCGTCCACCACCTGGATGTGGAGCGCGAAGAGCACGCTCGATGTGGGCTGGAGCGTGCGCCGCCTGCACGATTCGGGATACACGAACCAATTCCTATCGACATCGCCCTTCGTCCGGCTGCTTGATCGCGACGATGGGACCGCGTTGCGCGCGGGCGGGTACGCGCAGCAATCCTGGACGCTGGCCGGTGGCCACATGCACATCACCGCCGGCGCGCGTTGGGACCGCCACTCGCTCGACGGCATCTCCGCCGTCTCGCCGCAGGCCTCCGTGTCGGCGGCCGTCACGCGCACGACGCGCCTCGACCTGGGCTGGGGGCAGTACGCGCAGTTTCCCGAGATTGCGGATTTCACCTCGCCGCTGGGCGGCGTCCATCTGCTGCCGATGCGCGCCACGCACGCGATCGCGGCCGTGGAACAACGGATCGGCGAGCGCGCGCGATTGCGGGCCGAATTCTACGAACGCGAAGACCGCGACCTGCTCTACCGCCCGTTCTACGATCCGCGCATGCTCAACGGAAAGGTGTTCACGCCGCCCCTGAACCCGCCGTTGCGCAACTCCATGCGCGGATACGCGCGCGGGTTCCAGTTTTTGGCCGAGCGCCGCAGCGCTAACCGGCTCACCGGCTGGGTCTCATACGCTTACGGCGCCACCCGGGAACGCGATGGCATCGAACACACCGCCTTTCCGTCGGATTACGACCAGCGCCACACCATCAACGTCTTCGGAGGCTATCGCATTCGCCCTTCGGTGAACTTGAGCGCGAAGCTGATGTACGGCAGCGGCTTTCCATACCCCGGCTTCCTGCGCATGCAGAATGGCGCGTACTACCTCACCGCGAGCCGCAACCAACTGCGCTTCGACCCGTATTACCGCGTGGACTGGCGCATCAACAAATCCTGGGTCAAGGACAAATACAAGCTGACGCTCTACGGCGAAGTGATCAACTTGACCAACAAGACCAACTACCGTTTCGACAGTTTCAACAGCTACAACTCGAAGACCGGCCTTGCCAGCATCACGCTGGACCGGTTGTTCCCGATTCTGCCCTCGGCCGGCATCGTGTTTGAGCGGTAGCGGTTGAAGTTCTGCGCCGGCCCCGAGGCGCTTACTGCGGCGCGATCCACAAGACGAAGGGGAATTGCGATAACGCCTCCAGCTTTGCCGGAGGTATGTGCCCTGTTACCACGCCGCCGTCCTGGCGCGTGATCGTGAGGCCCGCGTTCCGCAGTTGATCGAGCGATTCCGCGGAGAAGTCGGCGAGCGTCAGTTGCACATAGGCCTCGCCCCCGGTGACGAACCGAGCCTCGTCCACGCTGGGAGATGCGCCGCTCCGCACACGCTCGACGAGGGCCGCAATCGCCGGGGCGAATTTCCCCGTCGCCGGCGGCTTCGGGGCCTCCGCGCCAACGGACGGCGCCTGTGCCGCGGCAGCCGCCTGCCGGGCTGGCCGTGGTGCGGGTCTCCCGCCTCCCCCGCCTCCCCCGCCGCCCCCGCTACCGCCACGGGCGCCCATGGCGGCTGTGGCCCCCGGGTTCGAGCCGGCGCGCAAGGCCGTAACGGCGCCGGCTTGGAAGCTCGCCTGGCCCCCGATGCCGCCCACAACATTGGCGACCGGCGCGGCAGGCGGCGGAGGAGGCGGAGGGATCGCCTGGGGCAAGAACAGAGCCGGAGGTTGGGCCAGCGCCACCATCTGCTCCGCCGGGGGCGGCGGAGGAAGCTTTGGCGGCGGCGCCGGCGGCTGCTTCAAAGATGCGGCATCGAAGGCGCGGCGCGGCCGCGCAGGTCCCGCCGGAGTCTCCGCCGACCCCTTCACTTCGACCGTCACCGGCTGCGTCACGAAGAACCGCATCGTCACGGGCCGGAAGCGCGCCTGCCACGCCACGTATCCGCCCACGGCCACAAAGCACGCCACCGCCGCCATGCCCAGGGCATGTCCCCACGCCCACCCTGTCAGGCGCCGATGCCAGATCGGAGAAGGCTTGTCGAGCGCGGCGAGAAGATACGCTCTGGCGGCGGGATCGCCCAGCAGGTCGCGCAAGGGCTGCTCCCGCGCCAGCTCGTCGAACAATTCCTGGTCGTCGAGCGCGGCTTCGAAAAGCGCCTGCCGCTCGTCCGCGGTGAGCGTGCCGGCGGCGTACCCGCCCAGCAGCTTCCGTATGGCTTCGCGGCTCATCGCTTTCCGCGCTCCCAATCGCCGCCCATCAGCTCCAGCAGGCGCCCGCGGCAACGGTGGTCCCAGGTGTAGACGGTATTGATGGAGCCTACGCCCATTATCTTCTGGATCTCCGGAAACGATTTCCCCTGGAGCTTGAGGCGCATCAGATCCCGGCAGCGTTCCCCCAATTGACCCATGGCGGCGCCCAGGCGCTCCAGCATCTCCTTTCGTTCCACGTAGCCGGCCGGTCCCACGCCGGGATCCGGCAGGGGGATATCGGCAACCGAGATCTGGCTGTATTCGCCGCGCCGGGCGGCTTTGCGGCGTAGGCTCACGATTTTGAACCTGGCGATTTGCAGGGAAAGCGGCAGCAGATCTTCCGGGCGCTCGACGTCGGGGTACTTTTCGTGCAGCAACATGAGCGCTTCCTGCGCCACGTCCTCGGCGGCGTCTCTCGATACATGGGATGCCGCGAACCTCACGATCCTTTCACGAAGCTTGGCCAGGACTTCTTCGCGCTCCACGGGTCAACGAGATGATAGCAGCCCGAGCGGACCCTCGTTTGCCGCTCTGTGGAACTTTCTCCGTCGGAATAGGTAATCATAGATATCGCGCCAGATAACCGCGGAGGGTACGCGCCTCCCTGTCGCGAAAACGCTCAGAGTATGTCCAGGAAACGTTTACGCGCTTGCTTTGGGGGCCTGGTGGCCGCCGCCCTTGCTACGGTGGGACTGTTAGCCTCCCAACAGCAGGGAGTTGTCGTTTCTGGCGGCCAGCCGCTGCCAGGCGCTACCGTGACGGCGACCCAGGGAACCAAACAACTGGTCACCACCACCGATGACCGTGGCAGGTACTCGTTCCCGAACTTGGCCGACGGCGTCTGGACGATCCAGGTGGAGATGCTGGGCTTCGAGAGCGCGAAACGCGACATTGGCGTCGCGCCGGACGCTCCCAGCCCTACCTGGGATCTGCGGTTCCAGTCGGAGTCGGAGATCGTTAGCGCGCTGGCCTCCAAGCCGGAACCGTCGCCAGCCGCCGCCGCGCCAGCCGTGGCCGCCACGCCGAGTGCGCCTGCGGCGCCCCCAGCTTCCGCGCCGGTCCAGCCGGCCGCTCCGGCCGCCGTTACCCCACAAACGGCTTCCGCCGGGACGGGGGGGAGCGTCCCGAGCTCGCCGAACACCGCTTCCGGCAGGCGGGGTGGTCAGGCTGCGGCGGGCCGCGGGTCCGCTGGACGTGGTGGCCGGAATCAGGCGGGCGGTCCGGGCGGCCGCGGTGGACAGAATCAGCCGGCCGACGCAACGACGTTTCAGCAGCTCGGGGTGAACCAGTCGGCGGACGCCTCGCTCTTTTCCCAGGAAGGCACAATCAGCAGCGAACAGACCGCCGAACTGGCGCCCAGCGCCAACGAGGCCCTGGTGGTACAAGGAAGCATCAGCAGCGCCATGGGTCTCCCCGGCCAGGGCGACTTTGGCGCCTTTGGCGGCCGTGGCGGGATAGGCTTTGGATCAGACATGGCGGGCATGGGCCCCGGTATGGATGGCGCCGCGGGCGCCGGCGGTATTCCCGGCATGGCCGGCGATAGCGCGAATCCAGCCGACTCAACCGCTGACGCTGGCGCTGGCGGGGGGCGCGGCGGAGCCGCCGGCGGTGGCCGTGGCGGAGCCGCCGGCGTGGGTGGTCGTGGCGGCGGTGGTGGGTTTGGAGGTGGCGGCGGTGGTGGAGGTGGCGGCCGTGGAGGCGGACGCGGCGGTCGTGGCGGAGCCGCCGCCGGCGGACGCGGCGGCCGCGGGTACATGAACATGAACAACGCCATGGCCTTCGGTAACAATCGCCGCAACCCGCGCATGATGTACACCGGCAGCGTGAATATCACCGAACGCAACTCCCTGCTCAACGCGCAGACCTACTCGCTGAGCGGCAACGCCATCCCCAAGCCGTATACCAACAACACCACCGTGAACTCTACCTTCGGCGGACCGCTGAAGATCCCCAAGCTGCTCAGCGGGCAGCGCGGCCAGTTCACTCTCAGCTTGGGCGTTACCCGCGGCCGGCAAGGAAATACGGGCGCCTTGACCACCATGCCGACCCTCTTGCAGCGCAGCGGAGATTTTTCGCAGTCCTTCAGCGCGGTTGGCAAACCGGTAAACATCTTCGATCCCCAAAATGCCGGCGCGCCATTCCCCAACAATACGATCGACCCGACGCGCATCAGCCCCATCGCCCAGGGCCTGATGCAGTACTATCCGATGCCCAATCTGCCGCAAAGCGCCACCACCAGGAACTACCAGCTCCCCTACACCAATCTCAACAATACCAATACCGTGAATGCGCGCGTCAATCAGACGCTCAATGCGAAGAACCGGGTCTCGGGCGGGTTCAGTTACTCGGGCACCGATAGCACCACCCCTAACTCGCTGGGCTTCATCGATCCCCACAATCATCGGTTGATCACCGATACGGGGTTGGGCCGCGGCATGAACGCCAATGCCAGCTATTCGCACAACTTCACCACCCGGCTGATCGGCACGCTGGCTTACACATTCAGCCGCCAGCGGAGCCAGTCGCTGCCCTACTTCGCCGCCCAGGATCTGAACGTGGGCGCAAATCTGGGGATCCAGGGATTGACCAACGATCCCATCAATTGGGGGCCGCCCACCCTCGGTTTCACGAACTTCGGAGGACTCTCCGATGGGGCGGCGTCGCTGACCCGCAACCAGACCAGCTCGGCGACGGCCACGCTGCTGTGGGTCCACAAGACGCACAACTTTTCCTGGGGCGCCGCTTACCGGCGGCAGCAGAACAACCGGTATTCGAACCCCAACGCGCGCGGCGCGTTCACCTTCAACGGATACGGTACCAGCCAGTTCGTGAAAGGGGTGGCGGCGCCGAACACGGGCTTCGACTTTGCGGATTTCCTGCTGGCGACGCCCTACGAAGCGCAGATCAGATACAGCGCCGATCCGGCGCTGTACTTCCGCGGTTCCATCTACGCCCTCTACTTCCAGGACGATTGGCGGCTGCTTCCGCGACTCTCGCTGAACTTCGGCCTGCGGTGGGACTACCAGACTCCCGTCTCGGAACTCCATAACCAATTGGTAAACATGGCCTTCCCGCCGGCTTTCACATCCTATTCGCTGGCGCCGGCGAACCCGTCTGACCGCACTCTGGTCAACCCGGACAAGAACAACATTTCGCCGCGGCTGGGGATTGCCTGGCGGCCCGGCGCCAAGCGGTCGACCGTGCTCCGCGCCGGTTTTGGCATCTACTACAACACTTCGGTTTATAGCCAGATGGCGAACAGCCTGTCGCAGCAGCCGCCGCTGGCGACGGCCTATAACCTGTTCCTGTCCGATGGCCCGTTGGCGATGGACACGGCGTTTGCGAACGCCTCCAGCCGGGGGACGAACACGATTTCGAACACCTTCGCCATCGACCCGACGTACAAAATCGGCTACGCCGAGCAATGGCAGTTCGCCATTCAGCAGAACCTGCCGTATTCATTCCAGACCACGCTGACGTACCATGGCGCGGCGGGCCGGGACCTGGACCGCAGGATCACCCCATGGGTGGAGCCGCCCGGGGCGGTGCGGGCCCTCTATCCTACGGGCTACACGTACGAAACCTACGGCGGCAATTCGATGTACAACTCCGCCAATGTGCAGTTGACGCGGCGATTCCGCGGGGGCTTATCGGCGGGGGCGAATTACACGTTCCAGAAAGGGATACAGGACGCCAGCACGGCGCAGAACTGGCTGAACTACCGCGCCGACCGCTACATGTTTACCTCGCCCCAGGCGCTGAGTATCAATTTCACTTACGGCAGCGGCCAGGGCCGGCGGGGCGGCGGCCTGATCTCGGGCTGGAAGGGCGTGCTGGTGAAGGATTGGAACTTGACGAGCGCCATCCAGATCCACAGCGGAACCTACCTGACGGCCATGGTGGGCGGCAACCAGGCGACCAAGGGCGGCAGCAATCGGGCCGACTACACCGGGCTTCCCGTGGAGGGCCTCGCGCCGGGGGCGTTGTTCAACACGGCGGCGTTTGCCGCGCCGGCGGCGGGAATGTGGGGCGATTCGGGACGCAACATCATCCCCGGCCCGCTCAGCTTCAGCCTGAGCGCCGGGGCGAACCGCACATTCCGCTTCGGCGACCGGCAGCGCATGACCTTTTCGCTGACCGCCGCCAATGCGCTCAACACCGTCGTGGTCACGGGCTGGGGCACGACGCTGGGAGCGAGCACGTACGGGCAGCCCACGGCCGTCTCCGCGATGCGGAGCGTAAACACGAGCCTGCGGTTCAATTTCTAGCATGAGAATACGGAAAGCCATCCTTGCCGCTTTTCTGGCCTGGTTGCTGGCGGCCTCCGCGCAACAGCCGGCGCCGCAACCGCCGCCGCAGCAGGCTAACGCGCCGCTGACCAGGCAACCGTACCGGTTCGAGTCCAACACCCAATTGGTGATCGTCAACGTTTCGGCGAAGGACAAGAACGGCAAGCCCATTGAAGGTCTCAGCAAGACCGATTTCACCGTGAGCGAGGACAACAAGCCGCAGGAGATCAAGGTTTTCGAATTCCAACGGCTGGAGGAAGAGGCGTTGCCCACACTGCCCGCGCCCGCGCTGACGCCGCGTCCGGCGCCCAAAAAAGAGGCGGAAGCCCCGGCAACGCGCGTGCTCGCGCCAGCGGTGGACCAGATCATCACCCCGGCCAGGCCGGGCGAAATCAAGTACCGCGATACCAGGCTCATGGTGTTGTACTTCGATTTGCAAGGCATGCCCCCGGACGACCAGATCCGCACGCAAACCGGCGCCCTGAAGTTCATCGGCGGCCAGATGACGCCCGCCGACAAGGTGGCCATCATGGTTTACTCGGGCGAACTGAAAGTCCTCCAGGATTTCACCGACGACCGCGACCTGCTGACGAAAATCATCAACACCAAGATTGTGGTCGGCGAATCCAGCGAAATGGCTAATACCACGGACGACGACACCACGGAGGACACCGGTGAAGCGTTCACCGCCGACGACACCGAGTTCAACATCTTCAACACCGACCGCCAGTTGACCGCGCTGGAAAACGCGGTGAAGATGCTCGCCACCCTGCCGGAAAAGAAGGCGCTGGTCTATTTTTCGAGCGGCATCGCTCGTACCGGAATGGACAACGACGCGCAGTTGAAAGCTACCATCAACTCCGCCATCCGCAGCAACGTGGCTCTCTACACCGTGGACTCTCGCGGCCTGGTAGCCGAAGCTCCCTCGGGCAACGCGTCGATGGGATCGGCAGGGACCAGGTCGGGATCTGGCAACGCGGGCAACTATTCGGGCGGCGCCGCTCGCTCCCGCCAGAGTAATTTCCAGGGTACGCAGGATACGCTTTACGGTCTGGCGGCGGACACCGGCGGGAAGTCGTTCTTCGACTACAACGACCTTTCCATGGGCGTGGTGCAGGCGCAGAAGGACATCGCCAGCTACTACATTCTCGGCTATTACACCGCCAACGCCGCCCTGGACGGGAAGTACCGGCGCATCAAGGTGCAGATCAACGGCAATCTGGCCGCCAAGCTGGATTACCGGACCGGCTATTTCGCCTCCAAGGAATTCAAGAAGTTCGACTCCTCCGACCGCGAGAACCAGCTTGCGCAAGCCCTGCAACTGGGCGACCCGATTACGGACCTGACGCTGGCGCTCGAGACCGACTACTTCCGCATGGCCAGCGACCGCTATTTCGTTCCGATCTCGGTGAAAATGCCGGGAACGGACATCGTGCTGGCCAAGCAGGGGAAGGCCGACAGCACGCGCCTGGACTTCATCGGGCAGATCAGGGATGCCAAGAAACAGATCGTGGGGACGGTGCGCGATTTCATCACGGTAAAGTTGAAGGACACGACCACCGCCGAATTGGCCAAGAAGACCGTGGCCTACGACGTGGGCTTTACGCTCCCGCCTGGGACCTACTCCGTCAAGTTCCTGGCCCGCGAGAACGAAACCGGCAAGATGGGGACGTTCGAGACCAATTTCATGGTCCCCGACCTTTCCAAGGATGCCGGGGTTCTCCCCATCAGCTCCGTGATTCTCAGCAACCAACGTGAGAAGATGACCAACGCGGTGGGCAGCGCCGGACCGAACCGGCGGCTGTTCAACTTCAACCCGCTGGTGCAGAACGGCGACAAGCTGATTCCCAGCGTGACGCGCGTTTTCCGCAAGGACCAGGACATGTACGTCTTCCTGCAAGCCTACGAGCCGAACGCGGAGAAGACGCAGTTGCTGATCGCCAGTCTGAGTTTCTACCGCGGCAAGGTGAAAGCCTTCGAAACCGATCCGCTGCGCGTCACGGAAGGGCTGAACCCCATGAGCAAAGCGGTGCCGGTGAGTTTCAGCCTTCCGCTGGCCAAGCTCCAACCCGGCCGGTACACCTGCCAGGTGAGCGTGCTGGACCCGGCCGCGCGGCGGTTCGCCTTCTGGCGCGCGCCGGTCATCTTGTTGCCATAAACGGTAAGCTACCCTTTCAACGGACGCGCGGCGGTCCACTCGACATCCAGGTCCGCGCCTATGCTGTTCTGGCATACGACGCAATAGCGCGCCCAGGGGAGGGCGCGCAAGCGTTTCACCGGAATCGGCTCCTCGCAGTTCAGGCAGGTTCCGTAGTCGCCCGAATCCAGCCGGTCGAGCGCTTCCTCCACCAACCGGAGTTCCGCGTGTTCGAGGCTGTTCAGGTGGAGCGATACGAACTCGTCGTGCGTAAGCTGAGCCTGATCGTCCTCCGCGACGCGCCCCAATCCGGCCCGCGTATCGAACCGTACGCCCAAGCCCGAGAGCACGTCTGCCCGCTTTTCAACCAGCCTCCGCCGATACGCCTGCTTACTGTCGCCAACAACCGCGGTTTTCCTCATGAACCCTCCCTGGGCGGACCGGCCGCCCCGCAAGAACGAATTGCGCCGCTTTTATTGGTCTCAGAAAAATAGCAGAATTCTCAATTGAAAACAATAGTTATTTTGGGTATTACAACATGGAGCCCAGCGGGGACACGCCGGCCCCCGGCCCCTGCTAAGATGTGGGAAGTGATTCCCGAACCGAACGCGGAGGCCCCCGAACCGCATCCGGCGTGGCGCAGGGTTCTGCTGGCCCGCCATGCCAAGCGTCCCCACTCCCTCGACTACATCGGCCGGCTCATCACCGATTTCGAGGAGATCCACGGCGATCGGGGATTTGCGGACGATCCGGCCATCGTAGCGGGCTTTGGAGCCTTCGAGGGCCGGCCCGTGATGGTGGTGGCCGAGCAGAAGGGCCGGGACACCAAGCAGAAACTCTATCGGAACTTCGGAATGCCGAAGCCGGAAGGGTACCGCAAGGCCTTGCGCGTCATGCAGATAGCGGCAAAATTCGGGCGGCCGGTGATCACCTTGCTGGACACGCCGGGCGCCTACCCGGGAATCGACGCCGAGGAGCGTGGGCAGGCCGAAGCCATTGCGCGAAACCTGCGGGAGATGGCCCGGCTGCCGGTTCCCCTGCTGGCGGTGTGCATCGGCGAGGGCGGCAGCGGAGGAGCGCTGGCCCTGGGGGTCGGCAACGTCGTCCTGATGCTGGAGAACGCCGTGTACAGCGTGATTTCTCCCGAAAGCTGCGCCGCCATCATCTATCGCGATTCTGGAAAGGCCGAGCAGGCAGCCGCGGCGCTGCGGCTGACGGCTCAGGATCTGTACGGCCTGGGCCTGATCGATGGCATCGTGCCGGAGCCTCCGGGCGGAGCGCACGAAGACCACGACGCGGCCGCCGCGAACTTGCGGGAACATCTGCGCATCCGGCTGGACGAGCTGGCAGCTAAAGACGGGCGCAGCCTGGTGGACCATCGCTACGCGCGGTTCCGCGGGATGGGAAACTTCTTCGCCTGACCGCAGACGTCGCGTCCCAGTCGAGGCTCCGCTACAGGGTCGCCATACCGACCAGTCCGAGCCCGCAGCCATAAGCGACAAACATAAGCGCGATCAGGCGGCCCGTGCCTTGGGGCGCGTTGCGGAACTCACGCCAGATGAAAACGCCCCAGATCGCCGCCACGACAGTGGCGCCTTGCCCCAGCGCGTACGAAACGGCCGGACCGACTACCCCGGAAGCAATCAGGTTCAGGCTGAGAGCGAGCATCCAGATGATTCCGCCCAGCAGGCCGAGCGAGTGCAGCCGCGGTGTGCCGTGGAAATAGGCGCGGTAGCTCAACCCGCCCATGCGCATGAACACGGTGTTGAGTACGACATTGCTGGCCAGCAGACCCACCCCGAAGAGCGCCAGGGCCGTGTAAGGCGTGAGGAGACCCTGCCGGATGGGAGCCGAGTTGAAGTCCGGGGAGAGGGACGCGGCCAGTTGTGGATAGAAGAAGCCCATCAGGCAGCCCGCCAGGACGGAGAAGAGAACGCCGCGCTTCCAACCCCGGCCCGCGGGTCTCGCCAGTTTGCGGTAAGCCATCGCCGACAACAGGATCGCGGACAACACCAGCGCGACGCCCGTGAACAGCAGCGCCGGATCGCCCTTGGGGGCCTGCGCGTAAGAGGCTACTGTTCCGATCACCAGGGCCAGCCCCACTCCGACAGGGAACGCCACGGCCATGCCGGCGCTATCGATGGCGACGACCAGCAATATGTTCGACAGATTGAATAATGCCCCGCTAAGGAGAGCGTGCGCGGCCGGCGCCGCCATGGCCTGTCTCAGGTTTTCTGCGGCCCCCATGCCGGCGCTGCCCCGGCTGCCCAGCGTGAACATAAAGACCAGTCCCATAAGGAAGACTCCCCACGCGTAGTCCCAGTAGTACAACGGAAAGGCCCATTTGTCCTTGCCCGCCAGTTTCTGCGTGTTAGCCCAGGATCCCCACCCCAGCATGGTGACGACGCAGAGCAGGGTGGCCACACCGGCATGATTCACGACAAACATGGAATCTCCTTTACCTATCGGTTCAGACGGCGACTTCGGGACCGAGCAAGAGGCTCAGGTCGTCGCGGGAAGGCAGAGATGCCTGCGCCCCGTATCGCGTTACGGCAATGGCGCCGGCCGCGTTGGCGAATTTCGCCGCCTCCACCGGCGGCCTGCCTTCAGCCAGGGCGACTGCGAGACCGCCGTTGAAGGCGTCGCCAGCCGCTGTAGTATCTACGGCGGCGACCGGGAAGCCGTGGATTCGCACGCGGGTCTGGCCGCTCGCAACTAGGCATCCCAGGGATCCCAGTTTCACCACCACTGTCGAGGGACCCAGAGCCAGCAACCCGGCGGCGGCCTCCTCGGCGTCGCTGAAATCGCGAATCTCCCGCAACGGTTCGCCTAGAAGAATGGCCGCCTCCAGTTGGTTGGGCGTCAGGAAATCGACCTTGCGCAGGAGCGACGGCGGCAGCGGCCGGGCGGGAGCGGGATCGAGGATCGTAGTCGCGCCGCGCAATCGGGCCCATGTCAGCGCTGCGTCCACGGTCTCGATCGGGATTTCGAGTTGCAGAAGAACAAAATCAGCGTGGTTCAAGGCCTCCAGCCGGCCAACGGCCGTTTCCGGATCGAGCGTGGCATTGGCGCCGGGAGAGATGACGATCGCGTTCTCTCCACCCGGCAAGACGTAGATGGACGCGCACCCGGTGGGGCGCCCGGCGACGCCCACCTGGCCGGTGTCCACTCCGGCTTCTTGCAGGCTGGCGCGCAGGGACGATCCGAATGGATCGCTCCCTACCTGCCCCAGGAATACAACGGATCCACCCAGCCTCGCGGCCGCGCAAGCCTGGTTGGCGCCCTTGCCGCCCGGGAACAGAGCTATGTCGCCGCCCGCGAGGGTCTCCCCAGCGCGCGGCAGCCTGCCGACCGGTATGACTAGGTCCATGTTGGCGCTTCCAACGATGACGATCCGGCCCTGGCGCTCCATTGTATTCTCCAATTCCCGGCGTAACCGGACACATGAAACGATTCAAGCAGATTATGCGCTTCCAGCGACAAAGATGTCAAAATATAAAGACTGGAGGACTGAATGTCCGATCGGAGAATTGCACGACGCGGGTTTCTGGGCGGCATGGTCGCTTCCCCGCTAGCGGGCATGCAGGTTGCTGCCGCCCAAGGAACGCAGGTCAAGCAGGTAAAGATGAAGCTGGCGGTGGGCTCCGATCATGCGGGCTTCCCGCTAAAAGGGCCGGTCATCGAGTTGCTCCGCTCGTGGGGGCACCCGGTCACCGACTGCGGAACCTACTCGACCGCCCCAGTCGACTTCCCGGACATTGCGCAGAAGGTGTGCGATGAAATCCTCGCTGGCCGCGCGCAACGCGCCGTTCTGGTCTGCGGCACTGGTGTAGGGGCATCGATCGCCGCGAACAAGATACCGAAAATACGCGCCACGCTTTGCGGAGACACATTCTGCGCGCACCAATGCGTGGAAGACGACGACGTCAACGTTTTGTGCCTGGGCGCCTGGGTGGTAGGGACGAAACTGGCCGCCGACATCCTTTCCACCTATCTCAACGCGAAATTCAACAGTGCGGACCCCGACCTCAGACGCCGTCTGCAGAAGCTCGAGCAGATGGACAACCGCGGACGGACTGCCGCCTGACACGGCTTCCCCGACATGCGCTAATTCCGGCGTTCTCTATGCGTCACCATGGTGGAACGGTGGCCAGCGCATAACGGACCTGCCGGTGTAAAATGAAAGTTGAACTCCCCACACCCACATTGCGTCTCTTGCTGCGGCGGGGAAGGGGAGATTCTGCATCGTGAAGCGTAAATGGAAGGTTTATATCACGCTGGCAGCCGTGGGGATAGCGGCGGCTGGCGTCTATGCCGGCTCCGTTTACAGCAAGAAGGGCGTGGTGACCGTGCAGACCGGCAGGGTGACCCGCCTGGATCTGATTAGCGTGGTGACCGCTTCCGGCGAGATTAAGCCCAAGGATTACATCGACATCGGCGCCAACGCGATGGGTGAGCTGACAGCCATCCCCGTCAAGGAAGGCGACCACGTGAAAAAGGGCCAGTTGCTGGCCAAGATCGAGGACGTGCAGCCCGTGGCCGACGTGGAAGCGCAAAAGGCCACATTGAACGCGGCCGAAGCGGATGCCGCCGCCAGCCAGGCCGGCTTGGCCGCCGCCGATCAGAACATATTGATGTTGCAGGCGGCTATCGACCAGAGCAAGTCCGACCTGGATCGCGCCAAGACGGAGTACGATCGCAGCGAGGCCCAGTACAACGAGCAGCTTCTGGCCCGGCAGGACTTCGATTCCAAGAAATTCGCCTACGAGGGTCAAAAGGCCGCCCTGGAACAGGCCCAGACGCGCTATGCGCAGGCGAAAGCGCAGCGGGACCAGGCCGCCGCCAATCTGGCCGGCTCCCAACGGCGAATTATCCAGGCCAGGGCGAACCTGACCCGCTACGACGACATCCTGACCAAGAGGAACTCCTTCGCGCCGCTCGACGGCGTAGTCACCAATCTGCCTGTGCGCGTGGGGGAAACCGTGGTTCCGGGCCTTCAGAATCAATCGGGTACGCTGATCATGACGATCGCGGATATGTCCCAGATCACGGCCGAGGTGAAGGTGGACGAGACCGACATTGTCAACGTGCAGATCGGCCAGCCCGCGGAGATTACCATCGACGCCATTCCCAACAAGACCTTCAAGGGCCGCGTGACCGAGATGGGGAACACGGCCATCCTCCGGTCCACCGGCCTGGCAGCTTCCCAGAGCGCCATTTCCAGCCAGGAGGCCAAGGATTTCAAGGTGGTGATTGCGCTCGACAACCCGCCCGTTGAAATCCGGCCGGGACTTTCTTGCACGGCGAAGATAACCACGGCCACCCGCCGGAACGTCATTTCTATACCGATACAGGCGCTCACGGTTCGTCAAAAGGGCGATCTGGAGCCCAAGAAACCGGAAACGTCCGGCGCCCAGGCCGCCACGAGGACCGATCCGGCGGTGGAGAAGGCGAAGAAAGAGGAGATCCAGGGCGTTTTCGTGGTCTCCGGCGGCAAGGCGGCATTTCATCAGGTGGAGACCGGGATCACCGGCGCCACCGACATCGAGGTCTTGACCGGCTTGAACGAGAATGACGAGATCGTTACCGGGACGTACCAGGTGATCCGCACAATCCGCAACGGGACCCAGGTGAAAGTCGACAACAGGACCACGGTGACGCAGTAACAATCCTAAGAAACGAGAGCCCGCACATGGCGATTACGGCAGCGAAGGCAGAACTACTGAAACGCGGCGAGCAGTTGAAGAAGGACGGGATCGTCATCCGCACGTATGGCCTGTGGAAGACCTACATCATGGGTGACCAGGAGATCCACGCCGTTTCCGGGGTGGATATCGAGATCAAGCGCGGCGAATATTGCGCCATCATGGGCCCGTCGGGGTCGGGGAAGTCCACCCTGATGAACCTGATCGGCTGTCTCGACACGCCCAGCGGCGGGCAGTACTTTATCAACGGGAACCTGGTCAGCGACATGAGCGACGACGATCTGGCCCGCATCCGGAACAAGGAGATCGGGTTCGTCTTCCAGACGTTCAACCTGCTTCCGCGCGCCACCTCGCTGCACAATGTGGAATTGCCGCTGATTTACGCCGGCATGTCGGCGGAGGCGCGCCTGGAACGGGCGAAGCAGGCGATGCGGTCCGTGGACCTGGAACCGCGCATGTACCACAAGCCGAGCGAGCTTTCGGGCGGCCAGCGCCAGCGCGTGGCCGTGGCCCGCGCCCTGGTGAACAACCCCTCCATTCTGCTGGCCGACGAGCCCACCGGCAACCTGGATACCGCCACCGGCAACGAAATCATGGCGCTGTTCGAGCGCCTGTATCAGGCCGGCAACACGATCATCCTGGTCACCCACGAGCACGACATCGCCCTCCACGCCCACCGCGTGATCCACATCCGCGACGGCAAAGTGGAGCGCGACGAGAGGATCAAATAGGTAGCGCCGCCGGTCTTGCCGGCGGCGTTCCTTCCTTCAGTTCGCACCGAGAGCCGGGGTACGCCCTACTGCACCACACGGGCTGTCAGCACAACGAACATAGCTTCATTGGTATTCATGCCCATCTTTCCCACTACAAGTTTCTGCCCCTCTTTGACGTCCACATCCGCGCTGAGGCTGAGTGTCTGATAGCTGAATTGCGTATTTGAACCCATCGCTGAACCCATCGCCATGGGCACCCTGTTGGACGCCAGGAGGCCATCGATTCGGATCGCGCCGTCGTTGCCGACGGTTACGCTCTTTATTCGGAACTGGGTGATGATGGACTGGGAGATTCCTCCTATCTGGACGGACCCTCCATTGCCCGTCGTTTCGACTTGCTGACCGGTGCGGGTACGCAAGGCCAACACGTCCATCATCCGATAACTCTTATACGTGAACGCGCTCTTCAACTGAGTGATCACGCCGTCGAGCTCTTTGGGCGGAGCCGCCGAGGCAGCGTCGTCCGCTTGGGCCCCTATGAGGAGATAGACCATTAACTCGACGTCCTGCGGCGCTGCGGAAGGTACGTCCAGGCGCTTGATGGCGTCGTCAACGGCAGCCATCGCGCTCGGTGTGGCCGATACCGCCAAGGCGTGCATACCGGGGTTTTCGCTGACCGTGACGCCCAGGCCGCTTTGCAGCAGATTGGCTAGTTGGCGCGAGTCCGCATATTTCAGAACGAACAGCTTCTGCACCTGGGGCTGTTGTTTCGGCTCATAGGCTGTCTGTTTCGGCGTTGCAACGGTCGTTTGTACCGGCGTTCCCGGGGGCGGGGCCTGCTTCTTCGGCTGCGCCGCGAGGGGCAACGCCAAGAGCGCCAAAGTCAACAATATCCGTTTCATCTCAGTCTCCTGTCTTGTCTGCAATCCAGTAAATAATCACGTTCGGGTCGTCGGTATACAACTTCACCACCAGCGGTTCCGCCGGTTGAGGCTCCTTCGGGGCCGCTACGACGCTCGCCAGCGTGGTGGGGCGGGCCTCCCGGCCTGCCTTCTTGGTTTTCTTTGCAGCCCGCGCGCCGCTTGCAACCAAGGCAGGCCGGGAGGCCTGCCCCACTGGGACAGGAAGCCGCGCCACAGCCACCTGAGGAGCTGGTTTGGATGCCGGCCGCACCCACAAGATGCCCACCACCACCGCTACCGCCGCCGTCGCCAACCCACCCAGCCGCACGCGCCGCCAAGTCAGCCTGCGCTCTTCCAGCTTCGCCAGCGCCCGCGCCCGCACAGCCGCGTAGTGCGCCTCCGGAATCGGGTCCGCGTGCGCTTCGTGCAGCAGCGCCAGATCCCGGCCATAACTCGCCGCCGCCTCGCGGCACCCCGCGCACCCGGCCAGATGCCTCTCCATCTCCGCCGCTTCGTCCGGAGGCAGGTCGCCCCCTGCATGGAGCGCGATCCGTTCTTCCCAATCCCCGCAATTCATGACCGCCTCCGGAAATAGCCTTCCAGAAAGCCCCGCATTTTGACCCGCGCCTGGCAGATTTGCGATCGGACCGTCGCTTCGTTCGTTCCCATGACGCGCGCCACCTCTCCCGTCGAAAGGCCTTCCAGGTCCCGCAGCACGACGGCCGCGCGCTCGCGTTCCGGGAGCATCCGCAAGCTCAAATCCAGGGCGCGCCGCCGCTCGGTATCGCCGGCCGCCCGTAGCGGGTCGTGAGTCGCGGACGGAACCGCTTCCAATTCCTCCACCGGCGCCTCGACCGGCCGCTTGCGCCGCGCATCGTGGCACACATTGACCGTCACCCGATAGAGCCACGCCGCGACGTTCCCGGCCCGCTCCAGCTTCCCCAAATTGCGATACAGCCTCAGGAAAACGTCCTGCGAAGCGTCCTTGGCGTCCTCCATGTCCCCCGACAGGCGAAGCGCGGTGACCAGCACCAGCCTCTCGTACTGCCGAACGATCGCTTCGAACGCGGTCAGATCTCCGGCGCGAGCGGCTTCAATCAGGTCCAACCGCTCATCGGGGGCATCCATAGGAGCGACCGTCGCCAACGCCGCCAGATCTTTCATCTCCTGCTAAGAATACTCGCCGGGGCGCAAAAATGTGCAGACAAAATTGTGGCCAGGGGCCGAGAGTCGGGGGCCGAAACACCGATTTCGGTTAATTCCGGGTCCGTTTTTCTTGTATAGCGAGGGGTTGCATCTTCTTGAGATGCGCAATTTCGTGGAGCGGTTTGAGGTCGGCGGCGACGAAGGTGTGCCCGCTCACGCCGCGGCGCGGTTCAGTTCGCCTCCACCCGGCCGTACACCTGCTCGATAAGCCCGTTCACCGCGGCCTGCATGCCGGCGTCGTCGCGGCCTTGGCGCAGCAGCTCCAGGTAACCGTCGGCTTGCAGCGCTTTGATTGAAGCCAGCGGCATGCTCTTCTGGATCTCGCTGACCGGCTGCCCGGCCTGCTTGCCCGCTTCCACCCTGGCCGCCAGCTCTTCAATGAAGTTGCGGAGGTCCGTCATCCGCTGACGCCCATGCTGCAAGGGGCCGTGTCCGCCCAAAACGTAATCGAAATCCAGCTTAGCCACCGAATCGATGGTCTTCGGCCACTCCTTGGGGAAACTGTCAGCGAAAAACGGCCCCCCGCTCAGGATCATGTCCCCGGCCGCCACCACGCGCTTCTGCGGACAAAACACTACCACGTCGCCGGCCGTGTGGGCGCGTCCGTGAAACTCGACGTGCAGGTCGTGAGCTTTGTCCTTGATGACGTAGCTCTTGCCGAAAGTGACGGTCGGCAGCACGGGAGTGAAGTTCTGCATCTCGCGCGCGAAGGACTCCAACTGGCGGATCTGATCGGCGATCTGCGCCTTCTGCTCCGGCGAGCCGGCCGCGCTCAGCCGCTGCCGGGCGGCGTCCAGCAGCTCCGGCACATGTGGCTGTCCGGGGAACGGATGGCCGTGCGGATCGAGCGATTCCCGCAACCGGGCCTGTGCGTTCTGCGCCTCGAGCTTCTTGGTGGTCCGGCTGGCGATGATCGTGAGGTCTTTGCCGAATGCGTCGCGATAACCGGCATTGCCTTGCGTGTGGTCCCAGTGGAAGTGCGTATCCACCAGGTACCGCACCGGCTTGGTTGTGATCTGCCGCTTGATCTGCGCGATCAGTCCCGCCGCCGCCGAGGGCTTCGAGTGAGCATCCACCACCAACACATCGGCGGAGTTTACAAAGATGGCGGCATTGCAATTGATCACAGCCTGCGGCCGCGCGAGGGCGAAGTAGACTCCGTCGGCCACGCTTTGAATCTCAAACAGATCGGCCGGCGCTCCGGAGACCATGGCTTGCGCCCACGCGGCGCGCCGCGAAGCCAGCTCGATAATCGATGTTCCCGCCATCGAACCGAGAGCCACCCTTTGGAAGAAATCGCGGCGCGAAACCAGGTGCTGGCGCATTTGTAAATCCTCCTCGCGGACCGGCCCGCGCCAATGCTTCGAGGCAGCCTGTTTCCAGACTATATCACGGTGGGCAGGCGCGATGACGCACTCGTAGATCCGCGCCTTCGCGGCCTGGCGCGACGGTGAAGCGCTGTATGATGGTTGCAATGATGCTGTCCCGCGGAGGCGTACTCGCGTTCGCCGCCAGTTCGGCTCTTGTACTTGCGCTCCTCGCCGCCGATCCGTATCCGCCGCCCGAGAACGCCGCCTCCGACCTCCAGCATGCGCGGGCCAGCGCCAAGCGTTCCGGTAAGCTGCTGATGGTGGTTTTCGGCGGCAACTGGTGTCCGGATTGCCAGGCGCTCCACGACATGATGCAGGAGTCGCCCGTACGCGAGTACGTGGAACGGCATTTCGAGGTCGTGGATATCAATATCGGGGAGATGGACGCCAACTTGAACATCGCTAAAGACCTCGGAGTGAACCTCGATAAAGGCGTGCCCGCCGCGGCGTTTTTCGCTCCCGGCGGGAAGCCGGTCGGGATTACCAATGACGGCGAGTTGGAACCGGCCAGCCAGTACGATGCGCGACAGGTCTTTGCGTTCCTGCGCCGCGTGGCCGAGCGGCACGTGATCGAGAAGCCGAAATAAAGCGACAAGAGAAGAGCCAGGAGTTTGAAACGGAGTGGTGGCGCAGGCGGTTTCACCTGCGTTCGTCGCCGCAAAGAGTCTACTTCAACAAACACCCAGGCAGGCCGGGAGGCCCGCCCCACCAACTACGCTAACTGCTCCAGCTCGCCTTCCAGCAGGGCTACGTGCTCTTCTTCTTCGGCGGCCAGCTCTTCGCAGAGGTCGCGCTCCAGGCCGGGGTTCAGGTCGCGGGCCAGCTTGTGAAAATGGTCGCGCGTGCGGCGCTCCATTTCCAGCGCGGCCTGGTAGAGATCCTTGACCTCGGAGTGCTCCGTCAGAAGGATGCCCCGGAACAGCCAGTTCGAGAGCAACTGCTCCTCGTTCTCGGAGAGGTCCACGACATCGCGGTCCAGGTGGGCGTGGTACTTCTCCTCCAACTCGTGCAGGTGGTCCAGCTCCGCCTCGAAAAGGCGCTCGAGAACGGCGCGCTGGTCGGGGTTGGAGGCCTTATCGCGAGCCAGCTTGTAGAAGTGGAACGAATCCAGCTCGAACTGCACGGCGTCGCGGATGGCCCGGAAGCGCATGGAATCGTCGAGGTTGCGTTCCGGAATCACTTCCAGGACGCCGCCGCACAGAAAACACTTGCCGTAGGGGATGGCGAAGCCGGTGGTGAGCTTGAAACAACTCTTGCAGCGCCAGGAGTAACGGACCTGCGCGCAGCAGATCTCGTCTTCCTCCAGGACGCGGTGGCACTTGGGACAGGAAGATGGCATATCATTCACTCGCCGGGGCAACGGCGCCCATGTACTCTAGCATGCCGCGCGCGGCCCGGCGTCCGGCGCCCATGGCCAGGATGACGGTGGCCGCGCCGGTGACGATATCGCCGCCAGCGAACACGCCGGGAAGGGAAGTCATCCCGGTTCGCTCCTCCACCTGGAGGTAGCCCCATTTGTTGGTATCCAGGCCGGGAGTGGTCTGGGCGATGATGGGGTTGGCCGTCGTGCCCAGGGCGTAGACGACGGTGTCCACGTCCAGCCGGAAGTCGGAGCCGGCTATGGGGACGGGGCTGCGGCGGCCGGAGGCATCCGGTTCGCCCAGCGCCATCTTGCGGCAGGTCATGCCCGTGACCCAGCCGGAGGAATCGCCCAGAATCTCCACCGGATTGGTGAGCCACATAAACTGGACGCCCTCCTGGATGGCGTGCTCGAGTTCCTCGGCGCGCGCCGGCGATTCGCGGCGGGAGCGGCGGTAGACCACATAAACCGATTCCGCGCCCATGCGCAGCGAGACGCGCGCGGCGTCCATGGCGGTGTTGCCCGCGCCCACGACGGCCACGCGCTTGCCCATGCCCACGGGGGTATCGTACAGCGGCTGTTGATGGCCGCGCATCAGGTTCACGCGCGTGAGAAACTCGTTGGCCGAGAAAACGCCGTTGAAGGCCTCGCCGGGAATGCCCATGAACTTGGGAGAGCCCGCGCCGGTGCCGACGAAGACCGCCTGGTAGCCCATCCCGCCCATCAACTGCGGAATGGTGAAGAGCTTGCCGATGATGGTATCCAAACGAAATTCCACGCCGGCCCTCTGAAGGTTTTCGATTTCGGCGTCGATAATGACGTCGGGGAGGCGGAACTCGGGGATGCCGTATTTGAGCACGCCGCCGGCCACGTGCAGCGCCTCGAAAACGGTGACCTTGACGCCGTGGCGGGCCAGGTCGCCCGCGCACGCCAAGCCGGCCGGGCCGGAGCCCACAATGGCCGCCTTCTTCGCCGCCGGCGGGACAGCGGGCGGCTCGTCCCAGCCGCGCCCCAGGGCGCAATCGGCCACGAAGCGCTCCAGCCGGCCGATGGCCACCGGTTCAAGCTTGGCGCCCACCACGCACGTGGCCTCGCACTGCGATTCCTGCGGACACACGCGCCCGCACACCGCGGGCAGCGTGTTGGAGGCCTTGAGGATCTGGTAGGAGCGCTTGATATCCTTGTGCGCCAACGCCGCAATGAAGCCCGGGATATCGATTCCCACGGGGCAGCCCGGCACGCAGCGCGGCTTCTTGCAGCGAATGCAGCGTTCGGCTTCGTGCAAGGCGCCTTCGAGATCCAAGCCGAGCGACACTTCCTGAAAGTTGTGGCGGCGTTCCGAAGGTAACTGCTCCGGCATGGGGGCGCGCAACTGCGGAATGGTCTTGAGGTTCTTCGGGAAGCGCGCTTCCGGGCCGGCCGCGACCGGCGCCGGCAGCTCGCACACCGCGGGGCGCAGGGAGCCGGGTTCGGCGGCGTCGGCGCGCTTCATGGCGGCCAGCGTGGCGGATTCGCCGCGGAAGCGTTCCAGGGCGGCCTTCTCTTCGCGCTCGAAGCGCTTCTGGCGCAGCGAGAGCTCGTCGAAGTTTACCAGGTGGCCGTCGAAATCGGCGCCATCGACGCAGGCGAATTTCATTTTTCCGCCCACGGTCACGCGGCAGGAGCCGCACATCCCGGTGCCATCCACCATGATGGAGTTCAGGCTGACGATGGTAGGGATGTTCAGCGGCCGGGTGACCTCCGAGCAGGCCTTCATCATGGGGATGGGCCCGATGGCCACCACCTCCCGCACGTCCTTCCCGTTGGCCAGAACGTCCACCAGGGCGCTGGTGACGAAGCCGCGGCGGCCGTAGCTGCCGTCGTCGGTGGTGACGATCAGCTCATCGCTGTACTGGCGGAAGCGGTCTTCCCAGAACACTAGGTCGCGGGTGCGGAAGCCCAGTATGGAAACGGTGCGGTTGCCGAGGGCCTTGTAAGCGCGCAACTGCGGGAAAACGGGCGCGACGCCCAGCCCGCCGCCCACCAGGACCACGGTCCCTTCCAGCTTGTGAATCTCGCTGGGCAGGCCGAGCGGTCCGATGAAATCGACGATGCCATCGCCCTCCCGGAGCTCCATCATCTCCAGGGTGGTCTTGCCCACGGCCTGGATGACCACGGTGACGGTCCCGCGGTCCGCGTCGAAATCCGCCACGGTAAGGGGAATCCGCTCACCGTGCTGGTCGATACGGGCCATGACGAAGTGCCCGGGCCGGGCAGCGCGCGCCACATCGGGCGCGTCTACGTCCCAGAGGAAAGTCGTCAGGCCAAGCTGAATTCTACGATGGATGAGAAACACGGCGCCCCAGCCAGATGCCTCATGATAACAGGTTTCAGACAAGCAGGCCTGGAAGTCGGCCCAACGCGTTTGCGGGTATCCGCGAAGCCAGCGGGGAGCATCGTTGTTGACCTGCTGTATGGCCGCCAGCGGCGCCGAGCCCAGCGGTTCGCGCGTGGGACATGTCGTACCGTGGACCCACCGTTTAGACTTTCTTAGCCCCCAACGCGTGCGCATGCTGCTATACTGCCGCCAGTTATGTCTGCTGAAAGTCAGCCTTTGCTGGACTTCATAGACGCCGTAAAAAGCCAAGGGGCTTCCGACGAATTCGTGGCTGCTCTCCTGAGGCAGAACGGTTGGTCGGAGAAGCGGATTTACCAAGCCTTCGGCGCCTGGTACGAGGCGCGCACCGGAAAAGCGGTCCCGAACGGCGGCGGTCGGATTGAAGCCGCGAAAGACGCATTCCTCTACCTGCTTGCCTTCATGACGCTGGGGACTTGGGCCATCCAGTTGGGCGCGTTGCTGTTTACGGCAATCGACCGTACCTTCCCCAATCCCGCCCTGGGCTACGCGAACAGCGCATGGGCGGCCAGCAGTATGGCCGATGAGCTGGCCAGCATCATAGTGGGCTTTCCATTGTTTCTGCTGGTGACTTGGGGGATCGTGCGTGGTGTTCGGCGGCAACCGGAGCGCCTGGAGAGCTCGGTGCGGAAGTGGCTCACCTATATCGCGCTGGTTATCACGGCTGGCGCCATGATCGGAGATGTAGTGACATTTCTTGCGTACCTCCTTCGCGGCGATCTGGATGTGCGATTTGTGCTGAAGGTTGTGACGGTGCTAGTGATCGCCGGTGGAGTGTTTGCGTACTATCTCGATTCCCTGCGTCGCGACAGGGTTTCCTCAGCCCGAAACCGGGTTTTTGCCATTGCCGCGCTGGCCATGGTGGGCTTTGGCATTGTCGTGGGATTCGTTCAGATCGGGTCGCCAGCCGCGCAGCGGTTCGCGTCGGAGGACGCCCGCCGGCTGTTCGACATATCTCATATTGCTGAGACGCTGCACGGCAGATGGCTGACCCGAGGACGGAAGGATTTTGTACTTCCCACAACGATCTTGGATATGCCAACGGGCCTCGGGGGAGCGAGTATCGTTGATCCGGTGAGCCGCCGGGCGTATGGATACACTCCGTTGCAGGGAACGTCCTACCGCCTGTGCGCCGAGTTCTCGCGTCCGAGCCCGTCCGATGTCCCCCGCCAGTGGCGCCACCCGGTCGGGCCTGCGTGTTTTTCTCTGGACGCGAGCGAAAATGTCGACATAGTGCAGCGGTCGTGGTGATCCCGGTCTAAAGGGGATGTGGCAAAACCGGTCGGCAAAACCGGTCCGCCTGAGAGCCTGTCGGAGAAAGCCATTTTCGCCTAATCCGGCCGCAAGATCTTGTGGTTGCAATGGGAGCGGATCACAACAGATGGTTGTGGAAATTCTATCTCCGACAGGCTCCTGATCTGCGCTAGTTCCTTAGCGGAAAGCTGCCCAGCCGGCAACGGGTGCCAAAGCAGGTTCGCCGAACAGTGCCACCGGGGCAGCGTGGGAAGAAATGAGCCAACGCCCCAGCGCGGGTGCCGCGTACAGGCGGAGTTGTTCACGGGACGGAAATGAAAACCGAGAAATGGCGAAGTTCTTCCCATTTCTTCCCATTTCTTCCACGGCGTAGCGCAGGTCGTTTGGAGGCGTGAAGTTTGTCTTTTTGCGCCGGCCCTCCTGGCTGATCAATGTGGCGGCTCAGAATCCGAACTTCGCCTGATGAGCAGGTTTATGCTATAGAGGGGACAATATGTCGCGACGCACAATATTTCTTGGCAGGCTCATCGGACTCTACTGCATCCTTGTCGCGCTAGCCATGCTCACGCACAAGCAAGCCGCTGTGGAGGTGGTGACAGCGCTCCTTCACAACGCGCCGCTGCTCTTCTCCGTCGGGGTGATCACGGTCATCCCTGGACTGGCGATGGTTCTCGGCCACAATGTCTGGTCGGGCGGAGCTATGCCGGTCATCGTCACACTCGTCGGCTGGACCACGCTGATCAAGGGCGCGCTCTTATTGTTTCTATCGCCGGAGACGGAATCGAGCCTCTTCCTCGATGCGCTTCATTACCAACAGCTTTTTTATTTGTACACCTGTGTTGCGCTTCTTCTCGGCGTCTACCTGACCGTTGCGGCGCGGAGCCAACAGCGCGCTCGCCAATAGATCGGTTACGGAAGCCGACAATTTGCTTTAACTTCTTCGACAATCACAGCAACGCCTTGCTTCCGCCGCTCACCTTTCCGCAGACGTCTTCTACCGGCCCGCTGGTGGCCTCAACGCTTGACCGAACGATCGATCCTGGGGCCGAGCTGGTGGTCCAGAACACAGGGACCGACAGCCAGGCCGCTCTGGTGGGCTGGACGCAACGGCTCGCTAACGGGAGTATCAGCGGCTCTGCCGCTTTTGGTTGGACGACGGCGACGAACCCTTTCAAACTCCGCGCTCCGAGTTGCCGAACCGCTGACCGCTATCCGCTTATCACCGGGACAGTTGCCAGCGGTTACCGGTTAGCGGCCGGCGCCTCCGTCTACAGGCTATCCCAGCTCTTGACCATGAAGATCCCATACAACATGCTGAGGACGCGCTGGCCTCCCTGTTTCCGTTGGTCGGGCTCGAGGACGTTGCACAACTGTCCGAAGGCCTTCAATTCCAGTGCGACCATCCGGGCGTCCAGCATTCCGCCTTCGTCCAACAGTTTCTTGATGTCGTCCGCGCTCTTGCCGGCTAGCACCGCCGCCTCGACCTGGCTCCTGTTCGCGGGGATCTCCTTGCGCAACGCCTCGGCATCCTTGCTGTCCGCATCGAGAATCGTCTTGAACTGCTTTTTCTGATCTTTGGTCAAGTCGCAGGCAGTGGCCATCCTGTCGAGCATGGAGGTGCGCATTCGAGGTATCCCGCCGCCCATTCCAGCGCCGCCCATTCCACCACCGCCGCCCCTTCCACCGCCGCCGCCCATTCCACCACCGCCGCCGCCGCTCGGGACCTCGCCAGGATCGCTGATCTGGGCGGATGCGAATCCCGCGGCGAGAAGACCGATGAGCAAGAGTCTGACTAACATGAGATCTCCTTTCGGGCGAAACGCCCCCCTAATTCGACTTGTGGACCTCCCTAGCTTGAGCCTACCACCGAGGCGCGTCGGTAGAGCCGGAATTTCCTTTTCGCTTCCTCTCGCAGCAACTATACTCCCAACCGGTTCCATTGGAGCCGTTTATCTCATTTCTTCCATCCCGAGCGGCCCAGGAAGGGGCCAAGACTCCGTTTCACGGCTACAGGTCGTGGGTCGCTGGCGCCCTCCTTCGCTGGGTACAAGCTCATTTGCCCAGAAGCTGCACCGATGCGGGAGCTGGAGCGGACCAGATTTTCCGCCCGTTTCAGTACGGATGGGCTTAGTCAGCTCACCCAACGGCGCTCGCAGCGGTCTTCCTTTCCATTGAGCTGTTGGTTTTGGACTCCGCCGGTCCGTGTTCCCGCCCGGGAGGATCAAGGGAATAAAACCCCGTTCGAACCGCCGGTCCGGCCGGGCGAATCGACGATGGGGCCAGGTCTCAACTCCGCGCAAGTGCTTGCGCTGAGACGATAATCGCCAGGTTCCAGGTCACCACTGCGGCAAACCAGAAGTTCAGGAAGACGATAACGCGGGGCCGCTTGAACCGGAAGGCGATCGCGATGAGAATCAGCGCAAGGGCCTTCGAGATGAGCAGGCCCGTCATGGGGCCCAATTCCATCATTCGTGCTACAAACATGCTGCTCTCATTGGCGCCCGCATGCAGTCCAATCTGGGTGGTGAGCATATCAAGGGCTTGCAGCGCGAAAAATACGCCCATGGATGGCTCAGGAAAGCTCCTGGGAAGCGCGATCAGTGTCGCCATGAGCCCATCTGACCACGAACGGGTATTCTGGACCAGTTCCGTCCGTACCACTCGCGTCCTGGGGCCGGCCATGAGACGCCCCATGCGCGGATCGCTCCCCGGCGAAGCCGCGTCTGGGCGAGTACGCATCGTACGCGCCGCGTGGTGAACGGCCAACCTATTGGACGGACTGACGATGGGCCGCTTTGCCGCGCGCTGGTGGTGAGGCGTGCCGGGCGGAAATCGCGCGAAAAGTACCAGGTTCGAGTACCGTTCGTTTTCGGCAGAGACGTTGTTACCGGCAAGGTACGTACAGTCCTGGTAATCCGAGGGCAGGAATGAGGGAATTGGATCATGAGGGAAGCAGGCGCTTTCATATTCGCCCTTCTGGCTTGCGGAGATCTGGCTTTAGTGGCGTACTTACACCGGGCTATGCGCTTGGCCGAGGCGAATCGGAGGATCGCTTGCGCCTTGCAAGTCGTAGTGCGGACCGAGGGACCCGCGGAGGCTTTGGTGCCGCAACCGTTTTCGTCAGCCTCGGACCAGCCGGAATAACCCAGGCGTCGCGCGCAAACCTGCCCCACAACCATGCGCTTCCGGTCATCGAGAACGAGGGGGCTTCCTGGAAAATGAGATTCCCGGGATTGCCCGTCCACTGGTGTCAACTCGGGGACGCTCACCAAGTTTTTTGCGGGGCGAAACTCGCCGTCCATTCTATGCGAAGCGGAAACGCCGTGAACGTCCCCAAGTTCTCCGATCGTTCATTGGAATGTGCGCCACTCAGGTCTCTCTGGTTAGGCGCCGGCCAAGCATCCTGCGGATGTTTTCAGCCGGGGTGTCGGCGGGCAGAGCGCAGCCGCTGTTCAGCACGAACCGTGGCGTGTCTGAAAAGACCCCGATGAGCTCCTGCGTCTTCTGCTCCACCAACTGAGGCGTTCCTCGGGCCAGCACCCCGGTCGGATCGAGATTCCCGAAGAAAGTCGCCTTGTCTTTAAAGGCGTCGTGCGCCATGCGGATGTTGGCCTTGTAATCGATCTCGAAGGCATCGGCGCCAGTCGAGACCAGGTCGTCCAAAATCCGATCGGTTTTGCCACAGATATGGATCAGGTAGGGCAGGCCAAGCTCGTGGGAGACTGCCGCGACCCGTTTCTCGTAGGGAAGCGCAAAGTTCCGGTACAGGCGCGGTGAGAGCATGTCCGGACCGGCGATGCCATCGCCGTTCGAGAGCATGTCGCAGCCTGTCTTCGCCATGAGGCGGAGGAACTGAGAGGTAACATCGGTGCAGAAGTCGAGTAGGCGGTGGGCCAATTCGTCGTTTTCTCCGGAGGCCACGTCCATGAGCCAAACGTCGATGGAACGCATGGCTGCCGCCAGTGAAAAGGGGCACTGGTCGCAATTACCCCGGACCAGGACCTCGCCGTCGAAGTTGCGGACCAGTAGTGAAACGGCTTCCAGCCAGATCTGAACGCGTGCGTCCCTGGAGATGTCTACCGGTTCCAGATCGGGCGCCGCCTGAAGAGAGGGGAGGCATGCGCCATGGAAGCGCGCCGGAATGTCTTCGGGGAAGCTGACCGGTACGCCCACGGCGCCGGCAAGCGTCGCAGTGTCGACGTCGACGCAGATGCCATCCAGGTCATAGCGCTCCACCGCCAAGATGAAACACCGAGCGATTTGCCGCGGATCCTCGCGAAACTGCCGCATGGTGATGCCCGCCTCCCGAGCGGCCATCATGAAGTTATGGAGCATGACCGGTGTCCGGTCGGGCCATTCGCCCCCTAACGCGGAAAGAATTCGTCGCCTTCCGTTCATTCGATTTCTCGTATCAGGTCTAACTCACGATTTCTTCGTCTGGTTCGCGACTCAATTTCGCGGCGATGTCGTCCTTTTATTTCGAAAACACATGGTATACCCAATTTGAGACATCGAGGCGGGACGCAGCGCTTTGGAAACGCCGCGGCGATAGGTCCTCACCCGACGGTTTCCCGTTAAGAAGCTCGATTCGCGGATGGCGCACGCCGCAGTGGACTCGCGGGGGACCGCCGCTCGGCGCGCAGACGTCCCTGAGCGGCACCGGCGGATGATTTCACAACCTCCTGGAAAAACCGGCCTGAACCCCCAATGGGTGTACAATTAGTGGCTGCCAGGAAGGCCAAACGGAAATCCCGGCAAACCGGCGCTGGGAGAGCGACAGGAAACGATTCAGGAAAGGCAATCTATGAATACTGCACGCCATTGGCGCATTTTTGTTGGCTTGTTTTGTTGCGGGGCGCTCTCCGCCGCGAGTTACCGCTACCCGCTCGAGATCGGCAGCGCGAATCCGCGCATTCTCGTCGACCAGAACAACGTTCCATTCTTGATGGTGGGTGATTCCCCCCACAGCATCTTTTCGAACCTTTCGTCGGCTGATGCGTCAATGTATCTGGCGGATCGGGTCGCGCGCGGAATTAACGCCTTGTGGGTCCATTTGCTTTGCATTCGACCCGTGGAGGGGCGCCCCGACGCCAGTCTTCTGGACGGAACCAAGCCCTTCACCGCGACCATACCAGGCACGCGTTTTTACGACCTCACCACGCCGAATGAAGCTTATTTCGCCCATGTGGACGAGGTGGTCCAAATAGCGGCGAAGGACGGCATCGTGATGATGATCAATCCGCTCGAGACCGCCGGGTGGCTGCAAACCGCGCTCGCCAACGGCCCCGACCGGTGCCGGACCTATGGGCGCTATGTGGGGAATCGTTACAAGGGCTTTGCCAACGTCATGTGGTTGAACGGCAACGACTTTCAGACATATGCCGTTCCCGCCAACGACGCCGTCATCACCGCGGTCGCGCTAGCCATCAAGGAGCAAGCGCCGAAACAGATTCAGACCGTGGAATTGAACTATCAGGCGAGTTGTTCGCTCGACGGCCCCAACTGGGCCCCCATCGTCGGCCTGAATCTGGCCTACACTTATTACGCCACCTACGCCAAGGTGTTGGATTGCTACAATCAATCCGCCAAAATCCCGGTGTTCATGGGCGAGGCCAACTTCGAATATGAGAGGAACGGAAACGAAGACGGCGGCACGACTCACGTTCTCCGCATGCAGGAATACTGGTCCCAGCTCTCCGGGGCAACCGGCCAGCTTTACGGCAATAAGTACCTTTGGAGATTCCTTCCCGATTGGAAGAGCTATCTCGTTTCGCCCGGCATCATTCAGTTGCAGTACATGGCGAATCTGTTTAAGGATCGCAAGTGGTATGATCTGACGCCCGACCAGGGGCACGCCTTTGTCACCGCCGGCTACGGCCATTACATTACCACCGGTCCGCCGGCTACGGCGACGACGGCGCGATTCGCCGACAACGATTATGTCACCGCGGCCGTGACGCCCGACGGAACATTGGGGATGGCCTATCTGCCGCAGGGCGGGACGATCGCCGTGGCCATGAGCAAGCTTCAGAATGGCGTCACCGCCCGCTGGTACGACCCCACCGACGAGGCCTTCCAGGCCATTGCCGGCTCGCCGTTTTCCAATCAGGGCGCGCACGAATTCACCACGCCGGGCAAGAACGGAGCCGGCGACCTCGATTGGGTGCTGGTGTTGGAAGCGAGCCCCCGTAAATAGCGGGCGCGACAGAACTGTCGGCGACCGGCGCACCTGTCCGAGGTTTCCAAGCGCTCACAAAGAAGTGAAAGGGCGCTTTCCGATGCGGCATTATACAGGTATGAAAGCGCTTTTCTTGCCGCTTCTCCTATTCAGCGTTTGCGGTGGGGCAGACGAAGCCGCCGACCACACAGCCATAACCCGTGCCATCGCCGCATTGAACGAGTTTCCGCAACCCGCTGGACTTTTCACGGCGGATGCCGATGGTCCTGCCGTAATTGACCAACTCTGGAAAGGGCGGCGGCTGGCGTACCGAATGCGTCCAGCCTCCTCGTCCGATCAGCCCACGGTCATTATTTCGCACGAACCATGGGGCGAAGCGACGATCAACTTCCCCACTGTGCCCGTGGAAATCGTGAACCCCCCGGTCGTGGGTCGCACAATACGGTTCGTGACACCGAATGTGGCCCTCGTAGATGGCGCTTTCACGGTCGACGCCGACAGCGTAAATCCACAAACGACGCCCCTACTGTTCGTGATGAAAAAGGAGCGGCAGGATTGGAAGATTGCGTCAATCCGAGTGCTGGCAGCACATTGATCGCATTGTGGCGTGAATTGTCTGTCCGCGTTGATCGGCGGCTCAATCTGTTTCTTCAGATTTTTTCAGCAGCCTAGGGCTCGATTTCGAAATCCATCGATTGGCTCGCCACGGCGAACTTACCCTTGGCGAGCTTATCGGTGACGACCAACTGCAGGACGTATTCGCCGGGCGCGATGTCGCGGCCCAGCGACAGGCTGCCCCCTGCCCTCAGGCGCTGCTCTCCGGGCGCGCCAGCGGCGGCGGCTAGCGTCGTCTGGGCGGTGAGCGTTAGCTCTCCATCGTGGAACAAGCGGACTTGCGCTTCGAGATCCGGACGCAGATCGGCGCCGCTCCTGGCGTTGATGATTCCGTAGCTGTATACCAGACGCTCGCCGCGCCGGAAGCTGCGTTGGGCGGCCCCGCCGGCGAAGTTCACGCCGGGCGCCGGGCGCCGGGGAGCCAGGCTCGAAAGAGGATCGTCCGCCGCCGGGGCTCCCGCCTCCTGAAGCGCGATTCCCGACAGCGCCAGGCGTCCGTTCGTGACGTCCGGGACTTCCACGTACTGCTGATCGGAACCGGCGCCTTCGGTGGCGGCATCGCGCACCGCCGCTCGCACCAGGTAAGGTCCGGGCCGGGCGATGGGAACGTGTATGTCGTAAACCATCCCGTTCCTGAGCGCCTCGTCGAAGGCCGGCGATTGCAACCGCAGGGTGAACGTGGTATCGACCGGCGCCAGGGTCGCGCCATTCTGGTCGTATGCCGCCGCGGCGACATCGAGGGAAGCTTGATGGCTGCCATCCGGCTCGCGGGACCACTTCAACTCGTTGGGATTGAAGTAAAGAGAAGCATTGATAAACGAGCCGGTCTGGGGCAGGTCCGAGAATACGGCGGTCAGGCGCGGGTGAATCGGGCCGGGGATGAAGGGCGATTGCAGGGCGTGCACCAGCTCCGCCTCGCGCTGGTGCGCCGGCGGCTGGTTTCCGCCCGGCTCGCCGAAAAAACCGTCGCGCGAGCGGACGTGCAGGCCAGCCTGGTTCACTTTCACCGAAATCGTATGGAACTTGGCCTTACCCTTGGCGTCTTCGAAGGTCTCGGCGTCGGGATGGTAGCCGATCAGGTAGTAACCGTCGCTGTCTTCGGCCGCCTCTCGCAAGGCGCCGGCCAGGTCGTTGGTCTCGTGCAGAAGCAGGCCGCCGGTCTGGTCGGCCAGCGCGGACATGCCTTCCTCGCTGCGGATGACTTCCGCCTGCCGCCGCATGGGAACGCGGGAGATCCGTCTCGGCGACGTGCCGGCGTTGTCGGCGGCCGTCACGCTGTAAACCGGCACGCCGCGCGGGTTGATGCTGTGGATCACCACCAGGGCGCGGCTGGCGGCGTCGGTGAGCCGCTGAAGGGCCGCCGCCACCGTCGGGTCGGTGGACCCGCCGGCAATCAGGTGAAGGTTCTCTGTAAACAGGAGGACGGACTTGCGGCCGGGCAGGCCCTGCATGGAATTCACCACGAAACGGAGGGAGTCCAAGGTTCCCGCGGTCAGCGCCTCCTGGCGCAGTCGTTCGACGATGGCGGCGGACGGGCCGCCGCGCAGGCCGCTCCCCAATGGCGTGATACTGGCTAGGCCGACCCGGCTCTCGCCATAGCGGATGCGGTCGAGCGCCGCGTACAGGAGCCGCTTATCGGTGGTGAACTGCTGTAACGCGCCCATCCCGGCGCCGGTGCGGATAATGGCCGGCAGGTCGCCGGGACGCATCTGGTTGTCGAGGAAATCCCGGATGGCGTTGCGGACCGGCGGAATGCTTTCGCCGGACAGTCCGAGATCGTCCACCACGATGGCCAGCGTGCGGCGCACTGCGGCGGGCCGCAGCCGCTCGGGCGGCGGAGGGACCTCTCCCTTCGCCAGCTTGGCCTGTGCGGCTGGATGGGCGCGGGCCGTTCCGCCTTCCGCCGGTTTCGTGGAAACGTAAGAAAAATTCGTGATGGCCTGAGGCTTGCCGTCCTGCCGGATCTCAAAGTCCGAAACCGGCAGATTGGTGACGCGCCTGTCTTTGGAATCGGTGACAACGGCGTCCACCTGAACCAGGTTGACATCGATGCGGATGGAAGCGCCGGGAACCGCTCCGGCCGCCGGGACAGGAGGCTGCGCGGGGTTTTGCGCGAAGGCGATGGCGAACGCGGAGAAGAGTAAAGGAAATCGATTCACGGCTGCCACCGCTCGGCTGGTAAAGTTTGGGGCCTTCGGTTATTCTCTCGCGCGCCCGCCGGGCTGTCAACGGAAGCCGCTCGCCGGAATCACACTTGCCGGCCGCCCACACTTCGTACAAAAGCGCGAGTCCGCCGGCAAGCCAACGCCACAGCCAGAGCAAAACGAGCCAGCCACAGCTACGTGAAGTTCCTTTTCTGCGGGCGACGCGTCAACGGTCATCGCCCATATTAGCGCAACCACCCACCCAATTACAGTCCAGCCAAGAAGCAGATTCAGGGTAAAAATAGCCCCGGCATTGCGTTTCGACTGGCCTATGAAGGTTGGGAGAAAATAGAGCGCCCCTATCAGGAGGATGAAAAGGAAACCGTCCATAAATCCTATCGGGCATTATCTTATCACGGGTCTCAACGGGATAGACGCATTTCCTGAGCGCTTACGAGCTTTGATTCGAGGCATTCCGGAGTTTTTCACTCTTATGCCGCGCCCCTTGTCGCGCCCGCTCGAAAATCCGATTCGCGGATGGCGGTGTTGCCGGGGACTACAATGAGGTGTGCGGAGGGGTTGAGGTAACGTGACTAGGCGTCGTCTTTGGCATGCCGGCGTGGCGCTCGGCGCGTTATTGGCCGTCGCGGGCGCGGGTCTGGCCCAAAGAGGACGGGGACGGTTTCAGCAGCTTCAGCTTGAGGACGAGGGGCCGCAAATTCCCGTTCGCGCGGCCGAGTTCCACTTCATTCGCACGGAATACACCGACCTGCCGCAGTATCACCGCGGGTTCGGATACGCTTCCCGGGAAGGCATGGGGTCCGGTTGGTGGATCGTGGATTGGCCCGCGGCCGACAATCATTTCACCGCGGGGCTCCAGCGCTTGACGCGCATCGATGTCGGCGATCCCCGCCACGTGCGCCTGACCGACGACCAACTTTTCGACTACCCGTGGATCTACGCCACCCAGACGGGCTGGTGGGGCCTGAGCGACGAAGAGATCGCGCGGCTGCGCGAATACCTACTGCGCGGCGGGTTTCTGGTGACCGACGACTTCTGGGGTCCGGAGCAGTGGGAAGTGTTTCGCGAAACCATGGCGCGCGTGCTGCCCGGGGAGCCGATCACCGATATCGCGCCGACCGACGCGGTGATGCACGTTCTCTACGATATCCAGGACAAGGACCGCACCATCATCCCCGGCTCCCGCCATCTGCGGCGCCGTCCGGACGGAAGCGTGGAGATCGTGCTGCCTGAAGGCGCGGTTCCGGCGTGGCGCGCCATGTACGACGACCGGAAACGCATGGTAGTGGCCGTGAATTTCAACACCGACGTCGGCGACGCCTGGGAATTCGCGGATGTGCCGTATTATCCCGAGGCCATGACGGCGCTGGCCTACCGCTACGGCGTTAACTACGTGATTTACTCGATGACGCATTAGCGGCCAAGCGGCCTGGGTCTAGAGGCGCTCTAACAGACCGGTGAGGAAGCGCCAGAACGGTTCCACCGAAGAGATTTTGAGCCGCTCGCTGGGGCTGTGGACGTCCACAATTTGCGGCCCAAACGAGATGGTCTCGATCGACGGGTATTTTTCGCCGATGACGCCGCACTCCAGGCCGGCGTGCATCGCGACCAGTTCCGGGGTCTTGCCCAGGATCTCCAGATGGACGGCCTGGCACTTGCGGACGATATCGCTGGCCGGCTCGGGCTTCCAACCCGGGTAGTCGCCGGAGTGCTCCACCGCAAAACCGGCCAGGCGGAGAACCGTGGACACCATGCGGGCGGCTGCCAGCTTGCTGCTCGCGATGGGGCTGCGCTGGCTGGACTCGATCGCCACCTCGCCGGCCTTCGTGGATACAATCGCCAGATTCGTCGAGGTCTGCACCAGGCCGGCGATGTCCGGGCTCATCGCCAGGACGCCATGGTGCAAGCTGGCCAGCAGCCCGGCGACGAGAACGGCGTCGGCGCCGGCCAGGACCCGTTCCGGGCGGGCGGCTGGCTCAGCCGCGATCCGCAGCCCGGGATCGAAGGCCCCGAGTTCGGCCCGGATCTCGGCTTCCAGCGCGGCGAGAATCGATGCCATCTCCGGCCCGCGGCCGGCTTCGAGCGCCACAGTAGCCGACGCCTCGCGCGGGATGGCGTTCCGCTTGCTGCCGCCGGCCATCTCCGCCACTTGAAGCGGCAGGCGGTCCAGGAGAACCTGAAGCGCGCGGCCCAGGATGCGAAGGGCGTTGCCGCGGCCCTTATCGATATCGATGCCGGAGTGCCCCCCTTGCAAACCGGAAATCTTCACGCGCCAGCCCTCTCCCGAGACCACGGGCCGGTACGCCACCGGCCGGCGGGCGACGGTATTGAGGCCGCCCGCGCAGCCGATGCACAGCGTGCCCTCCTCTTCGCCATCGAGGTTGAGGAAGTACTTCGACTGGAGCACTCCGGCGGGAAACTCCGATGCGCCGGTGAGGCCGCTTTCCTCGTCGATGGTGAAGACGAACTCCAATGGGCCGTGGGACACGTTGTCGCTCTCCATCACGGCCAGCGCGGCGGCTACGCCGACGCCGTTGTCGGCGCCGAGCGTGGTGCCGTCCGCCCGTAACCAGTCGCCATCGCGAACCAGGCGAATGGGGTCGGCGTCGAAGTTGTGGACCGTTCCCTCGTTCTTCTCGCAGACCATGTCCAAATGGCCTTGCAGGGCAGTCGGGATCGCCTTTTCGCGTCCGAGGCGGGCGGGCTTGCGAACCACGAGGTTCCCGACGGCGTCCTGGATGGTCTCCAGACCGAGCCGCGCGGCCAGAGCCAGGACGTAGTTGCGCGCCGCCGCCTCTTTTTCGGAGGCGCGGGGTATGGCCGAGAGATTCTCGAAGTGCTTCCACAGGGACTTGGGTTCCAGATGTTCCAGTTCAGTTTGCATAGGAATACCGCGGGCAAAGCATTCTCCATCGTACAGCGGAAGCCCGGCCCCGATGAACGCCGATGGACGCCGATAAGAACGTTCTGCTTTTAAGTCTGCGTCTATCGGCGTTCGTCGTCGGCCACCCTCTTTGTCGCTGGCTGTTCGGCCAGAACGCGGTGCAGGCGGGGCAGCTTGTAGTGGACAAGCCTGAAGGGCCGCGCCGCGGCGTCAGTTCAGCGGATTGCGCCAGCGAAGCGGGGGGAACCGCGCGAAGTCCGCGTCCGTGCTATAGAGTTGCGCGCCGTGTTCGATCGCGAGGGCCGCAAGATGCGCGTCGGAGGTCAGATTGCCGCCCGTTCCGAGAGGCGAAATCAAGTCCCGCAACACTCGCAGATGGCGAGGCCCGGGATGGATGACGGCGACGGACGGCTGACTCAACCATGCCTCGACCACCTCGAGCGCCACATCGACAGGCAGCGGCGTGCGAAGCAAGCCGGCGCGCGTCGTCAGGCGCAAGAACGCCAGCAGAACATTCCATGACAACGCGACGGTCTCGGAGCCTGAGATCGCCGACTCCAGCCACGCCTTGGCCTTCCGATGCAGAGGCGCGTCCTCGTTGACCGCGTAGATCAGAAGATTCGCATCCACCAGGATCATTTTCGCAAGGCGAGCTTTCGGCCCAACTCTTCGTCCTCCATCGCCTCGGCGGCGGCGAGAGACTTGTCCCAGCGGAAGTTCTGTTCCGAGCCGAGCGGAAACGATCTTTGCAAAAAGCGCCGGCGTTGCGGTTTGCCCGCGGCGAGACCGGCCCGCAGAGCGGAGTTGAGAGCGTCCTTGAAAGAAAGCCCGCGGTCCTTCATGGCCGTTCGAATCAGAGCTTCGACGTCGGGTTCGAGAGTTACCGTGGTCCGCACAATATCATCATAGCATCACTTATCTTGCTATCAAGATGCGTAGCATTCGCCCGTACCCCTCGCACGCCCACCCGAGTCCTACCGAGCCGGGTTCATTGTGCGTTCATCCTGCGTTGCGCACAATGTAGGGTAGCGTGCGCATACTACTGGTGGAAGACGAAACGCGGGTGGCGGGCTTTATCGCCAGGGGCCTGCGCGAGAACGCGTACGCCGTCGATATCGCGGCCGATGGCGAACAGGGGCTGTACCTGGCGTCGGTGAACCAGTACGATCTGGTGATCCTGGATGTCCTGCTGCCGCGCAAGGACGGCCACGCCGTGTGCCGCGAACTGCGCGGCGGCGGGTTCCGCGCGCCCATTCTCATGCTCACGGCGCTCGACGCCGTCGACGACCGCGTCGCCGGGCTGGATTCGGGCGCGGACGATTACCTCGCCAAGCCGTTCGACTTCAAGGAGCTGCTGGCGCGGCTGCGCGCGCTGCTGCGCCGTCCGCGCGGGCTGCGAACGGAAGCGTTGCGGGTGGGCGATCTCGTGGTCAATACCGCCAGCCATGCGGTGACGCGCGGCGGCAAGCCGGTCAGCCTCACGGCCAAGGAATACGCGCTGCTGGAATTCCTGGTTCTGAACCGGGGGCGCGTGGTGGGCCGCGCGCAGATTGCGGAGCACGTCTGGGACGAAAACTTCGATGCCTTCACCAACGTGATCGATGTCTATATCAAGCGCCTGCGCGCCAAACTCGAAGGGGGATCGGGGCTCCGTCTCATTCATACGCGGCGCGGCGCGGGGTACATTCTGAGCGCCAAACCGGAGCTGGGCGATGAGTAAAAGCTTTCGGTTCACCCTCACGGCCTGGTACCTGGCGCTGTTCGTGGCGTTGTTCGGCCTCTTCAGCTTTGTTTTCTACCGGGCGCTCTCGGGCTCGCTGCGGAGCCAGCTCGAACAGCGGCTTTTCTCCGAGGCCGATACGGCGGTGGGGCTGTTCGAAGCAGAACTGGTGGAAGCGAATGGCGACGTCCCGGAGGCCGCCGGCGATGCCGTCAAGGAAATGAGGGTCCACGGCAACATGGTCGCGGTGCTGGCGGAAGGCCGGGTGCTGGCGACCAGCGACCCGTCGCGCGCGCGGGAGCTGGAAAGCATCGCCCCCGGAATGCGTTCGGCGCCGATGCTTCTAGACGCGCGGGCGTACGGGACGAACGGCGCGCTGGCCTCGGTGCGGCGCGCGTCGGCGGGGGGGCGCGAGATCCTGGTTGTGGTCGTGGAGCCGCTGGACTCCATCGCCCGGGTTTTGGAGACCGCGCGCGGCTTCGTCTTCATCGCTCTGCCGCTTTTGTTCGCGGCCGCGATGATCGGCGGCTGGGCGCTCACCACGCGCGGCCTCGCGCCCCTGAAATGGATCGCGGAACAGACCCGCCAGATCGGCGGCAGCAGCCTCCACAGGCGCCTCGATATCGGAAACGCCGCCGAGGAGCTCACCGTAATGGCCGCGTCGTTCAACGAGCTGCTGGCGCGCCTCGATCAATCGTTCGAAACCATGCGGCGCTTCGTGGCGGACGCCTCGCATGAGCTTCGCACGCCGCTTTCGGTGATTCGAGGCGAAGCCGACGTGGCGCTGGCCCAGGAGCGTGGCCCGGCCGAGTACAAGGAATCGCTGGCCATTATCCTGGACGAAGCGCGCCGCCTTTCCCGCCTGGTGGACGACCTGTTGAACCTGGCGCGCGCCGACCGCGGCCATGTTACGCTGCAAGTTCAGGATTTCTACTTCAACGATTTGCTGGCGGAATGCTGCCGGTCCGTGCAGGCCCTGGCGGGCGCGCGCGGCCTCGAGTTGGAATGCCGATGCCCGGAGGACGCGCCGTTTTCCGGCGATGAAGAAATGTTACGGCGCCTGGTGATGAACCTGCTCGATAACGCGATCCGGTATACGCCGCCGGGCGGCAAGATTTCGGCGGCCTTGGAAGTGGAGCGCTCCGGGCTGCGAATCCGAATCTCCGATACGGGCGCGGGCATCGCTCCCGAGGCGGCGCCGCACGTATTCGAGAGGTTCTACAGGGCCGACAAGGCGCGGTCGCGGCAGGATGGGGGCTTCGGCCTGGGCCTGTCGATCGTGAAGTGGATTGCGGAGGCGCACCATGGCGCGGTGGAACTTGCCAGCCAACCGGGGGCTGGAAGCACGTTCACCGTGACGTTGCCTCGGTGATTCATCGTCCATTCATCTCCCGGATTCTATACTGGACTTTCTCCCCATGACGTCCATATTGCCGATTGTGGGACTGGGCTTGGTTCTCTGCCAAAGCGCTTTGGCGCAGAGTCCGCCCGCCGTTGCGCCCGACGCCTCTCTGCGCCTGACGCTGGAGGACGCTATGACGCGGGCGCGCGCCAATAGCCCGCAGATTCTCCAGGCCAATATAAACACGTTGCTGGCGCGGGAGGACACGCGGCAGGCGAAAGCCGCCCTGCTGCCCTGGGCCACGTCCTTCAACCAGTTCATCTATACCCCGCCCAACGGCGATCCATCGGGCGTATTTGTCTCCGCCGACGGCACGCACGTATACAACAACCAAGCCGTCGTGCATGGCGATATTTATGCTCCCGGGAAGGTCGCCGACTACCGGAGGATGCAGGTCGCCGAGGCCGTGGCGCGCGCCAGGGTGGAAATCGCGGCCCGCGGGCTGACCTCCATCGTGGTGGAGAACTACTACGGGATGGTGACCGCCGAACGGAAGCTGACCAACGCCAGGAAGAGCCTGGGCGAGGCCCAGCGGTTCCTCGATATCACCGAAAAGCAGGAGCGGGGTGGGGAAGCGGCGCACGCCGACGTGGTGAAGGCGCAGATCGAGGCGGAGCGGCGCCAGCGTGAGTCTGGGGAGGCGCAACTTGGCCTGGACAAGGCCCGACTGGGTTTTTCCGTTCTGCTGTTCCCGGACTTCCGGCAGGATTTCACGGTGGTGGACGATCTGGACGCCGCCCGGATGTTGCCGCCCTTGGATGAAATCCGGGCCCTGGCCGGTAAGAACAACCCCGATATCGGCGCAGCCCAGGGGTCTGTGGAGATGCAGGGTTGGGAGGTCAAGGCGGCCCGCTCAGCCTTGCTACCCTCGATTTCTTTCGACTATTTCTTCGGTATCAACGCCAACCAGTTCGCTCTCCATAACCCCGAGGGCTTTCGGAATTACGGCTCGGCGGTACAGGCCCAATTGACCATCCCGATCTGGACCTGGAAAACGGAGCGCAGCAAGATCACCCAGGCCCAACTGGGCCTCCAGCAGGCCAAGAACGATTTGAGCTTCACGCAACGCCAGCTTCTCGCAAATCTCAACGCCTTCTACCGGGAGGCGGACACCGCCGGCTTCCAGATCGCCTCCTTGCGCCGCTCCGCAGAACTCGCCGATCAGAGTCTCAAGCTGACGCTGCTGCGCTACCAGGCCGGCGAGGCGGCGGCGTTGGAAGTGGTGGATGCGCAGAGCACCCTGGCCGACGCGCGCAACGCGTATGACGACGGCCTGGCGCGATACCGCCTCGCGCTGGCGAACCTTCAGACCCTTACGGGGGCGTTTTAAGCCTATGCGGAATACGATTACTTTCCAGAGCGCGGCTGGCGCGACCCTGCTCGCCGCGGCCGTCCTCGCGACTTCCGGTTGCTCGAAAAAAGAGGAAGAAACGGCGGAAGCGCCGGCGCCGGTCCAAGTGACGGCGGTGACCCAGGCCGCCATTCACCGCATCGTCAGCGGCGATGGCGTGCTCTTTCCGATCGACCAGGCCAGCGTGATGCCCAAGATCGCCGCGCCGGTCCAGAAGTTTTACGTGAACCGCGGCGACCACGTCAAACAGGGCCAGCTTCTGGCCGAACTCGAAAGCCGCGATCTCACCGCCGGAGTGGCGGAGGGCAAGGGCGCGGTCGACCAGGCGCAATCCAACCTGCGCTCTACGTCGGACGCCGCCGTTCCCGAGTCGGTCGTCAAGGCGCAAACCGACGTGGACGCGAGCCGGGAAACGATGCAGGCCGCCAAGAAGGTGCTGGACAGCCGCGCGGAGCTGTTCAAGGAGGGCGCGCTGGCGCAGCGGCAGGTGGACGAAGCCCAGGTGGCTTACGCGCAGGCGAACAGCCAGTACCTGGCCTCGCAGGAGCACTTGCGGGTGCTCCAGGCCGTTGCCAAGCAAGAACAGGTCAAGAGCGCCGCGGCGCAGGTGGACTCCGCCAAGGCGCATCAGCAGTCTCTCGAAGTTCAGCTTAGCTATTCGAAGATCTACAGCCCGATCGGCGGCGAGATCGCCGATCGTCCGCTGTACGCGGGAGAGATGGCCACGCCCGGAACGCCCTTGCTCACCGTGATGGACACTTCGCGCGTGGTGGCGCGCGTGAACGTTCCGCTCGCTTCGGCCGCTCCGGTCCAGGTGGGCCAGCCCGCCACCATCACCCTGACCGATACCGGGGAGGCGGTGCAGGGAAAGGTGACTGTGGTTAGCCCCGCCACCGACCCGAACAGCACCACAGCCCAGATTTGGGTCCAGGTGGAGAATCCCGGCGGGCGCCTGAAGCCTGGCGCCAGCGTTCACGTCGGAGTGGTCACCGGGGAAGCCCGCAACGCGATGGTCGTGCCCGTGGCGGCGATTCTTCCGGGCGAGGAAGGCGGCACGGCGGTGCTGGTCGTCGGCTCGGATTCCATTGCGCATCTCCGCAAAGTCGATGTGGGAATCCGCGAGGGCGACAAAGCGCAGCTCCTCAACGGCGTCAAGCCCGGTGAGTCGGTCGTCATCGTAGGCGGCCTGGGCGTGGAAGATAAGGCCAAAGTGAAGGTCCTCACCGCTCCCGAGGAAACCGACGAGCCATGAGCGATCCTGAATCCATCACGCCTCCGCCCGCCGGGACCGAAGAGCGCCACTGGACCGACCGCTTCGGGAAGCCGGTCATTTTCGTCATTCTGACCCTGATCGTCATTGGGATCTATGTGGCTTTCAGCGTTCCCGTGGCCGTATTCCCGGAAACCAACTTTCCGCGCGTCGTGCTCGGCGTCGAGAACGGCGTCATGCCCATCAATCAGATGCTGGTCACCGTGACGCGGCCCATCGAGGAATCCGTCAACACCGTTCAGGGCCTGGACCGCGTCTATTCCATCACCAGCCGCGGCTCCGCCGAAATCAACCTGTTCTTCGATTGGAGCGTGGAGATGAATCTCACGCTCCAACGGGTCAACGCCGCCCTGGCGCGCGTCCAGACCAGCCTGCCGTCCACCGTTCATATCCGGGCGGACCGCCTGACCTTCGCCGCGTTTCCGATCATGGGCTACAGCCTCACATCGGAAACCGTGCCGCAAACTCAGTTATGGGAGTACGCCACCTACGAGATGAAGCCGCGGCTGAACCGCGCCAAGGGTGTTTCGACCGTGGTCGTGCAGGCGGACCAGATCCCCGAATTCCAAGTGCAGCCGGATCCGGCCAAGCTGGTGCGGGCCGCCGTCACAGTTCCCGATATTCTCGATGCCATCGACCGCAGCAACCTGATCGATTCTCCCGGCCTGATTCAAGCCAATCACGAACTCATCCTCAGCCTGGTGACCGGGCAGGTGAAAACGCCGGCCGAGATCTCCGATATCGTCGTCAAGACCACCCCCGCCGGCGCGCCCATCCGCATCGGCGACATCGGCACGGTGGGGCCGTCGATTGAGCCCGTTTACACCATCGTCACGGCCAATCGCAAGCCCGCGGTCCTGATCAACATCAACCGCCAGCCGGACAGCAACACCGTGGATGTGGCCAACGCCGTTCACCAGGAGATCGAGCGCCTGCGCCAGTCGCTGCCGCGCGGCGTGGACCTGCGTTCCTTCTACGACCAGTCGGACATCGTGTCCGACTCGATCGCCAGCGTGCGCGACGCGGTCCTGATCGGCCTGGTGCTCGCATCGCTCATCATGGTGTTGTTCCTGCGCGACTGGGGCACGTCCCTGGTGGCCGGCCTGGTGATACCCGCCACCATCGCGATCGCTTTCATCGCGCTGCGCTTGGCGCACGAGAACTTCGACTTGATGACCCTGGGCGGTCTGGCCGCCGCCGTCGGTCTGGTGATCGACGACGCCATCGTGGTTGTGGAGAACATCGTCACGCACCGCGATTCGGGGCAGTCCCGCGCCCAGGCGATCCGCAGCGCCATACACGAAATCCGCGTGCCGCTGGTCGGCTCGACTATCACCCCCATAGTGGTTTTTGTCCCGCTGGTCGCCATCGCCGGCGTGACGGGCGTGTTCTTCCGCGCGCTGGCTTTCACGGTGGGCGCCGCGCTGCTGACCTCGCTGGCGCTGGCGCTCACCTGGACTCCCACGCTCAGCCACTACTTCATTCGCAAGCGGCACATCGGCAGGGCCGTGGAAAGCAGCGTGCCGCGGTGGCTCATGCGCATTTATGAGCGGGTGTTGCGCGGCGTATTGGAGCACCCCCTGGCGCTGGGACTCGCCAGCGTCGCCCTGGTGGCCGGCTCGTACTTCTGCTTCGTCGGCATTGGATCGGATCTGCTGCCGACGCTCGACGAAGGCAGCTTTGTGGTGGACTACTGGACGCCCGCTGGCGCGTCGCTCGACGAATCCAACCGCATGGTCTCCCATATTGAACGCGTTCTCAGCCGGGTGCCGGAAGTGGAAACCACCTCGCGACGCACGGGTCTGGAACTGGGCTTGGCGGCGGTTACGGAGGCCAACCGCGGCGACATTTCCGTCCGTCTCAAGCGCGGCCGTAAGCGCAATACCGAAGCGGTCATGGCTGATGTACGTCAGCGCGTGGCAATCGCGGAGCCCGTCATGGACATCGAGTTGGTTCAGAAACTCGAGGATGAGATCGGCGACCTCTCCAATCAACCCGAGCCGATCGTCATCAAGCTCTTCTGCGAGGATCCCGACGTGCTGCTCGACTGGGCGCCGCGTGTGGGCGACGCCATTAAGAAGATTCCAGGCGTCGTGGACGTGCTGAACGGCATCGAGAACACCATCAGCGGCCCGGCCAGCACCTTCCAGGTCGATCCCGTGGCCAGCGCCCGCGCGGGGTTTACGCCGGAAGAAATCGAGATGGACGCCAGCGCCATCCTCCAAGGCGAGCCCGCCCAGGCCCCCGTTGTGATCAACGACCGCGTCTATACCATTCGCGTGCGTTTTCCGGAGCGGACCCGCGCCACACTGGACGCCATTCGCAACACCCTGTTGGTGAGTGGCACTGGCAGGACCGCCACCATCGGGAGCCTGGCCAGCGTCACCGACCTCCCCGGCCAGACCGAGATCCGGCGCGACAACCTCCAGCGGCTCGTGGCTGTCACCGGCCGCCTCGAAAACGTGAACCTGGGAGAAGGAATCAGGAGGGTGAAGGAGACCCTGGCGGGCCTCGGCATGCCGCCCTCCGTCCGCGTGGAATTCGGCGGCGGATACGAGGAACAACAGAAGTCTTTCAAGGATCTCGCTTTCGTCCTGATCCTGGCGATCATCCTGGTTTTCATCGTGCTGCTGTTCGAGTTCCTCAATTTCGCCGCCCCCATCGCGGTGCTCTGTTCCGCGCTGCTCTCCACGTGCGGCGTGTTCGCCGGGTTGCTGGTCACCGGCAAGACGTTCAACCTGTCCTCTTTCATGGGGCTGATCATGGTGATCGGCATCGTCGCCAAGAACGGCATCCTGCTGCTGGACGCCGACCAGAAGTACCGGGCGGAAGGGCTTGCGCCCGAAGCGGCTATGATCCGCGCCGGCGAGCGCCGGTTGCGTCCCATTATGATGACGGCGCTGGCCACCGTGGCCGGCATGTTACCTTTGGCGCTCGCCTGGGGCGCCGGTTCGCAGATGTTACAGCCCCTGGCCATCGCGGTGATCGGCGGCATTCTGGCTTCGATGGTTCTCTCGCTGGTGGTGACTCCGGCCGTTCACTACTACATCGGCGGCCGGACGCCAAAGAAGAAGGAGTAATGCAATGAAAAGGTTTCTGATAATCGTTTTGGTAGTAGCCGCGGCCGGGGGCCCCTTGGGCGCCGCCGAAGGTTACAAGGTACTCAACAAGATCAAGATCGGCGGCGCGGGCAGTTGGGACTATGTCGCCCTGGATAACACGAACCGCCGGCTCTACGTTTCTCACGGGTCGAGCGTGGCCGTGGTCGATCCGGACGCGGGCAAGGTGGTCGGTACGATTTCCGACCTGCACGGCGTGCATGGAATCGCGATTGCGCAGGACCTCAACCGCGGGTTCATCACCAACGGGCAATCGGCCAGCGTGACCATTTTCGATCTGAAGACCCTCGCCAAAATCGGCGAACCGGCGGTCGGCCAGAACCCGGACGCCGTCTGCTACGAGCCGAAGACGCAGCGCGTATTCACGTTCAACGGCCGCTCGGACGATTCGAGCGTGCTCAACGCCAAGACTGGCGAAGTGGTGGCCACGTTGCCGCTGAATGGCAAGCCCGAGTTCTGCCAGGCGGATGGGGCGGGGAAGCTGTATAACAACCTCGAAGACAAGAGCGAAGTTATCGAAATCGACGCCGCCAAGCCATCGGTGACCCGCCGCGTCTCCATCCTGCCCTGTGAAGGTCCGTCCGGGCTGGCGATCGACCTGAAAGACAAGAAGCTGTTTTCCGTGTGCGACGGCACGATGGCGGTGACCGATATCCCGACGTTCAAGGTGATCGCGACGCCGGTCATCGGTCAAGGCCCGGATGCCGCAGGCTTCGACCCGGATCTGGGCCTGGCCTTCAGCTCGAACGGGCAAACCGGAACCCTCAGTATCGTGAAGCTGGTGAACGGCAAGTACGCGACCGTCGACACGGTGACCACCGAGCCGCACGCCCGCACCATGACGGTGGACCCCAAGCTACACCGCGTCTACCTGCTAGGCGCCGACTACCCGGCCGCCGCCAGCGGAGGCCGCGCGCAGGCCGTCCCGGACAGCTTCCACGTGCTGGTAGTCGGCAAGTAGGCAGTGTTTTCCTGCTAGCTGAGCCGCGCAATTTCTGAGAAGTTTGGTAGCTACCGGCCACTATGAGTTTATGTTCTATCGCCGGCATCTGCCGCACTGGTTCCCCGACCGCGCCGTAATATTCGCAACCTGGCGCCTGGCCGGATCGATTCCAGTGGGATAGACCATCGTTTTTCGTGGTCTGTCACCGGCCGACTTTTCCGAGCATCCCGAGCGATTTGACCTAGGCCCACTCTGGCTCCAGGATCCGCGAATCGCGCAAATCGCTGCGAGCGCTCTCCTCTACGGCGAGACGCCGCGGAGCCTCTACAATCTCTACGCGTGGGTCGTGATGCCCAACCACATCCACGCCGTCTTCGAACCTCACTCCGAGGTCCCACGCATCTTGCAGTGGCTCAAAGGCCGGACCGGGCGCGTAGCCAACCGCGTTCTAGGCCGGGCAGGTGAACCATTCTGGCAGGATGAATCATTCGACCACTGGGTCCGCTCCGCGGAAGAATTGCAATACCTCATAGACTACGTAGAGGCGAATCCAGTGAAAGCAGGCTTAGCTACATCCAAAAACCAGTGGCCCTGGTCGAGCGCGCGCCGCCCGGCAAACTAAGTGGGACAGACCATCGTTTTTTGTGGTCTGTCTTCTGGCTGGCTGGCTCAGTGGTCGGCCCGCCCGACAGACGACAAAAAACGATCGTCTGTCCCACCGATTCCACTTACTTCACCGGCGGCCGCCCCGTCTGCGCTTGCGCTTCCTGTTCCAGCGTGCGGCGGGCAGCGTCGGGAACTATGCGCCAGTTGTTGTCCGGCTCGCCGGGGAGCTTCTTCTTGTCCGTGTAATAGCGCACAAGCATGTCGCGGATCTCTTCCGGGGACCGCCATACGATCTTGGCGCCTACGAACATGGAGTACCCCGCGCTGCCGCCTGCGCGGTAGTTATTGACCGCGATGCGCAGCTTCTGGTCCGGCGCCAGCGGCGCGCCGTGCCATCGCAAGTTGCGTATGCGGTCGCCCTCCGGCCGGGTCAGATCGATCTCGTAATCGACGCCCTCCGCCATGTCGTAGTTGTAGCCGATCACGCTGCGGTTGATGAGCGGCGGCTGGGAGCATCGCGCGCCCTCGCAGGAGAGATAAAACCGGGCCGCGTTCTCCAAGGCGTCTTTCACCATCTTGCCGTCTCCCTCCACCATGTAGAGTTCGTTGTCGTAGGGATAGAGCGCCGCGATCTGCCGCACGGTCGCCTCGCCTTGAGCCACGCGAACCGCCGGGTTGAACAGAGAGGTGAAGGAAACGTCGGCGTGCGTGTAGTAAAGCTGTGCTTCCTGTATGGCGTCCACTATGGCTGTGTCTTCGACGCGCCCCAGCGCGGCGCTGAGCGCGTGCGGCGATTGGGCCACGGGCGTATTGAGGTAGCGTTCCGCCAGTTCTTGGTAGGGCTTTTCGATGTCGAGGATGTCCTGGGCGGCCGCCGTTTCAGCGGTCACGGGAATGAGCCGGCTTTTCTTATCCACCAACGACCAGCCGCCACCCGGTTTGCGGTCCAGCGTGAAGTCGATGCGGGCCAGCGAAATCGCCCAGTTCTTGGGCTGGACCAGCAGGACTTTGCCAAGCAGCGTTCCTTCCAGTTGACTGTGAGAATGGCCGAACACGATGGCATCGACGTCCGGGACGCGCGTCGCCAAATCGTAGACTACGTTTTCCTCCGGATTCTCCGGCTGCCCCGTGGTCAGGTTGCGGCCCAATCCGGAGTGCGCCGCGACGACGATCAGATCGGGATGTTCGCGCGCCCGCAGTTCCGCGATAGCGTTCTTCACGGCCTCCGCGGGGGACAGGAAACGGTACGAACCGATGTTCTCCGGCTTCTCCCAACCGGTGATGACGGGCGTCGTGATGCCGATGACGGCCACCTTGACGCCGCCCACGGTCTGGACGATGTAGGGCGCAAAGGGCCGCTCCGCTCCGCCCGGCGCGACCGCGGTATTCGCGGAAAGCCAGGGGAACGCGGCGTCGGACCGCGCCTGGTTCAGGTTCTTCAGCCCGAAGTTAAACTCGTGGTTGCCGAGCGTCATGGCCTGGTAGCCCAGGCGGTTCATGGCCAGCATCATGGGGTCGTGCGCCAGTTCCACCGCGGGCTTCAGGCCGAGCGGCCCGAGGCCGGTGCGCACAAGCGTCTGGTACGCGTACTCGAGCGGCGTACCCTGGATGGTATCGCCGCAGTCGATGAGCAGGTGATTGGGGGTTTCCGCTTCGGCGGCGCGGATCAGGGTCGCCATCTTCGCCAAGCCGCGCGCGGCGGGCTGGTCCGTGACGTAATCGACGGGGTAGAGGTTCCCGTGCATGTCGGTGGTGGCCAGCACGGAAACGGTGACCTGCTGGGAATGCGCCAGACCGGCAAAGAGGAAGAACGCCAGTGTGGTGCGACACGCCGCAAAATGGGGACTGGCTCGAATTTCGCCGGGTTTGCGAAACTTCGTGCCTGTCCCCATTTTGCCCTTAGCACCGAGACTACGGCACGATGGTTGCGGACTTAATGCTGTCCAGCTTCGGGAAGTTCTTGTCGAGGTAGGCTTTGCCCTGCGACTGAATGGCGACCTGATCGGGCCTTTCCCCGTAGCCGCTGTACAGCTTCTGAACGACGTTCATGCCCTCGGTGACCTTTCCGAACGGCGTGAATCCAGGCTGAGCCTGAGGATCGAGGCTGCGGGCATTGTCGGCCAGGTTTATGAAGAACTGGGTGCAACGCGAATTCGGCGCGCTAGTCCTGGCGAACACCAGAGTGCCAGCCGCGTTGCTCTGTTTGAAGGGATCGTCCTTCACGTTAGCGTTCTGCCATACCGCGGCGACCTTGGGGTCCGCGGGAATCCCGAATTGCACGATGAACCCCGGCACGATTCGGAAGAAGCTTTCGTCGGTAAAGAAACCGCTCTTCACCAGATTGTAAAAGCGGTCCGCGCCGATGGGCGACCACGCGCGCGTCACCTGGACCGTAAAATCGCCGGCGGTGGTGGCGAACTTCGCCTTAAAAGTAGCGGGGGCCTGCTCGTTCAGCGAGGCCGGATTCATCAGCGATGCCTGGGCCAGCAGTATGGGCGCCAGAGCCGTCAGAAGGGTCAGCGTCTTTAGATTCATAAGCGCAAATTATAACGCACGGCGCGCCGTTCAGGACGCCGCCAACTGCCGCAGCACGAATGGCAGGATACCGCCGTTGCGATAGTATTCCGCCTCCTGCGGCGTGTCTACGCGCACCGTCGCCTGGAACACCGTCTCCGAACCCTCGTCCTTCACGGCCCGGATCGTGGCCTGGTGCGCTCCGCCGTCGAGCGCTCTGGCGATGCCCTCCACATGGAACGTCTCGCGCCCCGTCAGGCCGAGACTGGCGGCGTTTTCGCCCGTTTGAAACACCAGCGGCAGCACGCCCATGCCCACCAGGTTGGTGCGGTGGATGCGCTCGAAGCTCTCCGCGATCACCGCTTTCACGCCCAGCAGCGCCACGCCCTTGGCCGCCCAGTCGCGCGACGATCCCGTTCCATATTCCTTGCCGGCCAGAATCACCAGCGGCACGCCTTCTTTCTGGTACAGCATCGCAGCGTCGTAGATGGACATCTGCTCGTCGCCCGGCAGGAGCCGCGTCCATCCGCCCTCGGTTCCGGGCGCCAGGAGGTTGCGCAAGCGGATGTTGGCCAGCGTGCCCCGCACCATCACTTCATGGTTCCCGCGGCGCGCGCCGAACGAATTGAAGTCTTTCGGCTCCACGCCCAGCGACATCAGGTAACGCCCCGCCGGGCCGTCCTTCGGTATCGAGCCCGCGGGCGAGATGTGATCCGTGGTCACCGAATCTCCGAGCACCGCTAAAGCGCGCATTCCGTGGAAGTCGGCCACCGGCCGGCTGGGATCGGCCGCCATGTCGAAAAAGGGCGGTCTCTTGATGTAGGTGGACGCGGGGTCCCACTGGAAAGCCAGTCCGGACGGCACGGACATGGATTTCCAGTTCTCGTCGCCGTCGAAAACCTGCCCGTACTCGTCGCGGAACATCTCGGGCTGGACGGAACGCATCGCATTCCGCACCTCCTCGTCCGTGGGCCAGATGTCCCGCAGGTATACTGGAAGGCCCGCGGGATCGAGGCCCAGCGGATCGCGCGACAGATCGAGATCCACGGTTCCCGCCAGCGCGTACGCCACCACCAACGGCGGAGAGGCCAGGTAGTTGGCCTTCGTCAGCGGGTTGACGCGGCCTTCGAAATTGCGATTGCCGCTCAGCACGGCCGCCACCACCAGATTTTCTTTCTGCACCGCCTGCGCGACGGGCTCAGGCAGAGGGCCGCTGTTGCCAATGCACGTGGTGCAGCCGAATCCCACCAAGTGAAAGTTGAGCTTTTCCAGATAGGGTGTCAGGCCCGCCTCGCGGAAGTAATCAATGGCTACTTTGGAGCCCGGAGCGAGGCTGGTCTTCACCCACGGCTTCACCGTCAGGCCTCGCTCCACGGCCTTCTTGGCCACCAGGCCGGCGGCCAGCATCAGCGCGGGATTGGAGGTGTTGGTGCAGCTCGTAATGGCGGCGATCACCACTGAGCCGTCCGCGATCTGGACTTGCCGCCCGTTCATGCCGGCCGCCGCGCTCTTCCGCGCGCCGGGAAAAGCAGCGTGAAAACTCGCCTTGACGTTGGGCAGTTCCAGGCGATCTTGCGGCCGTTTCGGACCGGCCATGGAGGGCACGACCAGGGACAGGTCCAGATCCAGGCTGTCGGCGTAGACCGGGTCGGGAGTGGTATCGGTCCGGAAGAGGCCCTGTTCCTTCGTATAGGCCTCCACCAGCGCAATCAGCTCCGGCGCGCGATTGGTGAACTTGAGGTAGGCGAGCGTCTCTTCGTCCACCGGGAAGAAGCCCATGGTGGCGCCGTATTCGGGGGCCATGTTGGCCACGGTGGCGCGATCCGCAAGGCTCAAGGCGCTCAGCCCCGCGCCGTAGAATTCCACGAACTTCCCCACCACGCCCTTCTTACGAAGAATCTGCGTGATGGTAAGCACCAGGTCCGTGGCCGTGCAGCCCTCCTTCAACCTGCCGTGGAGCTTGAACCCGACCACCGGGGGCAGCAGCATGGAAATGGGCTGGCCCAACATGCAGGCCTCGGCTTCAATCCCGCCGACTCCCCAACCCAGCACACCCAAGCCGTTGATCATGGTGGTGTGGGAATCCGTGCCCACCACCGAGTCGGGATACGCCTGGCCGTTGGACCGGAATACCACGGAGGCCAAATACTCCAAATTGATCTGGTGCACGATGCCGGTATCGGGCGGCACCACGCGGAAGTTGCGGAAGGCCTTCTGCCCCCAGCGCAGAAGGACGTACCGTTCGCGGTTGCGTTGGAATTCGAGCAGCGCGTTGAACTGAAACGCGCCCGGGGAGCCGAACTGGTCCACCTGCACGGAGTGGTCGATCACCAGATCGGCCGGGAGCAGCGGATTGGCGCGGGCCGGGTCGGCCCCCATGGCCGCTAATGCGTCGCGCATAGCCGCCAGATCCGCCACGCACGGAACCCCGGTGAAATCCTGGAGCAGCACGCGCGCCGGCATGAAGCTGATTTCCTTGGCGGCCGCTCCGGACGCGCCCCGAGCGACGTATTCCACGTCCCCAGCCGATACGCGCCGCCCATCCTCGTGGCGGAGCAGGTTCTCCAGCAGGATCCGGGTGGAGAAAGGCAGACGGGATACGGCGCCGGCGCCCTTTCCCTCGAGAGCGCGGAGCCGGAAGTACTCGTACACGCGGTCACCGACGCGCAGTTTCGCTGCGGCGCCGAAGCTGTTCGTAGACATCAGTCTAATTATAGTTGCGCGCGGCCTTTCCGGACGCGAGCCGGCGCCAATACGCCATGCGAAGACGGACGCGACAGACTTTTGGCGAGGGACAGCCGCGAAAAGGAGGCCGGCTACGAAAGCTCCCGCAGTTTGGGAGTTTCGTTGCCTGTCACCGAATTGCCAAAAGAATTGTGTTATTCGTTGCTGTCCCGCTCTTCCCTCGTCCGGAGTCGTCGGGACCTCGATAGGCAAAAGGTGCCTATCGCAAGAGCAATGACAGGGCCGAAAATTTGGTTCCACTCTCGGTCGCGTGCAAGGGATACCAAACCCCAAAGAGCCCCGGAAAAGTATATGCCGGCAGTGCCCTCTAGCGAGAGGGATTTCCATGAGGTGCCGACCGGACGGGATCTCGCCTGAACGAACATGTAATTAGCCCAAAACAGGAAAAACCCGAGTGCTGCCAGCAGGGCAGTTGAAAGCACGCCGTTCACAACTAGCATTGCGGCAAAGCTAATGACCAAGCTGTCAGCTGCTACAGCGATCAGGATGGTTTTCAGCGCAGTTGTCTCGTTTGGACGCATATGAAATCTTCTCCTCAGCGAGACGTGCCAGAACACTACTCCTGACCGTCCTGGCACGGCTTCTCCGCAGGAACGGATCTAGCAGGCACGGGAGGTCTAGCCTAAACCTAAACCTAAACCTAAACCCGTGACAACCTAAACCCGTTAAACCCGAACCAAACCCGTGACAACCAAACCAAACCCGTGAAAACCAAACCCGTGACAAACCAAACCCGTAACCAAACCGTAACCAAACCCGTAACCAAACCCGTGACAAACCAAACCCGTGACAGGCTACGTGATTCCATTTATCCGTACTCCTGCTCAGAATAGCGCAGCCTGAACCGCGTGGTTCTCACCTTCGCTTGCTTTCTTCCGCGGCCGCCCCGGCGGGCGCGGCTCCAGCACCCGCCGCATCTGGCGCCAGTCCGGCGATGAACTCCTTCGACCCCAGGGGCCTGCCACTCGCGGTTTGCGCCCGGATCGCCGCCCATTCCTCCGCTTGCTCCGCCATCCCCAGCGCCCGGCGCCACTCCTCCGGGCGGACTCGCGCTTCCCAGTACCCCAGGTCGAGTCCCCCGCTGGGGTCGTACCCTCCCACGTGCGCCCTGGCGCTGGACCACCGGTACTCGGCCGCCTCCGTCACCATCCCAGCCCGCACCGGGTTCCTCTCGACGTAGCGCATCGCCGACAGCAGATGCCCTTCGTCCATGGCCGCCGAGTAGAAGCGGTTCTACCACAGGTGTCCGGTCGCATGCAGCCGCGCGTGCACCGCGTGAGCGTACCGGCAATGGGCTTGGCCCAATCCTCGAGCCAGCGAGTCCGCGCGCTCCGGCACTACGATCAGGTGCACGTGGTTGGTCATCAGGCAGTAGCCGATCAGCCGGAGCCGGGCCGGTTGGCTGTACTCGCGCAGCAGGCCGAGGTAGGTGAGACGGTCCGTGTCGCTGGAGAAGACGTTCTGGCGGTAGTTGCCGCGTTGCGTGACATGGTGCGGGAGTCCGGCAGCCACCACCCGAGCGAGTCTTGGCATGCAAATATAGTGGCCGACTGAAGCGTCTTGTCTCAAGAAAAAGTGGAAACACGTAGCCTGTCACGGTTTTCTTTCTTGTGGTGAACCTCCCCTGCGCCCCCGAGAAGTATCTAACCCCGAAGTAATCGAGGCCGGCATTTCGGACGGCGCCCTTTGTTCCACCGCGCATCGTAGGCACATGTCGTCAACCGAAGTTGGGTTCAGCGGGGGCCGAATTCGTGCTTATGGGTCGCTGTTGCCTGCGGTAGACAGCAAAGAAGTAGACGCTGGATCCGAAGCACCAGGCGATCAGGAAGGTAATCAACCAGAGCGCCTTCGATCTGCGCGACGACTGATCACACCGGATGAGGTACGCGAACATTCCAAAGAAAATAACTAGCCCCGCGATGCTCCCGACAGCACCCAGACATCCGAGGGTGGCCGGAAGAAGAACTCGTACGAAATGGTTTGTGGTTTCGTCCCACGTCGCGAAGAAGAGCGCAAGCACGCCCCCAAATACTAGGCACCACCACGCCGAAAACAGAAACGCAGCGTAGGCTCTTCGGCTGCACAATAGCGTCTGACGGCAATCAGGATTGCTCGGAATCATATCTGCCTCACCTATTGCATCCCGAATCGCCCGATGAACACGGCCTTGAAGCTGCTGGGGCTGGCGGTGGAGCGGGCGGGTTTGGTGGCGGGGGAACGGTCAGGACATCTTGGATATCGTTGACGATCTTCTGCCCGTTCACCCCTACTTCTATGCCTCCCTGAAGACCGACGCCGATTTGAAGCCCTAAGCCGAGATCCCAGCCGGATCCCTTAGCTTTGTCGCCGAGATCGTATAGGAACTCTCCGTGCCAGTCCCGCTCGGTTCCTCCCGGGATGACTTGATCTCCTGTTGCAAGGGTGCTTTCGCCGGTTGCGGCTGGCCCCAATTTCACCGGACCGGCCTCGACTTTCGCAGCGAACTCAATTACGTCTTTCTTCGTGTTGATAGGCGCGGCGATTTTCGTCTCAGCAACGCGTTTAGCCTCAACTTCGCCTTTGAATGGGCCGACACGGCCGGATAGGCCGACACCGAACCCGCCTTCGATTTTCACGTAGGCAACGCTCTTTACGTACTGATATGCGGAAACCAATTCGTCCCAGCAGCAGTGCCCATCGGGGTCGGTTCTGCTTAGGGGGTTGTTTTGCACGTACGTGTACAGATTGAGGGTCTGTGGATTCGCAAAATCGGCGTACGGCACTGCTTGCGGCCTTGCCGACCAATCCGGCGTCGTGAACCTCCCCTGTGCCGTCGAGTAGTACCTCGCCCCGAAGTAATCGAGGCCCGTCTCCGCATCCCGTTCTTTGCCGGTGAACTTCTGTTTTACGCCGAGGGCGTTGTATTCCGTCAGACTCGCCCGGAAGCTCCCCGCTAGCGACGGGATTTCCAC
>JBEKHV010000005.1:0-117742 GCA_050012095.1 Bryobacteraceae bacterium | reverse complement strand
CTCCCCGAAGCCATCTCTATTTCTAGTTTCGGCCCCGGATCATCGTTCCCGATCCGCTACGTCTCGAAGGCTTGCTGTTCCTCAAACCTCTTGGAACCTCATTCACTATGCGCCTGAAGTCCGTCTGCGTCAAATTGTTTTTTGCGCACAGCCGTACTTTTCCTCAGCTTTTATTGTCTTTTGTTTCAATGGTTTTGGGTGCGGCGTCGGGTGCATCGCCTGTGAATAAAACATGGTCGGACCGGCACGTTTCAGGGGTTCAGCTTGAGAATCATGCCGTTGTTGGTGGCGAGCCACACGTTGCCCGCGCCCGCGCCCGCCAGTATGACGCGATTCGCCATGGCGCGGTAATCGATCTCGACCGGCGTCCAGGTCGTGAGATCCCGGCTCGTCAGAACTTTCACCTTTTGGGGAACCACGGAACTGAGTTTACTGACTAGGGCGAGCCCCGCCAAATAGCACGCGCCGTCGGAAGTCACCCACACATCGTCGACCCGGAAGTTCTCATCCCGGTAGATCACCTCGCTTTTCCCCGTGGGCCACCGCAGACCGAGTACCTCGCTGGGGTATCTAAAGGACGGGGCATGCTCGATCAGGCCAAGCCCCACGCCCCGCGGACCGAACCGGGCCCTGGTGATGGAGCCGAACATCGAGGTGGACGAGGATTTCCAGGTCTTACCGCCATCGAAAGTCTGCAGCGTCAGCGAAAGGTGCGGGGTCTCGCGTTCGCCCAGAGCGCTGTCGGGCGAGAGCCAATCCGGGAACTCCGCGCGGCGGCGTGGCGGATTATTCGAGCCGATCACCACGCCGGCTAGCGGAGTCGCGAACGCGATCCAGTCGTACTGGGAATGTTCCTTCGCGCCCGGGGGCGTAGCCGCCTCCGCCACGGCTTTCCAATGCCGTCCTCCGTCGCGCGTTTCGAGAACCGTCTTGTCGACGCAAGCCGCCCAGCCCGTGTTTTCGTCGGCGAAGTACACGCGCAAGGCCGGAACCGGGATGCGCGATACCCTGGTCCAACTCCGCCCCGCCTCGGCTGTCCGCCAGAGGTCCTTGTTCCCCACCATCCAGCCCACGGACTCGTTCAGGAAGAACAGCGCAACCGGCGCTTCCTTGAGCGGGACCGTCTGCCAGTGGGCGCCCCCGTCGGACGTCATCAGAGCCACCGGTTGGTCGTGGGCGCCGGTGGCGATGACGCCCACCGCCACGCCGCGCGCAGCCGAAGGAAATTGAAGATCGACGATGGTCAGCGTGGACTTGGCTTCGTCGTACAGATACTGCGTCTGCGCCCGCTGGGCCGCCGGCGCGCATGCGGCAACGGTCCACAAAGCCAGAAGGATACAGCCGAATTGGCGAGTCACAAATCCTCTATTGTTTCATCGGAGCCGGGCCGGCGGAAAAAGCGAACTCGGCGTGGCTGCCCGCCTCCAACTCCGTGGCGGAGAGACGCGCCAGAACCAGGACGCAGCCCACCTGCTCGCCCACCGTGGTCAGGACTTCCATCTCGCCGCCCGTGTGCTGGTGGGCCGTGCGGTGCTGCACGTTGATTACGCCCACCACGCGATTGCGCGCAATCAGCGGAGCCGAAAGAAAGGCTTCGTAGGTATCCTCCGGAAGCTCGCCGAAACTCTTGAACCGCGGATCCTTGTACGCCTCGCGCGGGATCGCCAGCAGCCGCCGCTCGCGCGCTACCCAGCCGGTCACACCCTCCGTGACGCGCAGCCGGACCTTACCGATGGCCGCCGGGTGCGGCGTATTGGCCGCGCACAGGACGAGTTCTTCGTTGTCGAGAAGATAGACCAGACAGGAGTCGCATTGCGTGAACTCCACCACCAGCGACACAATGCCCTTCAGCACGTCCTGGACGCTCAGGTCCCGAACCATGAGCCTGCTGATCTTTTGAAACAGCCGCAACTGCTCTTCCGTTTTCTGCAGGCGCGATTCGAGATCCTTGGTCTTGGGCACCCCCTCATTATAGCGGGGGCCGCGGACGCCCCGCGCGGCGCAGGCGCGAAACCACCTTCTCCCAGCATCCTACAGCGGTTAGAGGGTAGCGGTCAGCTTTTGCAACAGCGCCTCATACGCGTCGGTCACCGCATCCCATGAGTAACGCTCGCGCACACGGACCATGGCCGCCTGGCGCAGAGCTTCGCGTTCCTTTTCCGGCATGGCCAAAGCCAGCTCGATCTTTCCAGTCAGTTCTTCGGGCTGGAAGGGGATTCCCACGCCGCCCGCCACTTCGGCGTTTTCCGGCGTGTCGCGGTACAGAACCAGCGCGCCCCGGCCCATGGCTTCGATCAGCGCGGGGTGCGTGCCCCCCACCTCGGTGGCGTGGATGTAGGCGAAACAATGCGATCCCAGCTCGCCGTAGCCTTCACCATAGATGGCGCCGGGGATCACGATCCGCTCGTCGCTGGTATTCCGCACCTTCCGTATATACTCGTGCGCGTAAGGGGCGTCGCCCACCAGCGCCAGCTTCATGTCCGTGCGCGCGCGCTCAAACGCCTGCCGCACTTCCAGCGGACGGTTTTCCGGCTCCATGCGGCTCACGTACAGGAAGTACCGGCCCGGCGCGAGGCCCAATTCGTCCAGCGCCCGCCGCCCGGCTGTGCGGCCTGTCTCCGCGCCGTACGGGATGAAAACGCTCTCCAGCCCGCGGCGCTCGCGGTAATAGCGCTGAATGGCCCGCGCATCGGTAACTACCGCCGTCGGACAAAACGTCGCCAGCCATTCCGAAGCCAGATACCAAGCCTTGGCGGCGCGGTTCCACTTCTTGCGCTTCCGCTCGATGCCATCCACGTTCAGCGCCACCGGGATGCCGAAGAGGCGCGGGGCGAGCGTGAAGAGCGCGTTGGCGCCGTTGCAGAAGAGAGCGGCGTCCACGCGATGCGCCAGAAGGTGGAGCGTCGTGAGGAGCGCGTGCGCCAGCGTATCGAAATACTTGCGGCGGATGGTGGGAAGGTATTGGAGGCGCACGCCCCGGTAGATCGGCTCCGCCGGCCGCGCGCGGCAATAGACCCTGACGGTGTGCCCGCGCTCCGCCAGCCGTGTGGAAAGCTCCTCGGCGAACGTCTCGAATCCACCGTATGCAGCCGGAATGCCCCGCGTACCGGCTATGGCGATGCGCATCGGCTCGGGCCGCCTAGGTTCTGGCGGTCGCTGAGCGCGAGAGCAGCCGGACCATCTTCTTAGGCGCCCGCTTGCTGACCGGCGCGTACTTGAACCATTCCGCCATGTACTCGTCGGTGACGCGCTTCCGGGCCTGAATGAGGCGGCGTTTCTCCATGACCCGCTTCCCGTTCTTGGCCAGCAGCCAGAAGGCCTTCAGGGAAGTATGCTCCCACAGCAGGCACCACGCCACCACCATGAAGTCGCGCGCCGTGATGGAGAACCAATTACGCCGGTAGAGGCTCCTCGAGATGTTCTTGACGCGCATCAGGAACCGGTTCTTCACCGAGTGCATGTTGATCTCGGCGGGCAGGGCGCGCCGGTTCCCAGGCAGCGCTTTGCGCACGTGGTAGCCGCGCGCGTACGGCACGTACAGGCACTTCCAGCCCAACAATTGGGCCCGCCACGCCACGTCGGCATCCTCGCGATAGACGAAGAAGTCCGTGTCGAAGAACTCGCCGCCGATCGATACGTCCTCGATCATCGTGCGCCGGTACAGCGCGGCCGCCGCGGTGGCGCCGAACACATACTCGTATTGCAGGAAGTGGCCGTTATCGGCCTCCTGGCTGCCCCTGTCCAGGTGGCGCAACATGGGGTTGAAGTACATGCCGGTGGAATCCACTACGGGACGGTCGGGAATCTCGAAGTGCGACGACATGGTCAGCAGCTTGCCGCACACCGACCCGATGGAAGCGTCGAACTGCCCCGCGTCCACCATCGCCTGGATGAAGTTGGGCAGCAGCAGCACGTCGGGGTTCAGCGTCAGCACCCAGTCTCCGCTCGAGAGCTTGATGGCCTGGTTCTGCGCCGCCGCGAAGCCGGCGTTCTCCTCGTTGTAGTAGATCTGGCAGCGGTTCTCGAACTGTTCCAGGATGTCGATGGTGCCGTCGTTGGAGGCGTTATCGATGACGATGACCTCTTTCAGCGGGTACCTCTGCGCGAGCACGGACTCCAGGCACCGTTTGATGAACCGGCCGCTATTATAGGTAACGATCGTGACCGAGACGAATTCGCTTCGCGCCATGAACAAGAACCCGACTACCCGCCGCTCCCCAACCTAGCCCCGGGACCCGTCACCGCATGACCCTTCCAGCCGAAAACTAAACAACCGCCAGCCAAGCGCGCGACTGCGCCGAAACCCGCTGCGCCTTTCAGGCTTCGCGCGGCGACGGCTTCCGCCAGCGCCCGCAACGCAACGCCGGCCAACACGCCCAGACACGTGGCCCGAAACCAGACGGGCCGAAAGTGCTTGGCGGCGTACCGGATCATTCCAGAGTACCAGCAAACGCGGCGCGCCTCCACCCCCATTTTCGCGATGGAGTGCGCGCCCGTGTGTTTCGCCACGGCTCCTGGCTCGTAGTACAAATTGTATCCCCGATCGACGGCGCGGCGGCAAAAATCGGCGTCCTCGAACCAGAGCGGAAAGAAGCTCTCGTCGAATCCGCGCAATTCCCGCCACGCGTCCCGGCGGATCATCAGGAACGCTCCCGCCGGCTGCTCCACCCTGGCTGGCCTGGAGGTATCCAGCGCCCGTGCCCGATACCGCCGATTCACCGGATTTCCCGGCCATAGCCGGTTCAGCAAGCAGGCTTCCAGAATCAGGGCGGCCGGAGTGGGCAGCGCGCGCACCATGAATTCCACCTGCGGCCGGCCGTCGTTCCCCAACAGCAGACCGCCCGCGCCGGCGGCGCCGGGACGATCGCAGGCCGCGCGCAGCGATTCGATGCCGCCCTGGATCACGGCGTCCGGGTTCAGCAGCAGGACAAACGGTGTTTTCAACAGGCTAATCCCTTGATTCACGGCTGCCGCGAAACCTCGATTGACCCCATTGGCGATCACGCGAATTCCGCGGCGCGCGGCCTCGGCCACCGTTCCGTCGGTGGATCCGTTATCGACCACCACGATGTCCGCGCCGCTCGGAAGAGCCGCATCCAAACAGGGGCCGATCTCGGCTTCCGAAAAGTACGTGACGATGACGATGCCGATTTCCGCCATGTGTCACTTTGCCTCACTGCCGGTCAGAAGAAAGTACATCTTCCAGTACCAATCGAAGCCGCCGATCGCCTGGATTTGGTGGATGGCGCGTTCGTTCTCGCCCAGCAGACGGTCCAGAGCGTCGTCGGGCCAAGCGGCGTGGCCGGCCCTGGCATGCGAGAAACCGCGCCATCCCTCCCATTCTCCGCGAAGCCACGCCGTTCCCGCGCCGTGCCGCACGGCGAGCGCTCCCCACAGGGCCTGTGCGGCGAAGATAGACGGCCCATAGCGCCGCACAAGCGATCCGGGATAGTGGCGCGCCAAGATCCAGATTTGATTGCGCGCCATCCGGCGCACGGTCCCGGCGGTCCAGCGCCCCCCTGTGGCGCTACCCTGGTGCCACGCCGTGGCGGCAGGTTCGTATAGGCCCGCCAGCCCGCTCCGCGCGCAGCGCAGTCCGAAATCCACGTCCTCCAGGTGCGATTCGAAGCTCTCCTCGAGCAGGCCAACCCGGGTGAACAGCTCCGCGCGAAACAGCGCCGCCGTCCACGGCGCCGACCAGATTTTCCGCCGCGCGGAGAAGGGCGGGCCAAACACGCGCCCGCTGCCGGCGCGCCACGCCGCTCCGCCGCGGCACACCAAGTCGAACGCTCCGTCCAAGACGGGTGAGACAGCTTCCTCCTCCGCCCCGGCGGTCGGCGCGATCCCGGGACGCCTTCCCGCCAGGAGTTTCCCTGTGGCGAACCATGCGTCCTCGGCGGCGGCGCCCGCGAGCAGCGTGGCGAAGTAATCGGGCGCCAGTTCGACATCGCTATTGAGCGCCGCCACCCACTCGCTCCGGCTTTCGCGGATTCCCCGGTTGACCGCCGGCGCGAATCCGGCGTTGCGGCCCATGGCGAGCACCCGCGCGCCCCGGCGGCGGGCGAGCTCCGGCGCCCCGTCGGTGGAACCGTTGTCCACAACCAGCACCTCGGCGGGAGGCTTCGTCTGCGCATCCAAGGTGGCCAACAGCCGCTCGAGCAGATCGCGGCCGTTCCACACCGGCACGATGGCGGTGATGCTCATGGCTTCGACTTTTCCGCGCGGCGCAACGTCATATCCTCAGGACTCCCATTGATATCATGAAACAAATGAAACGGTTTCTCCTGCTTTTCTGCTGTTGCGGCGCGCTCCTGGCCGCCGCGGACCTCTCCGGCGTGCATGCCGTGTACCTCATGCCCATGTCGCACGCACTGGACCAGTTTCTTGCCAGCCGGTTGACCAGCGGCCATGTGGTTCAGGTGGTCGTGGACCCCAAACTGGCCGACGCCATCTTCAGCGACCGCATCGGCGAGGCCCTGACCGCCAAGCTGGACGGGATCTCCGCCGCGCAGCAGCCGCCCGTAGCGGAAGACAAAGACGCCAAGGACGCTGGGGACGGCAAGAACGACCAGTCCCCCGGCAACAAACTCGACAACCCGGCGCTCTCCTCCACGCTCGGCCGCGCCAAAGGAACGTTGTTTTTGGTAGACGCCAAATCGCGCCAAGTAGTATGGTCCACGTTCGAGGTTCCCAAGAGTTCGGAAGCCGCGCAATTGGACCGCGCGGCCACCGACATTGTAAGCCGCCTCAAGCGCGACCTGGGCGCTAAGTAATCTAGCTGGCCCGGTCGCCCGCCGGCCGCTTCACATCGACGGCTCGTCCCGTCCGCGCCGATTCCAGCCCGGCGTCCAGGACCGCCATCTCCTTCACGCCGTCCCCGAAATTCGGTTCCACCTGCGTCCCCGAGCCGATGGCTTTGAGGAAATCCGCCATCGCGTTGGCGAAGGTGTGCTCGTATCCGATGATGTGCCCCGGGGGCCACCACGCGTTCAGGTAGGGGTGAACGGGCTCGGTCGCCAGAATGTTTCGGAACCCCTGGGCGTGTTCGGGGTCCTCGGTGGAGAAGAATTCCAGCTCGTTCATCCTTTCCACGTTGAATCCGAGGCTTCCCTTGCTCCCGTAAATCTCGAACGTGTTGTAATTCTTGCGTCCCGGCGCAAAGCGGGTGGTCTCGAAAGAGCCCAGCGCCCCGTTTTCGAACTGCGCCAGCATGAAAGCGGCGTCTTCGACGGTCACCGTCCCTTTCTGGCGCGCGCCCGCCGCCTGCCCGGACTGGAAGGAGCCGCTCGACCCCTCGTCCGGGAGCGGCCGTTCCTTGATGAACTGCGCGGTCATGGCCGTCACCCGGGTAATGTCGCCCACCAGGAAGCGGGCCAGGTCGACCAGGTGCGAACCCAGGTCGCCGTGCGGGCCCGACCCGGCCGTCTCTTGGCGCAGGTGCCACGTCAGCGGAAACTCCGGATCGACGATCCAGCTTTGCAGGTACGCCGAACGCCAGTGGAACAGCCGGCCCAGCCGGCCTTCAGCGATCAACTGGCGGGCCAGCGAAACCGCGGGACAACGGCGGTAGTTGTGGTTCAGGTAATGCACAATGCCCGCTTTCTCGGCCGCGTCGCGCATCTCGACCGCCTGTGGATACGTCAGGCACAGGGGTTTCTCGCAAAACACGTGCTTTCCGGCTCGAGCGGCTTCGATCGCCATGTCATGGTGCAGGAAAGGCGGCGCCGCGACATCGACAATATCGATGTCCGGCCGGTTCACAGTCTCCTTCCAGTCCGTCGAAATCGACTGCCACCCCCACCGGTCGGCGAAGGCCTGGAGCGGCTCATTGGGAAGGCCGCACGCGACCTTCATTACCGGCTCGAAGGGGACATCGAAGAAACGATGCACCCGCGACCACGCGTTACTGTGCGCCTTGCCCATGAATTTGGCGCCGATGATAGCTACATTCAGTTTTCTCATCGCTCTCTCTTTGGAAAAAATTCGGTGCCTAGCGTCTTACGGACTGCCGCGGCTTTTAATTGCTCGACTGCGGCCAGGGCGCCGGCGCCGACCGGCATGCCGGGGCGCCGCCTGGCGATCTTCTCGATCACCGCGGCGGCGGCCGCGGTCCGGAACGCGATCTCGGCGACCGGCAGCCCCCCTTCGAGGAGGGCGTCGGCCAGCGGCAGGGCCGCATCGGGATTCTCGATGGCGATTACCGGAACGACGCGCAACGAGCCGATACGCGCGTAGACTTCGTTGGATTCCAATGTTTCAGCTCCTTTGTGCAACTGGCCGGGCGGTGGATTGCGGTGACAGGTACGCCGGTGGAGTGCTTTGTCCACGGGCCTCCTGCTCTTCCAAGTCCAAACCTTATCATCCTGGGATGGCTCTATGAAAACATGGTAGCGCTAACGGGAATCGAACCCGACGGCTACCGGCTTTCGCCGTCCTTGGCCGTGCCAAGTCTTGTGTTTTCAGCCGACTTGATCTTCTCGAATACCCAGTATACCGCCACGAAACCGTGGCGTCGTACTGCGGTCGTACTGCGGTCCAGAAAACCGCATCGCGGAGCGGGGGGCTGCGGGGTCCGACCGGCCCAGCGTGATGTGGTGCTTCGCCCAGATCACGAAAGTGGACCAGTGACCTCCGGCATCCGTGAACGCCTGATACAAGCGTATGCAACTCTGAGAAGGACATGCAGACGCAGGCCGCGCCCTTGCTGACCGCCGGCATGTTCGCACAACCTCGCTCACATCGGAGCGGCTCTGACGAAGCGCCAATAATGAAAAAGGGAATCGGCGAAGCTGCCAAGCTCCTGCGGGGCTGAGAGAGCGGTGGTGCGCTTCTACAACAAGCGTGGAACGGCGGAGCAGTGGATCAAGGAGGGCAAACAGGCGGTCAAGATGACCCGGCTCAGTTGTCATCGGTTTCGTTCCAACGAGGTGCGGCTATGGTTGAACGTCATGGCCTACAACCTGGGGAACCTGTGGCGGCGGCCGGTACTGCCGAGGAAGATCGGATACTGGTCCCTTACGAGATTGCAGCAGCGGCTGATGAAGCCGAGCGGCCGGCTGATCAAGCACGCCCGGTACTACTGGCTGATGCTGGCCGAGAGCCATCTCACGCGGTGGCTGTTCGGGAGCATGGTACGGCGGATCGGGACGCTGGCGGTGGCGACCGGGTAGCAGGAAAGCGATGATACAGCGAAACCGGGCAACTCAGGACGCGAGGGCCGGAGAGGTGTTTGCGGAAAGCATTGAAAAGATGGGGTTTGCGACTTTGGATTTTGCGCGCAGCGCGGGTATCCCGTTTTGCTGGGTCGAAAACGGCCCCCGGAAGAAGAATGCGGCTCGCAAGAAACAAAGGATGGCGGCTTGGCTTATACTGAATGAGAGTTGGAAGTCCAAAATGGAAATTCCGGATAATACTCGCATACCTGAAGACAGTTTCATCGAAATCGAGTGTCCAAGCTGCCACAGCAAGAGGGCCGTCTTCGAAAACGACCTTCAGCCGATTAAGTGCTACTCGTGCAACGCCGAGCTGAGCTTCGAGTCGGCACACACCGCAGTAGGTCCGCAGTGCCTCTGCCCAACCTCAAGCCACCGGGAAGACGCCACCCGGGCCTCCGCCGCGCCGGCATCGGGGCCCTTATGGGAGTCCTGTTGGCAGGCGGCGCAATAGTCCTGCGCCACATCCGGCCTGAAAGATCTGCTGGTGAGTCTAAGGGTCTTGCGCAACGACACGATGTAGGGCTGCCATCGCAAGATCCTGACCGCGAAGGTGCTAGTAGCTGTAAAGCGATATGGCTAGATCTGGAGCAGTTTCATGACGACGCCAGGGAGGTGCTTAGAGCCGAGAGTAACATCCTTCTAATGTGGCAGCTTGGAAAACGCAGTGGCGCTCGCGACAGAGCACGAGAGGTACTGCCTGCTGCACAAAGGGTCATTGCGGCCGCGAAGAGGATTCAGGAGGATTACAAGGCAAGAGTGTTCAATAGTTCACTTCCTTTGCAGGCGCGACAGATACTGGAAGCCTACTCAAATGAGCAGCCGCGCGTCGCTGAGATTGAGCGCACTCGTGCTTTAGCCGTATCGGCCTTTGCAGAGCGGGGTGAAATGGCGGCGCTAACCGCGATGTTCAAATCGGACACTACGACTCTAAGGGACTATCATGATGCACTGAAGAAGTTAGATGACGCGTTCTTGCAGCTCTGCTTTCCCAAGCGACCAGAGTAAGCTGAGTTTACGCCTGCTTATCAGGAGACATCACGGAATCGATATTCTACAGCGGCTCCGTAGTCCGTCGGTAACGCCGATCAAATCGGACCTCAAACATAAGATGTCGAGGAGCTTTAAACGGTTTGGGCCGGATTAGGCTGCTGGGGCTCGCCAGCAAATACGAGATCCAGGTTAAGATCGTTGAAAGTCTTCGTGTGCCCGCTCTTATCACGAAGCGAAACCGCTGCAACGCTCGCGGTCCGCTTCCAGCGATTAATCGCTTCTTCACGTACGGCCGCCAGCAGCAGTGTGACGAGTCAAAACAGCTTACCCTTTTGCAGTTGCTTTCTTGGGTCAGCGCAGGACCTTCACGATGCCTTCGTAGCGACCGGGTAATGGGAGGGCGATGATGCGGCGAAACCGACAGACCAAGAAGTAAGGGCCGGAGGGGTGTTTTGCGTTTTGCGGAATGCACTGAAAAGACGGGAGTTCGCCATTTTGGATCTTGCGCGCAGGCCGACAGCCCCGTCTGGCAGGGTCGAAAACGGTTCTCGAAGGAAAAATACAGTTCGCTGGACCCAGGACGGCGGTTCGGCCTATACTGAATGAGATTCGGAAGTCAAAAATGGAAATTCCTGTTTATTAGGGGAATCACGGGAAAGGAGAACGCGTCTTGCCAAACACGACCTTCCATTGTCCCAAGTGCGGTAGTCGAGTTCTTTTCGATGATATTGCCCCAACGGAGTGCTATTGCGGAGCGAAATTCAGTCAGTCATCCAAGAAATACGCAGAGGGGGTGCAGCGATCTGAACGGAGACTCGACCGGTTGGTTCTCTACGGCATGCTCGTTTTCCTCGCAGCCTGGGGCCTGGCCGCACTATACCGGAACGCCTTGCACATCCCCCCGCCTTACACTGGCATCCTCGTGATCGCGACACTGGCATCACCTGTCGTGTTCGTCTTCATCCGTAGGATAATCCGAAGCAGGCATCACAGCTCACGCCGTCGGGACTGGTACTGGTAGAAACCGGCGCGAGATCCTGCTCATCGTTTATTTCCAAGTTTCTTGACGCCACGGTCCGCAACGCCGGCTTGTATGACGTCGTGGCTCTGACTCTGATCCTGGTTTTCCTGGCTGATAAAGCTTCCCGTTCTCCTCAGTGTTGCCATTCTGAGACTCGCGCCACGCCTGGCCGCCAAAACAAGAGCCGCCCCGGCCTGCGGCGGCTGCTGCTGTTCCTGGCGATGCCGCGTTGTCAGTTTACGCTCTTCGACTTCTCCGTGCGATCGCGTTCCTGGATCGCGTCCCACACCTTGGCGGCGGCGGCGTCCTTACCCCGCATCGCGTGAGCGTAAATGTCGGCGGTCGTGCGCACCGAGGAGTGCCCCATGCGTTCGGAGACCGTCACGAGGTCCACGCCTTCGTGCAGCAGTTGACTCGCGTGGCTGTGGCGCAGGACGTGAAGCGATGCGCCCCTGGGCAGGCCTGCCTTCTTGCAGATCCGCGACACCGTGGACGACACCGAGTTCGGCTTCAGCGGCGTGCCGTTCGGGTTGGCGAAGATCAGGTCGAGATCGGCCCGGTAGCGCGGGCCGAACTGCGTGCGGAACTCGTTCTGGCTTTTCTTGTGGCGATCCAGGATCGGCATCGTCGAGGGCGGTAGCTCTACCTTGCGCGGCTGCTCCGTCTTGGTGCCCTTGAAGATCAGGCCCGCCCTGGTCTGGCACAGCGACCGGTCGATGAACGCGCAGCCATCCTTTATGTCGGACCACCGGAGCGCCAGCACCTCGCCGCGCCGCGCGCCACTTCCCCGGCACACCTCCAGGAACGCGCCGAGGCACCAGGGACCTGCCGCGCTCTCGACCATGTGCTCCTGTTCATCCGTGGCCAGGGCCATTCCGATGCGCTTCCTGAAAACCCAGGGACAGACCGCACGTTTGTGCCATTCGTCGCCGCGGATGAGCGCCAGCGCCGGGACGGGAGGCGGGCTTGCAGATCGCTACTTCAGAATCAACAGGCTGCGCCGGGCATCGTTTTCGAAGCTGGATAGGCGGATGGCATTGGCCCGAATGGGGCCCTCGATTTGGGAGGTTGAGCAGTTGCCTGTTTGCAGCAAAATCACTTTGGGCGGCGCGCCGCGCGCCAGGCTGAGATTCACGAAATCCTTGTCTTTCGTCGGGAACGTGAACCGGCGCTCCGTCGCATACTCCCATATGAGAGAATCGGCGGCGCTGCCCAACCCGACGGAACCGACGTGCACCGATTCAGGGAATAGGTCGGCAAGATCCTCCGACAGCCTCGGCGCAAGGTTCTCGTCAACGAGAAGCTTCAAGAACAGTGATCCTCTCGGGAATGCTGGCGAAGAACTCGTACACCGCTTGGAAGTCCTCTTTCTCCAGATAGGGGAAGTCTTTCAGAATTTCGTCCTCTGTCATTCCGGATGCCAGATAGGATGCGAGGTCGTACACCGTGAAGCGCAGGCCGCGGATGCAGGGCTTCCCGCCCATCTTGCCGGGTTCGACGGTAATGCGTGGGTTCAGGCCATCCATGGATATGCCCTTATCATCCCAGAGCCCGTAAGTCTATAAAGACTTTGGTAGCGCTAACGGGAATCGAATGTGTAAAGAGCCGTCCCTTAACGTCCCTTGAGGGTGTATCTGATTGATTCTACGTTCGCGCTGTCCTTGGGCTCTTTCCGATTATACCCTCCAGAAGCCCCACGTCCTAGCGCGGTCCTAGCGCGGCTACTTCTTGGCGGTGATTGTCGAGGGGTACTTGGCCATGCAATCTTCGTCCACTTCGGGGACGTACAGCGGAGGGGAACCGGCATCCTTCACGAGCCGCCCCGTGGAGCAAGCGGCGAGGCGATCCAAGGCGTCGTGGATCTCCCGGCGCTCGGCGGCCGTCAGTTCGCGCGGTGCCGGGGGCTTGGCTGTTACAGCCGGAGTCGGGGCGTAAGGATGGGCAAGCTCGAACTCGATCCGCTGGGCGACCCTCGCCGCCTGCGCGTCCCGTTGCTGGATAAGGGCGATCATTCGCGGGTCCTGCCCGTAGAGGGCGGAGCCGATCAGCACTGCGAAGAAGAGCTTCATTATTGCACCTGTCCCTTGTGTTGCGGTTCGATGGCGGCCGTTGCCCGGCTCTGCCTCTGGTATTCTTCCCACTTCCGCACCGCTTCATCGTCTTGGCCGTGTATCGCATGGGCGTAAACGTCCGCGGTCACACGCACCGAAGAATGGCCCAACCGTGCGGATACCGCCGGCAGGGGAACCCCTTGTGCGAGCATGTGCGATCCGTGGCTGTGGCGGAGAAGGTGTAGCGCGGCGCCCTTCGGCTTGGCGATCTTCAAGCGCTTGAACAGGGCGGAAACCGTTGCGGAAACGGAATCCGGTCGCAAGGGCGTTCCGTCCGTGTTCGCAAAGATAAGGTCCAGATCGGCCCGGTAGTCGCTGCCGAACTTTGCCCTGAACTCGCCCTGCGCCTTCCGGTGAACTTCGAGCGCCGCCAGGGCCTCCTCTGGCAATCCAAGCACCCGGATTTCTTCCGTCTTCGTGCTCTTGAACTCCAGGCCGCCCTTCGTTTGGCAGAGAGAACGCCCGATCACGGCCCGGCCGTCTTCCACATCCGACCATCGCAACGCCAGCACCTCGCCGCGGCGCGCCCCGAGCGCGGCATCCATCGCCAAGAACGTCGAGAGACACCATGGACCGCTCGCCGCCTCGATTAGAAGATCCTGCTGGGCAGTCGTCAGGGCGATTCCCCGCCGCTTCTTCGGAATCGGCGGCTCGCTCGCGGTTACCGGATTCACAAGCACCAATCCCCACTTAACCGCGCGGCCGAAAGCGGAGGAAACCACACCCGCGATATTCCGCACCGTCTTAGCACTCATCGGCCGTGGAGCCTTTTTACGTGAGTGTCCGCCCGAGGTAAGGAGCCGCTTCCATTCTCGGTTAAGGTGTAACGGCGTGATTTGGTCCAGCCGCATCGCCACCAGCTCGGGAGCCAGGTACGTCGCGCACTCCCTATAGCGCTCGATGGTCTTTGGCGCAAGGTTCTCTTCGGCGTGTTGCTTGAAGAACTCCACAAGTAGCGTAGCCAGCGTCTTGGGAATTTCCTCCGCAACCTTCACCCCGCCGGCCAGTTCCAGTTCGTACTTCTTTTGCTCATCGGTACGGCGCGCGGCTTCGGCGTCCTGCGCAGCTTTCTTTGTGGCGAATCCAGACGCCGTGCATTGCCTCCGGTCCTCTCGGGTAGCTCCGGGGCCTGAGAAAAGGTAAGACCATACCTCCTCTCCCGACTTGTACACGCGCTTATAGACCGGCATCTTTCGTCTCTGTCTTACACGAGGTCCCATCCGCATGGATAGCCAGCCGGGCCAGCGATAGCGAGGCGCACGGGGCGCCACATCGCCGGCAGGGCGTAGGCTTCGCGGTTCGTCCGCCGCGTTTATGCTTGCGAGCGTCGGCCATCCGCGCCGCCTCCTCGGGTGTTAGGGTCCGTGTCACTAAACCTAACCATAGCAGTTTACGCAAACAGCGTCAAGCACTTTATTTCCAGCGTTTGCAGAGGTTTATTGGGTGGTTGTCGGTAGGGGGACGCACGTAACGCGCGGGGCGCCCGCTCCGCAGGTTCGCTCCCAGGCTTCGTACGCCTGGCGGGTAACGAGCCAGCGCTTCCCTACCCGGATTCCAGGGAGAACGCCCTGCTCCAGCATTGCGTACACGGACATCTTCCCAACGGAGAGCCGCTTCGCAATTTCCGCCACTGAAAGACGGTTACCCATTCGGCCCTCCCTTCGCTCCCGTCACGTGCCGGCGGAGATCATCGATGCTGCACATTCCCGACGCGAATAGCACGCCCTGAATAAACCCCAGCCAGCGGTTCACCTTGGGAACGTCTTCCATGCGCTCCATCTCGTCAAACATCCAGCGCAAGTGCCGGAGTCTTTCCGTGCAGTTCAGAAGATCGCCCGGTTCCCCTCCGTCCGCTTTCTCCGCAATTCCCGGAGGGATAGCGCGCCTGTAGAACTCGATCAACCTTCTCGCCGCTTCCAATTCGCCTCCCGTCATCTCCGATCCCCCCTGAAGTCTGCCCCTACGATCATCGGGCGCGCCCAGCGCCTCTGGAATGTGCTCCAAGCTCGGCTCGCCTTCCCTGCGTTGTCACGCCAGAGCATAGCCATTGGCATAACGCCAATCGAAAGCACGCGCCGCATTCGCCCCTCCGCGTCCTCCATCGTGTCCTTTGGATAGCCGCACAGCACGTAGCACCTGGCCACATGGGAGGTCTTCGTGAACCCGGCCCTCCAACACAACTCCGCCGCCTCTTCCAGTGGCTCCCAATCATCCGGCGTATCGAACGCGAAAAAGAACTGCTTGGGTGTCACTGAACGCAACGCCTCGGCGGTCCACTTCTCAAACCTCGCCGCCTCCAGACCGCCCGTGAACTCCGGCCGGCGTTTCTGTTCTCGGAGCATGGCGAGCACATCGCAGATATGCTTCTGCGAACACGCCAATAGGTTGTCGTCAAGAACGTTCCAGCCCTCCGCAATTGGAAGCTCGCGCACGGAACCGCCCTCGCGTTTCCATACAGAGCAGAACCAGCAACGGTTTGGACATCCGCGAGACGTAATCACGTAGCCGCGCCTGAGGAACATTCCCGGCGTGAAAGCATCCCCTGCAGTTCCAGTAGCCGGCCCTCCGAGAGTCACCGGAGCAACCCGTTCCCACTGCATCTCCAGGTCCCTCGCGGCCGGAAGATCCCACGAGAACGTCACGCTGATTTGGACCGCCTCCACATCTGGCGGAAAGAGCCCCGGAGGTCCAGTGAAGGCCAGCGCATCATCGGGGGTAGCGCGGGTACGCCGCGGGAACACGCGAGCTATCGCCACGTCTTCCACTCATCGAGCAGGCGTGCGTAACTCTTGCCGGGTCCGTATGGGACGTTTCGCGCGACTACGACTTTCTTTGCCATCGCGAACGCCATTCCCATATCAAAATGGGTTCCCTGGCTGTCGGGGCTGTAGAACACGTGTACTTCATCGGAGTTCTTCATTGCCCAGTAGTTCTGGCAAGTGATCTCAGCCGCCCCGGCCGTCTGATCGGTGTCCCGTGGGGGATAGTGAACCACATTACCGGCGCACTCCAGGAATGTGACGTAATCGGCTTGCGCACGCAGCAGTTCGGCATCCGCTCCGCGAACGGAGCAAATCAGGAAGATCCGCATTCTCTCCTCACTCAAACAGGTTCGTTTGCTCCACCGCCACGCCAAGACCGAAGCGGAGCGTCATTCCCCTGCGGGCTTCGTACTCCCGCGCCCACTGCTCCGCATGTTCGGCCGTGTTGGCGATAGCCGCCCGCTCGCCCTTCGCGTGGTTCCTTCCACCGCAGACGCAATCGCAGAGTGGATGCTTGGCGTCGTAGCAGCGCGCGTCACAACTCCCCACGCACCCCTCGGAGTCGTAAACGCTTATCAGAGTCACGTCAACCCTCCGGTTCGCTGCCCATCGCGCGCTCTTCAAAGCGCACAATCTCATTGATCCAAACGAGCGGGATAACGCCCTCCGGACCCGCGCGCTGCTTGGCGACTATGAGATCGGCCAGGCCGCGCAAATCCTCACGGTCCCGCTTGTAGACCTCCTCGCGAAACAGGAACGCGACCAAATCTGCGTCTTGCTCCAAACTTCCGCTTTCACGAAGGTCGGACAGTTGCGGCCGTGGATCGGGTCGCTTGTCGCACTCGCGCGAGAGCTGAGCGAGAGCCCACACCGGGACCTTGCAGTCCTTCGCGATGAGCTTCATGTCCCGAGATATCTTGGACGCCTCGGCCACGCGATGCTCAACTCGCCCGTCGATCAGCAATTGCAGGTAGTCGATGATTACTAGACCTACCGGGCGCTTCACTTGCTGCTGGCGAATCTTCGCGTGGATCTCATGCAGGTTGGTGGTTGCCTTGTCATCGATCAGTATCCGGTCGCTTTCGAGGATGGCCGTCGCCGCGGTAGCAATCCGCCCCCGCTCCTCCTTGTCAAGAAACCCTCCGTCGAAGCGCTTGGTATTCACGCGCGCCCGCGAACAAATCAGACGGTCGAGCAACGAGGCGCGGTCCATCTCAAGGGAGAAGATCAGCGTCAGCGCATCCCCGTCTACAGAGACTTTCTCCGCAACGTTCAAGGCGAATGCCGTCTTCCCCATTCGCGGTCTTGCCCCGAGAATATAGAAGGCTCCCGGCTTGAATCCGCCCATCATCACGTCCAGGGCGCCGAACTTACTCAGTAGTCCCTTGGTTCGATTGCGCCGGTCAAGATAGGCCGATATTCCGCCGGCCTGCTCAACGATCTCAGCAGCCCCGAGAAGCGTAGACTCCTGGCCGCGCTCGGCGAGTCGTAACCACGTCTCGCCGGCCCCCGCGAGAACTTCCGCCGCAAGCTCCTCGCCTGAGATACATCGGTTCTGGAGGTGTTGGCAGGCAAAGATGATCCTGCGAAGCGTGGACTTATCGAGTACGATCCGAATGTAGCTGTCGATGTTGGCGATGCGCGGCAGGCCTTCGTCCAATGAAACCAGGTAGCTGAGCCCGTCACAGGACTCCAGTTCCCCGCACTTCATCAACTCATTGGCGACGGTCACCCGGTCAATGTTTTCGCCGCGGCTCTGGAGATCCCCCATCCGCTTGAAGATGCGGCGGTGTTTCTCCAGGCTGAAATCTTCGGCAGCGAGCGCGCCGGCGGCCTGAACGTAGAAGCTTCCGTCCAGCACGATGGAGCCAAGTATGAATCGCTCCGCGTCTACGTTACTCGGCAGCCCCTTATCGAGATTTGCACTCACCCCTTGCCCCCGGTGATGGACTTCGGATCAAAGTAGACGGTCTTTTTCTTGGCGGCCGGAGCGGTGCGCAAGTGGTCCTTGTACGTCCCGGCGCTGATGAAGTTCGACGCCTTGGGAACAAACCGGCCTTCATCCTTTACCCAGTCCGCACACACTACCGCCGCCCTGAGTCCGGCGACAATATCTGCGGCTTCCTCCTCGCGCGAGATGAACGCCCGGCAGGCGTTCTCTTCATCCAGCCGGTGAGTAGGGTACAGACCCTTGAACTCTTCCCAGAGCGGCATTATGTCTACGCGCTCACGCGCAGGTTGAGTAGCGGTCAACTCGGAAGTCGGGCTTAACTCGACTGGCAAGTCTCCCTGCTTCCGTGCGTTTCGGCGCGCGGCTGATGTCGTTCCCCCCTTGCTGTTTCCTTTGATCCTGGCCAGCGCCTTTACTCGCTCGCTTTCCACCCGCGACTGGATCAACTCGCCGGGCTTGTCGGGATGCTCCACGTAGCAGGGCGACAGGGCCTTCCAAATTCGTTCCATCGTCTTCCGGCTGCGCACGTGCAGCAGGCGCGCGAGTACCCGCAGATCCGATGGAACGCTCCCGTTCATCCACTGGACGCCTATGAGCCTCCAATACGCGCCCAGTTCATCCAACTCCATCGCCTGGACGTTCAGGTCGGCAAAGAACTCGTAGACGTACAGCGACATCCATTCCGGAACATCTTGCTGACTCACCGCGCCCCCCATTTCGGAATGCCCGTATTCCGCAACCCGTCCAATATCGGTAACGGGACCATCCGGCCGCCTACGTTGTCCTGTTTGTCGAAGAACGGGACTTGCGCTGCCCGACAGTCGTCGCGCAACCTTCGTACCCATTCCCTGTCGCGGCGGCGCGCTCCGGGGCCTGATTCCGCGCCAGTAACTACCCCGGCGAGCTTCGGCACGTTGTCTCCGAGAGCTGCGCTGGATACCGCATCCAGGCTGTTACTGTTCAGAATCTCGTGTACGCCTTTGAGTACGTCCCATGAACACTCGCAGTCCTCGTCTTGATAGCGCACGTCGGTCAGATCAACCGGACCCAGTAGAGGCTCCAGGCTTGCCCACTGCACAGAGGCTCCGGGGATTCGTAGCAGGTACACGATCCGCCTGAGCGTCTCAGGCCCGGTCACGGTCACACCCGGCCACACATTCAGAGGGATCGGGTGTCGCTCGAAGTATTCCAGCATCCTGCGCCCGCGCTTCGTCAGCAGCAGGTAGATGTGCGGCGATTCCGCCATCACAGGCAGCGCCGGCGTGAGCCACGCCTCCGGGTCGATAGACTCAGTGAACGGGTCCGACAGGTCGCACGTAAAGATGACGCGCGGATACCCGTCAAGCCACGGCTTATCCGGTCGCTTCGTCCCGGTTAGGTCCGGCCACTTGATAGCCTTCGCTAAGCGCCCCCGGATGATCGTAGGGGTATCGAACGACGGCGGCCAACCCGGCAACCCCGCGTAGCGCCCCACAAGGCCGGCGGCATAGCAATGGTTCGGCTCTCCCTTCCGATGTAGCTCGCAGCCATCGCACCCCACGACCTCATTGACCGTCGAGTCACAGTACGGTATCTCCGTTTTGATCCCCACTCACAGCCTCCCAGATCGTAGCCGCGCGCCCGCTCGTGGTTTGTCGCGTCCGCCCCGAGTCGCGTACCTTCCCCGCCTTTACCAACTCCACCCGCCGAGCCCGCGCCGTCCCTGGCGGTTTGATCTTCAACACCGCCTGGATCTCTTCGTCGGTCATCCCAGCGACCTTACGCGAGAGAAGCGCCAATACCTGGGATCGGTGCGTGACCGCCCGCGGAGCCGCGGCTTCGGCCGCGCTCTTGGATGTTGCCGAGTGCGGCTGATAGGGCAGCGAGTCCGGAACATCGAACATGGAGAGTTGTCCGTCCATCGCGTTTACCTCGTGATTGTGACCTTGCCCTTGACCAGATACTCTGTCGCCGCCTTAGTGAGCCAGAATCCCCGCGTGGAAAGATCGCGCAACTTTCCCCTGATCTTGTCCGACAGCCTATCGAGGCCATCGGCGTCTCGCGCTTTCACGAGTGCGGGAACCTGTTTCCAGCAGGCCCGGATCTCGGCTTCGATGGCCCGCTTTTCCGCCGGCGTGTTCAGATCCCGCTCCTCTACCAGACCCAGCGCCAGGAACTCCGCCTTGAGCTTGTAGTCGAGGTGCCGATCCCGGCCGCCGTTGTTCGACATCGCCAGTAAGGTGAACCTCTGGTTAGAGGTCAACTTGACTTGCTTCACGATTTCGACCTTCCCTGTCCGAACTTCCGTCTTCATGCAATCCCTCCGTTATCCCTGCGCTCCGCCACATACCGGGCAAGTAGTTCCCGGAAAGTAATCATTGTGGTTTTCGCGCGGACATGCGCACCGTTTGTCCGCCGCATTCGGACTGATATCCACCAGGAACCGGATCGCCATGGCCGCCACCTGGACCGCCTCTTTCCGCATGAGGTCCGCATCGTGATGGCGCTTCCACACTTCCGCCTTCAGTTCGTCCATCTCTTCGAGGATCACCGCGTAACCCTCGTGAGCCGAGTTGAACTTCGGGTGCAATACCCGTGCGCGGGTAACCTCGCGCACAACCTCATCCACAACCCCTTGCAGCGTCATAGTCCCCGTGCCCTCCTGTTTTGCACCTCGCGCATCAGCTCCTCCGCAAGCCAGTACTCCGGGCGCGGGCCGTGTTGCGCCCAATACGGCGTGCAGGACTCTCGCAGCGCGTCAGCGCGCGCCGCCAGGAGCGCGGTAACCACGCGCTCGCTTTTCACGATGGGATCTCCGCACACACCCAGGTAGAGTCCGTGCGCCGTATCCCTGCACTTCGCCAACTCGCCGGCCACGTCCATGCCAGTCCCCCTTCAGTTCCAACTCACGCGGACACCCGCAAAGACATCCGGCGCTATCTCATAACAGAAGCGCCAAAGCGATGGGATCTCCGCGCATTTCTGGCTCTTGATGTAGCGCCAATAGAACATCGCGCCTCAGATCCTCATTGGCATTACGACGTAGCGGTACTGCTCGCTGGCCGCCGGCCGAAACTCCGCCGCCGACTTGCCGTCGTTCAGGTGGAGCGATATCGCCTCCGTATCGACCACCGAGAGGAACTCGGCGAGGTACGCAGCGTTCAGGCCCATCTCCAGGACCGCCCCCACGTAGTCGCACTGCACCGTCTCCACGCTCTCGCCGGATTCCACGGACGATGCGGAAATCTCCAGGCCGCCGGCGTTGAGCGCGAGCTTGACCGAATGGGACCGCTCATCGGCGAACTGGGCCACGCGCGACAGCGCCGCGGCGAGATCCGCGCGATTGATAGAGACAACGATCTTCGCGTCCTTCGGAAGCACGCGCTCATAGTCGGGGAAGTTCCCCGTCAGTTTGCGCGTGGTCAGGAGAGCCTCGCCGGATCGGAAGAACAGGTGATTGTCATCCTGCCCGATGGCGAACGCCTCAGCGCCCGTTGTCAGTTGGGACAGGTTGCGGATCGCCGAAGACGGCAGTAGAAATCGCGTGTTCTCTTGCCCGGCGAGTTCCGCGAACACGAACGCCAGGCGGTGGCCATCCGTCGCTACCAAGTGGAGACGGCCGTCGCGGTGGTTGAACAGTGCCCCGTTCAAGGTGAACCGAGACTCCACCGTCGTGATGGCGAACTTCGCACGGTTTACCAGCGTCATAAACATCGCCGCCGGAACGGTGATCGTGGCTTCCGGTACGGCCGGAGGCTCGGGGAACGATTCGGCGGACATGCCCGCGATTCGCGTCCTGGACCGTCCCGAGGTAATCGAGGTCCAGAAACTATCGCCCACCTTGAAGTTGACATCCCCCTCGGGAAGCAACCGGCAGTAGGATTCCAGCTTCTTAGCGGGAATGGTGGTCACTCCCGGAGCCGCAACCTTTGCCGGAATGCGGACAGTGAGCGCCGCCTCCAGATCCGTGGCCGTGATCGTGAGGAAGTCCCCCTCGGCCTGCAACTTGACGTTCGACAAGATCGGAATCGTAGTGCGCTTCTCCACTACGCGAGAGGCCAGAGCCAAGGCTTGGCACAACGCGGACTTCGTAACCGAGAACTGCATAAATCCTCCGTGGACAGGGGCCGGATGGACTCCGGTCCTCAGATTATTGACTGCCGTTATGGGTTTGGCCGCGGGGCGGCCGAAAGTTACTGCGGAATCACTAGCGCCGCACCGGACGGAGCCGACAAGACAACCCAGTAATGCACCTGGATAATCGGGCGTTCCCCGATCTCCTGCCCGGTGAATGTGAGAGCCGAACCGCAGAGGGTGTAGTCCGTGCCCTTCAGCATCAGGAGCCCGTTCACAAACACCATTGGGTCTGTGTTCGCCGCAGGAGAATGGGTCAATGTGTACTGCTGGCCCTGCTCCTGGAAGACATCCAGTTGCGGAGTCAACGTGACGGCCTGCGTAAGCACGACCGGGAACTGCCCGTGGGCAGGAACGAAGCATAGGAACACGCACAGCAGCGCAAGCCCTAGAACGTACTTTGCAGCCGATCTCATTGAACGGGTCCTTTCTCCTTACACGCGCCATCCTGGGCGGCCAGCAGCGCCTCCGTGATGTGCCTCACGGCGCGCTCCTCTTCGCGGTCTATCGATTCGTCGCCCCGCAACGTATCGAGCGTCGGAGTGAGGCTCAAGTGAACAAGTTCATGCACTATCACCGATTCAACCATCGCCTCGGTAGACGGCCAGAGTACGCGGATGACAGCAGTCCGGGAGGGATACTCGATCTCGGCCCTACCTACCGTCTTGGGACGAAGGTCCCTTGCCGGTATGAACGTCACGGAAACCTTCCAGTTCCCGAGGTTCATCCTGCCCTGCCAAACCTTCAGGCGAGAATCCGCGAAGTCCTGCGCCGTTTGCGGTCGTTCCTGTGCCCCAGCGAACACCGCGAGTAGAAGTAGCGCCGCGATTCGCATGGCTACCGCACGAGAATACAAGCGCCGCTTGTCGCGTGATACCAGAGAACCTCGACATCCTCGTTCGAGTAGATCACTACGTTCGCCGGCATGAGCCGCTGCGTAGTGGCCCCGGTGCTGAAGCACTGGACCATGATCGCCGTCGTCCCGAGGTTATGCTGCGTTCCTGGCACGTAGGTCGATTGCGTCAGGTTGTAGCGCCGCCTGCCCGAAGACGAATCACACTGATACGGCCGGTCCAACGTCGCCGAGGTCGCCGAGACGTAGGTGAAACGGTAGATATTCCCACAGGGAAGCGTGTACAGCAGCCTGCCCGTCATGTCGGAAGTCCAGGCCGTATCTTCCCCGGTGATCTCGTCCGAATCCTTGACCGTGTAAATGAACCCGTCGGTGTACTCCGCCGTGTTCACCGGAGCCGTGTAGCTGACGCTCGCCTGCGGCCGTACCGACGTTTGCGCCAACACGAGGCAGGCGGCCACAATCAAAAAGAGAACTGCGAATCGTTTCATTAGATCCTCCAGAACTATCGATGCATCACACACCGGCCAGCCTGCGTTGCCCAGAAAACCAAGTCCACCGCGTAGGTCGTCGAATCGACAGACGGACCCAGAGCGTACGAGAAATCATCCAACTTGACCCGCGGGGTTCCGTTGTCGAAACACTGAATCGTCATGTCGGCCGTTCCGAGTTGGTGAGTGGCGGCCGTAACTGAGATGTCGTCGTTTAGGAAGTACTCCATCGTGGCGTTGGTTGCGCAGTTGTATGCGCTATTCAAGGTCCCGCTCGTCGCCGAGACGTAGGTGAACTTGTACATGTAGTTACAGCCGCTCTCGCGGGGAATAAACCACCTCCCCGTCATGGCGGATGTCCACGTCGTACCCGTTCCGGTAACCGCAGTCGATCCGTTTGTCACGCTCGCCGTTCCGTCCCGGTAGCTACTGACAGAGAAGTTGAAGGAGTAGCTGAGCGCCGGCAACTGAGCGTAGGCGGCCGTCCCGCCGATCTGAGGGAAGGTGTAATCTCCGGTCTGTGCTGTTACCGCCCCCGTGCGCCCGAACACGGAAGGCACAGGAGCCGATCCCACCGTGAACCCTGGAACCCAACTGGTACCGCTCCAGATGGGGGACTGCCCCAGCGTGGCTCCGTTCTGGGCCAACTGCTGCCATTGGATCAGCCAGGTAGGAGTTGGGGGACTACACGAAGCACAGAGGATCACCGAATCCACGCTAACCGACGTTAGGCTGGTGGGAACGATCCACGTCTCAGTCCAGGCCCGGCCGCCCGTCAACGTCCAAGAGACGCTGTAGCTGGTCCCAGCGCATCCGCTGGCATCGTTCGGGATCAAGGCAACCGAGAAGTTGTTCGCCTGCCCAGCCGGAGTAGCCGCCGTGAATTTCACCGGAATAGTCCGGTCCCCCACGTGGGCGGCGCCTGCCTGGCACGGGACCGAAATCCGAATCAGAGCCTGGCCGGCGGAGGGCTGGCCGTCCGGACCCACCACGGATTGAGTCACGGTCGTAGTGGCCGCCAGCAACGGGACGGCCGCTGTCAACAGGAGCAGTAGCGTATTCTTCATGGACCTCTCCATCACATCCCTCCGGCCGCTGCATGAAACCGCTGCGGACCTTCATTCGCTGGTAGCATCTCGGTCACAACCCGCCGCATGTGGCTCGTGTTGGGCGGAATGCGATAAAGGGCTTCCGGCGATTGTACGATTCCCTCGAAATACTCCCGCAACGGATACAGGCAGTACGGCTTCACCTCGCGGTAGACCCGTCCTAACTTCTGCTCGATGCGATACACCGCATGAAAGAAGCTGCCTCGATCCATCTGGAGGTTCCGCACACAAAACTTCCAGTCCCAGCCCTGGAGGAAATGCAACCCGAACACTTCCCACAGTTGGCTATCGAGTTCTCGCTTGGCGATCAACTCGAAGTCGGCCAGGTACTCTTCGCGCTTGCGGGAATAGGTCCGCTTTGTGTCGCGTCCCTTTGGAGAGTACGTAAGATGCACGTGGCCGGCGTGCGCCTGCGTTATCCGTAGCTCCCGGTATCTGTTGAAGCACGCCCGAAAGACTGACCGGAAGACGCAATTACAGGGCGCATCCTTACCGAACTTCAGTTCCCGCCATCCGAGGCCGTGACAGAAGTGGCAACTTTGCTTGGCGAGCCCGATCATCAGCGCGCGGCCCCAGAACTCCGCGACACCGGGGGAGAGGTTGGGCTCGAAGGGCCACTCAGCGAGCGGGCGCCTGTGATCGAGCGGGCGCTTGTGGCGGAGCCCGAAGCCCTTCCCCCCGTCAAGGATCTCACGAACAGCTTGTTTCATCGACCCCTCCGTGTTAGTTACCGGCCTGGATTTCCGCGCAGATGGCGTCGTATTTCTCGCGCGTGATCTGTTCCGTTCGCTCGAAGCCGTGCTTGGCGATGATCGCCTTGACGCCTGCCTGCGACCTACCGGCGCCGTGCATCAGCGCGAAGATCCGCTTTTGCTGGGCTTCGTTGATGCATCCTGGAAGAGTCTCGGCCGGCGGGTGCGTGGCGCGCGGTCCCCTCCGCGCAGGGGGTTTGTCGCTTTGTCCCGGCTCGCGCCCCTCAGCCCCCTCGCCGTCGTCATCCTCCGCGGCGACACCCACCATAGATTCGAGTGCGTACCGGCGCGCATATTTGACGGTCGATCCGATTGCCTGGGGGTTGTCGATGGTTTCCCAGCCTCCGCCGTCCTTCAGTTGGCGCTTGGAGGTCATGGTGAGGTCGCTCGATATCCACTGGCCGCTGGAATGAACCAGGATCGTGGTTACCGTGACCTTCGCGCCTTCAACCGCCACCGGCTGAATCACCGCGAGCCCGTTCGCGCTGAGAGGTTTCCGGATGGCCGCCCAAACGGAAGCCAGGTCCGCATAGTTCGAATGGAAGTAGGGGTTTTCGCTATCCTTCGCGGCTGCCTCCATTTCCCCTTGCGCCTTCGCAAGCGCCGCGGAAAGCGCGTCGATCTGTTCGCTTCTGTTCATCGGCTATACCCTTTTCTTGAGCCGCGCATCCAGCTCGTATGCTTTCCGCAAGAGCAGGAACTCGGTCAGTTCGTCTTTGAGAGACACAAACGAGTAGTGAGCGAAGTCGCCCTCCAGTTTGGAGAACCGTACCAGGTCATATCCCCTGACCGGGTTGTCCGGGAAGTTCTCATTCCATAGCGCGCCGTAGGCGGCCAACTGCATTAGGTAGTCGCTGTACACGCTGTTGGAAGTCTTCCAATCCAACAGGTGCAGATCGTCGCCAAGCGTCACCGCGTCGAGGGTTCCACCGAATCGGAACCGCTTCGACATGAGGCCGATTTCGGTTTTCGCCGGCTTGAGGTGGCTCTGTTCCGCCCACCTCCGGAATGCTCCGAATGAGTTCTCGGCGACAGTCAGAATCTCCAGCGGATAGGGCTCGGGGTTGAACTCCCGGCCGCGGATGAAACACTCCACCATGTCGTGTGCGCAAGTGCCGGCATCGGCCGCCGCCTGCTTCACGTCGCGGTAGTCTTTCCCTTCCGTGCCCAGAGTCCAAGCCCAATGGATCAGGCCGCCCGACTCCTTGAAGCGCGATAGGACCGTTGTCACGGACGGTAGCCGCTTGCCATCGAGCCAGTAACCCTTGCGTGGAGTCGGCATCTAGGCCGCCACCTTTCGCGCCATGCCGTCCTTGATGCGCTCCCAGTTAATTTCCTGTTCGAGGATGGCCGCCGCGCGCCTTGTCGAACACGGAGCGGAGGAACGTCCCAGCATGGACGGGATCTGCGGTTTCGGCTGTGTCACCACGGCCGGTTCGGACTTCTTTGTCGGCTTCAACATCGAGACATCCTCCTTTGGTGGGCTTGTGGCCCCGCCTATTTACTGCTGGCGGTGGTCCTGAACAACAGCCCGGTTAACAGGTTCATGGCGAGCGCCTGGCCAAAGGTGATCGTTTTGAGGCCAAACAACGTTGGCATCAGATAATCCCAAAGCCACATCGTCGGCAGAGCCAGCACTAACGCCAGCACGGCCACTATGACGAGCGCGAAAAACAACACACCGAGAGCTTTCATTCGCACAATCCTCCGTAAGTTGCCGCGCTTGATTTACCGAGCGCGCGGCATACTCGGGTCACTGACTAGGCAGCCAGCGGCAAAGCGTTCTCGTAAGAGTTGGCTTTTATGGTTTGCGCCTTCAGGGTCGGTCGCCTGCCCATCGCCTCCCGCGCACTCGCTACATCCCGTCGAAACCAGTCACCCCCGTATGGAGCCGGACCCGCCGCATCACTGCCAAGTGATCGACGGGCTACCCGGCATAAGTTGGTGGAGGTGGGGAGAATCGAACTCCCGTCCGCAATGTGTCTGCGCGCGATCAACAGCAATCTCTTTGTCGCCTTCGGTTGATCCGCGTGGCTCCGGTGGGAGCTTGGCGCATCCCGGTTATCCGAGATGCGTTTGGCGGGTACGATAGCGCCGGTCTTGGGGCACAACGGAGCAGTGCTCAGAAGAAACGGAGCCACGCGGGCAACCTTGCCGGCGTATCCAGAACCTTGTTTCATTCGCAAATGCCCTCGAAAAGAGGGGCGGATGGCACGCTGGCCACCCGCCCGCAAGGAGAAGGGAACGGACCCTCAACCGCAACGAGCGCATCCCATACCGTGCCCGCGACTCCCTCACGCCAGCGGCGGGCTACACACACTCGCCAGCGGATGCCGCACGCGCGGTCAATCTTGATCTCTACGCGATATCCCCCAACGGAGCCGGACCACTTACCATCCGGGTCCGCATGGACCGCTCGGATGATTCGGCTGCGCTTTGCGGGGGACACTTCAGGCACGGCTTTCGCGCTCCAGAATGCCCATGTTTCCGCCGCATACGGAGATCGGGAGCAATCGCCATCCCCGCTCTCCCCAGGCGTTCAGCTTCTGCTCCACGGCCGCGTGCCCGTCCGTCGAGTTGAGAGAGATGAAGTGATACGAATAGCGCGGTTCCAACCGGACCACGTGTCCAGGCTCCGGGTCCGGCGGTATCGCCGCGGCGACACTCGCGCAGGACGCGCACAGAATCCGCTTCGGCTTCCCGAGCGGCTGGAAGGCCTTCGCCGTCATCGGCGAGAGGGGTACCGCGCATTTCTCGCACTTCATGTCGCTAAAGAGAGGCACGGCAGAGCACCTCCATCTGTGCGGCAAAGGCGCCGAACGAAGACTGAACGGTAGGAGTCCGTGGGGCGTAATAGTCCGGGTCCACGAACCGCTGAAAGACCCGCTCCCACTTTGCGTCTTCGGCGAGCGCTACCTCGCGCGACGGCCGTCCGGCTCGGGATGTATCGTGGTGGGTGTGCTGGCAATCCGAAGAGCAGAACTTGGGAGCGTTTTCTCCCTTGCTCAATGCCTTCTGGAACTGCGCTCCGCATCCCTGACACAAGAACGTCCGGTCTTCACCGCATTCCTGTGTACCTTTAGTACTCGTATCCACGCAGCCCTCCTGTTGGAGTTGCACGAAAAACGTTGACTTGGTTTTCAGGTGGGTTTAGGATGGAAGTGTTAACCGGCCATCCGGCCCCCACAAAGGGCTAGGGGCTTTCAACCGAGGGGCGGTTCCAACGCCGCCCCCGGTTCCCACCTTCCACTGGGCATCTCCGGCCCAGGTCCCGCGAAATCCTTTTCGGATCTCTTGGTACTTTTCCGTACCAAACGTTATAGTACATCCACGCCATAGTTCTTTCAATTTATTTTTAAGTTTTCCGTAAATTCTTTTTGGCTTCCCGGAATTCTGGAATGTGGAAAGCCGGAAACCCGGAAAGGAAGCGCCATGCAACCCTGAGGGAGATGCAGAAGAAGATGACGGCCGAAATACCGGCAGAGCTGCACTTGCGCGTTGCCACACGCGCCAAAGAGCGCGGCGTCCGTATCGATGCCATCGTTGAAGAGGCTCTGCTGTTGTATTTCCGAACACCGGCCAAGGATATTGCCAAGCTCTCCGGGCCGATGGCCGGCCTTCCAAGCGCAGACAGGAAGCGGGTAGAGGCGTATATCGAGTTACTGAAATCCAAAGATCCGGATCTCAAGCTCGCCGCCTCGCGGCGCATCGGACGCCTACTGGTAATGGCCCGCGAGAGTATCGAGATCGACTACCGCCGTCCCAGGAATTCCAAGTAGGCCGGTACGCATGGGAAGTGTGGGAAGTGCTAACTATCTCACAACAAGAGCTTCGGATGCTATTCCGGGGCCTCTTGACGGCCGGCGGGGGCCGACTTAAACCACGGGCGTTCAGAGCGCTGGCCAAGGTCCTCTGCGGGGCCACCGTAGAGCCCGGCCGCTTCGAGGCAATCGTTACGCGCGGCCGTCCGGCGATCACGATTAAGAAGCGCTATGGAAGGAGCGCGATTCTTGCGCGCTGGAGCCTGGCCAGGTAAACCGGGCAGCGGGAGGCGGAGGCTTTTCGCCTCCATTCTCCCGCCAAAATAAACATGAGAATAATTCCGCACGGTCGCCACTTTATTCTAATGGCCCTACAAATAGGGATTGTCCTAGGACGTACCGGAACTACGCCGTCGCGTGTTAGCGTGTAGCCATGCGCGAACCGAAAGCCGCCCTCGGGTTGCTCGCCGTCCTCCTTTCCGCTTGTAACGGCGTTCCCCCGGCCGTCCATTCCAACGAACAGGCCAATTCCTCCGCTTCGCCCGAGGCCCCGGTTCCACCGAAGACGCCGTGCCCGGTCAATCTCATCCACCCGAGGATGGTTCACAACCTGGAGATGGACGTTTACGCAACGATAGTCAACGTCTCCACCGTGGACATTACGGCTATCGCTTTCGGGGCCGCCCACACCGATAAGTTCGGCGATATGTGGGAGCCCTACAAAACGGATCTGACGAGCGAGGATACGATCAAGAAGGGGCGCTCACTGGCAATGCACTGGGAAGTCCTGATGGAAACCCCCACGGGCATCAAGAACTCCACGCCCGGCAGTTCCGAGTTGTTCGTTAATAAGGTGGCGCTGTCCGATGGGCGCGTGCTGCACATCGGCGACCTGGACGGTTGCAGCTTCAAGTTCTAGGACCTCACGGAAGCAAGATCGCGTGAATGAGGTCCACCGCTTCATCGAGTGACTCCACGATGAACGGCACAGTAGCCCGAACGATGGCGTGATCGTGGAGGTTCCCAGGCTCCATTACGGCCACCATCGGCCGGCGCGCGGAGTCCGCCCAGCCGATCTCGATGCACGTCCCAACACTCACCCGCCCGGCTCCGAGGAAGTTGAATAGGACCACATCCGCCCGCTGGCAGTCGAAGCGATCGCGCGAAGTGATTCCTTGCGGAGTGCTGAGGGGATGCCCGTGGTATCCCAGCGATTCGAGCTTGCTTTGGACGGCCGCCAGGTAGTGCTTGCACCGCAACGGAGAGAGCCCCACGACGGGAGGCTTCAGGCGTTCCTGCACGTACGCGCGCCAGTCGTTAGCGCCGTCGAAGGTCAGGCCCGTGATTGGCCCGGCCAGATAAACCGTTCGTTCTGCCGGCGAGTTCATGGATTCTCCTTCGGGGCCTTCGTGGACATATCGTCCAACTCCGGGTGCAGATCCTCGTGATGCATGATGCAGCAGAGGTTCCAGACCGCCTGCGCCAGGTGATCTTCGTTCGGGTTGACATCGGCGGGCAAGCGATCCAAAGGAATGCCCTCGCGCTTGAACAATGAGATCATCTGAAAGTCATTCAGATGGCGCTGCGCTGAGTCCGCGAACCGCGATAGCGGCGAGCCCTTCTCCCAGTTCCGCGCCTGATACTTGACGGCGCCTTTCTCGTACACCAGGGCGAGTCGGCGGAGCGCCACAGGCGTGATAAGCTCGAACCGCCCCTTTCCTTCTCTGGTGTCTCGCACCATGCCGGACCCGAAGGATTCACGCTTCCCGCTGTCCGCTACGATGAAATCTTCCTTCAAGGCTTCCTCCGTTTCCGTGCGACCGGGAAGGCCTTCTCGACCGCCATGTCCCGCCGCTCGATGATTGATACCTTCGGAATATTCAGCCGCCATCTTCCAGGCCGCGTGTCATCCGCCTGATGCTCCATGCCGATCAAGACCGCTTCATCGTTCTCGGCGAGCAGGAATCCCACCTCGCAGAGTTCCGACAGCTCGGGTACGGCGGGCCGCAGGGCATCCACGGCCTCCACCGAACACGCATCACGCCAGCGCACGAACGTGAGCGTCATCAGAACCTCCGCGCCTTTCCCGCGTAGAATCCGCGGTCGTAGAACGGCAGCCACTCCACCTTGAATCGGTTGACCGTTCCATCCGGAGCCTGATTGAACTCCATAATGGAGCCGCCCACGTGCGCCTGGATTTTGTTCTTGCGCATGAAGATAGACTGATCGCACGTGCATCCGGTCTGCACCGTGAAGACTTCGCGGTAGTAATTGAAGTCGAACTTGTGGTAGTGCCCGGCCGCGATGATGCACGGCTTCTCGCCCCCCTGGAAGCTCTCGACCATCTTCTGCATCGAGTAGCTGAGTGCGTAAGCCGAACCCCCGCCGGGGTGCATCACGCGCATGATTCGCGATCCGCCCTCCGCCTTCAGTTCGATATCCGCCTCAACGTAGCCGAGGTAAACCAGATCCTCCCGGCCGGCGGCGCGCGCCCGAAGTTCGGCGTACTTCCCGATCTCGACTTGCTCGCGCTGCTGATACCAGCCCTCGTGATCGTCACCGGCCACGTAGCGGGTAACGATGCCCTTGCGCTGGGGGTAGTTCTTGATCCAGTAGTCGAGTTGCCGGTCCATCCCGTAGACGTTGATGTCGTACTTGTTGAACCGCGCTTCCCCCTCGATCCAGTTCCCGGCGTTGTAGACCTCGGTGATGCCCTCCGCCTCGTAGAGATCGTAAAGGGCGTGAAGCACGTCCAAGCGCTCGTGCTTGCTGCCGAGGTGGTTGTCCGAGGTCACACCGAAGCGCCTCAGCCTGGACCGATATTCCGAGATGTCGTGAACGATCCTGACCGCGTTCCCCGGCTTCACGTCTCCGCTGATATCGCATACGCCATCGGTTCGGACGCTCACGTTATGCCCGGCATCCCGAAGCGCCTCGATGGCATCCTGGATAGCCCGCTCGCTCTTGTTGAGCGCTTCGGAAATCATGCGAACCGTGGCGCGCCCCCGCGACTTCTTCAACGCCGCCAGCAGTTCCTCACCGAGGTTTTCATCCGCGATTTCCACCGGGGCCGGCTGTCTTCGCTTGGCCTCCAGCTTCCGGCCGCACTCAAACGAGCACGTTTCGTTACGGGCCGGGTAGGTCTTCTCTTTCTTACAACCGGGACACTTCCGCGTCTCCAGTCGGTGCTGACTGCTGTGCGCCATTTATCCCATCCCCTCTACCGATTGTTCGATCTTGATGAGGCGGTCTTCCGTCGCCGTGTGTACCGCCCGGCATACGTCCTTCTTGACGTAGGCTCCGTTCACGCGCACGAAGAATGCGTTGGCGCCTTCCGCGATGGACGCGCGCACTTCCGCGCGCAGTGTTGCCATGTCGGAACGGAAGAGCGCCACGTCCCCCCTTACTTCGGTTCGCAGGGTTTCATTCTCAGCGCGGAGCGTGGAGACTTCTCCCTTGAGGCCCCATGCGATAAGCCCCGCGATCCCGCTGGCCAGGATGGAAATCCCGGCTGCTACCAACGGTGCGATGTCCATATTTGTCCTGAAGTCTGATACGGTGAGTTTCGGGCGGCGCCCGCGTATCAGTGAGTGATGCGCGGAGGGGCGTTTCAGCGCCCCTGCCGCCCTACGTCGCTTCTACTGCCAACTCGGCTGCGTCGAGCGGCCCCGTTGGGTCCATCAGATCCGCGCGCCGCATGAACGGTGTCCGGGTCCTGTCCGTGAGGGGGCCGCCGGACTCGCCGGCCGTCAATCCATGGAACATCTCGAAGTGGAGCATCGACTGGGCTACCGACTTCATCTTGCCGACATACGCGATCACCTGGCCGGCCTTTACCGGAGATCCCACTTTGATCCCTTCGGCCGCACGCGATATTTCGCCGTAGCGGACGATGCCACTGAGGTGTTGCACCTCCAGGGCGTACACAACGTCATAAAAAAGGTACGGCCCGCGAATGACGGTGCCATCCTCCACCGCGAGAACTTCCGTCTCAGCCGGCGCGTACAGATCGCATCCGGCGTGCTTGCGGGTGTCGCCCCGCGGAGAACCGAACGAGCGGGGCCGCTCGTGGTAGCTCGCGGCGGGACGTTTCCGAAGAGGGAAGAGCATGGGCTATTCCTTCGGCGCGGGCGAGCCGCGATACATCAGATAGCCCACCACCGCGAGCAGCAGAGCCACGCCGATCTTGACGCACTCTCCGTGCGGAACGCTTTCCCATCGAACCTGATTGAGCAGCATCAGTCCGGCGGCCCCGCCGGCGATGCTTGTAGTAACGTCTTTATTCATGGTTGCCTCGCGGGGCGGGAGTTCCCGCCCCTCTCGTTGCGGCTTGACTAGGCCGCCTTCGTGGTAGGGACCGGAGCCACCGCCGCCTTCACCGACGGAAGAACCGCCTTGATGTCCGCGACCAGCGCCGCATCGAGCGTTACACTCAGCCCGCCGGCATTGGCCGCCGTCCCCGCGTCTTCGATCACCTTGATAACGGTCCCCAGAACGGCGAACGCCGCCCGCTCCACGTTGACCGCGTTCGGGTCCACCAGCCCGGTAATCGCCTCGACGGTCGATTCATCGGCCGCCGCTTTCTTCAGGATCGGCAGAACGCTGGTGGTAACGAACTTCGCCGCGGCAACGATATCCTGTGCCGCTTTCGCGAAGGCGTGCTCCGCCGTCGTAATCAGATTCAAACTCATATCGTTTTTGCTCTTTCTGCCTGGAAGCGCCAGGCGCGGTTACTTACTTCCCAACTTTCCCGGTGACGGCGAGCGTGGTCGCTATACTCACTCCGAGCTGAGCGACCGGAGGCGCGACCGCCAACCCGATCCTTGCCCACGTCGGCAGAGGCTTTGTAGCCTTCGCGAAGTTTGCCATCACCTGAGCCGTACTCTCGGACGCCCGCGCGCTCCCATCGGAGGCTCGCTTCACGTCCGCGATCACGCTCGGAATCGCCCCCCGGAAGTCGTGTGTCGTCGCCGATACGTCAACCGCCGCGTTCTCGAAGGCCCTTGACATTCCCTGGAACCGATTGAAGACGCAATCCGGGTTTCCGCCTATCGGAGTGCCGTCCGCATCGACGTAGGCGCAATCCGTGAACTGCGGTAGCGCGTCATCGACGTGCGCCGTGATGCTATTCACATGCCCGGCAGCCGCCGCCGCGCTTGTCAGCACGGGTTGAAGGTCCGCCCGCAGTTGATCTACCGTCCCGAGCGCCGCATCCACGCGCGTCAGGGAATCGCCCACGCGCCGGTCAACCGCCGCCCGCGTCTGATCCACCTGTGCGAACACGTTGGACTGAAGCGCCGTCAGTTGGCTCGAAGCATCCTTCCGAGCCGCATCCACCTGTCCCATGAGGTCCCGGCGCGTTGCCTGAACTTCCTGAATGAGCGCCGATTGCGCGGCCTGTACCTGTCCCGGTACGGCGGAAATGACGGCCGTCGCCGCGCGGATACAGAGCATTCCGTACACTACCGACGCGATCAGCACCGCCAGGAGTGCGCAGACAAGGATATTGCGTAGGTGTTTCATTGCGTTTTCTTTTCCTTAGTAGATGAAGGATCTGTCGTCGGTTACCGGCAACGGAACCGGCCATCCGAACAGACAAAGGTGGTCATACGCCCAGAGCTTTATCAGGGGCAATCCGAGCCGGTTGGCGTTCACGAACTCGCGGAGCCAGGGCCACGTTCCGTAGTACAACCCCATGAGGTAGCGGCAATGGGACTTATCCCACGTCAGTTCCGACCAAGGATACTTCGCGCAGCGGAGCGCCTGATCCAGGTTGTGATTGATCCCCGGATATTGGTATCCCTCGATCAGAAACGTATCGAAGCCCGATCCCGAGCGGGCCGTCCATTGCGACGGCAGGTTGATGTACCGCAGCAATTGAGCCGTGTCCGGGTCGTTAACGTCCATCGGCCAGAGCACCTCGAATACCGCCGAGGGAAACTGTGACAGCACGTAAGCCTGAATCGCCGCCACGTAGTTATAGAGCCGAGTCCGCAGGAAGTCCGCGTCCGCCTGGTGCGCTATTGGATCATCGTTCGGCGTCATGAACGTGTACAACGTCGGCCGCGCCGCCAATGTGTCCGCGTCCCGAAAGGCCATACCCGAAGAGTTGGCCTGAAACCACCAGCCGACCTCTCCGAATTGCAGTCTGGGAGTAAGGCCCGCCGCGGCCATCAGCGCCGCAACCCCGGCGTAAGCCTGACCCATATAGGTCTGTGGACCCGCGCTGAATGCCACCTGAGAGCTGTTGAGCGAACTGAACCCTGTCGCGGTCTGAACCGGAGTTCCATCGGGAAACCGCTGAACCCACACGGCGCCGCCGCCCGGATTGTCAGGAGGCAGCACTAACTCTTGAGAGAAGGACGAAACCGCGCTCATTCCGTTCGCGTGTAGCAATCCAAAGAAGTCTGCGTTCCAGTCGCGAAACGCGCGGTTGAGCACGGGCGTTTGCGTCGGGTCGATGTTCCAAGTAACCCCGTAGGAACCGCCCTGCATGTCACCCGCTACCGTCGCCGCGCCGCTTCCGGTGTTCGATCCGGGAAGCGCGGTGTACACATGAAACTGCCACACCGAACCCCAGGAGTGAGACTTGATCGTGAGTACCGGGCCGGAGGCCGAAGCCCACACGCCATCGAAAATCGCGTTGATGAAGTTGGCGAAGTGCTGGGCGATGGAGGTATTGCTATCCTGCCCCGCGAACACCGTCTTTCCGACTGCCGACGCGCCGATATGGAGCCAGCACACGTCGTTGTTGTTCCACGTCCCGGAGAACGTCACCGTGCATTGCGGGTAGGATGCATTCGAGGCGACAGACTGCTTCCACCAGAACACCCCGCAGTAATGATCGATCTCCCCGAGCAGCCCGAGCTTCTGAATGTTCCAGAGCAACCTCTCGGGTGACAGCTTGTATGTGTTATCGGTATCGTAGTCCGTCGCGACCCCTACGGCCGTCGTCGTGGCGGCCGGACTCGGAACCTCGGACTTGACCGCGCACTCCAAGAAATCGAAGTAGAAATACCAGCCCGCGCTCGAAGCGTTCTTACTCCCCGAGAGAGTAATCACAACCGTGTGTTGCCCTGGCGCAACGCCCGAGAACAGCAAGCGCCGCGTCTGTGACGTGCTGGCCTGCGGATAGTAGGCGTCAAGCGTTACCGGGGAACCGCCGTCCAGCGTGGCTGTAACGATTCCGCAGTTGGTGTCGAGCCGCGTCCCGACATAGATATCATGCGTGGATTGGCAGTGCGTCTGAATAGTGACGCTCGCGCCGGCCGATGCCGCCCGGATCGCTTGCCCCATACTCCAGAAGGCGAAAGCCCCGTTCACTGGATCGTTTCCCGGAGCCGGCTCCCAATACCCGGAGGTTGTCACCCAGGTGCTATCCTCCTCGATGCGAACCGATCCGGGCCCGGCCACTTTCAGCGCGCGTGCGCTCGCGGGGCTGCTGGTAACTGCCCAATTCGTGACGGTGAGTTGCCACTCCGTAGGCGCATACACCAGGCCCGCCGGAAGGGCCGGCGCAATGGTCCACCAGACCTTATCGACATTGCTCCAGCCGAGCGCCCCGAAGTCGATGCGCACGTGCCAGGACACGTTATCCGAAGAGCCGCCCGCCAGTTTCCAGTTGGACGCCGTGAAATGCAGACGCGCCCCGCCGTTGTTGTCTGTCTGATAGAAGGCGACAGAGTTCCCATCCGCGCCGGGCGCGGCGGTGACCACGAGATTATTGCCGGATACTGAAGCGCTCAGGGAAACTGGCCCATTTGCTCCCCAGTTAACGCCGTTGATCTGCCCCGCGATGCTATTTAGAATCGTCGCGGCGCTTGTTCCGCCCGTCAGCGAGTCTGCTCCCGAACCGTCCGAACTGGACACAGAGATCGGCCCGGCTATTCCGGCCTTCAGGGTTATGAAGATTTCGTTTCCGTATGTCCCGCCCGTGCTCGCCGTGCAATTCGGATCTGAGGCGTTAATCTGCCCCGCGATATCGTTCGCGATATCCCCGCTCCCGAGCGCCGCCTCGATGCAAGAATACGTGGCCGATCCGATGGTGACCGAATGGACGTAGGCCGCGTTACCCTGCCACCACATCGCCTGATCCGTGGTGGTATGCCCTGCGCTGATCGCCGGGCTAGAGAAGGATAGGTTCTGATACCAGAGCGTCACCTTATCGGTAGTGGTTGGACTGCTCAGGTTCAGAGCGTAAGTGGCCGATGCTCCCGTGCGCCCGGTCGTGTTGCACGTCACCGTGATACCGGAAGTTCCGAACCACTTTGCGTCGTGGTAGTCGAGCCCGGCGATGCGATACGCGAGGACGTTCCAATCCGTCCACGCGCTCTTGATGGACTCCCAGGACTGAATACCCTGCCAGGTGACATCGAAATCAAGCACAAGCCCAGAGAGGTCCCCGTCCGGCAGGTAGGAGAACGACGGATGGCCGAATGGATCGTCTTTTTGAAACAGAACCAGCACGGCAAAATCAGCCATATCGCGGAACACCCCGGACACCGTAAATCCGGTGTCCGAGGCTCCCCACAATGCCGCCGCAGCTCCGTAGTCATCGAAGCCTTGCAGGTGCATCGTGCGATGCGGCTGAAGTTTGTAGATTGGTTCCATTTAGGAGTAGATGAAGATCGACAGGTTTGAACCGGGGAACGTCGTCCCTACCCCAGTGATCCCAACCGACACGGCGGTATTGGCTGGAATCTGCGTTAGTGCGCTGATTTGATCCGGAGTCGCCACAACCGACGTATGCCCGGCCGGTATGGTCAAGGTCAACCACGCCACTCCGCCAACGTAGATTGTGAAAGTGACCCCCGCTCCGGTAGGCGCCGCGGTGACGTAGCCCTTCACGTCTCCCACCGTCACCGGGCCATTCAGGTACAGCGGTTGCGCCGCATTGGACTCGATGCCCAACGTCCCCTGAAGCTGGAACACCAGCCCGGCCACCTTGGAGAGCCCGTCGGCTCCGAAGATCCAATCCTCTCGGATCGGAGCGTCTCCATCCGGCGACTCGTTGCCGTTCAGGTCGATAGTGAACCCCGCGATCACGAGCGCTTCATCCACGAAGTTATTCGTGGGCATGTTGATGGTCATGACAGCCAATGGATTCCCGTTGTCAAGCGAGGTCGTGTCAACGGAGTACGGCCATGTCGGCTCCTCGATGATCCACACGTCGCCGGGGTTGATTACCATCGGCAGATCCCACGTCACGGCAGTAGCCGTGTTCGACGTGATCTTTCGAGGAGGAATCCCGCGCGATGCGCCCTTAATCACTCGAATAAGGTTGCCCACCTCCGCCCCCGGAGTCATGCCGTTGGGGTATACGTTGTTCTTGCATCCCGTGTCGGTAACCGAAGTCGGGTTAGCCGAATTGGACGCATCGGCGAGGAATCGAACGCAGTAGCAGTCTCCCGCCTCAACGATCCCGTTCGGATCGGGAGTGACCGTAACAGCCCCGGTACTCTGGTTCCAAGCCGTGATCGTCCCACTGAAATATGGGGTAGCGCCCTCCGGCCTTCCGATAATCGAGATGACGCGACCTACCGGCGTCCAGCCTGGATTCGTGGACGGCGGAGGCGCTGCGAAGTACCCGCTCACCAGCGTATTCGCGGAAACGCTTTCGACTGTCCCGCCGATTACGCCCCCGTGGATTTCATGCTTGGCTTTCAGCCGAATCTTACTGACATACGGGGATGGAAGCGCCCAGGTGGACCGCACAATCGGACCACCGAAAGTGATCGATCCGGGGGTGTAGGTGTTGTTTGCCCCGGCCGTCAGAACTCCCGTCGCCTGCGCGCACACGAGGTCATCCTGAGTAGAGACGAACAGAACGTAGGATGCAAGCCCCGCGACCGCCGGCCAGGTGATGTTGTTCAGGGTGAAGGTGTCCGTCCCTGAACCCGATGTGCCGATGATGGCGATGCTCGACGGCGCCGAGGGAACCCCGTGCGAATCGATGGCGCACAGCGCTACCCGCAACGTCGCGTTCGCCGGCAGCGATCCGCCCGTAGCGGATTGCGAGATAGACCCGATCTTCGGGCCGCCCGCGCCCGTCGCGCTGAACTCATTGACGGGCAGCTTCCCGGTGGCCAGCAGGTTCGCCAGCATGGAGCCGTCCGCCATCTGCGCGTAGGACTGATTTGTATCGAAGGTCCACTCCCCTGGAAACAGGGCATCGTTCGCCGCGGCCTGGATCTGGTACGGAGCCCACGCGGGCGAAAGAGGAATCTGATAGAACAGCGTAGGCATTGGCGCGGGGATTACATCCACGGGCTTCGGGCCGACATCGAGGTCGTACATCGATGCCGTGACCGTCTGCGCCTGGACCTCCACGGACCAATCCTTTTTCAGCGTCCACTTCAGAATCCGAAAACAGCCGGTGATAATCTGAAACGAAAGCCCGGTCCCCGCCGGCGGGGCCGGAGAGGTCGTGATTGTCGAGCCGTCGCTTGCTACCGCGGTAATGGTTACCTGAGTGCCGTTTATCAGGATCGCTTTGTTGATGAGTTCAGTGTCTCCCTGAGCGGTTCCAGCATAGGTCCAGGCGTCTCCACTGACCCTTGTAGCCGTGTTTCCCGACACGTTGCACGTTCCACGCGGGCCGGGCACCTCGGGGTGAGTCAAGGAAACGACCTGGCCGACCTCATTCGACAGGCCGAGTAGCGTGGTATTCCATGCAGCCGCGCGAGCATTCCGCCATTCCATCGGCGTAACGCCGCCCACCTCCTCGCGGGTTCTTGTGGCCGCCCACCGCAGGCCTTGGCTAAGCGAGGAACAGCCAACCAAATGGAACTGGGATGTGAGCGGAGATCCGGCGCGCCCATAATAGGCGGCGTGGCTCTTGTCACAGTACTCCGCCGTGTTCGCCTGATATTGATAGGCAACGTCGGCGTAGGATACCACCGCATGTTCAAAGGCCGACTCGATGGGGGTGAGGCGGAGGCTTTGGAACAGGATGTTCCCGGTCGTGTAGGAGTCCACTGCGCTGGCGTTGATGCGGCAGCCGAGCTTCAATTTGCCGAACTCCCAGGCGTAGAAGCCCAGGCCGCAGTTGAGTACCTCGGTCAACCAATCACGGAAAGGCTTCTGGCTCGCGATGCATCCCTGAAACTGGAACTGCGTTTCGGTCAGCGTCGAGGTCGTAGCCGTCACATACCCCGAACTTACGGCATCGCCGATGGATAGAAGGTTAAGGTTCCCATCCCCGTCGTAATACTGGAATGAGTAGCTTCCATCGGGATTGTAGTTGACTTGCGCGCCAGAGAGAGCCGATCCGGACGTGGTTAGCGAATACGAGGTGACGGTGGTTCCCCCAAGCACCGGAGGGACTTGCGCGGCGGCGATTTCCGCCGTCCCGCTCCCATCGCCCACTACGAGGGACGATAAGACAAAGGCGGCGAGTTGTTGCGCCGAGGTCGGCCCCGTGCCCGTGGACGGATCGCCATACAATCCGAGCGCCCGGAGGAGCATGTTCACGGAAACCCAGAAGGGGTTAATGAGGCCCTTGACGGCCGTCCGGTTGCCGCTCTGATCCCAAGTCCAGCCCCATAGCCCAAAGTCCACCGGGACGGTCATCTTGTGCTGATCGGGAGTGCTGGGCTGAATGTTGCTCGGCTTGACGATGCGCATCTCGCACAGCGCCACGCCCGCCGCGTAATTGTTCGGCGCCCACACCTGTGGCGAGCCGGCCCCTAGCGAGAAGTAATCGTACGACGGGTTCGCCGGATCGTTGCCTATGGCCAACCGCAGGCCCATTCCCGGTTGAAACTTCGTGATGTTCAGGTTTCCGTTTACCTGGAATCCCTGCCACGTGAAGCCATCCACCATGGGAGCCACCACGTAGCGGTAGCCGTCCGCATTCTGGACGATCATCGACGCCGTGAAGCCGCCCAACGGGCCAGCGCCCACAATTCCGAGCGAGTCCGCAAACGTCGATTCGTCGCGGTACGCGACCATCAGCGGGGTTGCCATGAAGGCGTACAGCGGATTACCGCCGCTGTTGCACCAGATCTCCTGGAGAGTCATTCCCCAGATCGTTTCCGATATGATCGAGGTCGAGGTTACCGAGTTGCGTCCGAACCCCAGGAAACCCGTGGAGTCATCCTTGATGTAGACGCCCTGCGGGTCCGACTGCTGCCCTCCGAACCATCGCGACATCCCGTGAACCTGGCAACCGTTCGCGGATTCCAGGTAGTAATCGCAGGACGCCGGATCTCCGCCGGCGGCCGTGACCGCGGCTGCGCTCCGTCCCGACGTGGCCCACGGACACCTAACTCCGTCGTTGTAGGTCTTCCAGCATTGCCGGCTAACCCGCCGTTCCGGGTACTGGTTCATTATCTGGAAGAAGCCGTCCGAGCAAGTTACCGGGAACAGGGCCGTCCCGTCGCTCACGTAATTCTGAATGACGCCCTTCCATAGTTGAATAAGGATGCCGGAGTTGACGTGAAACAGACACAGGTCGATTTCCGCGTACTTCAGATCCGTGTCATTGGCGAGCTTCGCCATCACGCGATCCGCGTTGCCGAAAGTGAAGCGGACATTATCCGAAGATCCCTTGATGTCCTGAGAGATCAGCACGTCCGAGCCCTGCTCGCCGATGCCGATTAGCCGCGGAACGTACAGTTGGCCGCCGACCGTGACTCGGCGATCCGACAGGTAGATATCCGGCACCGCAGACTCACGCACGCGGATATGAATCAGCGGAATAACCTGCTGGACCTCGGAGGCTAGAGCTGAGGAGAGCGCGGTCGATGGGAACCGGACGCAAGTCGAGGTAATCGCATAGGTCGGCCCTGAAGCGGGAACCTCGATAAAGTTGAACCCCGTCTGACAGGCATTCACGAAGTACTGAACCGAGATCGGCGCGTACTCCCACGTTACCGTCACGGGAGTTGTGGTTCCGTTTGGGTTAGGGGCATTGTAGGTGAACGATTTCCAGGCCCCTTGTATTCCCTCCCAGAACGCCATCAGGGAGTTTCGATCCGCCCTGCTGAGATGCTGCCGGCGGAAAGCGAACTTGCGCGGCCCTGTGCCCGCCAAGAACCGCTGCTCCTGCTTCGCGTCCAAACTTCCGAAGCGATGGATGATAACCGGGCGATCCTGGCTGAAGCCGTAGTTCTGATCGCCCGTGAGCGGAAATGTGAGTCCCGAACTGACCAAATCCGGAACTGGTATGCGGCCAATCGTATCGGACATAGGAGTGAGTTATGCGGCTTCGAGTAACTGCACCTGGGGAACGTCCGTCCTGGACAGTCCGGTATTCTGCGACCAACCGCCCTGAAATCGCACGGTGTACCTGCCCTGCGTAGCGTTTCCCGTAGGGTCGTAGGTTCCTTCGATCAGGTTGTAGAACAGAAATGGGACGGTCCCTCCCTGCTGACCGTCCCAGAACGTCTTGAGCGCCGCTACCAACGTTGCGTTCAAGCGTTGCGATAAGGTGAACGTCCGGCGCGATGTTTGCGCGAGTTGCGAGCGCTGGACCGCGCCGTCCTTGTATTCGTTCTGAAGCTGCGCAAACTCACGCGACTCGGAGAACGCCGTGCATAGGGCATACGGCATCACGCCGCTCGGAACGGCGCTTGCGATGTTAGCTGGCATTTACGACACCATCAATCCGGGAACCTGCATGTTGGCCGACTGCTGCGTGCGGTAGTAGCTCGAACCCTGCGCGGCCATCGACTGATCCGTAACGAACTCGGGAGTAATCGGCTGCCCGTTGATATTGAGCGCAAATGTCATCCCGGAACCGCCCGCGGTATTCGGACCGCCCGGCGTGGGATAATTCCCTCCGGAGAGGCCCCCCAACACCGGCAGGTTGCTTTGGAAGGTGTACGGAGTTCCGTTCACGTAGCTCGCCTGCTGATAGAGCCGTCCGCCCTGCTCCGCCAGGCTGCCCCCCACTGGAGTAGCTGCCGACAGGGGCATCTTCTGTCCGGTCCCTTGCGCGTAGAGTTCAAGCATCTTCCGCACGTCGGGATCGCGGACAGCTACGCTTACGGTGTTCGCGTACTTCTGTTGAGCGATGCCTACTATCTGCTTCGCCATCGCCGTGTCGATATTCACCCCGTAGAGTTGCTTAACGAGGCGTTTGGCCTCATTCTCGGGAGACTCCACGCCGGCGAGCTTCTCCCCGATTCCGATCAGAGCGCCAATCCCTCCGCCGATGGCCGCTCCGAGCCAGCCGCCCTGCTGGAAGCCGATAGCGGCCCCTCCAGCGGTCCCCATGGCAATCCCGCCCCAAGTACCGCGGCTGGACCCAAGTAGGCCCTGCTGGGCAAGCATCGAGCCGCCGGCGAACAGCGCCGCCCCGGCCATGCCATTTACTCCGGTGATCTTGCCGTTTCCGGTCTGGACATCGCTTCCGTCTTCGTCCGTTCCGTAGGTGGGCGCGCCGTGCGTCAGACCTCCCCACTTGATGCTCTTGAAGTTCTTGAGCATCCCCGCCAGGCCGCCACCGCCGGACCCACTGGCGCCTCCGTTAGAGTTGCTCGGCAGGAACGGCGGAGTCGCCGCGCTGCCCTGTCCGCCACCGCCAAGGATCATGGAAAGCGGAGAGCCACCACCGGCCGACGCCCCGCGAGAACTACCTCCGCCGAAGATCGCTGGAAGCGAGAAACCGCCCGCCCCTCCGCCCGCGATTGCCGGAGCGGAAATGGACGGAACCGAAAGGCCGCCGATCCCGGCCGGAGCCGCCACCGCCGGCGCACCCATACCTAGGCCGCCGGCGATGATCGCCGTCAGCGTAGCCAGCGCCATGGAGTTTTGAGCCGTCACGGTAGTATTCAAGTCGGTAGCGACCTTCATCGGGTCCTGCTTGCCACCGAACGCGCCCTTGAATAGCCCGGCGATACCCCCCTGCCCGTCCGCGCCAAAGATCACCGGCTTCAACACATTCGCTGTTATGTTGGACAAACCTTCCGTGATGGGCTTCAAGATCGCCGCATGAAGCGTGGAACTGAGTTGCTTCCCGAACTCCTGGGGTTTCGTCAGCAGCGTGTTCCACAGCCCGGCAGATTCCTTGGCAATTTCGTCAAACTGTTGCTTCTGGATTTCCACGGCCTTTAATACTCGGTCTTCGTGCGCATCGTCTATCTGGCGCTGTAATTCCCCCTCCGCCTTCAATGCGTCGATCTTGAGATTGTTAAGCACGGAATCCCGCTGGCGCCGTTCCTCCGGGGTGTTGCCCGGAAGAGTTCCGGCGTCCATGATCTGCCGATTGATCCGCGCGACGGCTTGATCGTGCTGTATCTGTGCCGCGGATACCCGTAGCTGCTCCACCGTAGCCGCTGTTCCCAACTGACCTCCAGGGGTCCTTAGTCCCGACGCCTCGGTAATTTTGATTTGCCGCTGGATCGCATCGCGATCATGGCGTTCTTGCTCGCCCGCCCTTGCATCATCCAGCTTCCGGGAGTTCTCGTAGTTCGCCTTCGCGGTCCTGTCCTCCTCATCGCGCTGCTGCTTCGCTAGATCAATCAACTCCACGCGGCGCTTGGTTTCCGCGTCGAGGGCGGCCAGGGCAAAGTTCTTAGTGGCTTCTATTCGGGCGCGCTCAATCTCACCCTGGGTAGCGTTCGCATCTCGAAGATCCTGAATGTGATGCTCCGCCAAGTCGGCTTGTGCTTGGGCGAGTTGCATGGCCGAGCGGTACTCGGCATCTATATCCTCCGCACCGAACTGCGCTCCGGAGGCGCGCCGTTCAGCCTGAAAGACCGTCTGGCCGCCGCGAATCCTCGCCTCCGCCAGGGAATTATCAGCGCTGAACTGCGCATTCGCTGTTTGGCGATGTTCCTCCTTTTGGAAGCGCTCTACTTCCGCGTCTCGAATTTGCTTTGCGAGCGCGGCATTCACGGCGTTTAGTTGCAATTCCTCCCGCAGATGACGAAGGCGCTCATCGTACGCGGCGTTAATTTTGTCTAACCCGTTCAGTTCACCTTCCTGCGCTCTCGCCAATTCGCGGCGCAATTCCTCTGTGGTGTTCGCAGAAGCGCTTCCCAGCGCGTCGTGTTTCCCTGTAAGGGCCTGGTGTTCGGTACGCAGGCTCGCTAGGTCGGCCTGATCGTTGAGTTGGGTAGCAACGCCCTTCAGCATCGCCAGGCGCGCGGCGCGCTCCTGCGGGTTATCATCCTGCTGGAAGATCGTTCCCTTGCCGGCGGGTTGCGGGGTTTGGGCTTGCTTGATCCAGGCGTTAACCTGCTTCAGCGCGTTATCGCGCTCCTGCGCTATCGCCGCGCCCCAATCGTCCTGCGCTTTCTTTGCGGCATCTTTGGTCGTAGCCGCGTGAACGTTAGAGCTTCCCGTGTAGTTGATGTCGTTGAGCTTGGCCTGATACTTCTTGGCCCAGTCTTCTATGTCTCCCGTGCCCTGCACGCCCATGAACCAGTTAATGACGCCGCCGACGTGGTTTTCCTTTATGAGTTTCGCCAGGCTGTCGGCGTCTTTGTTGAGAGACTGCGCCAGTTCATCGGCGTTGATCCGGGCATCGTTGAGCGCCTCCGCCAATAGGTTCTGGGGCTTATGCTCCAACTTGGCGATGCTGTTCTCCAAGTTGGTGTTCTCCCGGCTGAGTTCATCGTTGACCTTCTGAGTCTCGATGTTCAGCGAGTTGAAGGCCATCTCGATCTTGTGCGGCTGTTCCCCGATCTGCTTGAACTGGTTGACAAGTTCGACCACCTTTTTGACGGCCTGATCGATGATCTCCACCAGCCCTATGAGGGCGAATGCCCCAAAGGCCGCGCTCATCACAGGCCCGACACCGCTCAATTCCGCGAGGAAGCCGCGCAACGCACGCGGAACGTGGACACCGATCTCCTGGCCCATCAGGGCCAAGGAACCGCGAGCCATCTGGGAATCATCCGAGATTTTCTTCAGGCCGTCCGCGCCGCCCTTCAAAGACTCAGCGGCGATCAGCTTCTCGTACGATCTCGTAATCGCATCGACGGCGGACTGCTCCTTTTGCCACCGAGCTATCAACTGATCGCGCTCGGCCACCAGGCGCTCCACGCCGGTCTTTCCCGCTATCTGCGCTTGGCGCTCCATGGACTGGAGAAGTCGGTCCAGGGACGTTTTGCTCCGGTCGCTGACTCGCACGACCGTTCCTCCCAGAACCTCCCATTCCTTGCCCGTGCGGTCCAGGACCGTCTTCACCTTCTGCTCGTGTCCATCGAGCGCGGTGTTCGCGCGATCTACCGCCGCGACTGCGGGCCGTTCATCGAGGTTTATTACCCCGTCGGCCATCATGTTGTTTCCCATTTACGCCGCGCTCCTGGAAATTACAATTCGTTGCCCTGCGCTCGATTCCATGACGGTCGCGAGCTTTTTCCCCGCCACTATCTCTTCACCGACTATCCGGCCGATCTTCACCTGATCCTCCGGCGAGAACCAAAAAGCGGGATCTCGCGACTGGTTCATAGCTGCGATACGAGACGCCCGGGGATTGTCGAACCCGATGCGTACCCGGCTGGCCCTGGCACTCACTACCCGCATCGCCCGCAGGGTGTTTCCGGTGAGATCGAGGTCGCGCACCGGAGGACGGCCCTTGGCTTTCTTGATGTAGAAATAGCGCTGGTAGCGCTTTCCCTTGGTGCTGAGAGCCTTGGCCGGAGCGTCGTTAACATTGACCGCCCGAGCGATGCGCGGTTTCACAACCTCGACAATTACGCGATTGCCGATCTTGGTCATTTGTTCAGCCGAGAAAGGACGGTACACAAAGCGAGCGCTCATAGTTATCCTCCCCGCCGCATTTTTTCCAGTAGCCGAAGTTGGCGAGCCTCCTCGGGGGTGACACGATCCGAGTCCGCTTGCTCGCGCTTGAAACGGTCGCGTTCTTCTTTGATTACCTGGAGTCCCCTGACTTCCTCCGCTGTGATCTCGCCCCATGACACGGCGAAGTGCTCTACGTCGAACTCCAACTCCAGGACTCGCTCAAACAAACGGCCCGCATTGGAGTGGGAGCGCACCCACTCCAATTCGCTCATCGGGCAGTGATCGCAACGGTTGATGGTGCAGTTACGGTCGCCGCACTCTGGGCAGCTTCCGGGGGCCGTGGTGTCGTCTACCTCACGGACCTTCCCGCACTTCTGGCACGTCACTTCGTTGGCGTCGGGGCATCCGCGAGGGCCGTCCTCGCCGCCGTCGCACAGTTCATGCGCGCGGAGCGAGCGGTAAACCAGCAACCGGAGAGGGACCGGGCTAGGCCACCCGTCCGGCGCTAGGAGTTTGGGTCAAGCGCCGGGTCCAGGTCATCGATAGCCTGAACGAGTTCCACAACGACGGCGGACTTGTGGTTTGGCGGAACGTCCTGAGGCTTGAACGTCGGGGCGTAGCCTTCGATCTTCGATACAACCGAATCGTAGATCGACACGGCCGGCTCGACACGGTAGCGCAACTCTTCTTGGCCGTGCGGAAGGTCCGTTGCGGACACCACCGTGCGGCGGTAAACCGTGATGTCGCGCTGCATCGGGATGCGGAGCGTGTGGACCGTCTCTCCGAAGGGCGTCTTCACTTTGATCTGGTACTCGTCTCCGACGCGCTGGCAGTCCGTGACCTCGCAGTACGTGAGCTTCGAGATGGCGTTGGCCGCCTCATACTCATCGAACTCGGGACCGCCCTTGTCCTGGCGGATCTTGTTGAACAGGTCCAGTTCGGCTTTCAGGTTCGGAACGAACTCAGTCTGCGACTTCCGGCGCCCGATAGTGCGGCGGATCGACTTCTGCTGGTCCAGGCGCTCCAGCATTTGCGCGTTCGTGGGAAGTCCCAGGACGGCCGTCTTGGGGGGATTGGCGACTTTGACAGTGACGCCTTTCAATTCCACGTCTTCAATCTTGACTACTGGCAATTCTCCGTACAGCATTTTCGTATCCTCTTTTTGGTTTTGGTTTGGAAAGACAAAGGCGCCGGACCCTCATTTGCACGGAGGAGTGCATCAGGTCCGGCGCGGGCTTTATGGGCCTATCGTTAGGCAGCAACTACTGGGCGATACCGCCGATTCCGCACTGCGTGGTGACAGTCAGCACGCCGAGCGTGGCATCGTACTGAGGAGCGCCCGTGACCGTCACGGCGACAATGCCATCACCCTCGCCGTTCTCTGCCACCTGGAACGCCATCTTCTGGAACGTGAACGTCACCTGGTTTCCGGAATCGTGCTGCACGTTGAGCACGGCAGTTCCGGTGGTTTGCGCCACGAGCGTGTTGTACTCGGTCGATCCGTGGAGCAGGCGGGCCATGAACTGGAAGCTCGGAACGCGCGCCCCGATCTCCATACGGCCGCGAACTTGGAGGCCATTCTGAAGACCGGAGCCAGGGAAGAATCCGGCATTCAGTAGGAGGTTGTTCTTCCAGCCCACCGATCCGGACAGAATGCGCTTCGTTGCGACGTAATCCACGCCGTTGACCGTCAGGGCCATCGACGCCGCGAGCATGTTGTTCTCGGTCGTCAGCGCCGGCACGGTAATTCCGGACGGGGTTGTGAGCAGTCCGGACCCCACCCAATTGACCGTCATCTTGGACGACGTGCGCCCCGGCCCGTAGCTGAACTGATAGAGGAAATCCTCCACCGCGCAGCCGACGAGCATGTTGTCCACCGCGCTCGCGCCGCCCTCCGCTACCTGCTCCACGACGGAGAAGTAGGGCAGTTCCAGGGTTGTTCCCGGATCGATGGGAGTGATGGTGTAGGAGTAAGGCGCGGACGAACCGACCACGGCTACGTTGCCGAGCCCATACGCCGCGGCCCACGTGACAAACTCCGCCGAGGCGTACTTTTCGAGCTTGTTCGCCACCTCGTAATGCGAGGGGAAAGTCTGAGTGATGAACTCATGGCCCTTACCGATTTCCGCCGCATCGTTCTCGAAGATCGGCCGCGGAGTCGTCAGATCCGCGTTGATCTTTTTGAAGCGCAGAAACGTGGACCCGGCGGCGGAGATACTGGCTTGCTTCCCCTTGCCGAGCCCGAGAATCAACTGTTGAACTCTCGCTGCCATCGTCTACTCCTTATCCGGGTCCGCCGGCTTGATCTGTTGATAGCCCTGCACCATGTAGGGCACGAGGGCAGCGGGAGTCGCTTCGACCTCTACCGTGTCCTTTGTATGCGGGTGTTGAAGTGTAACCTTTTCCATTGATCCCCTTTCAGGGCGTTAGTTGTCGCCCACCTCGGGGATTACAAACTCCCCGCGGAAAATGTCCATTCGGTCTTCATCGAGCAGATGGGCAACGCTCGGAGTGTCCATGATGTCTAATTCAGGGAGAATGTTGAGGTATCGGATATTTACGCCCTTCCCGTTCGGAGGCCGGTTACACACCGTCCACCACAGGTCCTCGTATCCCACCGGATCATTACTTCCCGCCATGTTGCCCATCCGAAAATACACGGCGATGCGATGCTTGAAAATCGTGGAGGCGTCGAAATTACCGCCCTCTGTTCCTTCCCAGGTCACCAGGATCGACGGGGCGGGCATCTTGAACACCACCTCCATCAGGCGGCTATCAGAGCCGAGACGGTAATGGAACGCCGCGATCCGAACAGTTGCGTTACCCCCTGCATCCGTCACCGTCATCGCCGTGGCGAGTTCCGGTATGTTCTGCAATACGGCCGTCACCGCGTCCGTGATGAGCTTGGGATTCAGCATTAAGTGATCCTCAGTTTCAGCGTTACGCCAGTTCCCGTACTGCCTGCCAGCAGATCCGCCACAACGTATGCGGTTCCGTTGTAAGTCACCTGATCGCCGCGGCGCGGAGTCGGAGAAATGGATGCCGAGTCAACCCACAGATACATCACCGCCGGGTCCGGCCCGAAGTTGGCGGGTAGAGTCGGAACTCCGGTAATACTTTGAGCGGGCAACCATCCCCCCGATCCGTCCTGGGGGATAAACGTGGCCGGTTCCCCGAACGCAGCGATCATCGCCGCATTCCCGGTAGCTTCGAGCGAGTTCCAGTCCATGTGAGTAGGTTGAGTGGGGGCAGCCGTAGCCGCCCCCAAGTTCAGCTAGTCGTAGCTCGCCAGGGCGTACAGCACCCAGACTTCGACCTTGCCCGACGTGATTGCTTCGCCCGACGGCGTATAGTTGATCTGCCCCGCCGCGGACATCTTGAACGGCGTTGCCGTGCACGTGGGCACAACCACCGCATCGATGGAGAGAGTGGCCTGCGCCGTCACCGTCTTGATCGAATTGGCCGCCGAACCAGCGGAGGTCCCGATAACGAGACTGGCGCCGTGAGCGGCCGAATCGACGGCCGTAGGGACGTTGATGACGCCGCCGAAGACAACCGCATCCTTGGGAATGCTGTCGCTATTCGCCGGAGTATGCGCCGCCACCGTGCCGGAGTCGCTGGAAAAGTCGATCACCGCATGGGCGACCTTCACGCCGTTGACCTGTCCGGAGAATCCCGGAACTCCGGTCAGCTTCACGGCCACGGTAGTATCGCCCGTCAGCGCCGCCACCTCGACCAGCCCGATGAGCAGATTCGAGCCGACGGTGGAAGTGACCTGTTTGGCCGTGTCATTCCAGTACGCCAGGTCGCCTTGCGCGAACACGCTGGCATCCTTGGCCAGACTGAATACGCCGTTGGGGGCGATCTCCAGACTGTCGTTCTGAACGGCGTCGTAAGACGCCACGCCGAACACGTTCCCGACCTTCACTCCGCCCCCCGAACTGACGGCGTAGGGGGCGGTAACCGTAAGCCGTTCGCCTTTGTGTAGATAGTTATTCATGACGATTTCTTGATCTCCTGTTTGTTGTGCGGCCCGAATTGCTCCGGGCCGCTGCTCTTGGTTGTTTCGCCCCTACTAGGCGGTGTTCTTTTGCAGGCCGCGGAACTCGACCGGAGCTGCGCCGAAGTCCATGCGGGCCTTGATTTCCACGCCATCCACGTCGAAGCCCTGGCGGGTTTCGATGAACACGCCCTGCTGGCCGGCGAGATAGGCGTATTCGATGGTGCTGATGCTGGCGGGATCGGCCACCAGATACCACGAGGTAGTGCCATTCGCGGCGCCGTCGAGACGCGGCTCCACGATGGGAACCATGGTCCGCAGGAACGCCGGAACGTCCTTCGTGGTGTCCGTTGCCGCGAGGTTCTGCGGGTTGACGATGGGCGCCACCACGCCCTCTTGGGCAGCCGAGACGATCACGTACTTGGGAACCAGGTTCAAAATGGTTCCCTTCGGCCCCTTCTGGAGCCGCATTTTGGCGCGCGCCGCGATCATGCCGGCGACGGCCAGCGCATTGGTCGTAACGAGGTTGTTGTGGGCGGCGGAGAACAGCGCGTTCCCATCGGCCATGTTGCCGTTGGCGATGATGAGATTCCAGACGGTATCGCTCTCCAACCGTGCGGCGGCCGTGCCGAGCAGGGAAGGAACGCGAGTGAAGGCCTGGAGGTCGTCATTGATGATGACCTTGCGCGTCAAGGCAACGATTTCGCCGAAGGTTGCCAGCGAATACGTCTCCTTGTTGTCGCTCAACCCGGTTCGGTGGAACTCGCCGTTCTCGTTGATCGGCATGAGCGCCGCGAGGTCGCTCAACTGAATGCTGTTCAACGGCTTGAAATCCTGCGCCGTGACTTGCACACAGAACTCCGCGAAGGTGCGCGGGGCCGCTTCGTACGCCTGGCGCAACTTCTTGTTCGCGACGTTCGCCACGATGGCGGGGAAGTCGGACACTCCGGCCATGCCGCCCTCGAACGCCTCGAAGCCGAAGTTCTCGGCCGCGGTGAACGTTCCGGAGGGGCCGCGCAGGGCCAAGCGGGCGATGGTATCCGGGGACATGCCGCGAGTCTTCACGCCGGCATTCTGAAGGCACTCCTCGGCGATTCGCAGCAGCGACATGTTGGCGTAGACCCGGCCCTTTTCGGCCAACTCCGCCGGGAGTCTGGGATCGGCGCGCAACAGCAGGCCGGCCACCATGCACTCGCGCCGCTTGTCGGCCTCATCGGCTCCGGCCAGTGCGCCGATATGCCCGTGGGTTGCGACGTGCGCGAAAGCGTCGGCCGCCTTGTCCAGGATCTTCTTGTTCGATTCCTCGACAGACAAGCCTTCGGCGATGAGCGCCTCGGTGAACTTGCTATCCAAGCTGAACTTTGCGGCGGTAAGCCGGATTCCGCCTGCGCGCAACCGTTCCGCCGCGGCGCCCTGTTTCCGCAGCGCTTCGGCATCCGGCGTGGCGGCCGGCGCGGGCGGCGCAGCCGGAGCGGGTTGCCGACTGGCCAACTCCGCTTCGAGTTCCGTGATGCTCGCCGTCAGTTCCTCGGCCTCGGCCTTTTTCGCTTCGTACTCCAGCTTTTCGGCCTCGGTCAAATCGCGATTGTCTTTCTTCGCGAGCGCGTTCAGCGCTTCCATGCGTTCGACAGCCTTCCCCTTCATTTGGCGAAGGCGTTCCAATAGCTTCATGAATCGTGTCCTCTCTTGATTTGTGATTGTTTCCCCGGCCGCCTTCGCGGTGGGGTTGGTGCTTATCGGAGGCGCAGGATCTCCGCCTCGCGAACTCTAACCTCGGAAGCGAACTGATTCTCAGCCGGAGGCGGATCTTTCAGTTCGTGGGGAACGGGCGGTTCTTTGTGCCCCAGCGTGGTAGTTCCAAAGTCCGCCGGCAGCGGGGCGCACGAAATCTCGAACGGGCGCCACTTGTCAGCCAGCCTCACCGTGGGCTGTCCATCGACCTTGATTTCATGCTCGGCCAGAATCTCGACGCCCATCGAGAACTTCTGGACGATCTTGTCTTTGATGTCGCCCCACAGGGCGTCCACGGCGGTGCGTTTCGAGAATCGCAGGGTAGCTTTGTAGAGTTTGCCGTCTACCCACGCCTTGTCGATAACTCCCTTCTGTGCCTCCGTTCCGTCGTAGGTGTTGTGATTGTCGAAGACCGGCGCGCCGCTGTTGAGCAGCGACAGGTCCACTCCCTTGGGATCGAAGCGCCTGATGTACGGGCCGTCCCAGGAAACGCGCGGCACGTCGATGCCGGTAAACCACACCACGTCTACCGTGCGCTGCTCGTCATTGATCGTGCTGGGCGTGACCGCCGCGGCGAAGAACTCCAGCCCCTCACCCGTTTTATCCGGAGGCGGCGCCGCAAGGGCCTCCTCGGGCTTGTGATTCCGTAGGAACATGACTCTCGTCTCCTTAACAGATGTAAGTACGCTTCGTGAGTGAATCGTTGCGGTCCATGCTTCGGTCCACCGCACACGCCGCCAGGAAGTTGACCTTCTCGGCAAGTTGATCCATCGAAGCGCGGAATGCAGACTGGCTGGATACTACCGGCTTGGAACTTGGCGTTCGCTCCGCTGTGGCGGCAGGCTGTTCCTGCCCGCGAAGCGTCACATTGCGAGGATCGCAGTCCAGGATGATTTCCAACTCATCCAGGACCTTATTAATGCGCGCGATCTCCGCCAGTTGCCGTTCCGGATCGTAGCCGTTTTGAATGATAGCCTCGGAGAGCGTCAGCGTGCCCATGCGGACTTGCTTCAGAACGGCTTCCGCGTCCTTCACCGGATCGACGCTTTCAAACTTCGGAGCCGTCCACTCCGTCGCGTACAGATTGATGCTCGAATCGGTAACCGCGCTCATCGGGATTCTTCCGACCGCAATCAGCGTGTCGATGAACCGCCTACGCGCCGGCATACAACTCTGCGAAATCAGCATGAGCCAGCGGTACGCCTCGATGGTGTTCCGGAAGCCCAACATTCCGCCGCGCCACGACGAGAAGTTGACTTGGGACATATCCCCGGAGCCCAACTCGTACGGAACGCAAACGCCCGCCATGATCCGCTGTACTTCGGTCATGGTGTACTCGCGATACCCGCCGGCAGGATGCGGCGTGTTGAAGGTGGCAGTCTGCCCCGGCTTCAGGTACTTAATCATGCCGGGCTCGAAGTTCTCCACCGGGGCACCGGTGTTGCTATTCGGGTCCGTGGTCGAGTTCAGTCCGAGAGGGCCGCCGGCCGCTCCATCGCCCTGAGTCACGAAGGCCACCATGCAGGCTTCGATCTTCTTTCGGACTCCCTCGGCGTCTCGGTAGTCGTCTTGATCTCGAAGGGCCGTCATGACCGGAGCCATCCACGGAACGCCGCGTACCTGGCCGGGCCTCAAGATGCGGTAGTTGTGCAGTACCTCCTCTGCCGGTACGGGCTTCGAGATGATTCCCCCGCGAGGATTGAACAAGATCGCCGCTCCCGGATGATTCGCAAAGAGCCAGTATTGCCGGCGGCGGCCAATGGGATCGAACTCCACGCCCTGCACGATATGTCCCCCGTCCGGGGTTCCCATCGTGCGAGAGGCGTCCAGGTGATCGGATTCGAGGATCTGAAGTTGCAGCGGGACTCGCAGGTTGTCTGACGGGCGCCGCTGGCGATAGCGGACGATACCCTCTCCGCTCTCCGCCGTCGTGCGCATAATCAGCGCTTGAAGCCCGTAGAAATCCAACTGCCCGGCGGGATCGCAGTTCGCCGCGAAGTACGGCCACTCTGCGTCGATGAGTTTGTTGAGGTCCGCGTTTCCCGTCTTCGCCTGAGGGACGATGCCCGTTCCCACTGTGTTTCCCACCAACTCTTCAACCATCCGAGTGGCGTACGGGTTATTGCGAACCAGTTCACGCGAGCGGTTCCGCAGATAGATCAGGGAACCCAGTAGCTCGACGTTCGCATCGGTCGAGGCTGCGTACCATCCGTGCATCCTACGGCCGCCGGTCGCGCCGTCATACGAATAGCGTTCGCCGTGCCGTTTGATGTAGCCTTCCGTGAGTGCGAGCGCATATCTGGCGCGAGCGCGCTCAAGCCCCAGGTTGGGAGACACCAGACTTATAGCTTTGTCAAAGAGGTTCATGTGCTTGATAGGCGCGCCAGGAACTCCGCGTTTTCCCTCTCCGCCGTCTGCCTCGGCTTTTCGATAGCCTCGCGAATCCCGCGAAGTTCAGCCAGGATCAGTTCAAGTGTCTGATCGCTGCTTTCTTTGGTGGTTGGTTTCGCCATTACCAGTACCACCGCGGCGGCCCGCTGGGTCCGTCTCCCCGGCTGTGTTGTGCCACGGAAGTGTTCCCGCCTTTGGCCCCGCTGGCTTCGCGGATGTCGTCTTCCAGGTCGGTGATCTTCTTCCGCATGTCGTCAGCGGAGGAATACTGAACCTCGCGACCGTCCGGAAAACGCACGCGCAGTTCGCCCTTGTAGTAAGCGCGCTGCAAATCATCGTGCATCTGCTGTAGTTCGGTTAGACTCAGTGCCATCGTTAGACCTCCTGCCCGAACCATTTACGGCGCGGTATCCAGGTTTCCTTTTCGCCGGCGGGGTTTGCGGCCGGGCGTCTCCCCTGCTCGCCCGTCCCGTCCGGCCGCCGACTCTCGTTCTTGACCGGCGCGGAGAGTCTTTCCTCCAGCGCTTTCCAGTGCGCCTCTTGCGCTTGATCGACTCCGAGATCCCAGGCCGCGGCGCGGGCATAGTTGCGGCAGTCGAGGGCCTCGTTACGACCGTCTTTCCTCCACTCCCACTTCGTACGGCCGTTCTTCAGCTTTCTTGTGACTAACTGCTCGGCGGTTAACTGCTTGAAATGCTCATCCCCGTAGTTCTTGCCTTCACAGAAATGGCAGTATCCAGGCGGGAATCCCACGCCCTGTTCGCGCTCTTGCGGCGTGGGCGGACGTAACCTCAGTCGGGAGTAGAGTTCACCCTTAAAGAACGAAACCGCTACGCGCTTGATTTTCAGGCCGAACTTCTTACCGGCAATTACTCCGTCAACCGGAGACGGCTGACTGACCGGGACTCCGCTCATTCCCGCCCTGTCATCTCCCTTGATCGCAGTTACCCGCTCCTCTGGCTGCGTACGCACCCAGGCGTACACGTCGTTTGTCATGGTTCCGTCGCCGGAATCCACGAACATCCGGGATATCGGCAACTGCGCTCCGGACTCATGCGGAAAGGTTTCGTTGACGATATCCGCCAACTTCGCCCACACCGCGGGCTCCGAAGTGCGGCCCTCCAGAATCCGGTACTCTATCGACCAGCTCTCGCGGTTCCGTCCCCATGCGACGATCTCAACCTCGATGCGGTCGCGCTGCACGTCCACGCCTGCCGTCAGGATCAACCCGCCTGCGGGGACCGTTCCCAACGGGTACTTCTCGCGCCGCTCGATAAGCGTCCGATATTCTGGAGCCTCGCCCGGCTCTTCCCACAGTTCGGCCAGTTGCTCGTTAACGAACGTCTTCAGGGCCTCGTTGTTGTCTTTTGACTTCAAGAACTCGTCAACGAGCGCGCTGAGCTTGGTTCCGATCCGGGCCAATCCAGAAACCCTGAATCCAGCCACGCCATTGAACGGACCCGTTGCGCGATAGCGGCCATTCACGCTGGCCGCCGTGCGGTCAACGTCAGTCCATTCGGCCTTGCACTCCTTGTTCGCGCAGACGTAGCGAGCCGACGCGCACTGCTTCTTCCGCGATGCCGCCGAAGAGTCCCATTTCACTTGCGACCACTTGGGGATCTGAAACTCCCCGCATTTCGGGCAGCGCAATTCGTACTCGCGCTTATCACTCTCCTCGTATGCCTGTTCTATCCGCGAGTACCCCTTTGCGGTTGGCGTGCAGGCGAGCATCGTCTTCCGATTCCAGAACTCCTCCTGGCGCCCTTGCGCCATCGAGATCGGATCGCCAGCGCCGCCGGCGGATGCCGGGTACTTGTCGATCTCGTCGCAGAAGAGATACCGGATCGGAAGGGCGGCCAAGTTCCCCGGCGATGCCGAAGCCACTACCGACAGATGGCCGCCAGGAAACGCTTTGTACTCGAAAGTGTTCTCACCGCTGCGAGATTTCTCTGTCGAGACTTTCCCGCGTAGACACGGCGTATCGCGCAGCATCGGCGCGAGTCGGATCTTAGACCACTTCTTGCAGTCCGTATCGCGGAACTGAACCACCAGCATCGGCCCAGGATCTTGGTCGATGGCATAACCGAGACAGTTCAGTTCTATCTCCGTCTTTAAGGTTTGCCGTGCGACCATCATCACGATGGTGTGAATTGTCGGATCAGTGAAGGCGTCCATCGGCTCGCGCTGGTACGGCCGCGTCTTCCATTGACCTACGCGAGCGCTCGACTCGGGAGACAACTTACGCTTGGAGTCCGCCCATTGAGTGACAGTCAGTTTCGGGGGCGGCGCCCATAATTGCGCGATTTCCCGAACGGTCTCTGTTAGCGCGTTCATGCGGCCGTCTCCGGTTCCCAGCGGGCGAGTTCCGAGAGCGCCTCGTCTATCTCCGCCTCGATCTTGGCCTGAATCGCCGCCGGGTTAGTCTCGACGGCCAAATCCGGAGCCAGCCCATTACCTATCGCGCGCAGGCGCATCTTGGCCGCGGCCACCAGGCTACCCACCGCGCGCCGCACCGCTGCCAGTTCCGCGTACTTCCCCTCCAGGCGTAGCGCCTCCAACGAAGCCTTCTTGGCCTTCGCCGTCTCGTGAACTAACTGTGCGTGCGCCAGAGTTCCCGGCGTCGGAGATTCTCCGCGAGGTCGCGATTCCGGCTGATATTCCTCCGGTTCCTGTGCCCGCGCCTTCGCTTTCGGACTCGGCTTTTGATGCTCGTTTACATTGGCCCGCGTGTTGCGAGCCCAGGCAGCATCCGCAAGGTCGGAGTCAAGCAACTTACCGTCGGTGAGCGCAATCCGTCCGGCCTTCACCGCCTTACTCACGGCCATTGCCGATACGCCCCTGTGTTTGGCGTACTGCCGCATCGACATGAGTGGCATTTATTTATTGACTCCACAAACTGCTGCTGTTATGCTCTGGTTTATGGAGCGGCCGAAGAGCCAGAAGCTACACTGCCCGAATTGCGGCAAGGTGATTCCGGATAGCGAGGTCCGCAGTAGAGCTGCTTCGCTGGCGAGCCGTGCCCGCGTAAACCCCGCCGGCGGACGCCCCGCGAAAGTCGAACCGTGCCCAGGCTGCCAGGCTCCCCTCACCGCCCGGCAGCGCCGCGTCCACCACTGCCCCGGCCTACCCCCCAGGAAGCGCGGACGGCCACGTAAACCGTTGCAAACGCAGGAAATATAGTTTCACCCCCGCAAGACCTCTGCAAACATTGGCGAGTCCGAGAGCGGCTCCGCTAAAGCACTGCAAACGCTCCAAATAAAAACCTTCACAAACAGCGGCTATAGTGCGATAATTCGATTTCGGGTTGGTTAAACCGGCCCGAGGAAAGGAAAACGGCCCGATGGCGACTCGACACCTACTGCTTACCCGTGGAACCGAATGGCGCCGCCTATGGAATTGGCGCGTTCGGGAATTACGGGGCGAGCCTAAAGACTGGAACCTGCTCACCACTAGCGAGCCGCTGGCCGAATACCCTTCCCGTCTATCACCCATGGAAGCGGCCCGGTTAGCCTTCGCGGAATTTCCGGACTGCCGCCTCTACCTGCGGGTAGACGATCCCGACGCGGCTCCCCTGCGTTGCGAGAATTTCACCGTGGCGCGGGTTATGCCCACGGTTGCGGAGGCCCCTAATGACGCCAGATAGTCCCGTTTCCTGGGAAGACTTCGACCGTATGATAGCCGAGGATTCCAAGACCGACGCTTCGCCTTTCGGCGATGCCGTCTACAGTTACAGCCGAGCGCAAGCCATCGAAGATGGCGAGTTGGTAGACGTTTCCGGTCCCGCTAAAGAGGCCGGCATCTCGTTCCCCGTGGCCATGACGCGCGGGGTTTATGCCCAGTGCGTCGAACTCCCCGAGGGGTATCACGGTTGCCAAGACGTGAACGGCCGCCTTTGGGACGTGGTATGGATGCTCCGTTGCGCGATTCGCCGCTCCCGTGGGGGTGACCGGATAGACTACGGCGTACTGGTACGCCGGATAACGAAGCAACTCTCGGACGACCGCCGGCCGCCAGTACTCCACAAACTGTACGCCCTCTGCGGGCCTGGCGACACTCCGGCGCCGGTCATTACGATCATGCTCCCGGAGGAGGATTGATCCATGACCTTCGACGGCCTGGACGATTACGAACTGGAACGCCCGCCCCTCGCGGGCGTTTCCGATCCCGAGTGGGGAACCCGCCTGGATGCCGAGCGCGTGACGGCGGAGTTTCGCACGCGATCCGCGCGCCGCCTGGACTCCGGCCGCCGGCCGATAACCGACTCCCCGCTCTTCGGCGGCCCCGCGCAACGGGAGCTTTTCTAATGGACACGAATTGCAGCCCGCTAGATACGCGCCGTAGTTGCGCGTTCACGTTAATCTGCGAGCGGTGTCACCGCTGCCTGCTGCACTGCACTTGCCCTCCCTCCGAGCAACGCGCTTCGGAGCCGGGTGTAATCGAATACCGCCTCCGGCAGGAGTTCTTCACCCGCCGGGTTCCGAATGGGAGATTAAATGCAACCACTCGTTGAAAAGTACCGCCCCAAGCACCTCGCGGACTTCGCCGGTTTATCCGGCCCGCGCGCCGTGCTTAGCAAGTTCGCCGCCGGCCCGTATAGCGCCGCCTGGCTGCTCGTCGGCGCCGCCGGAACGGGGAAGACTACGATGGCTTTCGCGCTCGCGGAAGAGATCGGAGGCGAGATCCACCACATACCCTCGCGCAATTGCGACCTCGAAACCGTGGAGCGTACCTGCGCCTCGTGTCACTACCACCCCTGGGCGGGAAACTGGCACACCGTTATCGTGGACGAAGCGGACCAAATGAGCCGCCCCGCGCAACTCGCGTTCCTCTCGAAGTTGGACAGCGCGGCGCCTCCGCCCGATACGGTGTTCCTCTTCACGGCGAACGATACCGCGCTCCTGGAGAAGCGGTTCATTAGCCGTACGCGCGTGCTTCGCTTTAGCCTGGAATCCGAAACCGCCTCCGCTATCGCCTACCTGGAGCGCATCTGGAGCGCGGAAACCGCGGCCCCGGCCCCCGACTTCGCCGCGCTGCTACGCGACAGCGAATACAATCTAAGGGACGCCCTTATGCGGATCGAAATCGAACTGGTAGCGCCTGGCTCGTACCGCCCGAACGCCGAAACGTCTCCGGCGTGCGCTCCCGTTCTAGCGCGTCCGAGTCACCGCCGCCCGGCCACTCCGCCGGCCCCCGGTCGTTTCGCCTGCCCGAATTGCGCCGCCCCGAGCGCTAACCGCCAAGGGATCGTAGCGCACATGCGGATGGTGCATAAATTCAGCAAGCCCCAGTGGGTCGCGGCGATGGCTGCCGCGGGGATGTAGGGGGAGTCTATGCTTCCCCTCTTCGACCCTCCCTGCCAGTCCCCCACGCGCACCGTGGTTGCCTCCGCCTGCCGTTGCGGGGAGCGCTGCCTTTGGAACGGCGAGCGCCGCGCGAAGTCTACTGTTATCCGCAGGCTCGAAGCGGACGGCGTGCGGGTAGTCCCGGTGTGCCCGGAAATGCTCGGCGGGTTGCCCTGCCCGCGCCCTCCGGTGAAGTCGAAGCGCGGGCGGGTATTCGAGACGGACCCGGAAACGCGGAAGACCTTCGGCGCCGAGCGCACGGAAGAATTTACGCGCGGGGCGGAGACGGCCGTCTCTATCGCCCTCGGAATGGGCGCCACCGAGGCGTACCTACAGCGGTTCTCGCCCTCCTGCTCGCCTACGGGGATCGCCGGCCGCGCGTTCGCCGCGGCTGGAATAAAGGTGGTCCCTATCTGGTAGGACGTTAGCTCTCGTAATCGCCCGCCTCGAACTTTTCCTGCCCTTTATCGGCGGCTGCCAAGAATCCGAAGTGGCCGCCCTCCGGGTTAATCATCTGCCACGCACCCGGCCCGAACCGCTCTTCAAGTTCCCGTAGTTCTCTCCACACATCCGGGAAGGTCGCCCGAATCGCGGCGTAGGCCTGCGGCTTTTGGCCCGGACAAATCCTACAGGCGGTACGGCACAGCCCGCGCGAATACCCGTCCCACGCTGGAAGGCCCGCTTCTTCGAGGAGCTTACCGCTCGTTTCCTTATCGCTGAAGTAGAGCGGCTGGAAGTACTTGTATTTCTCCATCCGCTCGACTACCAGAAACCGGCTCTCGTTTCGCTTTCCGGAAGCCGCGCGCTCCGAGAGTCTGCCACCGCGCAGGATCGCGATTTCATCCGCGCCGTGCGTGAGCATGTAATCGTCCAACGGCTGGTGCAGATTGTCGTGGCAGTACGGATGTCCGAAGTGCGGCCATTGGCCCTTTTCGAGCATCGTGTCCAGAACGGTGCGCTTCGAGCGCAAGACCACCAGCGGTACGCCGAGGAACCGCGCCGCATCGTGCAGGTACAGGTGGAATCCGACGTAATCGGCGCCGAGGTCCACGAACAATAGCTCGGTCGGGTTGTCGGGGAAATAGTGCCGCGCCCAGACGGCCGCCGCGCTCGAATCCTTGCCGCCGGAATACTCTACCAGTAGTTTGCGGCCCGCCAAGATCGCGCGCTCTTCTTCGGTGGGTTCTAGGTCACCCACGCAACCGCCCTTGATGGTGTCGGGCTTGAACGTCTCGCCTGCGGGTTCTTCCGCGCCGCCGGACCCGTCCGTGAGATCGGCCAGCAGGGAATCGAGGGACGGCCCGAGGTCTTGCCCGATTTCGCTGGTTCGCAATTCGGCCAGCAGGGAGTTCAACTTCTTTTCGTCTTTCTCCGCCTGGGCCGATATCGGGTCCATCGTCGCTAGGACCAGCGCCTCTTCCTCTTCGGTGAGGTCAACGTACAGAACCGGAACCGACTCGCCGGCCGCCTTCGCCATCTCCACGCGAAGATGCCCGTCTACCAGAAACCCCGTCCGCTGGTTCACTACGACGTTTTGGACCCATCCCACCTTATCGAGCACGCCGCCGAGCGCTTCGCGCTGCGCCGGCGGGTGCAGCCGCCAGTTCTTCGGGTTGGCGAGGAGCGTAGCGGCATCCTCGACGCCAGAGCCGACGATTCGGCTGCGCCAAGCTACCGAGCTGGTTTTGCGACCTTTTGGCATGGTTTACGCCCCTGTAAACCGGCTATGTAAACCGGGTTTACGCTATACGTCTACGCACAACGCGCGATATATTAACCCGCCCGCCTTAGGAGGGTAGACAGGACCCGTAATTCAGTGTTTGCAACAACTTCGACGCGCATAGTCACTACGCCTTTCGAGCCCTTCGCAACTCCAGATCCCAGAGCAGGGAGTCGAGCCAATCCAGGAGCGCTCCCCATGTCCACGCCTCTAACCGCCACATCGTTTACACCCCTCGGAGAGTCGGCAGGATTGCCCCCCACCAGCGCCGTATCACCGTCCGGTCGGGAGAGTCGTTCATCAGTCCAATGGCCCCTGATATTCGTTGCAGGATAGCTTCCCCATCGACGGCGGGAGGAGCGGCCCTTTCAGGCTGGGGAGCAGGCGGAGGGAACGGAGGCGGAGGACACCGCTTTGGCATCGGAGGCCAAGCCTTATGCAGGACCGTGACCGCATACGGCGCCCTCGCCGGAACTCCGGAGCCGCCCGTAGGCGGAGTCGGGTTTAGCGGGGAGTGGGTCACATCGGGTTGATACCCCGAGCCCGTGTACCTCCGAAGCGCGTCATCAGCACGTTCCATTCGCCTTATCCTTCCCGTCAGTACAGATCGTCCGAGTAGTGTGGGCAGCCCCGGCGACAGTGCTCCCCCTGCTGGGGTGGATGCCTCTTGACGCTCTCTGCTACGCGCATGATCGCCGCTTCCAGCGTTGCGCCGTCCACCGCAAACGATCCGTGGCTCCCGATGCCGTGGTGTACGTGCCAGTCGTAGAACCAGATGCGCCAGGTGCTGGATGATGGGAAGTAGTCGATGTGCGGGTTACCGTACCGGGACGCCAGCAGGTTCAGGTTGCTATTGACGTTCCTACCCGTGCTCACTTGCCCGTCTCCCTGTCGTAGCGCGCGTTATAGCGCTTGATCGAAGCCTCTATGTCCACGCCGTACCGATCCTCGAACTTCGCCTTGCCCAGCGCTTCTATCGAGGACTCAGGGCCAGCCTGTATCTGGTGGAACTCGGGAGCCAAGGGCAACGTGCGCCTGTCGTCTTTCGGCTCTCCGAACCGTCGAACGTGGTGTACCGTGGCGCGCCGGCCGGATATCATGCACGGTTGCTTCGCTATCCACGCCAGGTACGCCTTATCGACGCCACGCCCGCGCCGCGGCTTGCTGCGCCGAGCCTTTACGCGCTTCATTCCAAAGATGGCCATTAACGCATCCGCCGCGCCGTACTCATTCGCCATCGGGACCATCCGAGGTTGGGGGGACAATCGTAACGAACTCGCGTGTTTGAATGCGCCTCAGTACGGACACCAAAAGGCGGATCTCATCGCGTACAGCGTCGATCTCCCTGTTTCGGTAGGCGGCTTTTACGATCACGCGCGTGTGGTTCTCGCCGATCTCCACTAGGCCCCATCCGTCCGTCAACTCTTCGGGCTTGATCGTTCCCTTGGGGGCCATGTAATATCGGTAGTCCCCAAGCCCTACACCGGGAATGCGCCGACTGATCTTCTCCCGATCCGCTAAGAAGTCGGGGCGGGATGCCTTGCATTCGACCAGCACAGAGTGGCCGTTCTTCCATCCGATGGCGTCCGCAATCTCGTTACTGGAAACGCACGCGACCACCTCAACGGCAACGGCTCCGCAGTGCTCCCTCCCTCTAAGCCAAGAGGAGGCCTTGCGGACAACATCCCGATGCGTCATACCGCCTCGCCCGCACCGCCACGAAAGCGCTCCGTTCGGGACAAGTGGCTCAAGTAGAGCTTTTTGTCTTTCAGGATCATGTCGGCGAGTTTGCGGCGCGCCGGCCAGGGCAGGGAGTCAATAAAGAGTTCAAGTTGCGCTGTGGAGCACTTCGGGCAGAGGTCCACGCGCTTATGGATCGTGTCCCTATCGCCGGCTCCGTCCATTTCGGTGTCCACGGCAAAGGAAAATCCGTGCGCATCCGGCTTCCCGCACAGATCGCAGTACGTTACCGTCTTCTCCATCACCGCTCCCCTTCTCGGCCACAACGCAAGCAACTCAGCGAACACCCTCCGGTCCCTTCGCAAGCGCGCCGCACGCGCCACTCCTGCCAGGTCGTAGGGGTTCACCCGCGGAACCGTTCCGCTATCGCGAACTCGATCTTTGCTATCTGGTCTGTCAGCCACTGCCGTCTACGCTCCAGCGCCGCCAGTTCAGCCATCACCGGATCGACATACGGTCGGCATTTGTGCCAGGTTTTCATGGGGCCATCTCGCGGGGCGGCGGAATCGCGCAACTGCACTCAGCCGCAAGCTGCACAATTCGTTCGATGAACTCGCCGTACTGCGCATCGTCGAGGTCTTCAGTTGACGGGATTACCGGCAGGCCTGCTTTATCGACCGTCTCGCCATCCCAGAGCAACTTCAGCTTCAGAATGACTTTCATCTCCGCCGGCGCATGACCGCAGTACTCAGCGAAGATCGGTATTACGACGCCATGCAGATACCGGCGCTTATTGCCGCTTAAGTGCCTGCGTTCCTTGCGGATCGTAAGCTCGAAGCGTTTCCCCTCCAGCGTGGCAGCGTAAACGTCGAATTGGCGGCGCTGCTCGAAGTGCAGGCGCCCGTCACTGACAAAACCGTGCCATATCGGAGTAGGCATTCAAAAGACCGGCGCGGGGAGGATTGGATCTCAGATCCGTATACCTCCCCGCTATTGTGCGAACGGGATTTAACGCTCTTGGATGGCCCGGCATCTGGCCCGGTGTTTCTGATGGATTTCCGGTCCACTTCGTAACTGCTCCGGATGTTTAACGCTGCGATGCCGGGTCCCGAAACGCTCTCGCTGTGGTTTATAGAATTTCAAGGTGTTCAGCGCCGGTCTCTCCCGGCTTGTCACGTCTGGATAACGGTCCCCGCTGCTTGCCTGATCGACGTTCCCGTGGCGACTCTACCCCGTGCGGGTTTGGGGGGCTTCGGCATCGGCATCCCTAAGCCATTCACTTGACTGGCATCCGTTCTCACCAGTGCGCGGCCGACGAATAGATCAAATCAGCGGGGCTGGAATCGGTCGATACTTCAGCCTATCCAGCCCCTTTCGTGTTTATTCTTGGGTGGGGTGCGATCCAGTAACGCCTTTCTGTGACCGCCGGCCCAAAGGCGATGATGCGCCGCTCTACCCCACCGCATCCGGTTAGAGACTCTCCGGAACTGGCCGATAGTCCATCAGGACACCGGAGGCCAACCCGTTCAGGTGAGGGTTGCTATCCACCCTCGAAGTCTTGGCTATCCAGGCCGCCCATTACGCCTTTGCGCTCATCGCGCGATGTCGTATAACCGCTACGACCAAACGGTGCGGTTGCAGATTTACGTCGTCTGGGCTACCGCCAATCGCTGACGCTGCGGAACGGGTTTCCCCGTCCCCGAGGATGGCAGTGCAGATTTGAACTGCCGCCCCACTCTTCCCGCCAAAGAAGAGCCAGGCTGATCCGCTACGCGCCCCTGCGTCTCGGATCGCGCTGAGCCACCCAGCGCATCCCTGCCATCCAAACCCCTACCAGCCGTCCGAATTAAAGACCGCAGATTCGGCGGTGGGTAGTAATCCCTGAGATCCTCGCCCGCGTCAATCAGTTTGATGAGCCTGTTTTCAATCGACTGCGCGCGAGCGTAAGCGTGAGGATCGACAGACTCCAGCGTTACCGCGCCCGATGGTTGGCTCACTTCTGCAACCCCCGGAGCATTTCTTCCTCCGCCTCGTGATCGTGTGCGATTCGGTTTCGATTCCGCTCCGCGCTCGCGTTGTATCCGCCGCGGTCCAGCAGTTGCAGGAACGGCGCCGAGCAAGCCTCTTCGATATCGGACCAAAACGCATCGAGAACGCCGCGCGTGATCCGGCGCGCTTCCCGCTCCGTGCTCACAGCATCGAGCGCAGTTGGGATGTCCGCCGTCTCGCGATCCACCAGCACGGCCGGGTAAGTGTTCCCCGATGGGGAGGTAGATGGGGGGATTTTGCGCTCTGGGAATTGGAAGCTCATGGTATAGGACTACTCCGCTTCGTGCGGCCCGAAAGAGCCGTCCGCTTGAGTGTCAGTCCCCCGCATAGTAGTAATAGCTTGAGGGTCGGAAATAATAACCCCCGCCCGAATATTTGTTTGAGCTTTTTTCAGGAGGTAGTGAACCGCTGGCTGAGAGATACCCATCTCGACCGCTACGGCCGCCTCGCTAAGGCCTCCCCAGTACGTGAGCATCACGGCCCGGTACTGGCGCGCCGGCAGGGCCTTCATCGCCTCCCAGAGGTCCAGGTGCGCTCGCTCGGGGCATATCCTGTGCCCGCCCGACGACATCAGGAGTTCCAGCGGATCATCCACCCGGCCGCGGTTGCGCCGTTCGTTCTTCCGAATCGCGCCGATCATGGCCCGGCGCGCCACAATCACCGCCAGCGCCTCTTCCGGTACGATGGCCAGCGCCGCCAACGCCAGGTAGCCCACGGACATCAGTTCGTCGCGCTCTATCCAGCGAAATACCCCGGTCCTTCCAAGCGGCCCGACCGCGCGCTTGCAGATCGCTACGAAGTCCACACACACCTGTTCCGTTAGAGGTTTTCCCATTGGTTTTCTCAGTAAGAAACAAGAACACTTACACTACATAGGGGTTAAGTGCTGGTTAACTTGAGTCAACCTGTCAGTTGACTTGGACTCAACTCGCAAGTCGAAAGCAAGTCCAACTCCGGCTGTTCCTGTGGAGCATCCAGGTACTTGGCCGCATTTCGCTGGGCCTGAGCGAAGTAGCTCTCCTTTAGCTCGAACCCCACCGAGTCTCTTCCCAGTTCGATGGCCACCACCGCCGTACTCCCGATCCCCATGAACGGATCGCACACCAGCTCTCCGGGGTTCGTGTACAACCTGATGCACCTCCGGATCACTTCCAATTGCAGCGGGCAGACGTGCTTCTCTTCGCCGCTTTCGCGCGCCGACTTCCAGCCATCGAGAACATCCGTCTCCCGGATATCGTTCCAAACGCCCCTCGCCCAGGCGATCCACTCCTCCTGGCTGACCCAGCCTCCTGGGTTCTTTTCCGAGTCGTACAGGCAGCGCACGCGCACCGCGGAGTCTCCCGGCTTCTGGAAGATCATCACGTAATCGTTGACGGCCGGAGCGAGCTTCGTTCCGTTCGTGCGGCCCGTCTCGAACATCAGGCAGTGCAGGTTTAGCCGCTTGGCGATGATCTGGGGGTTCTTGGGTATGCTCACCTCTCCGATCCACTCGAACCCGCCGGCCTCGAACAGATCCACCACGGCGCCGCGAAAGTCGCGCCGGCCCATGTAGCCGTGCTGATTCTTGTACCGTAGGAGCTGCTGGATGTGGATGCAGACGTTCCGGCCGGGCTTCATCACCCTGAGCAACTGCTCAATGAAGAATCGCATGTGCAGGCCGAACTGAGACGCGCGCATATCAACGCCGTCCGGGTTATTTCCGATGTCTTCGTTCTTCCCGCTGTACATGAACAGCGCCCCGAACGGGACCGAGGTCACCGTCAGGTCAACGGACTCCGGCTCCAGGCGCCCGGCCATCCCCGGTATCGTGTCTTCGTTCCAGATTTGAGCCGTCACTTGCGCCACCGCTTTCTTGCCATCGCCCGGCGCGCCCTGATAAAGCAATGCCTGTCGATAAGCATCTTCACCGTCTGATTGAAATTCCCGAAGAGCGCCGGCAGCGTCTCCAGGCAGCCGAGGTTCAGATCATCGCAGTTCGGGCAGGTAGGGAACGCCGTCACCGCCTTACGGATCGACACCGTAGCCCCGCAAATTGCGATCATCTTCGATGCTCGCTTCGGGGTCTTGTCGCAGTCTGGGCAGTGCGTCATGCTTCCACCTCCCATCGGATCTTGTCTTGCGTCGGATGATGATCGACGCGCGGCCGACTCGGGCAATGCCACGAGCGGCCCTTCACCCTTCCCACCTCACGCCAGCCGGAAGCCACGAGAGAAGTGCCCGGTTCGCTGGCCAGCGTATACGTGATGAGCTTGCGGTACCCCAGGGCCCGGCAGGCACGCCAGCAGGCCGCGTAGAGCGCGGAGCAGGCGTTCTTCGTGCCATCTGTGGCTAGGCGCGTCACCTCGGCCGTGAATCCGTCCTGATTCAGCCGCGCCACCGGACGCCCCACGATAGCGACACCGCAGACCCGCTCGCCCTCGGCGCACGCCACGGCGAATAGACCGGACAGTGGAGGAGCATGGTGCCTATGAACCTGGCGCACGTATTCTCGCGCGTCCTGGATCGAGCATGGAACTACGGCGAGAGACTTCATAGCGGATACTCCCAGTAGCCGTTGAAATCAAGCCTCCCGTATCCGCTCGTGATCTCCCCGCCTATCCCCGTGGAATACCAGGGACACGCTCCAGCCGCTTTCATAAAACAAGCGAGTTCATGTCGGACGGCTTCGGGAATCGGATTATCCGGTTCCGGAGCGAACAACTCCCGCTCTATTTCGTCAATCGGATCAGCGAACCAACCCGGAATCACGCCGCCATCCTTTCCAGCGCGAGCTTGTAATACCGCTCCTGTTCTTCGGCGTCCGCCTCGAAGTTGCCTTTCTTTCGGAGAACGTTCTCCAAGATCACGCCCTCCAACTGCGGAATGAACGGCAGATGGACCCGTACGGACTTCAGTTGCCCGTAGCGGATCGCGCGTTTCACGGCCTGGTAGAAGCGCTCGTAACTGTCATCCCAGCCCGAGAAGATCATGGAGCCACAGCACTGGAAGTTCATCCCGAATCCGAGCATGGACGCCTTGGATATCAGGCCGTCCAACTCGCCCTTTCGGAACGCCTCCAGGATCGGCAGGCGCGCCTTCTCTTTGACTGAGCCATCCAGGACGCGCACGTTCAGTCCGGCCAACCGTTCGGCGATCAGCCGCCCCTCTTCGTCAAACACGGTCCACACCAGGACCTGGCGGCCGTCGGCGATCTCGCTCCGAATCAGGTCCGCGATGAAACCCGGCTTCGGCGAGGGGAACCGCTGCGCCGTCTTGCCCGTGTAAATGAACCCCTTGGCGATCTGGGATAGCTTCGTGCGCTGTGTGATCCCGAGCGACTGATCCCCGAGCAGGCCTGCGCCGGACTCATGGAATATCCCCGCGGCCATGGCCATCTGTTCGTCGGTCGGTTCGAGGCTGTGTTCCAGGAACTCAGGCGGCGGAATCTTGCTGAGGTTGTCCTCCCAGCCGTAATGCGCGGGGCTTCGCAGGTAGATCGACCAGCTCGCCATGAAGCGGTAGAATCCCTCGCGGGCGTGCGGCTTGATCTTCCAGTTCCCCTTTTTGTCGCGCGTGAAGAAGGTCCACAGGATCTCTCCCTCCGTGCGTAGCTTTTCCAGGAACGCCGCCTGGCTCGCGTACTCCATGATGTCGTTGGGCGCCGGAGTCGCAGTACAGGAGAGCTTGTATTCGATCCCCTTCGAGGATTTGATGAGGTTCCATTTGATGGTTCCCCCACCGGACTTCAGGATGCTCGACTCGTCGCAGATCAGCCCCGCCAGGTAGCGCAACTCCGGCAGTAGCCCGTCGATCATCTTTTCGTAGTTCGTGATGGCAAGGCCCGGGCCCGGCCGCTTGAGCCACTCCACGAGCGCGGCGCGCGTCTCGATTCGCTCGATGGGCAGGCTCCCGCCGTAGAACCGCTCCGATTCATCGCGCGTCTGTTCGATCACCTGGAGCGGAGATAGAATCAGCACACGGCCGCCCGTGGCCGCCATGACGTGGCGCGCCCATTCGAGGAACATCAGCGTCTTCCCGAGGCCGCAGTCCGCATAGATGGCGTACCGCTTGGCTTCGAGTGCCGTGCGCACGATGAACCGCTGGTAGTCCCACAGAAATCCGGAGATCTCCAGTGCTTCGCGCACGGCCGCCGATATATTGGCTCCGAGCATCGGGGCGAACCGCGCCGGCGTGGTGAGCTTGTAGGCGTCCCGTTCCCAGTCGTACGATAGTTGGCTCTCGGGGAGTTTCTTGCACTTCAGAAAGAGCCCGTAAGCCTCCAGGTCGAACCGCGAGAACTCCACCTCTGCCAGTGGGCCGTTGACCGATACCATCCCGCTACGCCTCCGCCAGAAGCGAATCAGGGCATTCCCAGACTTCCATCTCGACCATCTTCCGGACCTTCCGGCAAACCATCGACTTGCTGATGGCCACGTCGAGCTTGAGTCCCCCGAACGTACGAATGGCGTAATGCTCCTTCATGATCGATTTGTCGTCGTCGGTTCGCTTCTCGACCTTCCCGCCGCGGGCAAGCACCCGGACGGCGGAGACAAACTGATCCTTGCTGAAGGAGTTCACTACCATCGACGTGTACGACGGCATGGGCATCTCGGGGTTTGCGGCGTAGAAATCCGCCAACTCCCGCAGGCCTTGAACGAATTGCTCGTTTGTGATTTCCTGCATTAGCAGCGCTCCCCTTTGGTTTCCACCGCAGTCGGCGAGAATGCCTTGCCGCACTGAACGCAGAATCCATCCTTCTGCTCGGTTGGCTGTAGGCAGTAGCAGAATCCGTTCAGTAGCGGCGGCTCCGGCGTGCGCTCCTGTTTGATGGCCGCGCGAAGGGTCGGATAAGGAACTACGGATTCCACGGCAGTGACCCATTCGCCGTCGTACTGGCGTGTCTCCCGATACCAGACCTTGCCTCGCCTGTAAATGCGGTGCTTTTCGTCGGGACTCAGGTAGACGCCATCCGCCCGGCGAACCCATCCGGCCATGGAATAGACGTGCGACGGTCGCTCCGCTCCCCCGCGCATCCAATCCAGTAATCTCTTGAACCATCCACGTTTCATCGTCTTGACCTCAATTGCGGAGCCGGGTTCGCCGGCCCCGCGATGTGTGTGTGTCGTTTTCAGCGGGCTTTCACCGTCAACCACCGGAGGCTCGCTACACCTGTCCCGGATTCTCGGCAGGCTCCCGACCTGCTTGCTGCCGGTGTTTCTCCCCGCGCATAATGGCCTCCCTGTTCAGGTTTCTCAAGCTGCCACTCTCGCCTTCACCCCTCCACCGAACTGCGCGCGTACCAGCGCTTCGGCCGGCGGCGGAGACACGGAGTTCCCGCACATGCGAACCTGCGCTGTCTTCGTGAGCTTCACTTCGGCGCCGGTCTGCGGATCGCGCCCGGTTTCGATGATGTATTCGTCGGGGAATCCCTGCGCGCGGAACAACTCGCGAGGGCACAGCATCCGCATCCCGATGTCTACGATTTGGTAGTCGATTCCGTGGACCGTCACGATGCCCAGGCGGTGCTTTGTTGTGAGCGTCGGGGCTGGTTCATTGAGGCGCGCGTCTTGATCGGTGCTGTAGTAGCTCAGAAGGAACGCGCGAACTTCGGCGATGTGCGTACCCCCCGCGCTCACGGTGGCCATCGGTTCATCGACCGGCTGGCCGTCCTGGCACGTACCGCGCAACTTTACCAAAGAACTCGCCACCAAGGCAGACTTGCCACCGCCCCCGGCCGTCACAGTTCCGGCAGGTTCTTCCGCCTCGTTCCCCACCGACTTGCCGAACTGCCGAGACACGAAAGCCGTCACGAGTGCGTTATGATCGCTCGCGGTCACCGTGGCCATCGGGTCATTGAGATCAGATCCAACCACCCCGGTATAGTGCTTCGCTAGAAACGCGGAACAAAGCCCGAATCGCGGAGCGCCCGCTATCGCGGTGTCGAGCGGCTCCTCCATCGCATGGCCGATTCCGTTCTGATTGAACCGCGTGATATGCGCTGCCACCAGCGCGTGCTTCACACTTCCGACCACCGTTCCAAGCGGCTTGTCGAGTCCCGGAACTCGCGGTTCTTGCCCGTCTCGTTCGCCGTACCCGGTCTGAATGAGCGTCGGTACCGCGAGCGCGAAGCTACCGCCCTTTGGATTCGCGGTTACCGTCCGCATCGGTTCGTCCGGCGGCTGAACGGTATCGCTCCCGTTGTAGTGCGCGATGGGTGCGATGAAGGGCGTAACAAGCGCCTTCTCGCCGCGGTGCGCTCCGGTGATCGTGCGGAACGGTTCTTCCATCCCCTCGCTTCGATCTCCGCCCTGATGCGTGAGGCTCTGCAAGAAGGGAGTCACGAGCGCCGTATCCGCCTTCGCGGTGATCGTGTGATAGGGATCTTCCACGGAGCGCTCGGGAGATTGGCCCATGCGCCCGCCCAGCCCGGCGAGAAGTGGTGATACCAGCGCCCTGCCTTCGTACCTGGTAGCCGTCGTGAGCGACTCGTCAATGCCGTACTCGCGCCGGCCTCCGCTGTCCCCGTGGTTGATCGAGACGATGAACGGCTCCGCCGAATCGAGCACATAGCGCTTCACGCCGCGGCCGATGCGCCGCATGGTGGCATCCGCGAGCGGGCGGTTTACTCCGATGGCGCGAGCCTCTTCCTTCGTGAGGAAAATCGAAGGGCAGGGCAGCGACCAGTCGATGCAATCGGCGGCCGTCCGGTATGGTTCGAGAAACAGGTTCCCCTTGGGGCCGTGCGTTGCTTCCGGCCACGGGATCGTTTTCATGTCGCGCCTGGCGACGATAAACAGCCGCTTGCGGATTGTCGGCGCGCCGAACTCGCACGCGCGCATTTCGCGCCAATCGACAACGTACCCGAGGCCCTGGAGTTGCTTCACCCAGCGCTTGAACGTCTGCCCCTTGCGCTTCGGGCACGGCCTGTTGTGAACCAGCGGCCCCCACGTCTGGAACTCCTCGACGTTCTCCAGCATGATGACGCGCGGCTTCACGATGCCCGCCCATTTCAGCGCTACCCAGGCGAGGCCCCGGATTTTCTTTTCGACGGGCTTCCCACCTTTGGCCTTCGAGAAGTGCTTGCAGTCCGGAGAGAACCAGGCGAGCCCAACCTTCCGGCCGGCGACTACCTGCGCGATATCCACTTCCCAGACGTTCTCGCAGAGGTGGAGCGTACCCGGATGGTTGACGGCGTGCATCGCCAACGCTTCGGGATCGTGGTTGATCGCGATATCGACGGGCCGCCCCAACGCCAGCTCTATCCCGGTACTTGCCCCACCGCCGCCGGCGAAGTTGTCAACGATCAGTTCGTCGGCTTCGATGCCGGGTATCGCTGCCCTAAAGGGTGTAGGCACACCTCGGGCTTCGTGGTTTTCGGTGTTCATTTTTGGGATAGACTCTATCGAACGGCCGTGCCGTCCGAATCCTGGTGTGCTGGGCCTTTGGTTATTGCGCCTGCACAACCCAAGTATGGGAATCGAGATCGCGCGCCGTCAATTTTAATCGGCGGAAAAGTGGAGGGAATTCCAGCCGTAACGGTACCAAAGAGAGGTTGGAATATTGGCGGAAACGGTGTAGACTCCAGGCAGAGTTGCCTGTGCGCCACCCGTCAGAAGACGACATTGAGAACTACAGCTTGGATCTGCTTCAGGAACCGGCCCTCGGGGAGATCGAAGAGCACCTGCTTACCTGCGAGGAATGCCGCGGCCGGGTGTCCGCCTCCGACGCTTACGTTCGCGCGATGCGCCAGGCGGCGCGCCGATTGCGCCAGGCGGTTTCGGGGCACACTTCGGCCTTGGCAGTTGGCTCTTTGGAAAATTCCTAGCGCGTCCTAGCGCGTCGGCTGCAAGTGATTGAAAACATGGTAGCGCTAACGGGAATCGAACCCGTATTTAAGCCTTGAGAGGGCTCCGTCCTAACCGTTAGACGATAGCGCCAACGGGGCCTGCGAACCCTATTCTAGCAAATCGGCGTCCGGACCGAATGCCTTGCTCCTCCAGCCCCTGGCGCGGCCCCGCATTCGGCCCGCCAAAGGGGTTTTCTTACGCTCTCGGCGTTCTGCCTTGGGTGTATAGTGAGGTTAGATTGCGGAAAAGCGCGCTTGTAGCGATCGCGGTTGCGCTGGCGGCGCAGGGCTTGTCCGCCGCGGCGAAGGTCGTCGCGGTGAACGTGGACGGGATGATCCACCCCGTCACCACCGAGATTGTCGGGAGCGCCATCGCGCTCGCCAGGCAGGAAAACGCTTCGCTCCTGATCGTCCGCCTGAATACCCCCGGCGGCCTCATGGATGCGATGCGCGAAACCATCGAGGAAATGCTTGCCTCGCCCGTTCCCATCGTGACCTACGTGGCTCCCAGCGGCGGACGGTCCGCATCGGCGGGCTTCTTCCTTCTCGAAGCCGGCGACGTGGCGGCCATGGCGCCGGGCACGAACACCGGCGCCGCGCACCCGGTGGCCATGGGCGTCGAGATGGACGCCGTCATGAAGCAGAAGGTGGAAAACGACGCCGCGGCTTACCTGCGCAGCATCTGCACCAAGCGCGGGCGCAACAGCGCGCTGGCCGAAACCGCCGTCCTGGAAAGCAAGTCCTTCACCGAACGGGAGGCGCTCGATCAGCATCTTATCGATCTCGTGGCGCCCGACGACCGCGCCCTGCTGGCGGCTCTCGATGGACGCCAGGTCACGCGCTTCAACGGCAATACGCAGACGCTGCATACAGCCGGCGCGGAACTCGTAGTCTATGAGCTATCCCTGCGCCAGCGCATCGTCGCCGCCATCGCCGATCCCAACATCGCGTTGATCCTGCTGGTGATCGGGGCGTTGCTCATCTACGTGGAGTTCACCAGCCCGGGCCTGATTGCGCCGGGAGTCGTGGGAGCCATTCTCGCGCTGCTCGGTCTTTCCGCCATTTCCGTGCTGCCCATCAATTGGCTGGGTGCGGCGCTGCTCGCGCTGGCCTTCACGCTGTTCGCGCTGGAGGCCAAGTACGCCGCGCATGGCGTGCTGGCGGTGGGCGGCGCTACGGCCATGATCTTTGGCGCCGTGCTGCTGATTAACAGCCCGGTTCCGGAAATGCGCATCCACTGGAGCACGGCCATCGGCCTGGCGCTTCCGTTTTCCGCCATCACGGCGCTGCTGATGACGCTGGTGGTGCGCGCCCGGCGGGCCAAGGTGGAGACCGGCCGCGAGGGCATGATCGGCCAGATCGGCGCGGCCCTGACGGAACTCGCGCCCGAGGGCAAGGTCTTCGTACACGGCGAATACTGGGACGCGGTGTCCCTTCGGCCGGCGCCGGCGGGCGCTCCCGTCCGCGTGACGGCCATCGACAAGTTGAAACTCACGGTGGAACCGGTTTCCGATCGAACAGGAGTCTGATATGGATGAATCGATGCTTCTTCTAGCGGCAGTCGTGATCGTCGTCGTCTACCTGCTGAACTCAATCAAAATATTGCGGGAATACGAACGCGGCGTCATTTTCCGGCTCGGCCGTGTGCTGGAACAACCCAAAGGCCCCGGCCTCATCCTGGTCTTCGCGCCCATCGATCGCATCGTCCGTATTTCCCTTCGCGTCGACACGCAGGAAGTGCCCTCGCAGGACGTGGTCACGCGCGACAACGTCACGGTAAAGGTCAATGCCGTGATCTACTTCCGCGTCGTCGATCCTCGCCTGGCCGTGCTGGAGGTTTCCAACTTCCTGTACGCCACGTCGCAGCTCGCCCAAACCACGCTGCGCAGCGTGCTGGGCGAAGTGGAGCTCGACGTATTGCTCAGCCAGCGCGAAATGCTCAACGTGCGCCTGCAATCCATCCTGGATCAGCACACCGCCCCGTGGGGCGTGAAGGTGACCATGGTGGAGGTCAAGCAGGTGGACTTGGCCGAGCAGATGATCCGCGTGATCTCGCGGCAGGCGGAGGCCGAACGCGAGCGCCGCGCCAAGATCATCCACGCCGAGGGCGAGTACACCGCCGCGGAGAAGCTGGCCATGGCGGCGGAAGTGATCCAGAAGCAGCCGGCGGCGCTGCAACTGCGGTATCTCCAGACGCTGGTGGAAATCGGGACCGAAAAGAACACCACCATCGTGTTCCCCTTGCCGCTCGATATACTCTCTTCTTTGGGGCGCGCTCTGGATCGCGTGGCCAAAGACTAGCATCCGTAAGCCATGAAGAACAGTCAGACCGGCGAATACGAACTGGTGGTGGGAAACCGGCAGGTGGTAAGCGCGTTCTTTGTCGTCGCGCTGCTGTGCGGGGTGGCGTTCGCCATGGGATACGTGGTGGGGGCGAATGTGCCGCGATCGGGGAAGTCGCAGACGGAGGCGGCCGCGCCCGCCGCGCCCCCAGCCGGCGGGGAAACAACGCGCGCCCCGGCCGTCACGCCTTCTGCGGCGCCGCCGCCCGTCGCCGCCCAGCCGGCCGAGGCCTCCGCGCCGCCGCCCGCCGACGCCGCCCCGCAACCGCCCCAGCCGGAACCTCCTCCGCAACCCACCACGCAGCCCGCTCGCGAGACGGCGCCGCCTCCTCCGGCTGTCGAGAATACGCCCGGCGCCTACTGGCAAGTCGGCGCTTTCAAGCAGGCGGCGCAGGCGCAACCGATCTTTCAGACTTTGAAGGATGGCGGCATGCCGGTGATTCTGCGGCCCGGCCCGGACGGTCTGGTTCACGTGCTGGCGGGGCCGTTTCCGGACACGCAATCGCTGAGCAAGGCCAAGACCGAGTTGGAAACCAGGTTCGGGATCCCCAATCCGGTCCGCAAGTAGCGTGAGCGGCCCACTGGTACAGATCGAAGCGCCGCGGCCCAGGCTTCCGGAGTGGGCGCGCCGGAACCGCACGCATTTCGAATCGCTCAACCGGCTCAAGACCGGGCTCCGGGCGCTGCGCCTGCACACCGTCTGCGAGTCGGCGCGCTGTCCCAACATCCACGAGTGCTTCCATCGCGGCGCCGCCACGTTCATGATCCTGGGCGAATTTTGCACGCGCGGTTGCGGCTTCTGTTCGGCGCCGAAAGGAAATCCCGCCCAGCGCGACATGCGTCTCGATCCCGAGGAACCGGCCAACGTGGCGCGCATGGCGGCCCAAATGGGGTTGCGTTACGTGGTGATTACCAGCGTGAACCGCGACGACCTCGAGGACGGCGGATCGCGCCACTTCGCCCGCACCGTGCGCGCGACGCGGCGGGCTCTGCCGGAGGCCCGCGTGGAAGCGCTGACGCCGGATTTTTGCGGCGATCTGGGCGCCGTGGCGCGCGTGCTCGCCGCCGCGCCCCACGTGTTCAATCACAACATGGAAACGGTCGCGCGGCTGTACCGCCGGGTGCGCCCGCAGGCCGATTACCGGCGGTCCCTGGACGCGCTGGCGTTCGCCAGCCGTGCGGGGCAGGTTCCCGGCCTGCCCACCATGCTCACCAAATCCGGCTTCATGGTGGGGCTGGGCGAGACCGAAGAGGAGGTTCGCGAGCTGCTTCGCGACCTGCGCCAGGCTGGAACGGATGTCGTCACCATCGGCCAATACTTGCAGCCCACCCGCCGCAACCTGCCGGTGGCCGCCTATATCGAGCCGCGGCAATTCGAGGCCTATCGCGAGTACGGCCTCGCTCTGGGTTTCCGGATGGTGTTCAGCGGCCCGCTGGTCCGCAGTTCCTACATGGCCGAGGCGGTGAACGACGAAGCGCGGCGGGCGGCGTGCTGAACCTCGTTCTGGCGCTCGCTTCGGCGGCGCTTCTGATTCTGGTTTTCCCCCGGTTCCAGATCGCGTGGCTGGCGCCGGCGGCTCTCGCGCCGCTGCTGATCGCCGCCGCGCGCGAACGGCGCGCGGCGCGGCGCTTCCTGCTGGGGTGGGTTGCGGGCGTGGCGTACTGGTTCGGCGTCTGCTACTGGATCCAGTTCGTGCTTTCCTTCCACGGAGGCCTGGGCGCAACCGCGGGCTGGGCGGTGTTCACGCTTTTCGCCGCGGCGAAGGCGCTGCACATGGGAGTGTTCGCGGCGCTGGCGGGAATCCCGATGCGCCGCTGGTGGGCCGTGCCCGCCGTGGCGGCGCTCTGGGTGGCGCTGGAGGCGACGCACGGGTCGCTGGGCTTCGCATGGCTGGCGCTGGGCAATGCCGGAATCGATATGGCGCTCCCCATGCGCCTGGCGCCCATCACCGGAGTCTGGGGGCTCTCGTTCGTGTTCGCGGCCACGGCCGCCGCCCTGGCGCTGGCCGTTCTCAGGCGGCGCCGCGTGGAACTCGCCTGGTTGCTGGCGGCGCCGCTGCTGTTCCTCCTGCCCCGCCTGCCCGCCGCCCAACCAGGCCGCGAGACCGCGTTGCTGGCGCAGCCCAACATCTCCGAAACCGAGCAGTGGACCGCGGAATCGTTGGACAGAAGCGTGCGCGCCCAGGCGATGCTCACGCTCCGCGGCGCGCTCCAGGAACCCGCCCGACCGCCTTCCATCGTGGCCTGGCCGGAGGTTCCCCAGCCGCTGTATTACGATGAGGACCCAGCCTTCCGGAGCGCCGTGGACGACATGGCGCGCACGCTGCGCGCCTACGTGCTGCTCGGCGTGGTGGCGCATACGCCGTCCGGCGCGCCGCTCAACTCCGCGGCGCTGGTTTCGCCGCAAGGCGGCCTCGTCAGCCGCTACGATAAGGTCCATCTGGTTCCGTTCGGCGAATTCGTACCGTGGCCGCTGGGCTTCGCGAACAAAATCTCAACGGAGGTCGGCGATTTCGCGGCGGGAGACCGGGTGGTGGTTTCCCCGGTGGCCGGCGGCCACAAGATTGGGACCTTTATCTGTTACGAATCGGTGTTTCCGGGCTTCGTGCGCCAATTCGCGGCGGGCGGGGCCGAAGCGCTGTTCAATATTTCCAACGACGGCTGGTTCGGCGCGAGCGCCGCGCGGCGGCAGCACTTGGCCATCGTGCGCATGCGGGCCGCCGAGAACCGCCGCTGGATCCTGCGCGCCACCAACGACGGCATTACCGCGACCATCGATTCCGCCGGCCGCGTGCGCGGCGCGCTGCCGCTCTGGGCGCAAGCGACGTCGGACACGGGCTTCGATTACATCTCCGAAAAGACGTTTTACACGCGCCACGGCGATTGGTTCGGTTGGCTGTGCGCGGCCGCCGCGCTCCTTTGCCTGGCGGCGGAACGCGTGACGCCTGGGGCAGCCTTCAGGCTTCCGACCCGCTTTCCAGCGGGCCCAGCGGCAGGACCGCCCGCGGGGTGAGGACGCCCTCGGTTTTATCGGCGGGCGGCGCCAGTTGCCGGCGCTTGCGGAACCCAGCCTTACGACTCCACTTCCAGCGTGAGCACGTGGTCGGCGTCGCCGTTCTCGGCGACCTTGGTGAGGAGAGTCGAGCCGTACTCGAAGCCCTTGTCGAAGGCTTGCAGGTTCAGTTTCGCCATTGCGGGGGGGACCGAATCCTCCACCGCTTTGCGCAGGGCGTCGGGGTCGAGGAGGCCGGTGACGGCTCCGAAGAAGCCTACCATCACGATGTTCAGCACCACCTTGCGGCCGAGTTCCTCGGCCAGGCGGGTGGCGGGGACGGCGTACACGCGCTGGCCGGGAGGGATGCGATCGATGCGCACCAGTTCCTGCTCGGTGATCAGGACGCCGCCGGGCTTCACTTGCGGGGCGAAGCGTACATAGGCTTCCTGCGACATCACAATCAGGACGTCGGGCTGGGTGATGTAGGGATAGGTGATGGGTTCCCGGGACAGTATGACCTGTGCGCTCGAGGAGCCGCCGCGCGCTTCCGGGCCGAAAGCTTGAGTCATGGCGGCGTAGCCGCCCTGGAAGATGGCAGCGGCCTTGCCGATGACCGCGGCGGCGAGAATCACGCCCTGGCCGCCAAAGCCCGCGACGCGAATCTCGGTCAGCATTCGCTGCAACATGAGACCTCCGGTTCCGTGTAACGGTCGCCCAGCGTCTCCGTCATCTGGGCTCGCAACAGCTCCAGATAATCGGGGCGCTCGCGATCCACAAACTTGCCGACCACGATTTCGCCGTCTCTAGTGAGCGCGCATTCTCCGGTGGGCGCGCCATTGCGGATCTTGCTCGCGGCCTTGTAGTACTTCATGGCGTCCAGGCCGTCGCCCATCTTGTTGCGGCGCTGGTAGAGCGTGGGACAGGGCGAAAGCACTTCGATGAAGCAGAAGCCTTTCTTCTTGAACGCCTCTTGCATGGAGCGGGCCAGTTGCATGACGTGGTAGGTGGTCCAGCGCGCCACGTAGGACGCGCCGGCGGCTTCGGCCAGGGCCACCAGGTTGAACGACGGCTCGAATACGCCATACGGGGCGGTGGCGGAGATGACGTGGCTCGGCGTAGTGGGGGCCGTCTGCCCACCGGTCATCGCATAGGTCAGGTTGTTGACGCAGATCACCTTGAGATCCATGTTGCGGCGGGCGGCGTGGATGAAGTGGTTGCCTCCGATGGCGAACAGGTCGCCGTCGCCCGAATAGACCACCACCTGAAGCTCGGGATTGGCGAGCTTCAATCCCGTGGCGAAGGGGATGGCCCGGCCGTGCGTGGTGTGGAACGAATCGAGGTTCGCGTATCCAGCCACGCGGCCGGTGCATCCGATGCCCGATACGATGGCCACCTTATCCAGATTCGCCTGAGAGTTTTCGAGAGCGCGCGCGAAACAGTTCACCGTGGTTCCGATGCCGCATCCGGGGCACCAGATGTGCGGCATGCGGTCCATGCGGAGGAACGGCTCGACAGGATTATGGGCGTCGTCGGGGATCTCGCAAGGGACTTCCAGGGTTTGGCTGTTCATCGGACCGCCTCCTCGATGGCCTTCCGGATCACTTCCGGGTTATGCACCGTGCCTCCCGCGTGGGTCACGGGGATCACTTTGGCTTGGCCGGCGGTGGCGCGCTCCACCTCCAGCGCCATTTGGCCTAAGTTCAGCTCGGGCACGACGAAGGCTTTCACCCGCCCGGCCAACTGGCGGATACTTTCCGTGGGAAACGGCCAGGCCGAAATGAGGCGGTACTTGCCGGCGCGGACGCCCCGCTCGCGCGCGAGCCGGATGGCGCGCTCGGCCACGCGCGAGGTAATGCCGTAGGAGACCACCACCACGTCGGCGTCCTCCAGGTCGGCCGTCTCGCACAGGGCGCGGCCGTTGGCCAGCGGTTTCAGCTTCTCCTGGAGCCGCCGCACCAGGCGGTCCTGCGCTTCCACTCCCATGTTGGGATAGCCGCGCTCGTCGTGCGTGAGGCCCGTGACGTGGATGCGGTAACCGTCGCCCGCCTTCACCATTTCGGGTACCAGGTCCGCCTCCGGCTCGAAGGGCCGGTATTCGGCGGGCGGTTTCTTGGTGTAACGCCGCGGCGTAACTTCGATCTTCCCGGCCTCGGGGATCACCACCTTCTCCGTCATGTGGCCGACGCACTCGTCCAGCATCAGCATCACCGGCACGCGGAATTCTTCGGCGAGATTGGTGGCCGTCACCGCCATGTCAAAGCATTCCTGCGGCGAATTGGGACACAGGGCGATGATTCCGTAATCGCCGTGCGATCCCCAGCGGGCCTGCATCATGTCCGCCTGCGCGGGCAGCGTGGGAAGGCCGGTCGAGGGACCGCCGCGCTGCACGTTCACAAACACGCACGGCGTCTCGGTCATGGCCGCCAGGCCGATGTGCTCCATCATGAGCGAAAAACCCGGGCCGGAAGTCACCGTAAAGGCCTTCGCCCCGGCCCATACCGCGCCCTGGATGGCGATGGAAGCGGCCAACTCGTCTTCCATCTGGATGAAAATGCCGCCGATGGTGGGGATGCGTGCGGCAAATCGCTCGACGACCTCGGTGGAAGGCGTGATCGGATAACCTGCGGCAAATCGCGCACCGGCTGCGAGCAGTCCCTCACAGCAGGCGTGATCGCCGTCGAGAAAATGAACACCTGTTAAGACGCCCTTGGGGTCAGCGTGCATTGCGCGCTCCAAAGATGGCGAAATCGGGACAGTACATACCACACAAGTCGCAACCGCTGCATTTTTCACCGGAGACTATGTGCGGCGGGTGGTAACCCTTTGAATTAAAAGCCGATGACATCAATAGAACATGAGTGGGGCAAAACTCTACACAGAACCCGCACCCTTTGCACCGCTCTGCCGTAATGGCGACAAAACCCTTTGCCATGAGGCCCTCCGAGAGGAATCGGTACGATCTGTTGCACGCGAATGGCCAGACCCGGAGGTGAGGCGGGCTGAGGATCGTTGCTCTGGCGCGCCAACGGCTCGCTGATTTATACGCTCACCACGGACTTCAGCCCGCCCCCGTACAACCTGGATCCAAATTCTTTACTCAGCCCGGTGACGGTGGCGGGTTCACCTTGCGGCGGGAGCCGCCCGCTGGAAAGCAAAACCGGCAGGCCGAAAGGCCTGATCCAACAGGTTGCGGAACGAACCCAATTTATTTTCTAAGTTATTGATTACACGACTTTACATTTCCGGTGGGGCGCCGTTGCGCCGCAACATCGCCAAGAACTCGCTCCTGCCAGCGCAGTCATGCGTCACACGCATGGCCTTCCCAGTTCGCCCGAGTTCGTCCATAGTCACGAAAGTCACGAACACCGAGTACTCCTTGCGCCGATCACATCCGATAAACTGTCGCATAGCGCTTGCAGCGCTCTCATCGGATCAATTTTGACTGGGCGGAGAATGCCCTTCCAGTGTCAGTCTAACCCCGGGGAACGGGACTCAGCGGGCAATGTGCTCGCAAGTCGTTGAAAGAGAAGAATGAATTCAATGGATAGAGGGCGTGATCGTATGAGAGCGCTGGCAGCAACTCCGGGGCCGATTCGAGACCATCAGCCTCAGTAGCCTGCCCTGCGCCTCCCATTTTTCCGGATCATCTTGTATGGGACAAAATTTACGGCGGCCGGCCATCGTAAAATAGTTTTCACTATGGTTTCTATGGGTAAGTTCCTCACCCGAGGTCTGGCGTTGGTTTTGCTGCTGTCTGGGACCGTGCGTCTGGGAGCGCAGCCGGCCCCCGCGGGAGAAATCCAGCAGGCGCTACGCAAGCTGAACGAGCTGGGTACGGTGCTGATGATCGCCGCCCACCCCGACGACGAGCGCACCGAGGCGCTGGCGTATTTCGCGCGCGGCCGCGCCATGCGGGCGGCGTACCTTTCGATCACGCGCGGCGAAGGCGGCCAGAACCTGCTGGGTCCGGAGCAGGGCGCGGCGCTGGGGCTGATCCGCACGCAGGAGCTGCTGGCGGCGCGCCGCATCGACGGCGCGGAGCAATTCTTCACGCGCGCCATCGATTTCGGCTTTTCGAAAACCGCCGCGGAGACCATGCAGAAATGGGGCCACGACCGCGTCCTGTCCGACGTGGTATGGGTCATCCGGCGCTACCGGCCGGATGTGATCGTGCTGTGCTTCAGCGGAACGCCCAGCGACGGGCACGGGCACCATCAGGCCTCGGCGATCCTTGGCAAGGAAGCGTACGACGCCGCGGGCGATCCCTCCCGCTTCCCCGAGCAGCTGCGCTACGTGCAGCCGTGGAAGCCCGCCAAGATTGTGACGACCAGCGGAGGGCGCGGCGGAGCCAACACTCCCGTGGTTCCCGGCGCGCAAATCAACAGCAGCGGTTACGATCCCATCCTGGGATACTCGTACGCGCAGCTTGCCACCATCAGCCGCAGTCAGCACCGCAGCCAGGGATTGGGTGCCATGGGCATAGGAGGAGGCTTAGGCGGCGGCCGCGGCGGCCCCGGAGGACCGGGCGGCCCTGCGGCGCCGGGCGGTGGCGCGGGACGGGGCGGTGCAGGAGGACGGGGGGCAGCCCCTCCGGCAGGCGGCGATGCCGCCGCGCCGGATCTATTCGACGGCATCGATCATTCCTGGAAGCGCCTGCCCGGCGGCGCCGCGGTGGACGCCATCCTCTCCCAGGCGATTCGCGAATTCGATTGGAGCCATCCGGACAAGAGCATCCCCCTGCTGGCCAAGGCGCGCCCGCTCATCGCGGCGATCTCCGATCCCCTGGCGAAGATCAAGCTCGCCGATCTGGATGAGACCATCGCCCGGTGCGCCGGAATCTGGGCCGACGCGCAGGTTCGCCAAGGGGGCGTCGCGCCCGGCTCGCACGTGGCGGTGGCCGTCACCATGACGCCGCGCCTTCCCGTCGAGGTTCAGGTGAAGTCCATCCGCGCGGAGGGGCTGTGGGACGGTAAACCTTGGACGCCCGCCGGCGCCGCGGCCGACCAGAGAATCCCGGACTACGATCTGGAAGTTCCGGCCTCGCAGCCGTACTCACAACCGTACTGGCTGGTCAAGCCGCCTTCGGCCGGGATGTACACGGTGGACGATCAGACGCTGATCGGCCGTCCGGATTCGTCGGCGGAGCAGATGCGCATGGAACTCACCGTCACGGGAACCCCCATCGAGCTGGTCCGGCCCATCCTGTACCGCTACAACGACCGGCTGGATGGCGAGAAAGCGCTACCGTTGGAGGTCGTGCCGGAGGCGTCGGTAAACGTGCCGGTCTCCCCGGATCTCACCACCTCCTCCGCCATGTTTCCCAGCCCGGCGGCCCGCAAACTGCAAGTGACCATGCGGGCGAACTTCGCGAATGTGGAGGGCGAGCTGCGGATCGATCTGCCCGCGGGTTGGTCGGCCGCGCCGGTTTCGCAGCCGTTCCGCCTGGCCGCGGTGGACGACCAGCAGGAGCTGACGTTCGAGGTCACGCCGCCCGCCGGCGAATCGTCCGGCGCCCTCCACGCCGTGGCCACGGTGAACGGCCATCGGATCTCGGTGGGCCTGTCCACCATCGCTTATTCGCACATCCCGCAACAGACGGTCTTCCCGCCGGCCGATGTCAAGCTGGTGCGTTCCGATATTCGCATCACGGCGCACCGCGTGGGCTACATCATGGGGGCGGGCGATGAAGTGCCCGACGCCCTGCGCCAAATTGGGGTGGACGTCACGTTGCTGGGCGAAGACGACTTGCGGAAGGGAGATCTCTCGCGCTTCGACGCCATCGTGGCGGGCGTGCGCGCCTACAACGTGCGCGCGGACCTGCGGGCTTACCATCAGCGGCTCATGGATTACGTGAGCAACGGCGGCACGTACGTGGTTCAGTATATGAGCGCCGGCGCGCAGAACATCGGGCCGTATCCGATCACTATTCCGGGAGGCAACACGTACCGCGTCACGGTGGAGGAGGCTCCGGTCCGTTTCCCGCACCCCGACAGCCCCCTGCTCCAGACGCCCAACCGGATTGAGCCGCGCGATTTCGATGGGTGGGTGCAGGAGCGGGGACTGCTGTTCTCCACGCAATGGGACCCGCATTATGAAACGGCGCTTTCCTCGAACGATCCGGGCGAGCCACCCCTCGATGGCGGGGAACTGTGGACGCATTACGGTAAAGGCGTCTACATCTTCACGTCGTGGGCGTGGTTCCGCCAGTTGCCGGCCGGAGTGGCGGGCGCGTACCGGTTGTTCGCGAATCTGCTGAGCGCAAAGTAAGGCGAGGCAAGGCGCCAGGCCGATTGACAATCGGCCGCAGGCTGGCAGCCTGCCCCACATGGCTACGCGAGCAGTTTCTCGAGGCGCGAGCCGGGGCGCACGATGGTCTGGGTCCGCTCGGGGCCGGTGGAAATGCAGCCCACCTCCACGCCCACCCGGCTTTCCAGGAACGCGAGGTAGTCCTTGGCCCGGGCCGGCAGCTCGTCGTAGGAGGAGACGCCGAAGGTGGAAGCGCCCCACCCGGGAACGTATTCGTAGACCGGTTCGACTTTCTCGATCTCCGCCACGGTGGGCGGCATGCCGGCCGCTTCTCGGCCGCCGATACGGTAGCCCACGCAGACGGGAATGGGGTCGAATTCGTCGAGCACGTCGAGCTTGGTGACGACGATGCTATCGAAGCCGTTGATCGTGGCGGCGTAACGCAACAGCGGCGCGTCGAACCACCCGCACCGCCGCGGCCGCCCGGTGACGGCCCCGAATTCGGCGCCGCGCGCGCGGATGCGGTCGCCCACGCCATCCAGCGCTTCCGTGGGGAAAGGTCCGCCGCCGACGCGCGTGATATAGGCCTTGGACACGCCGATCACGCCGCCGATGCGCGTGGGCGCGACGCCCGTGCCGGTGCACGCGCCGCCCGCGCTGGCGTTGGAAGAGGTGACAAAAGGGTACGTGCCGTGGTCGATATCGAGCATCGTGCCCTGCGCTCCCTCGAACAGCACGGACCGGCCGTCGCGGATCGCCTGGTTCAGAAGAACCGCGGCGTCGCAGACCATGGGACGGATGCGGTCCGCGAAGGCCTCATACTCGCCGCGAATGCGCGGCAGGTCGAGTTCCTCATAGATGCCCAGCGCCTTGGCAATGGCGGCCTTCTCCTCCATGAGCGAGTCGTACTGCGCGCGGAAAAGGTCGCGGTCCAAGAGGTCGGCGATGCGGATGCCGCGGCGCGCGATCTTATCCTCGTAACAGGGACCGATGCCGCGCGACGTGGTCCCGATGGATACGCGTCCGGCCCGCCCTTCCGACATCCGCTCCATCATGCGGTGCGCCGGAAACAACGCGTGAGCGCGGCTGCTGATGAACAGGCGCCCGGCCACCGGCACGCCCGCCGATTCGAGCGCGTCGATTTCCGCGAGCAGCGCCGCGGGGTCGATGACCAGACCGTTGCCGATCACCGCCAGCTTGCCCGGCCGCAGGATGCCGCTGGGGATGAGCTTGAGCACGAATTTCTTGTCGCCGATGAACACCGTGTGCCCGGCGTTGTGCCCGCCCTGATAGCGCGCCACGATGTCGAACCGCTCCGAGAACAGGTCGGCGATCTTCCCCTTGCCCTCGTCTCCCCACTGCGCTCCCAAGATGATGACGTTCCGCATTTTGACCAAACCCCGCCTATTTTAGCGCGGAAGCATCCGTACAACTCCGGTGGGACAGGCCATCGTTTTCTGTGGCCTGTCATTCCCGCCCCCAAAGCCCCATCTCACGAAGCGCTAGCCCCGCAAACCTCGGCCCCCTCTGCCGTCCGAACTCCGCCGTGCCACGCACCCGCCGCCTGCATCTGGACCCACCTTCATTCTTCTCCGCGCATTCTCCGCGTCTCAGCGCCGGGGCGCCCTCTCTCGAAAATGCGCCGCGCGTCCGTTGTGGGGCGGACCTCCGGGTCTGCCTTCCGGGACTCGCGCGATCCAGCCGAAGAAGGCAGACCCTGAGGTCCGCCCCACCGGCGCGCATTTTCATCCTTGCGGATGAGGGTCGCCTTCATCATGCGACTGATACAAGACGTACAACTTCGGGATTCAGGGTTACTTGGTCAGCGGTAGAACCGTCGCCAGAGAGCCTTCGCTGTTCGCGCGGAAGGCTATGGCGCCGATCTGGGAGCCCGCGGGCGGTGTGAGTACCAGCGTCCCGCGTTCCCCGGCCGCGGCCGGGAACTGGTCCGTCAGCATGAACGCGGTGTGCCCCATGGCGGGAAGCGGCAGCGTCGTTCCGCCGATCGTCGCGCCGGTGTCGTCATAAAGCGTCGCCGTCACGTTCGCTGCCGGCGAAGACGTGTTCGCCACCGCGATGCCGAGCACGTACCCGCCGGTCTGATCGAACGAGAGCAGGAACGATCCGGGCGTCCGGTTTTCCAGCGCGGCGACTGCCTCCTGCTGGTGCGGCACCGTGCCCCAATCGAACAGCGAGTAGCCCGTCAGGCTCCCGCTTGCCTGCACCAGCGCCCAACCCGCCTGCGTGGGCTGGTCGTCCGGCCCGGCCGTCTCGATCAGAAGCTCCGCCCCTGGGTCCACCGGGCGGTCGATGACGGACGCCAGCGCCGGCGCGGACAGCGGCGCTTGCGGATAGTTCAGCTGACCTTGCCGCTGCTCTCCGATCCGCAGGCGACGATGCCGGTAGTGCGCGCGGGCAGTTGCAGGTAGTTGAGCAGCGTTCCATCCGGGTCATCCAACGTCTGCACCATCGCCAGGTCGTCAGTGAATATGGCATCGCTATCCGCCGCTGGCCTGTTCCCGGCGATTACAGCCCACGCCACAGGGTCCACCAACACAATCGACCAGCGGTCCGACGTGTTGGGCGCGCTATCCGGCCCGGTCACTACTATCAGCCGCCCGTCATATCGGCAACAGTGCCCTTGCACCAGAGACTTTCCGCCGTAAGCCAGCGTCAACTGGCGCTACGGAGTTCCCGTGTACGTGGAAGCCTGCACGGGATACTGGTTGAGGGTCTTCGCCGTCGGCGGCGTATCAAGGACACAGGACACCGTGTAAAAGTGCGCGCCATCATCGCAGAATGCGCCCCAATACATGCCAATGCTGGTGTCCCAGACCAGATCGGTGACCGCATACGTGACCGGGTCAATAGCCGAGATGATGGTCTTGTCTGTGTTGGCATGCAGGGCTGCGCAGGGAAGGACCTCTGGCAGCTTAGGCTAACGCCAATGGGGGTCCGCCCCATGACCTGCCCCACGTTTATCGACGGATGCGGACGCCAGGCGGCGCTCGATCTCCGTGGCGAATTCGCTTTCGCGGCCGATCCGCATCTCGATTTGAAGCCAGTAGAGGGGAAGAGGCGCGATCAGCTCGCGCCACCCTTGGCACAGGTTCACGGCGTCCTTTTCGGTGGTGACGATGGCCGTGGCGCCCAGCGCTTGTAGCTGGTGCGCGATGCGCCGCAATTCGTGCGGGCGGTAGCGGTGGTGATCTTCAAAATCCAACCAGCCGGCGGGTGACACGCCCAATCCCTCCAATGTGCGGCGGAACGCGTGCGGATTGCCCAGCCCGCAGACCACGCCCGCCCGCTCGAAGGGCGGCGCTTCGGGGCGATGCCGCGCGCCGCTTCCGTGCTCCACCCAGGCCAGCGGCTGGATGCCGGCGCGGAAAATGGGCGCACGGGAATTGAACTGGCGCACGGCGCGTTCGATGGCGGCGCCCAGATCGGAGAACGCGCTGCGCGCGATCACGACGATGTGAGCGCGGGATATGGCGCTCAACGGCTCGCGCAGGCGGCCGAGCGGGAATACGGCGCCGAAGGGATCGAGGGCGTCGATCAGCACGATATCGACGTCGCGAGCGAGGCGCGCGTGTTGGAAGCCGTCATCGAGTACCAGCGCGTTGACGCCGAACTCGCGGCGGAGGAGCTGGCCGGCCTGGAAACGGTCGCCTCCGATGCCCACCGGCGCCACGCCGGAGCGCACCAGAATCTGCGGCTCGTCCCCGGAGATTTCGACGCTGACGGCCGCGCCCGCCGCTACCGCCAGTTCCTCCTGCGGCGAGCTGCGGCCGTAGCCGCGCGTCAGGATTCCGGGGCTGAAGCCACGCTCCCGGAGCAGCGCGGCGAGGCGCAGGACGCAGGGCGTCTTCCCGGTTCCACCCATGGCGATGTTGCCCACGCTGATCACCGGAACGTCCAGCTTGCGCTGGCGCGCCAGGTCGCGCCGCCTTCTTCGCCGGGCACCCCATTCCCAGAGCCGCGAAAGCGTCCACGCGATGGCCAGCCACGGCGCGGGCGGAAGATAGCGCGGCACGCCGCTGGTATGCAGCTCGGTTACCTCGGCGACAGCGCGCGCGGCGGCCCCGCGGCGCGCTTCGGCGCATGCCAGGGCGCGCCGGCCGATCTCGCGCGCGGCGGCGGGATCTTCCAGCAGATGCGTTACGGCGCCCGCCAGCTCCGCGGTGCGCGCGATCCCGATACAGGCGCCGGCAGCCCGGAAATCGTCGGCGATGGCCTGAAAGTTTTCCATGTGCGGCCCCGCCACCACGGGCTTGGCGAACAGCGCCGGCTCGAGAATGTTGTGCCCGCCGCGCCGCGCCAGCGTCCCGCCCATGAATACCGCGTCGGCGGCGGCGAACAACCCGCCCAATTCGCCGATGGTGTCGAGCAGCAGGATTGGAGGTGGGGCTGGAAGTTGCGAGGAAGCCGGCTGGCAGGCGAAAGCGCCTGCCCCACCTTTCCGCAAGTCTTCCAGCCGGGTGCGCCTCGCGTACCCGATCCCCGCCGCCTCAATCTTTCGCGCCACCACCTCGAATCGCTCCGGCTTGCGCGGCGCCAGAATCAACATCCAATCCGGATGCCGGGATGCGATCTCGCGGTGCGCCGCGAGCGCGGCGTCGTCCTCGTCGACGTCCCCGGCTTCGGCGGGCGCCATTGTGCTGGCCGCGATCCACACCTTCGCCGGGCGCGCGCGTTCCAGAAACTCCATCACGGGCGAGCCGGGGGCCGCCGGTCGGGCCTCGAAATCGTATTTCAGGTTCCCGCTCACCCGCACGCGTTCGGCAGGCGCGCCCAGGGAGAGGAATCGCGCCCGCATGTCCTCGGTTTGCGCCAGGGTGGAATCCACAGAGGGCAGGACGGCCCGGAAGAACCAGCGGAAGCGAAGATAGCGGGGCAGCGCGCGGTCCGAAATGCGGCCGTTCACGATGGTCACGCCGGCGCCGGTCCGTTTCGCCTCGCGAATCAGGGTGGGCCAGATTTCCGTCTCGGCGATCACGATCACGGAAGGCCGCAGCGCCCTCAAAACCTGGCGCACGGCGAACACGTAGTCCACGGGGGCGTAGAACACGCCATCCACCAGCCCGGTCAGCTTGTCGCCGGCCGTGGCGCGCCCAGCCAGCGTCATGGTGGATACGAAAACAGCGGTCCGTGGAAACGCCGCCCTGATTCCGCGCAGGGCTTCGGCGCATGCCAGAACCTCTCCCACAGAAACCGCGTGCAACCAGATGGCTCCCGGACCGGTCTGTCTAAATGAGCGCGGCAGGAAACCGAAGCGTTGCGGGAGCGACCGCCAATAGGCGCGATTTCGCAGGCCGCGCGAGAGGAAATACAATAGCAGGATAGGCAGCCCAAACACGAGAAGAACACGGTAGAGGAAATAGATGCCTTTTGTTTTCAAATGTTTGGCTCTATTCATGAGTATAGCGGCGGCGTCCGCGGCGGACAAGGACTCCTTCCATGCTCCGGCGGTGGCCCACATGGCCCATCGTCAGACCAACGGCCAGGTCACGATCGGAGCCGATCCGTATTTGTCGGGCGAAAAGGTGAAAGCCGCGTTCGACAAGCTCAACCCGTATCAGTACGACGTTTTGCCGGTTCTGGTGGTCATCCAGAACGGCGCGGGCCAGACGCTGCGGGTGGACAACCTCCACGTGGAATACGTCGGGCCGAATGGCGATCGGGTGATGGCTACGCCGGCCGGCGACGTGAAGTACGTGCACGGTCCCAGCCGGCCGGGCATGATCACCGGTCCCGGGGCGGGCGTCAAGGTTCTGTCCAAGAAGAACCCGCTGGATGCATGGGAGATCGAGGGAAGGGCCTTTGCGGCCAAGATGCTGCCGGCGGGGCAGACGGCGAGCGGTTTTTTCTACTTCGCGACGGGCATCCAACGCGGCGCCACGCTGTATTTGAGCGGCATCACGGAGGCCGCCACGGGCAAGGAACTGCTCTACTTCGAGATCCCGCTGGAGTGAAACGCGGCGCGGGCCGGAGTAAGGCCTACCGCGCCGGCGCTTCTCTGACCCTGACGCCAACCTCCTTGCCGTGCGGCAGGTCTAACTCGAGAATGCCGCCCGGGTCGGCGGCCTCTTCGTACATCTCTTCGTCGTCGATCTCCACTTGATAGATCCGGAGCGGTTCGAGCGCCGCGACGAAGGCCTTCTCCTCTTCCGCCAGCGTGGCGCGGAACTTGCGCTGCCCTGGCCCAAAACAGACAACGGCCGATCCGAGGTCGATCACAGCGGCGGCATGTGGGTCCAGGACGGTCACGCGGCCCCCGTCGAATTTCTGTGCGACGCCATCGAACCACCCGAGCCACGCGGCCGAATCCTGCCAGCTCGAACGCACGAACAGCCTTCCGTGTCCGGGGTTGTGGTACGTCAGGGGCGCGAGGTAGTAATTTAGCCCGGCCTGGTACGGATTGGCCCACAAAAACTCGTACGGCGCGCCGAACGCGCCGCGCATGGCGAAAGGATCGCGCATGAGCCAGCCTTGCATCATCTGGTTTTCGTCGAGGCTCGGATCGTAGTCCGTCATGGCCAAATCGGCCGCGCGCGAAAGAGCCGCCAGCCGCATATCCGGCTCCGCGATCCGTGGCTCGGCCGCCACCCGGAAATCGTTCTCCGGGGCCGCGAAAACGGCGGGATAATAGCTCGCCAGGCGCGCGATCGGAAGACTCCGGAAGTAGCGCGGGCAGGATTCGCGTAAATCGAGCTCGGCGTTGTCGCGGATGGCGTACAACAACTCGAAGAGCGCGTAAGCGTCGTCGCGCGGAATCGCGTCCCGGCCGCCGACGAGCGCGGGAGCTATCTTCCCATTCCACCAGCGCGCCACGCGATCGAGTTCCCCTTGCGCATCCGGCGCGTAATCGTACAAGGCCACGGCCGCCAACGCGCGGGAACGCATGGCGGGCACGCTCTCGTCGGAGCCCAGGGCAGCCATGCCCTTCGCCATCGCGGCGGCGAGGCTGCTTTTCTCGGCGTCGGTCATCAGGTCCTGGCACCAGTCGAATACCAGGGCCATCTGGCGCAGATCGGCGGTTGGGCCGAGCGCCCAGGCGATGGCTCGCCGGCCCTCTTCTTCCTGGCCGGAGACCCGATAGGAGAGCGCCTCGGCGAAGCCCGCCTCCGGCATGGGGATGTTGCCGGCCAGCAAGGTCTCCAACTGTTGCCAGCGGTCGGACGCACGGTCGCGCTCTCGCTTGAGCAGCCGAAGCCGCGCCGGCCTGAGGAACAGCCGCGGATGCTCGGTGTCCACCACCACCGGCTCGCTCGATCCCGGAGCTTGCGCACCGAGCGCCGCGCCGCACGAAACCGCGAGCGCCAGAGCCCACAGCAGCCTCATGGAACCGATTGTGTCATAGCGACACAGGCGCGCGGCGGCCAGCCTCGGATTGTGTACGGATTTTTGCAGAAAACTTTTGATTCAAAAAGAGTTAATTCCCATTGACACGTGGGCGTCCGATTGCTAATGATTAGGTGAATTGGCGAAGTAACTATTCAACCTGCCCTCTGCTGCAACTTGCAGGAGGAGGAAGAGTGAGTCGAAGAGACAGCGTGCTTGCGGGAGCCGATGTTCTGCATCAGATTTCGCTCACTACTTCTCCCTTGTTGGTTGCCGCAGAGGGGTTTTTTTGAACGGCTTCTCACGATTTTACAGGGGATCCGGGATAGCGGCGGTTGTCCGGCGTTTCCGGCAGGCATGAGCAGGACGCGAGCCTGAGCGGGAGTGGCGCTCAGCAGGCCGCCGCCAGATTCCCAGCCCGACCCAGGGCAGACCGCATCGGATCGAGTCCAGCAAGTCAGGAGACGCGTCCGATGCGGTTTTTCGTTTTCACCGCGCGGAGCCGTCTGGCATCACAACCGGTCTATCCGGTCCCGACTTCTCCATCGGTTGTGCGACATCCTTGTGGCCGCCCAGGACGCGGTTCTCCCATACCACCTCCGGCCGGAAATTCTCGAAGCGCAAGAAATACTCCGCGGCGAGTTCCAGCGCCTTGCGCGGTATCAGTCCCACGATCTCGCTTCCCACCACCGCAACGCCGCGGCGCTCCGCCTCCTGGCGCACGGTCTCGAACACCAGGTGCATAGGAGTCTGCTCGAAATCGGTGAGGTTGATGGAGACCTGAGCCAAGTTCCGCGAAGCCAGCATGATCCCCATCGCCTTCACATAACGAAACCCGCCCGAAGAGAAACGAATCTTCCTGGCGATCCGCCTGGCGACGGCGATGTCCGGCGTTCCGAGGTTGATGTTGTAAGCGATCAGAAACTTGCGCGCCCCCACAACAGTCGCGCCCGCGGTCGGATGGCACTGCGGGCCGCCCACGTCGGGCTGGCGCTCGGGGACCGTCCCCATCTCCGCCAGCAGGGCTTCGAACTGGCCGCGGCGGATGTTCTCCAGGTTGACACGCTCGGGCCGCTTGGCCGCGGCTTCGTAAAAGTAAACCGGAATCCCGAGCTTGTTCCAGATCTCGCCGCCTACGCGCTCGGCGATCCGGACGCAGTCCTCCAGCGTCACGCCCTCGATGGGAACGAACGGAACCACGTCCGCCGCGCCGATGCGGGGATGCGCGCCGCGATGCTTCGTCAGATCGATAAGCGACGCGGCCTTCTCAACCGATCGAAAAGCCGCCTCGGCGGCCTTCTCCGGCGGGCCAATGAAAGTCACGACCGAGCGGTTATGGTCCGCATCCGATTCGCGGTCGAGCACGACCACTTCGGGAACGGACGCGATGCTCTCGACGATGGCATCGATCTTGGCGGCATCGCGCCCTTCGGAAAAGTTAGGAACGCACTCGACCAGTTGCCGGGGCATGAGGAGTGGAGCCTTTATTCTAACTTGGCGGGACGGATGATCGTTCTTGTGGAAACAGGGCTGGCCAACTTCACGACGGTGGCGGTTCTTTCCGGCATCCGCAGCGGAGATGTCGTGGCGCCCCAGGACCCCGATCAAGCCGGCCGCACCGGCAGTTGACGCCAAGCCTTTCCAACGGCCGGTCGCGGAAACAGAAGCTAGTACCCGCGTTCTTTGTTGACCACGCTGAGCAGCGGCCGGTTCTTGCGGTAGCGCTCGAACTGGGCCAGGAAGAAGCGCATGGCGTCGTCCTCCCAGGTGGTGGTGTGGTCGGCGCAGTGCGGAGAGAGCAGGACGTTTTCCAGCTTGTAGAAAGGATGCCCCGCTGGCAGCGGCTCGCGGCTGAAGACATCCAGCGCGGCGCCGCGGATGCGCTTCGCGGCGAGCGCGGCCACCAGCGACGGTTCGTCGATGACGTCGCCGCGGCCCACGTTGATGACTACGGCCGTGGGCTTCATGGCGGCGATCTCGGCGGCGCCGATCAGGCCGCGGGTTTCGGGCGTCAACGGCGCAGACGCCACAATATAATCCGAACGCGAGATCGCTTCCGCGCGGCGCTCCGGACCGAAGACCTCGTCCGCCAGCGGGTCCGCGCCGCGCGGCACCGCTTGGCGCTTGACGGCCAGAACCTTCATGCCGAAGGCGCGCGCGCGCGCGGCCACGGCGCGGCCGATATCGCCGTACCCCACGATGCACACGGTCCGCCCTTCGACCTCCTCCACGTCGAACGACTCCCACACGCCCGCCGCCTGGTTGCGAATCATGCGGCGGAAATCCTTGGCGAAATAGAGAATGGCCGCCAGGGCGAACTCGCCGAGGGCCGCGCTGAAGACGCCGCGGCTGTTGGTCACCGTGACCGGGCTGGCCACCAGCTCGGGGAAGAGAAACTGGTCCACGCCGGCCGAGCGCGCGTGCACCCAGCGCAACCGCGGGCACTTGCCGAAAATCTCGCGCAGAACGTGGTTGGAATGGACCCAGTTGAGAATCGCGTCCGCCTCGGGGAGCGCCGGCCCGAGAGCTTCGGCGCTGTTTCCCACGGCAAGCGAAATCTCCCGCCGCAGCCCCTCCAGGATGGTGAGCTGAGGCGAGTCGGGGTCGGAGATGACGATGAGCGTATGGCTGGCTATCTTAGCCCTCCGCCGCCTTCGCCAGTACCTCGCTTGGCGAAGCGGTTCCGGTCCCTTTCTTCATGATGGTGATGGAGGCCACAAGGTTGCCAAAATGCGCCGCGGCCAGCGGGTCGCCGGTGGCTTTCAGCGCCAGGGCCGCGCCCGCCGAGAAGCTGTCGCCGGCGCCGCAGATGTCCACCGGCTTTTCGATGGCGCGGGTCGGCGCCCGCAGCTCTCCGGATGGACCGACGACCAGCGCCCCCTCGCCCGCGGAGGTGATCGCCAGCAGCGGCGCCTCGACGATCTCGCGCAGGGCGGGGAAATCCACGCGGCCGAGCGCGCGCAGCGAAGCGGCTTCGGCTTCCGCGCGATTCACCTTCACAATCACGCGGCGGAACTCGGCGGCGCGAAGACGCGAATCCACCCAGAAGACGGTGTGCGGCTGCGAAGCCCCCAGGCGCGCCAGCGCGTTTCGCATAGCCGCGGTCACCACGCCGCCCTGGTTGGTTTCGGCCTGGTCGGAGATGAACACGACGTCGTAGTCCGGCGCGGCCCGCTCCAGGCGCGCGACCAGCTCCCGCTCCAGATTTTCCGGCACGGCCTGGGCGTTGATCCAATCGACTCGCGGGAGGTCTTCCTCGCCGGTCCGGCAATGGATGAGCTTGGTGTAGGTGAACGTGGGGACATCGCCGCGCACCAGCAGCTCGGTGGAGATGCCGCGGGCCGCTAGCGCGCCTTCCAACTCGTACCCGAAGCCATCGCGTCCCGCCAAACCCAGTACCGCCACCTTACCCGCGCCGAGCGCGATCAGGTTATTCGCCACCGTGCCGCCGGCGCCGGGTGTAATTTCGGTGGAAACCACGGCGATGCGCGGGATGCCCGTTTCGCGGGAGATATCAGCCAGCGCGGGGTCGTAGCGGCACCAGCGGTCGAGGCAGATGTCGCCCACTACCAGCGCGCGCAGTTTGGGGAAAGCTTCCAGGATCTTGCCGGCGGCGCTCCGCTGAAGGCCCTGGGCGCTCATGGCTGGAGGGCTCTCCACAGCGCGGGCAGCGTGGCGCGGTGCCCGCCGCAAAAATAAAAACTCTCGCCGCCGTCCGCCACGGTGCGGATCAGGAGGGTCTTCTGCGGCCGGAAATAGTAGCCCGGATCGGTCTTCGGCAGTTCCTTCCGGAAATCACCCTGGATGGGGACCAGATCGAACACGGCCGTGGCGAAATGGCGGATCTCGCGGCCCTCGCGCCGGGCCACGTTGCGGGACATGGCCAGCGCCTTCAGATAAACTTCCGGCCCCATCACCGCGGAGCCGAAGCTAAGGCACACGCCGCCTTCCAGGCGCTCGACGGTGCGGGCGAAGATCAGGAAATCGCGGTAGCTGGCGGCTCCCAGCGCGGCACCATCGCAGTTGGGATGCTCGTGGAGAATGTCGTAGCCGATCCCCACGTGAATGGTCGCCGGCGTGCCCGCGCGATACGCGGCGGCCAGAATCGAGAGGTCCTTGTGCGGGAAGTCGCCGGCCTCGATCCGCCGGCCCACGTTTTCTCCTAGGCCCAGGCCGAGCGCGGCGGCCTCGCCGATCCAATCGTTCAGCTCGCCGGTCTCGCGCCACAACCCGAACTCGCCGGAGCGGATGTAGCGTTCCACGCTCTCGGTGGTGGCGCCGATGCGGGCCAGCTCATAATCGTGGATCGCGCCGGCGCCGTTCATGGCGATTTGGTCGATGAAGCCGCGCTCCACCAGGTCGATGATGTGGCGGCTGACGCCCGCGCGGAGCAAATGCGCGCCCATCATGAGGATGCGCGCCGCGCCGCGCTTCTGGGCCTGCCGGATGCGCCCGGCCAGCGTGGGGAGATCGGGGTGCGCGAACCCAGGGGCGGGTTCGTCGAGTTGCAGCCAGTTGTCGAGATGCAGAAGGTGCGTGCGCTCCACCAGCGGCTTGATCTCCAACCGCGAGCGGTCGAAGATCTCGTAATGGGAACCGGGGGTTGTCTTATCCTTGCTCATCGCCGGAGAATAGCGTCCGCAGCAGCTCGTCGCCGCTCAGGAAGTTGGGGATCACGTAATCGGCGCCGGCGTTGACCAGGCGCTGGCGTTTCCACTGGTTGACTACCTGGCATTCGGGCTCGTCGGTGGCCATAGCCACTGCCACGCCTCCCACCCGCTTCACCTCTTCGATTTCCACGTAGCCATCGCCGAAGCCCAGGAACTCGCTGCCGCGCGCGCCGGGCATGGCCAGGATGCGCTCGATAAGGACGCGTTTGGAGAAGCTTTTGTAATCGTCTAGCGCGCCGTGAATGCCCTTGAAGTAGCGCGCCACGTCGAGCAGGCGGGCCTCGGCGTTGGTGTCGCCATCGTCGGTGCCGCTGGCGAGGTACATTTCAAGGCCGCGCGCCCGCAGGGCTTCGAGCACCGGGCGCGCGCCGGGAACCAGGTACTTGTCGGGCGAGCAATCGCCCCGCCGCAACTCCTCCACGCGGCTGCCGATCAGGCCCCACAGGCGCTCCAGGTAGCGCTTCTTGTAGACCAGCGGGTCGAGCGGCTGGCCACCGCGCCGCTGGATTTGAGAGGCCAGCTCGATCATCTGGTAGATGGTGTCCTGGCCGGTGAGGCGAAAGACGAATTCCTCCACCACTTGGCGCAGGTCGGCCTCGCTTTCACCGGTGCGCAACTCGGCCAGCGTTTCCACCATCATGGGGACCATCACCTGAAACCAGCCGGTGCGGATCAGGGAGAGACTGCCATCGAAATCGAACAGAACGACGCGCGCGTGAGCGGCGGAAACAGGATGGATGGTTTCTACGAGGGGGTTCAAGCGCTTACTATAACACGCGTACAGGACGGGTCAAACCGAGTCAGTAGTCAAAAGAGAGCGCCGCGAAGGACCAAGAATGCGTGTGCGCCGGAACGCGCTCGCGGCGCCTTACATCCCGGTCCACAGGAGGAAACACCCGAAGGCGGCTAGCGCCGCGGCGGAGACGGCGATCAGGGCGCGACTCACGCCCGGCCCCAGGCGCTTCGCCATGCCGAAGAGCGCGATTGTGCCAGCCAGACCCGCGACCATGACGCCATAGAATCCAGCCAGCAGGGCGATGCCGTGGGAAGGCGCTTCGCGCCATGCTTTCACTAATAACGGGCCCAGCACGAGGCTCCAACTGATCCAGGGGTTCGGGTTCAGGAAATTCACCACGGTTGCCTGGAACAGGCTCCGCTGCGCCGAGGCCGCCGGCGGCGCGGCTTGCGGATTCCACCTTCGCCAGGACTGGAAGGCCTCGAAAGCGAGGTAGAAAACGAAGAGTCCTCCGGCGACGCACAGACGTTGGGTGAACCAGGCCGGCACGCGGATCAGAATCAGCGTGGCCAGCACGACGATCGGCCCGTCGCTGACCAAAGGGGAGAATGCGGCGGGCAGCGTGCGCCGCCAGCCGTGGGTGGCAGCGGCCGACAACAGGTACGCCTGCAAAGGGCCCGGCTGCACTACCGCCGCAAAGGCGTAGGCGGCGCCGAGAATCAGATACGCGAGCACGGCAGCGAATAGTTAGTGGGACAGACGATCGCCTTTTGCCGTCTGTCATTTCTTTCAAAGCCGGCAGGCCACCGAAGACGATGGCCTGTCCCACTCAGAGGCGGAACGCGTCGATCTCGGCGATTTCTTCCGCGCTCAAGCGAAACTCCAGGGCCCCGATGACGCCTTTCACCTGCGCGGCCGAACGCATTCCGACGATGGCCGCGGTCACGGCCGGATGGCGGAGCGTCCAGGCGATGGCCACTTCGCCGGCGGTGCGGCCATGCCGCGCGCCGATCCGCCGCATCAGCTCCGCCAGCTCCAGGTTGCGCGAAAGCTGCGGCTCCTGAAAGGCCGGGGCGCGCCTCCGGAAATCGTCCTCCGGGAATGCCGCCACGCGCTCCCTGGTCATCCCGCCGGTCAGCAGGCCCGATTTCATGGGGGAGTACACGATCACGCCAATGCCGTGGCGCTGGCAGTAAGGCAGGAGTTCCTCTTCCACCTCGGGCGAAATCGCCGAATAGGGAGGCTGGAGAGAAGTGACCGGCGCGATCGCGCGGCAGCGCTCCAATTGCCGGACGTTGAAGTTCGAGACGCCGATCCAGCGCACCTTGCCTTCTTCCTTCAGCTTCGCCACCTCGGTCCAACCCTCCTCGATATCCGCGTCCGGCTCGGGCCAGTGGATCTGGTAGAGGTCGATCGTGTCCCTCTTCAGACGGCGCAGGCTGTTTTCGCATTCGCGCCGGACGGATTCGGCCTTCAGCGACCCGCCGATCTTGCGGTTCTCGTCCCACACGCGCTCGCACTTGCTGAACACGTAGGGCCGGCTGGACGTGCCCGCCAGCGCGCGCGCCACCACTTCCTCGGAGTGTCCCAGGCCGTAGACCGCCGCCGTATCGATCCAATTCACGCCGCCATCGAGCGCCGCGTGGATGGCGGCGATGGATTCGTCGTCGTCCTGCGGACCCCATCCGAAGGTCCACCCGCCGCCGCCCATGGCCCACGCCCCGATGCCGATGGGCGTCAGATGCATATCGCTGTTGCCGAGTCGTTTCTTCTCCATTACCTCTACGATATCGAAGTTGCCGCTCAGGTCAAGCTCTATAATGTTTCCGAAGCATGGACACGTTCACTCAGACCGAGCGCAGCGCCATCATGCGCCGCGTGCGGGGGAAGGATACGACCCCCGAAATGGCCGTGCGCAGCCTGGTGCATAAGCTGGGTTTGCGCTATGCGTTGCACCGCGGCGACCTGCCGGGCAAGCCGGACCTGGTCTTTCCGCGCCGTGAGAAAGTGATCTTTGTCCACGGCTGTTTCTGGCACGGGCACTCGTGCCGCGCGGGGCGCAACCGGCCGGCCACCCACCGCGCCTACTGGATTCCCAAGCTGGAACGGAACAAGGCTCGAGACGCCGCCAATCGCCGGCGCCTGCGCAGGCAAGGTTGGAGCGTACTCACCGTTTGGGAATGCCAACTGAAAAACGCCGAACGGCTCCGCCGCCGGATCGCGAAATTCTTCGCGGAAAGCCATGCGTAGTCCAACCTGGGGCTTTCTCGAGTTCTTCGCCGGCGGCGGCATGGCCCGCCTGGGGCTGGGGCGCCGCTGGCGTTGCCTCTTCGCCAACGAGATCTGCGAGAAGAAGGCGCGCGCCTATCGCGCCAATTTCGGCGCGTGCCCCGAGCTGCGCGTCGAAGACATCCGCCGCCTCAGCGCGGCCGACCTGCCCGCTTCCGCCATGCTCGCATGGGGATCGTTCCCCTGCCAGGATCTTTCGCTGGCGGGGAACGGCGCCGGTCTGAAGGGCGAGCGCAGCGGGACGTTCGTCCCGTTTTGGAGGCTGGCGGACGCGGTCCGCCCGCCTATTGTCGTGCTGGAGAACGTCGGCGGCGTCCTCACGTCCAACGCGGGCCGCGATTTCCGCGTCATCCTCGAATGGATCGCGCGCTCAGGGTACAGAGCGGGCGCCATGGTGATCGACGCGGCGCTCTTCGTGCCGCAATCGCGGCCGCGCGTGTTCCTGGTGGCGGCCCGGGATGGAATGGAAATTCCGCCGGGGTTGGCGGGCGATGCGCCTTCCGAACCTTGGCATCCTCCCCGGCTGCGCGCGGCCGTCGCGGCGCTACCGGCGGGACTGCGTCGGCGGTGGCTGTGGTGGCGCATGCCCGCGCCCCCGCCGCGCGTCCCGTCGCTGGCCGGGTTGATGGAAGAAGATCCCATGGGCGTCCAATGGCGCGCGCCGGAAGAAACGCGGCGGCTGCTCGGGATGATGACGGAAGCGCACCTTCGGAAGCTGCGCGCGGCGCAGGCGCGCGGCCGGAAGACGGTCGGCACGGTCTACCGGCGCATGCGCACCGGCCCGGATGGAGTCCGCGCGCAGCGCGCGGAGGTCCGCTTCGACCAGGTCAGCGGATGCCTGCGCACGCCCGCGGGCGGATCGAGCCGCGAGTCGGTTTTGGTGGTGGAGGGCGCCTCGGTCCGCTCGCGTCTTCTCTCCGCGCGGGAGGCCGCGCGGCTGATGGGGTTGCCCGATAGCTACCGCCTGCCCGCCAATTACAACGAGGCGTATCACGTCGCCGGGGATGGCCTTGTGGTTCCGGCTGTGGCGTGGCTGGAGAAACACGTGCTGCGGCCCCTGGCGTCGTCGGCTCCATGAACCCCCGTGCTACCCTGAGGACATCGCCGCCGGAGAAAAATTCCAAGAACTGGCCGCGCTGCTGGCGCGGCTGCGCGCCCCCGGGGGTTGTCCGTGGGACCGCGAACAGACGTTCGATTCCATCAAGCCCTATACGCTGGAAGAAACCTACGAGGTTCTCGACGCCATCGACCGGCGCGATTGGAAGGGCCTCGCCGAGGAGTTGGGCGACTTTATGCTGCAGGCGGTATTCTACGCCGAAATGGCCGCGGAGCAGGGGCTGTTCACGATCGAGGATGCGCTCGACGCCGTCAACGCCAAGCTGATTCGCCGCCATCCGCACGTGTTCGGCGAGGAGTCCGCCGATTCCGCGGGCGACGTCAAGCGCATTTGGGCGGACGTCAAAGCCGCTGAGAAAAAAGGGGAGAATGCTGGCTTGCTGGCAGGCGTGCCGCGCGCTTTGCCCGCGCTGGTGGAAGGCCAGCAGATCGCCTCGCGCGCCGCGGGCGTGGGTTTCGACTGGGAAAATCCCGAGCAGGTGCTCGACAAGCTGCGCGAAGAGCTGGCGGAGTTCGACCAGGCGCGCCGCGGCGGGTCGCAAGCGGAGATGGAAGACGAAATGGGCGACCTGCTGTTCGTACTGGTCAACCTGGCGCGTTTTGTGAAGGTCGATCCCGAGCAGGCCCTTCGTAAAACCAACGCCAAGTTTCGCGAGCGTTTCGGCTACATCGAGCGTAAATTGGCCGAGCGCGGGCGGAAGGCAGGAGACTCGAACATCGAGGAAATGGAGGCGCTGTGGCAGGAGGCGAAGCTCACAGGGAATTGACCGGCCAGGTCATTCTGGTCACCGGCGCCGCCAAGCGCATCGGCCGGGGCATCGCGCTGCGCCTGGCCCAAGAAGGCGCGCGCGTCGCCATTCACTATGGCCGGTCGGAGGCCGAGGCGCGGCGCACGGCCGAGGAATCGGGAGGCGCGGCGCTATTTCGCGCCGACCTGGAGAGCGTGGCTGCCATCGAGCGCATGTTTGCGGAGGTCGAGGAGCGGTTCGGCCGCCTGGACGGCCTGGTGAACAACGCGGCCCGCTTCACCCGCCGCGACGCGCTCGCCATCACCGAGCAGGATTGGGACTTCATCCATTCGGTGAACCTCAAGGCCGTGTTTTTCTGCTGCCAGAACGCCGCGCGGCTCATGAAAAAGACGGGAGAGGGGCGCATCGTCAATATCAGCTCGATGGGCGGCATCCGCCCGTGGGCCGAGCACGCGCATTACTGCGCTTCAAAGGCGGGAGTGATTATGCTCACGCGCGCTCTGGCAAAGGCGTTCGCGCCGGAAATCACGGTGAATTCGGTGGCTCCGGGCGTGATCCCGTTCGAGGACATCGACGAGCGCGGCAAGCGCATGATCGCGGCAACGCCCAGCGGCCGCGGAGGCACGCCGGGCGAGGTGGCGGACGCGGTGGTCTATTTCCTGAAAGCGTCGAACTTCATCACCGGGCAAATGCTGGCGGTGGACGGCGGATTGAGCCAGAGATAACGCCAAACCACCGCTGGCGAAGGGGCGCCATTTGGGCCAAGCGCTGCGGGCGGCTACGCCTGGAAGGAGCTGCCGCAGCCGCAGGTGGACTTGACGTTCGGGTTGTTGAACTTGAATCCGGCGCCTTCCAGCGATTCCACGTAGTCCACTTCGGCGCCGTCCAGGTAGAGCATGCTGGCCTGGTCGACGAAGACCTTCAGGCCGTCGTAGGCGTAGGTCTTGTCCAACATGCCGGGCTGGTTCTCGAAAGCCATCGAGTAGCTGAATCCGGAGCATCCCCCGCCCACTACCGAGATTCGCAGCCCGGCGGGAACGGGCTCCTGACTCGACATGATCTCCTTCACCTTGCCTACGGCCTTTTCGGTTAATTGCACCATGCGTTTACGCTCCTGATCCCGGCCCCTCCGTTCCCCATTATACAAAGAGGACGGTACGGTTTCCCAGTCTCACCTGTATGGATGACCGGCCCCCCATACAGGTCGCGGGAAAGTGGAGAGAAATAGTCCAATAATCCACCTTCGGGTGGCGCCTTTCATCCCATGCTATCTTTTCAATATTGAGTTGTTGCGTGGGATGCTGAAACCTGGCGGCGGCGGTGCGCGTCGGTACGGTTGTATGGGGACTCTGACCGGCGTCCTGACCCTGCCAGCTTTCAGCGGCAAGGTTGCGGCCAAATCGAGAGTGGATTTCCAGAACAGCCCGGAAGGCGCCCTGGTACAGAGGGCTCAGGCTGGCGACGAGTCGGCGTTCGGCGAGATTGTGGAGCGTTACCAGTCGAAGGTATTCTCCATCATCCATGGCGTCGTCAGGCAGCGCAACGATGTGGAGGACATTGCGCAGCAAGTATTTGCCAAGGTGTTCGTGTCCCTGCGGAATTTCGATTTCCGCAGTTCCCTGATCACCTGGATATACAAGATTACGGTCAATGAGTGCTTCGATTATCTGCGTAAGAGGAAGGTGCGGAGGCTGGTATACGAGAGCGATCTGAGCGAAGAAGAAGTGCGGCGGGTGGAAAACACCGAGCCGCACGCCGGGCGTCAGACGCCCGTGGATGCCTCGCTGGCGCGCCGCGATTACGTCCTGAAACTCCTGGCCAAGGTTTCGGGAGAAGAGCGCATGTTGTTGATGTTGAAGGAGGTAGAGGGTTTTTCCGTAGAGGAGCTGGCGGACCGGACCGGCATGAATGAGAACACCATCAAAGTGAAGCTGTTCCGCGCCCGGCAGAAACTGGTGAAGGCGGCGCAACGTTTGGATCGCGCTCCCGGCGTGGCGGCCGGTTGAGTTGGGGATAATGAGTTGGTAGCGGTTGCCTGGAAGCGGGCAAGTCCGCAAGGACGATAGATCCGCGAGGGCAGTTTGGTTTCGGTTTGGGTGGTATTGGGTGGTATAGGGAAGAAACAGTATGCACGCGGTAGTGACGGAAAGCCTCGAACAGTACCTGTCCGGCACGCTGGAGCCGGCGGCTGAGCGGGCGATCGAAGCGCACTTGGACGTATGCCCACGGTGCCGCAAGGAAACCCAAAGCATGCAGGAGGTCTCGCGGCTGTTCGGCGCGCTGCGGACGGACGAGGTTTGGGAGCCGAGCCCCGGCTTCCATCGAGCGGTGATGCGGCGCTTGGGCGAGCGTATGGCTGTCCCGACCTTCACCAGCCTGTTCACTTTGGATTTCGCTTTTGGCCGCCGCTTGGTGTTTGCCTCTCTGTTGACGCTGGCCGTACTGGGCAGCTACCTGGTTGCGCGCGAAAGGGGCCATTCGCAGGGTCCTCTTCCGGAAGCGGTGATGGCGGAACAGGTGTCTCCCGCCTTCGATACCGCGCCGGCGCCGGATGCCATGCTGGTTACGCTGACGGCCTATGTCCGCTAATCCACTGATGCTGGAGCGGATACTCGGCGGCTGGAACCCGAAGGTTGCCTGCGGGTTCGTCTTGACCCTGGTGTTTCTGTGCGGCGGCGTGGTGGGCGCGCTCGCTATCGATCTGGGCGTCCACAATCGCGCGCGAACGCCATCGTTTGAAACGGTTCCGGGCAGGGTCGCGTACTTCGACAGGATTCAAAAGGAACTGGCGCTGACGGACGAGCAATCCAAGCAAGTGGAATCCATCCTGAACGACTTCTGGCAGTACTACCGGACGGTATTGAGCGATGCCCGGCAGCGCGTCGAGCAGGTGCTGACTCCGGAACAGAAAACGAAATTCGAACACATTCTGCAGACGCCGCCCAAATAGGGGCCGCCCCAGGCCCGGCAGAACTCCCGGCGGGAGCTTCCCGAACTTCGCGATAAACTGATCCATGGCGTTCTCCTCCGGCGTCTTGGCCTTGGAAACACCAGCCAAACATATTGGAATCATTCGCGAGGGTAGAACCTCATTATGAGATTACGAGTAGCCGTTCTCTACGGCGGCCGCAGCGGCGAGCACGAAGTCTCCCTCCGCTCCGCCCAAGCCGTGCTCGAAGGCCTGGACCCCGCCAAATACGAGAAGACCGCGTACTTCATCGACAAGGAAGGCCGCTGGAGCCCGCGCCCCATTCTGCCCGAGCCGGGCGCCCAGCCCGAGATCGACGTTGTGTTCCCGGCGCTGCACGGCACGTTCGGCGAGGACGGCGCGGTGCAGGGCCTTCTGGAGCTGGCCGATCTCCCGTACGTCGGGGCCGGCGTGCTGGCGTCCGCCCTGGCTATGGACAAGGATGTCGCTAAGCGCGTGTGCATCGAGCGGGGGCTGCCGGTGGTGGAGTACATCACGGTGACGCGCGAAAACCAAGACCTCGCCGAAGCCTGCCGGCGCCTGCCGTTCCCCATGTTCGTCAAGCCCGCCAACCTGGGATCCTCCGTGGGGATCTCCAAGGCGCGCGACGGGGAGGAATTGCAGGCCGCCGTGGCGCTCGCCGCGCAATACGACTCGAAGATCGTCGTGGAGCGCGCCATCGTCGGCCGCGAGTTGGAGTGCTCGGTGCTAGGCAACGAAGAACCCGTCGCCTCCCTCCCTTGCGAAATCCTGCCCTCCCGCGATTTCTACGATTACGAGGACAAATACCTGCTGGACGCCGCGCGGGCAGCGCTCCCGGCCGACCTGCCCCCGGAAAAAACCGAGGAACTGCGCCGCTTGGCGGTGGCCTGTTACCGCGCCGTGGAATGCGAGGGCATGGCCCGCGTCGATTTCCTGCTCGAAGCCGCCACGGATAAGCTCTACATCAACGAGATCAACACCATTCCCGGCTTCACCTCCATCAGCATGTACCCCAAGATGTGGGAGCGCAGCGGCATTCCGTTTTCCGCGCTGCTCGACCGCCTGATCGCCCTGGCCCTGGAGCGCCACCGCCGCAAGAAAGCCACCCGCTTCACGCGCTAGCGTCAGGCCAAACCCGCGCTTCTCGCACGGTAGAATAGGAAATGCCGGTAGCCGCATAGGCCCGGATTCCTGCAATTCGGCCCAATTGATGTCCCGTTCCGCCGCAGCCTTGGCCGCCGTCATGCTTTGCGCCCCGGTCTTGCGCGGCGCCGACGACCTGGAAACGCAGATGAAGGCCGTGCTCGACGCGTACGCCGCCGTCGAGCGAAACGCCGCCGACGCGGTGGATCCCGGCCAGGCGTTCTATCAGGGCGCGATTCCCGGCCTGCTGCGCAGCCTCGATCCGCATTCCATCTTTTTCGATCCCGACCAGTTCCTGCAGCTCAAAGACATGGAGTCTTCCACGCAGAAAGGCTTCGGCAGCGTGGTTTCCGTTATGCCCGGCCGCGTGATCGTTCTCCAGACCCTGCCCGGCACTCCATCGGCGAAGGCGGGACTGGCGCCCGGAGACGACATCCTGGCCATCAACGGCTATGAAATCGCGCGGCTCGACCTCGATCAGCTCAAGGAGCTGCTCGGCGAGGCGCACCAGCGGCCGGCGCAGATGGTGGTGAGCCGTCCCGGCTCCGCGCGCCTCCTGCAGTTCACGCTCACGCCCGCGGAAATGCAGACGCCCAGCGTCGACCGCGCGTTCTTCCTGGGCCCCGCCATCGGCTACATTCGCGTCGCGAGCTTCGAAGAAAAGACCGCCGAGCAGCTCCAAGCGGCCGTCGAGAAACTCGGCGGAAAGGAGCTGAAGGGATTGGTGCTGGATTTCCGCGACAACCCCGGCGGACTGGTGGCCGCGGCGGTGCAGACGGCGTCGTTGTTCCTCGATCCCGGGCTGGAGATCGTCACCGTGCGCGGCCGCAACGTTCCGGAAAGGAACGAAGCCGCGCCGCCGAATGCGCAGCCGTACCGGTTCAAGCTGGCGATCCTGATTAACGGCAAGACGGCCAGCGCGTCGGAGATCGTCACCGGCGCCCTGCAGGACCACGACCGCGCCACGATACTGGGCGAGCCGAGTTACGGCAAGGGACTGGTGCAGAGCGTATTCCCGTTGAGCCAAAGCACGGGTCTGGCGCTCACCACCGCGCTGTACTACACGCCCAGCGGCCGTTCGATTCAGAAGCCGCTCGACGTCGCGCGGTTCGAGCTGGCCGGCGCCACGGCGAACCCCAACGCGAAGGCCACGTACCGAACCGACAAAGGCCGAGCGGTCGAGGGAGGCGGCGGAATCCAACCGGATGTGAAGGTCTATCCCGAGCCGATGAACCGCTTGCGCGTGGCGCTGGAGGCCAGCGGTTCCTTCACCAGCTTCGCCACCGAGTACCTGCGCGGCCACCAAGTCACCCAGGACCTGGAAATCACGCCGCAAATGGCCGACCAGTTCCTGGTCTTTCTATCGGATCGGGGCATCCAGCCGGGCGTGGCCGACTGGTTCCGGGAGCGCGAATTCGTCTACGGACGGCTCAAAGTGGAGATCTTCAACCAGGCCTTCGGCGTCGAGAAAGGCGACGAAGTGGAAGCCCAGCGCGATCCCGTGATCCAGAAAGCGGTCGAGATTCTGGGATTGTGATGGCGCCCGGCGCCGCTAAGGCGTACCGGCCGATAGATCCGTGTTCTGTGATGCGATAGCTTGCAGTCTATTGACAACCCGAGTATAAATAGATCATAATCTATATAAAGTAATAACAATATAGGTTATGATCTATGCAAAATGCAAAGCTCACCGCCCGCTCTCGCTCCCATCTTGATAATCGTTTCAAGAAGATAGGGCCGACAACACAGTTTGCTGCTCCAGCGCGCGGGTGGATCAGGGCCATCCGCGAAGGTCTCGGCATGTCCTCGGCGCAACTCGCGGTTCGGCTCGGCGTCAAGCAGCCCACTGTGGTTGCGATGGAACAATCCGAAGCCAAAGCGACAATCGAGTTGGCGACGCTGCGGCGCGTAGCCGAAGCCCTCGGCTGCACGCTCGTGTATGCGCTCGTGCCGAACAAGCCCCTGGAGACGACCGTACGGGAACGGGCGCGCGCACTGGCGAGCCGGGGCCGCGTGCCAATCCAGCATTCGATGCTGCTGGAGAACCAGAAAGTGAGCGCGAAGGAGCCCAAAGCGCGGCTCGACGAGTTCGTCCGTGAGGTGAATCCGAGGCGGTTGTGGGACGATGCATGACCCGCACCTTCGAGGAGCCGGATGACGCGGCGACGCCGCTTACGCCGGAGGAAATGCGCGATCTCATCCCCGCGCACATTGCCTACCGCCGCGAATTGAACGAGGCCGAGCAGGAGAATATCGTCCGCGCGCAGGAATGGGCGCTCAGCCGCCGCCGCGGCGACCTACTGAGCGAAAAATTCATCAAGGCCCTGCATAAACGAATGCTCGGCGACGTATGGCGCTGGGCCGGCGCCTTCCGGGCCAGCCAGCGGAATATCGGGATCGACTACTGGCTGATACCCGTGGAACTGCGCCAGGCGCTAGACGGTTGCAAGGCGTGGATCGAGTTCAACACCTATCCGCCGGACGAAATCGCGGTGCGCTTTCATCACCGGCTGGTGCAGATCCACCCGTTCCCGAACGGCAACGGCCGCCATGCCCGTCTGATGGCCGATCTCCTGGTGATGCGGCTCGGTCGGGGACGGTTTACATGGGGACGGGAGAGTCTCCGCGATCCGGGCGCGGCGCGGGCTCGCTACATCGACGCGTTGCGGGCCGCCGACAATCATGACGTGAGTCCACTGCTGGCGTTCTCGCGGGCGTAGAGATTGCATGGCGCAGCAACGAGGGCATACTCGACTACGTTGCGCCTGACCTGTCGCGAGTTTCTGCGTCTCAGACAAGGGGTGCAGTCCACGGTTTCCCCGGTTTCCGGCCCGGTTTCCCGGCCAGACTTCCCCGAAGGGGACTTCGGGGGCGTTTGCTGGTGGGAAGGGGATTCGCGACAGCTGTGTGGCGCCCGCAGGTTCGGCTGACTCACTTCGGGTCAGCGATGCTGAGTGTACCGGTTCTACTCTGGTCTAGGCCGGCGACGCGGGTTGGCCAACATAGCGCTCGCAGAAACACGAAGCGTCATCGGCCCAGCCGCCCTATCCCTGCGGTCGAGACTCTCCAAGAAAACCTGCTCGATAACCGCTTGGGCCAGAAGGCCAACCCGACGATATGTCCACCAAAACAGACAGGTCAGCAACACACCGATGCTGCAAGCGCAGATGAAGCGAACAATAGGCCAAATGTGCAGCGAGAAACCGCCAATGTTAGCAGCCACGGCAAGGGAGAAGATCAACGAAAAAAATGAGGCAACACATGTCGTGCCCGATGAGTGTGCTAGGTCAGAGAGGCTACTTACCTTCGCATCGGCCGCCTTTACCGGTGGTTCATCGAGTGATCCGAACCAGATACCCGACAGAATCTTCCAAGCGCTGCTACGTGTGACCAGATCCGCAGAGAGCACGGTCTCATGACCATCTTCATCAAGCACGTCTACACGCATTCTTCCCTCTTGTATGAGGCCGCGGATCACGCCGGAGTGATCAATCACCGAGCTCCATTTCGAGGACCGCCAATGTAGCTCGTGATGAACCACGCTGAAGAGAAACCCGAGCGCGCCAGAGGCGAGAAGTCCTGCCAAAGCGAAGCTGAGTCCCTCCTCCCGACGAAGATCATCAAGCTTTGCGCCGAGCCAGTCTGGTCTGAGCACCCACAGGAGGATCGCGGTCTCCACCCCGAAGAGCGCCCCCGGGCCGATGAAGCGGAGGAAGCGACGGGCATCGTCCATGAGAAATCACCCCTTCTAGTCGCGTTGTCTAACCCTTGGCCCGGCTGACCAGCATAGACTCCGTCCTTGTCAGGATGGGACGAAGCTGCCACCTACGGACCGCTTGGGGAGCCCTTACCACACCACCACCTCCGTTCCAGGCTGCAAGTTCTCGAGGGTCTCGGCGGGGACGAGTCCCCAAAGGTCGTTGAGGGGAGGTCAAGGCCCCGCCACAGTCCGAGTCGCCTGGAAGATCCTCGCTGTGGCTACGGGAATTAGACCACATCTCGAGATCCCGGACAACACCGCTGCTATCTGGCGCTAACAGCCCTTCGCACGAGAAACCGCCAGGAGGTCCCGAAACGGCGTTCGAGGAAGTTCAGACGGATTAGAAACGCCAAGTCCTTGGGCCCGCCGATGTACGCGGCGACTGCTCTGCACGTGAGACGCCGACGCCGGCCGCTATTCCACCCTCGCCGCTTTGGCGCTGCCGTAGTAGAGGGCGTTGAATAGCAGCTTGAAAGTGGCGTGGGGCTGGACGCGGAAGGCGACCTCCGGGCCTAACAAGACTACCTTGCCTTCGCCTACCGAGGTTTCGGCTACGGCGGTTCCGCCGTCCAGGTACTGCTGGCCCCAGGCCCAGCCGCTGTCCAGAAGCGATGCGCCGCTGAACCACGCCACCGCGGAGGCACCCTTCAGCGCGGCGGTGGGTTCCAGGCGGAAGACCGGGCTGCTGTCGAAGAAAACGTCTACCGTGTCCGGCATGCCGTAGGCCAGCGGGTTGGCGTTGTCTACCGTGGCCTTCATGAGCGAGCCGGGGATGTAGAACTTCTCGCGCGGCAGGGCGCGCTCACGGTTATCCGGCCCCATTTCCGTGAGGTAGTTCTTCACGGGAACGCCGAACAATTCCGCCATGCTGGTGGAGTTGCCGATGGTAACCACGGTTCCGCCCGCGTCCGCGAACTTCTTCAGTTGCGGGATGGTCTGGTCTTCCGAGATGCGGCCGATGGAGGCGCGATATTCCTCCGGCACGGCTTCCGGGTTTGGGCCGCCGCCGCGCCCGCCACGCCGGAACGCGCCATCGGTAAAGACCAATGCGTCGAACTTGCTTCGCAGATCGCCCGCGTCCAGCGCCGCGGGATAAACCACCTGGAACGGAAACTCGTACTGCTCAAGCAGCCAGCGCGTCCAGCCGGAGGTCATGATCCCGCCGTATTGATCGTACAGGCCCACGCGGATGGGCTTCAGCTCCAGCGCCTCGCCGGCCGGCACCTGGGCCACCGCCCGCGCGGCAACTCCGAGTTCCTTGGCTCCGCGCTCCACCACACTGCGCGCCGCCGCCGAGGTCGGAACCCAGATGGCGCCCGGCCCGCCCTCCTGTCCGGACGCCTGCTTCAGCCAATACACGGCGCAGTTGGCCTGCAACAAGCGGTTCACCACGATGAATGAGTTATTGATGCGGTGGTCGATCAGGTATCCCGCCGCGCCGGATGCCGTTCCCACGGTAGCCGAGGGCGGAGGCAGCAGGCCGGCGACTTTCTGGAACGGGCCGTCGAAGCCATCCAGAACGCGGTCGAATTTCACCCCCATCTGCAAGGCCAGCGTCCAGCCGGCGATGTCATAGGGCGGATTGGGAGGACCGCCGGGGTAACGGAAATCGTTGGGGTGGTCCTGCGGCTCGAACATATCCAGAATGTGCGGACGGAAAGCCTGCGCCGTCTTCACCACCAGCGAGCCGGCGGGGTAGGTTACGCCGGCCGCCTGGAACGGCGCCGTGGCTTTCAGAACCGTGATGCCGGTCTTGATGAGCGCATTCGCGAATTCCACGGCGTTGGGGAAATCCGGCTGATTGGATGGAATGATGTAACCGCGCGGATCGCGCATCTGGGGATCGTGCAACACGGTGTTGTAGAGCTCGGCGGGGACGCCGCGGCTTCCGATGTCCTGCAGCGCCGCTGCCGGCGCGTCGCCGCCTGCCGTGACTCTCGCCCCACGGCCGCCCGGTGCGGGCTGCGTCCGGGCGGCGGCTTCTTTCAGCGCCGCGATGCGCTGGGGCGTGATGGTCCAGTTATCCGTGCTGCCCCGCTGGATGGAATTCCGGCCCATCTGGTAGATGTTGTAAAGCCACGTTTCGCGGTAGCGCGAGGCAATGTCGAGGATGGCGCGGTTGTTGCTGATGTCGTAATCGATGGATTGTCGGTAATGCCACACCTGGGGCGCGATGGGCATGGGCCAGTCGCCCTGCGGCAACTGCTTGTCCGGAACCAGCGCGATGTTCATGGGCGTCGGGCTGCCGATGATCTCAGTGAGGATGCCGATCATGTTATGGAAATAGCCGATGGTGCGCAGGCCGCCGTTCCACCACGTCGAGTAATTGGACCCGGACCGCATGACGCTCCCGCCCTTACCTTCCTCCACCAGGCGGCTGTGCATCGCCGTGGCCACCATCTCGATGCCCAGCGGCACGAGCGGGTCGAAGTGGTAGTTGAAGGGATCGCGGAACGGGGGCATGAAGATCACGGTTCCGGTGGGGCCACTCTGGTGGTGGTTGTACACGATCTGCGGAAACCACTCCTGGAACAGCGCGCGATTCATGTTGGTGGTCTCCGGCATGGCCGACAGGTAGAAATCGCGATTGTCGTCGTGCCCCACATACTTGTTGTAGAGCCGCGGCAGATTGTTCATAGTGCGCCGGATAGGCTCCTTCTCGCGCATGTACCAGTTGGCGACGATCTCCTGGCCGTCGGGGTTGGCCTGAACGCACAGCAGGATGACGTCGTTCAGGAAGCGCATGGTCTCTTCGTCCGTGCGGCTGACCATCTGGTAGACCATCTCCATGAGCTGCTGCGAACCGACCGTTTCGTCGGCGTGCAAGCCGCCATCGATCCACACCACCGCCTTGCCCTCTCGCGCCAGCGCGTGCGCCTGCTCGTCGGTGAGGTCCTCGGCCAGCGCCAGGCGGCGCGCGATCTCCTGGTAGCGGTCGAGCTTCTTCATGTTCTCAGGCGACGTGATGATGGCCATGTACTGCGGCCGTCCTTCGGCGGTCTGGCCGATGCCGACCAGCTTCATGCGGCTGGATTCAGAGGCGAGCTTTTTCCAGTAGGCTTCAAGCTGCGTGTAATTGGCCACCTGGTAGTCGTCGCCGATGTTGAACCCCAGCGCCTCCTTGGGCGTGGTGACGTGGGGAGCCGTCGGCGCGCAGAGCGCGCTGGCGTACAGGGCCGCCGCGACGCACAGCCCCCGCGAACGCAAGAGGCGGGATTTCATACTAGACAGAGTGTACTGCACTTCCCGCGCGGTCCGGCCGGCCCGCTTCCCCTCTGGACACGACGCCGGTCGTACAGCTATCGTGATCGGGTGCGGGCAGATCCAGGGGAATGCCTCAGGGAAGCGTTCGGGGCCGGCGGCGAGCAGTTCGAGGTGGCCGTGCCGGGACGGGTCAACCTGATCGGCGAGCACATCGACTATCACGGCTTGCCGGTTCTGCCGATGGCGCTTGACCGGCGCATCCGCGTGGCGTTCCGCCCCAGGACGGACAGGCGGATTCGCGCCGTCAGCGCCGGCTTCGGCCGCCGCGAATTCGATTGGACGCCGGAATTGGCCCCGGCCGCGCCGGGGGATTGGGGAAACTACCTGCGCGCCGCGGCGCAAGCGGTGGCGCGCAAATGGGGCGTGGGCGCCGGTGTGGATGCCGTCATAACTTCGGACCTCCCTCCCGCGGCGGGTCTGGCTTCCTCTTCGGCCTTGCTGGTGGCGTTCACGCTGGCCTTCCTTCGGGCGAACCGCCGGCGCGCCACCTTGGAAGAGCTCATGGAGATTCTTCCCGAAGGCGAGCAGTTCGTCGGCACGCGGGGCGGGGGAATGGACCACGCCGCGTCGCTGGCGTCGAGGAAAGGCTGCGCCTCGCTGATCGCCTTCGAGCCGCTTTCCGTACGGCCGATCCCGATCCCCGCCGACTGGGGTTTCCTGGTGGCTCACTCCATGCGCACCGCAGAAAAATCCGGCGCGATGCGCGAGGCCTACAATGCGCGAAGAAGGTGGGGCAGGCGGTTTCGCCTGCCCCAGACAGACCCTGCCAGCCTCACCGGCGATGAGCGCCATGCTCTCCAGCATGTGACCGGCGAGGCCCGGCGCGTCGAAGCCGCCGTGGCGGCCATGGAACGCGCCGATGCGCCCGCCTTCGGACGCCTCCTTCTGGAATCGCACGCCAGCCTCCGCGACCTCTTGAAAGTCAGTTGCCCGGAGCTGGATCGCCTGGTGGAAGCAGCCATGGAGTCCGGCGCCTTGGGCGCGCGCCTCACCGGCGCCGGCTTCGGCGGATGCGCCGTGGTATTCGCCAACAAACGCGACCTTCCCGCCATCCGCTCAGGCCTGATCGAGCGCTTCTACGCCGGCGACCACTCCGCCTTTCTTATCGCAGCCGAACCCGGGCCGGGCACCCTATATATGGAGGACCCATAGCATGCATCTTCAGGCCATCGACTGGATCATCGCCTTGATATCGGTTGGCATTTGTTTCGTGCCCGCGCTCTTCTTTGGAAAACGCTCCGGAAAGAGCACCACCGAGTTCTTCGCCTCGGGCCGCTCCGTGCCCTGGTGGCTGGCCGGCATTTCGATGGTGGCCACCACCTTTTCGAGCGACACGCCCAACCTGGTGGCCAACTTCGTCCGTACGCAGGGCGTGGCCGGCAACTGGCAGTGGTGGGCTTTCACGCTGACCGGCGTCTCCACGGTGTTCTTCTACGCCCGTCTGTGGCGCCGTTCCGGCGTGCTCACCGATCTCGAGTTCTACGAGCATCGCTACTCCGGCAAGGCCGCCACCGCGGTGCGCGGGTTCCGCGCCATCTATCTGGGATTTTTCTTCAACTGCATCATCATGGCCAGCGTGGATCTGGCCGCTTGCAAGATTGCGGCGGTGCTGTTCGGGTTCAACCGCTGGGAGACCCTGCTGTCCGTCGGGCTGCTGAACGTGGTCTTCGCCGCGCATTCGGGACTGTGGGGCGTGCTGGTCATCGACATGGCGCAGTTCTTCATCAAGATGACCGCCGTGATCGCCGCGGCGTATTTCGCGGTGACTCTGCCGCAGGTAGGCGGCCTCAGCGGCATGGTGGAGAAGCTCTCCCACACCCATGGCCCCGGCGGCCTGAACTACCTGAGCCTGCTACCGGACTTCTCCAATAACCTGGAACTGGCGGTGGCGATCTTCATCCTGCCGCTCGCCGTGCAATGGTGGGCCGTGTGGTATCCCGGCGCCGAACCCGGCGGCGGCAGCTACATCGCGCAGCGCATGTTAGCCTCCAAGACGGAGAAGGACGCCCTCGGCGGGACCCTGTTCTTCAACGTCGCCCACTATGTGCTGCGGCCCTGGCCATGGATTCTGGTGGGACTGGCGTCGTTGATCGTCTACCCGCAGTTATCGGACATTCAGAAGGCCTTTCCGCATCTCGATCCCACCCTGCTGGGCCACGACATCGCCTTCCCGGCCATGCTGCGGTTTCTGCCCGCCGGCTGGGTGGGCTTGATGCTGGGCGGACTGGTGGCCGCCAATTCGTCGACCATCCTCACGCACCTGAACTGGGGCGCATCGTACCTGGTACACGACTTCTATCGCCGCTTCGTGCGGGTGGACGCCACCGAGAAGCACTACGTACTGGCCGGGAGGCTGGCTACCGTTCTGCTTTTTGTGTGCTCGTCCGCCCTGGTGTTTGCGCTCGACACCGCCAAGGACAACTTCAACCTCATCCTCCAGGTGGGCGCCGGCACCGGCCTCCTGTACCTGCTGCGGTGGTATTGGTGGCGCATTACGGCGTGGTGCGAGATCGTGGCCATGATCAGCTCGTTTGGCATCTCGGTGGCCTTTCTGGTGTTGCACAAGAACGGCATGATCGTTGCCGCCGACTGGCAGATGGTGATTACCGTGGGGTTCACGACTGTCTGCTGGTTGATCGCGGCATTTGTCGGTCCGCGGACCGATGAGGCGACCCTGGTGAGCTTCTACAGGAAAGTCAACCCCATCGGGCCTGGCTGGCGGCGTATTCGGGCGCTGGCGGGCGTCTCCGCTTCGGAAGCCGCGGAGTACGCGCGCCGCGACAACATTCCCCTGGCCATGCTCGGCTGGTCCGCGGGCTGCGCCATGATCTGGTCGGCGTTGTTCACCGTGGGCAACGTCCTGTATGGGCGAATGGATTATGCGGCCGCGCTGCTGGCGGTGTTTCTCGTGAGCGCCGCGCTTGTGATACGGGTAGTGAACAGGCTCTGGAGGTGACCATGAGTAAGAATTCTTCGCGGCGCGACATGCTGCGGATGGCGTCGCTGGCGTCCTTTGGGATCGGAATGGCGGAAGCCGCCCAGTCTCCACGACAGGACGCCGCCGCGAGCGTCGCGGGCATGAAGTTCGAAGCCCGGGACACGGTGCGGCTGGGGATCATCGGCATCGGCGGGCGGGGAAATTCACTGATCGACAACTTCTCTCCGCTTCCGGAGGTGCGGATCACGGCGCTCTGCGACGTCGTCGAGTCGAAGACCGCGGCCGCCCAAGCCAGGCTGGTCAGGGCTGGCAAGCAAGCGCCCGAGCTATACCATTCGAGCGAGCGCGCCTTCGAGAGGATGGTGACGCGCGACGATATCGACCTGGTTCTCATCGCCACGCCGTGGATCTGGCACGTTCCCATGGCCGTGGTGGGGATGAAAGCGGGCAAACACGTAGCCGTGGAGGTGCCCGCGGCGCGCGCCATCGAAGATTGCTGGCTGCTGGTGGATACCTCCGAGAAGACCCGCCGCCACTGCATCCAACTGGAAAACTGTTGCTACGGCGAGACCGAGCTGATGGTTCTGAGCATGGTCCGCGCCGGCCTTTTCGGCGAGCTGACGCACGGCGCGTGCGCCTATAACCACGACCTGCGCAGCGTCCTGTTTTCGAACGAGGGCGAAGGCCTGTGGCGCCGCCTGGAGAACGAGCGGCGCAACGGCAACCTCTACCCCACCCACGGCCTCGGCCCCGTGGCGCACTACATGGACATCAACCGCGGCGACCGCTTCGATCACATGGTCTCGATGAGCTCGCTTTCCGCCTCCCTCCAGGCCTACCGCAAGGAGAAGCTCCCGCCCGGCGACCCGCGGCAGAAGGAAATCTACCGCAATGGGGACCTCAACATCAGCCTCATCCGCACCGACAAGGGCCGCCTCATCGAGCTGGAGCACAACGTGGCCGAACCGCAACCCTACGACCGCATCAATCTGATCGCCGGCACGAAAGGCATCTTCCGCGACTACCCCCCGCGCATCTACGTGGACGGCGCGCGCACCGAGGAGTTTGGCCCGCTCGATCCGTATAAGGAAAAATTCGGGCATCCGTACTGGAAGCAAGTCGGCGCGCTGGCCCGGGAGCTGAACGGCCACGGCGGCATGGATTTCGTGATGGTCTACCGCCTGATCCAATGCTTCAAGCAGGGCTCCGCGCCGGATATCGACGTCTACGACGCCGCCGCTTGGAGCGCCCCCGGCCCGCTAAGCGAACTCTCGGTGGCTCAAGGCAGCATCCCCGTCCCCTTCCCCGATTTCACCCGTGGCGGCTGGCGCACGGCCTCGCAGTCGATGCCAGTGTAAGGGGCCCGCGGACGGCCCGTTTTGCATACCGTCAAGGTCAGACACCGTAGCACGTCTCCTGGTTGCCGATAAGGTCCCGATAGGTGGGGTTCTTCTTCGTTGAGCCGTCGATTGTGGACTCCGCTGGTCCGCTTTCCCATCCGAAACGCTCAGTGGAATGGAATCCCGTTTGAACTAAGCCGCTCGCGCGGCGGACGCTACGCGTGGCTTCTTCCCGAGGCCGTCGCGCGGTAGAGTGCGGGTCACAAGGAGGTCCCTGTGACCCATCTTCGCAAACGGGT
>JBEKHV010000004.1:0-143890 GCA_050012095.1 Bryobacteraceae bacterium | reverse complement strand
ATGACATTGGATTTCGCGTCGATGCCGGTTTTCAGGGCGTTGAAGCGGGAGACGGCCTTGCCCTCGACGGAGCGCGGCCCAGATGATTTCTGTGCGTTGAGGCGGTTGGCCTCGATTTGACGGAGAGTAGCCATATATTCCGGCTTCAGAGTAGCAGGCGGGGAGGCGAGAAATTGGTGCATTGGACGGAGAAGTCATTTATTTACAGTGCGATAAAGGTTTGAAAAAGGCTGTGATCCAGATTTTGCGCGCGTGGTGGATTGGGGAGGGCGGTCTGTGCTCCAGCCTCTGCGCGCCCCGATCTGAGTTGCGGCAGGCCAGGCGGACCTAAACGGCGACCGGGGGTACCAGCGTCTTCAGGAACTCGTGGGCCAGATGGAAACCGCGCTTGAATTGCGGGGTGAAATCGGACCCTTGATAGTTCGGGTAGTAGAACTCGTCTTCGTTCTCGATGTTCATGGCCCCGCTGTAGCCGGCTTCCGCCAGCACGGAGAAGATGCCCTTCCAATCCACCGCTCCTTCGCCGGGCACGCGGAAACGCCACCAGCGGGAATTGTCGACGGGCTGAATGCCGGCGCGGCGTACCACGTGCCAGAGGATCTCGACGTCCTTGAGGTGCACGTCGTAAATCTTGCCGATGAAGTCGCGAGCGGCCTGCACCGGGTCCATGAATTGCCAGACCAGGTGGGAGGGGTCGAATTGAATGCCGACCCAGGGGCTGTCGTGGAAGGCCTTGAAGAGCGCCTCCCATCCTACGGGACCGGTGGCGATGTTGGGTCCGCCGGCCCAAGGTTCCCACAGGATGCGAACCTTGTTCTTCTCGCACACCGGGAAATACTTCTCCGTGTAGACCCTGACGATTTCATCCACTTGGCGTGCGAGGGGCTGGCTCTTGATGCTTCCGGATTGGCCCCCGATGTTCGGAACGCCCAGCTTGCCGCACAGCTCCAGAATCTTGATCGTCTTCTGGTTCTGGCGGTCGCGGAGCGCGGGGTCGGGGTCGATGTGGTTGCCATCGCAACCCACCGCGGAGGCATAGATGCCGGACGCCTGGATCTTGTCCTTGAGGGCGGCGATGGCGGCGTCGTCCAGGTTGTCGGGATTGACCTGATGGAGTTGCATGCTGGTGAAGCCTTCGGCTTTGACAAACTCCAGGTTGGCGTCGGAATACTGGCCGAGGACGCCAAGTTTGGGCTCCCAACTCGGAACCAGGTTGCGCTGCGCCGGGGCGGCGGCAACGGCAGACATGGCAGTCAGAATGGTGCGTCGTGTGATGGTCACGAGACGAAGATAGTGCAGATGGGGGGCCGTGCGCAAGTCGAAGAAGGCGCCGCCGAGAATTCCCCAAACGCCGCCTACTGGTTACGCGCGATATGCTCCCGCAACCAAGCGGAGTAACCGGCTTCGTCGAGAGTGTGGTCGGCCAGTGACAGCATGGCCGCGACAACCTCGGCCTGCTCGGCCACTATGGTGTAGCCGTTCTCGTACAGGAACGTGAAACCCGTCAGGAATGCGGTGCGCTTGTTACCGTCCACGAACCCATGGTTCTGGCACAACCCGGCGGTGTAGGCGGCAGCCAGAGCGCAAAGATCCGGCTGCCCATAGGCGAACACGTTTCGAGGCCTAGCCAACGCCGATTCGATGGCGCCCTGGTCGCGTATCCCCGGCAAGCCTCCAAATCCGATCAGGCTATCGCCGTGAAAGCGCAAAACTGCGGCCGGGTTGACCCAGACCGGCTCGGTCACCGCGCCAGTTCCCGCATTGCGGGAGCATAGCGGCGCATGGCCTCACGAGCGATAGCCACTTGGCGCGCGATCTCTTCCCGCTGTTCGGCCGGACCATCGGCATAGTCCTCAAGCATGGCTTGGACCTTGGCTTGGAAACTCGTGCCGTCGGCCAGCAACTTAGCCTTCAGACGGCGGTGGAAATTCTCATCCAACCGAATGGTCAGCGTTTTCAGTTCTTTGACCGCACTCATACGATTCTTAATTTTGACAGATTGAATGATTGCAGTCAAGACTGGATCATGGGCTTCATCTCTAAGGGCGGGTTCGCCGAACTACCGAGGATGGCGCCTCGACGCGTCCATGTACTCCGATCTTCAGAGGAGCCTGAGGATGGCTCCTTCCTGAACCGCTGGAGTTGCTCTGGATGGAAGAACAGGGATAAACGGCTCCAATCGAGCGCGATTGGATGTACAATCGACCGCTGTAACCGATGTCAGGCTAAATATCCCATCCGGGCTTGGCCCGCGGCCGTGAACTCAGAAGGGCGGAGAATGACGAAAACAACACCCAAGCACGTTTCCAAGGCAGAGTTCGAGAAGTTATTCCAGGCGGTCCGCAATTGGGGGCGATGGGGCGCCGACGACGAAAAGGGGACGCTCAATTACATTCAGCCGGAACACATCAGGCGGGCGGCGGCCCTGGTTCGTTCGGGCCGGCCGGTCTCGATGGCGATTCCCATCAACAAGGTGGCGGGACCGGACAATCCCCGCCCCGCAACTCACTACATGGTTCGGACCTTCGACGTCCACTCGCCATTCGGAGAGCCGCAATTCGCCACCGATTACTTGGCGAGCGAGGTTCATGGCGACGCCTTCACGCACATCGACGCGCTCTGTCACGTCGCCTACCGGGGCAAGCTCTATAACGGCAAGCCGGTGAGCGCCGTCACTTCCCAAGGGCCCGCGATTCAGGATATTACCGCTTACGCGCAGGGCATCGTCGGGCGCGGGGTGCTGCTCGACATCGCGCGCCTGCGCGGGGTCAAGTGGCTGGAGCCCGGAGAAGCCGTCACTACTGCGGAACTGGAGGCGGCGGAGCGGGCGCAGGGCGTTCGTCTCGGCGAAGGAGACATTTTCCTTTTCCGCACCGGACACCATCGCCGGCGGCTCGAATTGGGCCCTTGGAATCACACTTACGATGGCGAAGGAAAAGAAGGGTTGCACGTGGAAACCATTCTGCTGCTGCATGAGCGAAAGGTGGCTGCCTTCTTTCCGGATGGCGACGGCGAAGTGGTTCCCAGCAATGTGGAGGGACTCTCCTCTCCCATCCATGCCCTGCAAATTGCAGCCATGGGGATGGTTTGCGCCGACAGTCTGCAATTCGAAGAACTGGCCCAGGTTTGCGAAGAAGAAAAACGTTGGGAATTCCTGGTGGTAGCGGCTCCGCTGCGCTTGCCGGGAGGAACGGGCTCGCTGTTCAACCCCATCGCCATTTTTTAGGCGGCAGGTTGAAAAGGGCCAAGACATGCCGAGCCGCCGATAAACGCAGATGAACGCGGATTGAAAGCAAAATGCTTATCGGCGTTGATCGGCGTTGATCGGCGGCTCGATCATCAGTCCGCGGACCCGCTCCAGCGCAAGACGCGGGCTGGCAAGCACGGGAACGGGACTTTCAGTAATCACTCGCACGGCGCGAGCGGTTGAGGCCTGAGCGAGAATGACGACATCCACCCGGCCCGCGAGGTTCCGCACAGCCCGGGCAACCAGACGGTCGTGCGTTTCGCCGTCGCCGCCCAGGAGCGCGGCGAGCGCGCCCTCCACCAGGACGAGCTCCATCGCGACAACTCGTCCGGAGGTTTCCGCTTGGGCGAGGAGGGACTTGCGCGTCGGCTCAAGCGTCGTCGGAATCGTCGCTACCACTCCGATCCGCGTTCCCAGCCTCAATGCCTCGGCCAGCATGGCCTCATCGATCTTGATCAGCGGTACGGTTACCCGTCCCCGGACCTCGTCCACGCAAGGGGAAATTGTCGAGCAGGTCACCAGCACCGCAGCCGCTCCGATCTCCGCGGCAATTTGCAGGTGGGCCTCGAGACGGGCCGCGTCCTCCGGCGCGAGGCGGCCGCGCCGACGCACGCGCTCGAGGAGCGGCTCGTCCAACATGTGCTTCACTTCGGCGTCCGGCAGAATCTCTCCGCACAAGCGGTCGAATTCCGGCACGAGCGTTGCGACCGTATGGACAAGCGCAATGAGACGGCCCACAGTTTTATCTCCTCCCTTAGGAACCCAACTTCAAGGCCTCGGAATAAACCGACGGATGTGTTCAATACCGCGGGCGGCCGCCGAATCCGCATCCGGCCAGACCTTGATCTCCATCGAGGCGAACCCGCTGTAAGACGTATCGCGCAGAACCTGCACCACGCGGGAATAATCGACTTTTCCGCTTCCAGGCCAGCAGCGATTGCTGTCGGACAGATGAATGTGCCAGATGAGCGGCGCGCCCTCGCGGAGGCTCGCGAACATATCGCGGTCTTCCCAGTACATATGGTATGTATCCACCATCAATCCGAAGTTCGGGTGGTTCACGCGCCGCGCCAGATCCACGCCGTCTTGAGTCGTATGAATGTAATTCACTTCCTGGCGACGGATCGGTTCCAGTACGATCCCGATGCCGCGTGGACGAGCGTATTCCGCCAGTTCACGCATCGCCGAAGCGGCAGCGTCGAGGGTGGCCTCCAGCCTGTCCGGATCTCCCATGCCGCGCGAGCGGCCAAGATTCACCAGCGCGCCCGGGCCGAAGAACGCCGCGGCGAAATCGATAAACTCACGCAGGCGCCCGATCGCGGTGCGATCCATCGTCAGATCCGGTCTTAAAAGGCCCAGCTTGTCTTCGCCATAGACGTGGCCGCTGCAGAGCCCGCACAAGCGGAGATTGTGCTCATCCACCCAACGTCTGATCTGCGGTCCGTTGAGACGCGATGGATTTTTGGTCATCAACTCCACACCGTCATAGCCCAGGCCGGCGAGCCGAGCGAACGCGGCGGGCAAGTCCTGGCTGTAGGGCGCCAGGGTATCCGATTCCAAATCGGGCGCGCCAACCATGGAAGCGATGCTTATCATAGCCGCCATCGGTTGGGTCAGACGGCCATCATGCCGCCATCGACCGCGTAGAAGCCTCCCACGCAGAAGTCGGCTTCGCCGGAGGCCAGGAAAACCGCCAAGCTCGCCACATCGTCCCCGGTACCCAGGCGGCCCCAGGGAGTCATGGCAATCCGCTTCTGGCGCATGCTTTCATCCGACAATCTCGCGGCATTCATGGGCGTGTCGATGCATCCAGGAACGATAGCGTTCACGCGGATGCGATAGCGGGAATAATCGGCGGCCATGGCGCGGGTGAGAGCGGCAATCCCTCCCTTGCTGACGCTGTACGCAGTCAAGCCCTCGTACCCTTTCATTCCCGTAGGCGAAGCCAGGTTGATAATGCTGCCCCGCCCTTGTTTGAGCATCTGGGGGATCACGTACTTGGCGCAGAGCCAGTGGCCGCGGAGGTTGACGCCCAGAGTACGATCCCAGACTTCGGCGGTCAACTCGTGCAGACGCGTATCCCGGCCGTACATCTGAATCCCGGCGTTATTGAACAGAATGTCGATGCGGCCATAGCGTTCGAGCGCCGCTTCCACCATGGCGTGCACCTCCGGTTCCTCAGCCACGTCCGTGCGTACGAAAAAGGCGTCCCCTTGCGCGGCGGTAATCTCGTGCGCCGTGGCGGATCCGGCGCCGGCATCGATCTCAGCGACCACGACCCGCGCGCCTTCGGCGGCGTAACGCAGGGCAACGGCCTTTCCAATTCCCGCCCCGGCGCCCGTGACGATCGCAACCTGGTCTTTCAATCGCATACGTTCTCCACCGATTAACAATAGATTACCCCTTGGGCTCCATCGAGCGCTCTTACTTTTCGCTGAAATCGACCATGATGGGTTCCAGGCGGAATCCGCGCGTCCGGATGCCAGAATAAATCAATCCGGCCACAAACCAAATGCCTCCGACCGTTTTGGCGATCGTTCCCAAACCCAGCCAGATCACGGTACAGATCGCGAATCCCAGACCGGGAAGTATGAAGTCCTCCCAGAAGCTCCTTTGCCGCCCTTCCTGAGGAAGGAAATAGAACTGGCGAATCGTCGCAATATTGACTCCCATGAAGCCCAGAAAAGCGCCGAAGTTCTGCAATTCTCCGACGAGGTCATAGCGTTTGCCCAGCGAACCCGCGAACGTCAAGGCGCCAATTAAGACAATGTTAAACGAAGGAGTATTGGTCTTGGAGAGGTGGGCGAAGAACTTCTTGGGCAGGACGTCATCCCGCCCCATGCCGAAGAGCAATCGCGCCGCCCCGACCTGTCCAGTCAGGCCCGCCCCCAGATTGGCTATGGCGAGCAGAAGGATCATCGCTTCGAAAAGCCAGGCTCCGCCTACCCGGCGCGTCACATCCATGAAGGCGGTGGCTACGTCCGGGAAGGTGCGAAAGTCCGGCCACACGCGCTGTCCGAGGTAGGTAAGGAACCCTCCGAAAACCCCTGTGAACACACAAACAATCACAAGCGACAGCAGCACATTCCGCTTGGGGTTATGAACATCTTCAGCGAGCGTGGTTACCGAGTCGAATCCGATGTAGGTAAGAGCCGCGAAGGAAGTCGCGTGAACTACCCGCCCAAAGTTAAACTCCAGGGGATCGTAAAACGGCGCGCTGGAGATCAGCCCTCCCCAGCCCTCGTGAGAAAACAAGTAGCGGATGGCGAGCGCGATGAAAGCCAGCAGGACGACTCCCATGTAGGCGAGCAGAACTTGGTTGGCCCTGGCCGTCGCGCGGATTCCGCGCACGTTCAGGTACGTGATCCCGCCCGCAAAGCCGCCCGCAATCATCACATAGGGCACGTCCGGAAGCATGCGCTGGACAATGAGAGAGCCGTACACGACGCAGAACAGAGGGATGGTCAGGTAATCGAGCAGCATCGCCCACCCGGCCAGAAAACCGAGGTGCGGATTGAGCCCCTTGCCTACATAGGTGTACGCCGAGCCGGCCGCCGGGTACAGAGCGGCCATGCGTCCGTAACTGATGGCCGTCAGAACCATAGCCACCATGGCGAAGAGGATCGTGTCTACCGTGTGGCCATGCGCCCTCACAGAGACCAAGCCAAATACAGTCACCGGCGCGCTCGGGGTCACCGCCATGATGCCAAAGATGATCAAATCCGCCAAAGAGAGCACCCGGCGCAGGTGTGGGGTTCCAGTTGTAGTCGACACCTCTATGCATCACCTTCCCGAACGGCCAAATGGGTTGCAGCGCTCAATCCCCGGCGCTTGCGCGGGCCAAGAACTCTATCGCTCAGCAGCGCCTATCCTCCGCATTACGCTCCAAGAGCGCCGGATACCCGATACACCCCAGAGGGTGCGATCGGCAGGCCCGGGCGCCAATTCAAGAAATCGCATTGCCAGCGCCGGCCCGATCATCCACGGGCCCTCCAATCGCGTAGAGCGAAGACGCTGGAGAGTTCTAGGGACATTTCGTCATACTTTAATGCAAAAGGCGCCGTTTCGCAACTCGGCCTTTGCCGCAAACAATTCAGAGGGCGGCTTATTCCCTTATCTAAGTGGCGCGCGTTGGGAGGGCACGCGCGGGTTCCGCGCCCCGGCCCAGGTCTGCTGGTGCCAGTACGGGTAAGGCTCCGGAATGGCGCTGGCTTCATCGAGACGGGCCATCTCCTCGGCGCTCAGGTCCCAGGCGGACGAGGCGAGATTGTCGCGGAGCTGGTCTTCGGTGCGGGCGCCCAGAATCACCGTATCCACGCCGGGCTTGCCACGAACCCAGTTGAGCGCCACCTGCGCGGGCGTGACGCCGCGCGCGGCGGCGACAGCCAGCATGACGTCCACGATGCGATAGAGCCGCTCCCAGTCCACCTTGATGGGCGCCCCGAGCGCAGCCAGCCGGCCTTCGGGGAGCTGCGGGGCATCGCGCCGGATCTTGCCGGAAAGCAGGCCGAAAACCAGCGGGCTCCATGCCATTACACCTACGCCCTGGTCGAGGCCCATCGGAATCAGCTCGAACTCGGCGTCGCGGACCAGCAAAGAGTATTGGATCTGCTGGCTGATATAGCGCGGCAGGCCGCTACGCTGGGAAATGGCGACGGCCTTCATGGTCTGCCAGGCGGAGAAATTGGAACAGCCGATGTAGCGCACCTTGCCCTGGCGGACGAGGGTATCGAAAGCCTCCAGCGTCTCCTCCATGGGCGCGATGGAGTCCATGGAGTGCGCCTGGTACAAGTCGATGTAATCGGCGCCGAGGCGGCGCAGGCTGGCCTCGCAGGCCTCCATCAGGTGGTGGCGCGACAACCCCAGGTCGTTCGGTCCCGGGCCCATCCGCGAGAAGGCCTTGGTGGCGATCTGCACATGGTGACGCCGGCCCTTCAGGGCCGCGCCGAGCACTTCCTCCGCGAGCCCTTCCGAATAAATGTCGGCGGTGTCAAACAGCGTGACGCCGCGATCGATGGCCATATCGACCAGGCGCCGGGCTTCTTCCACACCGAGGCCGCCCATGGCCGCATGGCGGCCCTTGCCTCCGAACGTCATGGTTCCTAAACTGAGCGATGAAACGCTCAGGCCGCTCTTGCCGAGAAATCGCTGGTCCATGCGACCATTATCGGACGGGTGGGCCGGGCTTGTGGAAGGAAGATTCTAGCCCGCTTTTCTCCCACGCCAAGCGCCGAGACGACGAGTCTCGGCGCGGCAGACAAAGCGTCCGCGCCCCATCGAAGGGGCGGCGAGGGGCGGAACCGCCCGTAGCGGCAGACGGCAGCCTACGCGGCGAGGGGAGCGGGGGGCTTCTCCTTGTAAATCCAGCCGCCGATCAGGGTGGCCACGACGATTTCCACGAGGGCCCCAGCAACCCCGATGGCGAATAGGCGGCGCGCGAAGAGATGCAGCGCGATGGGGGCCATGGAGGCCAGCAAGGAACCGGGAACCCAGGTGGCGATGGCGGCGATGACAGCGGTGCGCGGTCCGGCGCCGAAGCGCGGCCGGATGGTGGCGTAGAGCCAGATGGCGAATAAGCCGATCAGGAATCCCCATAGATTGAAGACGACGTAGGGGAAGGCGCCGAGAGCGGACGGACGGCCCAGGGCCTGCATGTCGGCGGCCCAGAGGTTGGCGAGCAAGAGTCCATTGACCAGGAACTCACCGAGGTTGACGACGACCCCGGCGAGCAGACCGCCGAGGATGACACGGGTCCAGTTGATGCGCTGCATGGCGCCTCCTTGGATTTGAGACATTCAGGTAATAGATACACGATATGGCGGCGGAAAGCAAGGGGGGCGCCGGCATCAGCTCTCTTGTTGCATCCCGCGTATTATAGCGACAGCGGCGGTTGCCAACCGCCGCGCAGGATGCCATCCTGCCCCACAACGGGGCGCGGTTCAGGCGGACAGGCGGGAGGCGATCGACTCCGCGATCAGACGGCCGTGGAAGCGGCCGTTTTCGATGAAGATCTCGTTGGTGTGCATTCCGGCCACGATCACTCCGGCCAGGTAGATGCCCGGGCGCTCGCTTTCCAGGGTGTCCGGATCGGTGCGCGGCCTTTGCGTCGCCGGCTCCAACGCAATCCCCGTGGCATTCAGGAAATCCAGGTCCGGGCGGTAGCCGATCAAGGCGAAAACAAAATCGTTCTTCAGCGAAAGCTCGCCCGCGGGCGCCGCGATCCGAATGGAATCCGGCTGAATCTCGACCACGCGGGAATGGAAATAGGCGGGGATCTCGCCGCTCTTGATGCGGTTCTCGATGTTCGGCTTGATCCAATACTTCACGGAATCCGAAATGGCAGGGCCGCGGTGAATCAGCGTGACGCGCGCTCCGGTCCAGAGCAGTTCCAGCGCGGCAATGGCCGCCGAGTTCTTGGCGCCGACGACGGCCACATCGTGGTTGTAATAGGGGTGCGGCTCCTTGTAGTAGTGGAGGACTTTGTCGAGTTCCTCGCCGGGCACGCCCAAGCGGTTCGGCACATCGTAATAGCCCGAGGCCAGCACGATCTTCCGCGCGCGGTACTCGCGGCGGCGTTCGCCCCGACCGGTGGTGAAGGCCTGGAACGCGTTGTCCTCTCCGGAGATCTTGTCCACGCGTTCGTATTGGCGGATGTCGAGGCGATAGTGTTCGGCGACCCGCCGGTAATACTTCAGGGCCTCGGCGCGGTTGGGCTTATCGTTGAGGCTGGTCATCGGAATATCGCCGATTTCGAGAAGCTCCGGCGTGGTGAAGAAGGTCATGTGGGTGGGGTAGTGGTAAATGGAGTTCACCACGCAGCCCTTTTCGATCAGGACGGCCTTCACGCCGCGCCGTTGCAGCTCGATGCCGCAGGCCAGGCCCGTCGGTCCCGCGCCGACTACCAGAACGTCGAAGGATTCAGTCACGAATGGCTCCCCGAAGAATGACGGCATGAATGCCGGCATGGCGGGCTGAAAGCCCACTCCACGATGCCATCGCTAGCCCTGTTTCACCTGGGAGAACAGCTTCGCCAGGATCTTCATGGCCTGGTCTACGTCTTTCTCCGTGGCGATGTACGGCGGCAGGAAGCGCAGGACGGTGTCGTGCGTGCAGTTGATGAGCAGGCCGCCGGCCATGGCATCGAGAACCAGTTGCTTGCCGGGAACCGTCAACTCCACGCCGAGCATGAGACCGAAGCCCCGCACTTCCTTTACGAAGGAGCGCTTGCGCGCCAGCTCGTTGAGCGCCGCGTGGAAGTAGCCGCCGACGCGCTGGATGGCCGGCAGCAGCTCGCCGATGACGTCGAGGACTTCCAAGGCCACGCGGCACGCCAGGGCGCCGCCGCCGAAGGTGGAACCGTGCATGCCCGGCTTGAGGGCGGCCGCGGCCTTCTCATTGGCGACGATAACTCCCAGGGGAACGCCGGCCCCCAGGGGCTTGGCCGCCGTGACAATATCCGGCTGCACGGCCGCGTGCAGCCGCTGGTAGGCGAAATAGGTTCCGGGGCGGCCCACGCCGCACTGGATCTCATCGGCGATCAGCAGCGCGCCGTACCGGTCCGCGAGATGGCGGGCCTTGGCCACGTAATCCTGGGTCAGTGGAACGATGCCGCCCTCGCCCTGGATCATTTCCAGCACAATCGCGGCGGTGCGCTGGCCGACGGCGGCTTCGAGCGCCGCACTGTCATTGGCGGGAACGAATTTCACGCCCGGGAGCAAAGGCTCGAAGTCCTCGCGGTATTTCGCCTGTCCGGTGATGGAAAGCGCGCCCAGCGTGCGCCCGTGGAAGGAATTGTCGAGCGAAACAATCTCGTATTTCTCCGCATGGATGGCGCGGCCGTGCGCGCGCGCGATCTTCAGAGCGCCTTCCATGGCCTCCGTGCCGGTGTTGGCGAAGAACGTGCGCTGGAGCCCGGTGATTTCGGCGAGGCGCCTGGCCAGCGGGCCCTGGAACTGGTTGTAGTAGAGATTGGACGTGTGGACCAGCAGGCCGGCCTGCTCGCGGATTACCTGAACGATGCGCGGGTGCGCGTGCCCCAGGGCGTTCACGCCGATGCCCGAAATGAAATCGAGGTAGCGGCGGCCTTCGGTATCGTACACGTGGCAGCCTTTACCGCGAACGAGGACGAGGGGATAACGGGCGTAAGTCTGGAGGACGTATTCCCTCTCCAGGTCGATGGTCGCTTGGGCTGAGGGGGCTTGGGAGGGGGCAGAGGCGCTTTCCATTGACCCATCATAGCAACGAGGAAATGAGCATGCCGGGTTGAGCAGCCGGGTGGCGTGAGGTAACGTGAAAAGGTGCGGACCTGCACGCTGCTTCTGGCGTTACCTGTCTTGCTTTCGGCGGCTGGACCGGAACTCGAGCGAGCCAGCTCGTACTACCATGCCACGGACTTCGCGCAATCTTTGCGGATCCTTCAGGCCCTTCCCGTCAAGGATGGCGCGGCGTGGGAGTTGATCGGCCGGAACTACTATATGCAGGGGGATTACAGGAAATCGATCGACGCCCTGGAAAAGGCCGCCGAGGCCGAGCCGAACGATTCGAACCACGCGCTCTGGCTGGGCCGGGCGTGGGGGCGTCGGGCCGAAACTTCCAGCCCGTTGGGCGCTCCGGTTTCCGCCGTCAAAGCGCGCCAGTATTTCGAGAAAGCGGTTCAACTCAACCCGCGTAACTTGGAAGCCCTAAGCGACTTGCTGGAGTACTACCTCGACGCCCCCGGCATCCTGGGCGGCGGCCTCGATAAGGCTGCCGCTACGGCGCGGCAGATGGGGCAACTCGATCCGGCCGAAGGCCAGTGGGCAGAGGCGAAGCTCGCGGAAAAGAGGAAGGATTACGGCGACGCCGAGGATCACCTGCGGCGCGCGGCCGCTAGCGCGCCGCGGGAACCCGGACGCCTGATCGACCTCGCCCTCTTCCTATCCAGGCAGGGCCGCTATCAGGAGGCCGAGCAGAGCTTCGCCCAGGCGGAGAAGCTTTCGCCCGAGAATCCGAAGGCGCTGTATGGACGAGCGGAAGCGTATATACAAGCAAGGCGTAATCTGGCAGTTGCGATCGAATTACTGAACCGATACATGAATCTCGCGCTGACGGACGACGACCCCCTCCGGCGGGAGGCCACGAAGCTGTTACGGCAGGCGCAGGGGCACTGAGCGGCTTTGCCGGTCCGCCTCCGCTTCCACACGCGGCTACAATAGGGGGCAGCATGAAACGCTATCCGATCTGCCTCATCGCGGCGATGGCCGCTTGTGCGCTTGTCTCCTGCAAGCGCGGCGCGCCGGCGGGCGTCGCCGCGGAAGTGAACGGCCACGCCATCACGACCGCCGAACTCGACAAGGTCTATCAGACTCAGTATCCACAGCCCATGGAGGGATCCAACGAGGACCTGGTCGCCACGCAGCGGCTGGACCTGCTGGGCAGCTTGATCACCAATGAAATCCTGTTGCAGCGCGCCGAAAAAATGGGTCTGGCGGCGGTGGACGCCGACGTCGATACGGAGCTGAACAAGTTGAAGGCCCCCTACACCAAGGACGAGTTCGACAAACAACTCGCCGAGCGCAAACTGGGGGAGAACGATTTGAAGTCTCAAATCCGGCGGCAGCTCACGGTGGACAAGCTGATCAACAAGGAAATCACGTCGCACATCTCGATCACCGACGCCGACGTGACGAACTACTACAACGCCAATAAACCCAGCTTCAACCTGGCCGAGCCGGAGATCCACATGGCGCAGATCCTGGTGAGCCCTTATGCCGACCCGGAGGTCCGGAACCTGAAGAACAGCAAGGCGCAGAACGACGCCGAGGCGAGGAGCAAGATCAACGACATCCTGGCCCGCCTCAAGCGCGGCGACGATTTCACCATGGTGGCGCAGAACTACTCCGAAGACCCGAAATCGACGGCCAACGGAGGGGACATGGGCTATATACCGGAATCGGCGCTGGAGAAGGCCGACCCGGAATTGCGGAGGCTGGTCGCTTCGCTCCCGCAAGGGGCCATTTCGGGGATTGTCAAGACGCAAGAAGGCTATCGCATTTTGAAAATGATCTCGCGGGAGGAGGCCGGCCAACGCGACCTCAACGACCCGCGCGTGCAGACCAACATCCGCGAGACCCTGCGGAACAGCAAGGAACAACTCCTGCGCGAAGCCTACTACGAGGTGGCGCGCAACAACGCCAAGGTGGTCAATTACCTGGCCCAGCGAATCGTGGAAGACGCGGGGAAGAAGTGAGCAGGATAGCGCAGCAAAGACTTCAACGCGGAGACGCAGAGAACACGCGGAGAAGAATGAGGGTTGGTCCGGATAGGGGTTTCGATCCGGCGCCGGTGGCGGAGTTCGGGCAGCAGAGGGGGCCGAGGTTCGAAGGGCTGGCGCCTCGCGGGATGGTCTTGTAGGGGAGGGACTGGCAAGTCACACACGGCGATGGCCTGTCCCACCGCTCGCGGGCCTATTTGGTGTGGCCGATCTGGTAGACGTAGATGCGGTGCTCCGCGGAGCCGGTTCGCACCATCTTCAACTTCGACGGTTTCCACCCGGTGATGGGATAGTCGTTGGACACCACGCGCGCCCCGGGCCGCAAGTACTTCTCGAGGTTCGGTCTGAGCCGCTCGTTGGAGCTCGTCAAGAGATACAGGGTCACGACGGTGGCGGGGCTGACGTCCGCGCTCAACGCGTTCCCCTGCACGATGGTGACGCGATCCGCGAGGCCCAGCTCCTGGACGCGGCGCTGGGCCTCGAGGACCAGCGTCTGGTTCAGCTCCACTCCGACCCCGCGCGCGCCGAACTTCCGCGCCGCGGTGATGACGATTCGTCCGTCTCCACTGCCGAGGTCGTAGACTACGTCGCTGGGCTTGACCTGCGCGTAATCGAGCATGGCGTCCACGAGGATCTGCGGAGTGGGAATGTAGGGTGCGAGACTGTCGGGTCCGAACTGCTGGGCGACTCCGGGAAGGCAACCCGCAACGAGCAACGCGATGGCGAAGGAGCGCATGATTACCGCGAGGAGAGACTGCCGCCCGCGGTCTTCTTCTCTTTCGATTCTACAATACGCCGCATGATTTCACCCCATGCGACGAACAGGTCGCGCGGCCTGCTGATGGTAAACGCGGAGCCCTTCAAGTAATGAACCGCGCCGCCGATGGCGTCGCGCCACGGAACCGCGGCGGGGTTCGCGAGGTAATTCAAGTAAAAGATGGGGAAATCCACGGCGGCGAGCTGCTTCAAGGAGTCCGGCGGCACGGCGTCTTCCACGGTCACCTTAGGCCCCGCAAAAATGACGGCGTCGGGCTTGTCCCGCGCGCCGCACATCTCGGCCGTCATGAGGCCGCCGAGAAAGTCGGCGTCGCCGTGCTTTTCGACAAGCTGCTTCAGTTGCACCGTTCCGTACGTCAGCGAGCGGAGCGCGGCGCCCAGAGCGGGAAAATCGATACGATCGGAGTTCTCCTGCCGGTACACGACGCGTTGTTCCTGCATGTTGAATGCGACCAAGGAGAACCTGCCGAAGCGGGGCTCGCGCGCGATGTTGCGCAGGATGGCGACCAGACCGACCTCATCGACCGGCTGCATGGCGGCCGAAGTCGAACTCTGGGGCGCGAAATTCACCAACACTTTCACATGGAGCGAAGCATCCCGCCGGCCATGCTCGGGCGGGGGCTCGCGTTTGAAAAGTTCGTTGGCGTCGGGCTGCACTTGGGCGGCGGCGATTTCGAGCGGAATGGGCTTGTCTCTCGCCGACAGGCTGGCGTCGATATCCCAGTTCGACGAGCAGATGCGCTCAGACCGGTCGCGCATGAGCCACGACACGTGGTACTTCCCCTCGCCGACGACGAAGGCTCCTTCCAGGTAAGCGTCGCCTTTGGCGCCCGCGTCGATTTCGGGAACCGCTATGTGCTGCGACATGTAGACCGGCGCGTCCGCCCGTCCGGCCGGGACCACGCGGAAAACCATCGTAAGATGGTTGCCATTTCCCTCGAGATCATTGAGGGGAACCGTAACCTCGTAACCGGCATGGAATTTCAAATCGAACCCCAGCTCCGGCTTGATCGGGTCCACCGTGCAGGCGACGTCCTTGCGCGTCTCCTGGGCTTCCAGAACGGCCGCGTCGGAAAACAGCGGCCGACCCACGCCGCCGGATACGGACATGAGGTCCTGGGCGGAGAGACCGGCGCAAACCGCAGCCGCGGCGACCGCCATACGCCCGAAGTTACCCAGAAAGCCCGCGTCGAACGCCAGCCTGGACGCTTTACCCATCTCAGAGGGCGCCTCCGCGCCCCTATCGACTCCCAAAAGATCGACTTGTTCGTATTATGCATCAAACAGAAGAGGGCTGGATGTCCGCAATGGATCGCGACAAAACCCAGGGGAGCCTGGTCCCCACGCCGGACGGGCTGCCGCCGGAGGTCATCGTAAGTTCCGACGCGCGGCGCGCGCAACGGGTTCCTCCCGGGCAGTCGCGCACCCGGAAGTGGCCCGTACTGGACGCCAGCGGTCCGCCTTCGATCCACCTAGACGCATGGCGCTTTCGGGTCGCGGGGTTGGCGGGCAGGGAAGTCCAGTGGAATTGGGAGGAATTCCTGAAACTGCCGCGGGTCCGGGTTTTCGGCGATTTCCACTGCGTGACGCGCTGGTCGCGGCTGGGCAACTTGTGGGAGGGCGTCTCGACCCGCGAGCTGCTGGCGCGCGCCGGAGGGCCGCTGCCGGCGGCGCGCTACGTAACGGCGTTCGGATACGATCGCGGCTGGACCACCAACCTGCCGCTCGAAGCGTTCCTCGCCGAGGACGCCCTGGTGGCCTTCCACCACGACGGAGAACCGATCGCGGCGGAGCATGGAGGACCGGCGCGCCTCATCGTACCGCGCCTGTACGCCTGGAAGAGCGCCAAGTGGGTGGCCGGCGTGGAACTCACGAGCGAAGACCGCCCGGGATTCTGGGAGGCCAACGGCTACCACATGCGCGGCGATCCGTGGACGGAAGAGCGCTACGGCTGGTAGCGGAGAACCTCACCGCTCACCGCGGAGACGCAGAGACGCGGAGGAATCGCAGAGAAGAATGATTGAGGGGTGGCGCGGCTTTCAGTTGCGGGTGCGTGTTGCTGGCGACGATCGAGCGCAGAGGGGGCGGAGGTTCGAGGGGCTGGCGCCTCGCGGGATAGATGCGCGGGGGAAGGGAATGACAGGCCACAAAAGACGATGGCCTGTCCCACTTGAGGCACATTGAACGGGCGCTAGTGGATCCGGGCGCTCTTGCGCTTGAGCAGATAGCGCGCCACGTATTCCGCTCCAACGGGAGCCGCCTCATCCACGCGTCCGGAATGAATCTCATCCAACATGCCGGCGACGCGCATACTGGCGGGGTCGAACCCGCCGGCGTCCAACGCGCGGCGGACCTCATCCAACCGCCTGTCGTAGGCGGGGAACTCGACCAGCGCGATGTCCTCGACCGTCTCGCGCCCGTCGGCGTACCGGCAAACCATGACGGCTTCGTGGTAGATCTGCGGGTTAATGGGAAAGGACACCTGCGCGAGGGCCTCGAGAAGAGACTCCAGGCATCGCGGATCCACATGGATTGAAACGGAAACCAGCGCTCCCTCGCTGCCCGACAGCGCAGGCAGCGGCGGCAGCGGTTTCGGCCAGACGCTCATCGATTCCCTCCAGCATCCGGCGGCGGTCCACCAAAAACGAAAAACCCTGGAGCCAAGAGGCGCCAGGGTCCGAAAGTTTTCAGCCAGACCGGCTCGCCTTTAGCACTTTTTTTCGTGGTTGCAATTAGCAGGGCGCAAGGCCCTAAATCATTCCACGTCGCTTCCAAGGTACCACTGAACGATGGCGGATGCAACTAGATTTCCGTAATCGCCGGTAGCATGGGAGCCTTCCGGTGAACTTGGTGCGTGCCTGCGGACGGATCAGGGTAGATTTCATGTCTGGAGAGGATCTGTCAACTTTGAGCGATCAGCCATCGGCTTTCGGAGCGGCACGACACAGCAAAGCGGCCGGCTGAGCGCTGAAAACGGAAGGCCGAACGCTTCGCCCCTTACTCCCCGTGCGCTTCAAAAGCGCGCATCAGATCCGGCTGACGCTGGGGGGAAACCACGAACAGGTCCTGGGGATAGACGCGGAATTGCAACATGCGGGCGTAGATGGTTCCTTCCTGGCTGTCATTCAACGCCAGGCCGGCCAGGTATTGGAGCCGCAGGTTGCCGTCGCGGTTGATTTCCGCGCCCTCCAGCCAGGGCTTCAGATCGGATGCGCGCCCCGCGTACGTTCCAAGCAGGCCGAAGGCCGAGGAAAACCCGACGTCGAGCAGGGACTGTCCCACGCGCGCGTAGGCCGGCTGATCCAGGCGATTCTGCATGGCGTCGACGTCGATGGCGGCGGGATCTTTCCTCCCCATCAGCACCAGGTCGTAACCGCCGCCGTTGAGCTCATTCGCCCAGATGGTCCCGTTGGGGAAAACCTGGAAGAAGGTGGCGATCTCGCTCTTCACGGTGTGCTCGTCGGTTTCGTACAGCGGAACCCACTGCGTCACCACGCCGCCGGGGTTCAGCTTGCGCTTGACCATTTCGAAGTAATCCCTGGAATACAGCGTGGCGCTGCCCTTTACGAAGGGATGGATGGGGTCCGACGTGATGATGTCGAACGTTTCCGGAGTGGTGAGCACGTAATGGCGTGCATCGTCGTAGACGACTTGCGTGCGGGGGTCGTCGAGCACGTCGTAGTGCTCGCTGTGAAAATATTTTTGGGCGGTGGGCGGGATAATCTTTTCCATCTCGCAGATCACGATGCGGCGGATGGAGGGGTATAGCACGAAGGTTCCTGAGGTCACGCCCGCGCCGAAGCCCACGACCAGCACGGACCGGGGCTGGGGATGGAGGAGCGCGGGAAGGTGGCCGAGCATGCGCTGGAGGCGCATGTCGTACGGCTCGGTGGAGGCCTCCACCTTGCCGCTCACGTGGAACTGCACGGCACCGTCGTTCCAGCGCGTGATGGCGATGGAGGCGTTCATGCCCTCGGCCGTATACAGGACTTCCGAGCTGCCCCGTGAGATGGTGATGCGGCGGCCGTAGGCGATCAATTCGCCCGGGACGCCATCGACGTGCGCGGCCAGGAAGACGGCGGCGCACGCCGCCGCCGCCAGGAGCGCCGCGCCGGTCTTGCTCCGGGCACGCCAGGCCATCGGCGCCAGAACCACCAGTCCGCCGGCCGCGGCGGTCCCGATGAGCGCGCTCTCGGAGCGGCGCGTGCCCATCCAGGGAATCAGAATCATGCTGAAAGTCAGAGCGCCCAGAATCGCTCCGAAGGTATTGGCGGCGTATATCCGGCCCACGAGCCGGCCCGCGTCGCGGCCGGACCCAGTGGCAGCCCCTGACGCCGCGGCCAGAGCAAAGGGAAAGCTCGCGCCCCAGAGCAGCGTGGCCGGCAAGATGGCCCATAGGCAACGCACGATATCCAGTTGAAATGTGTACAGCAGGCTGGTGGAGAGAAACGGGTTGATGGGCCAGTACGGCAGCGAATCGGCCAGCATCCACGCCGTCCAGGCGATCATGGCGGCCAGCAGCGCCTGGCAAACGCCCAGGGCCAGCCGCGGCCGGGTGTTCCCCCGGAGCATGGCCGACGCCACGGCGCTTCCGATTCCCAGGCCCGCCAGAAAAATCCCCAGGATAATCGAGAACGTGTAGACCGTGCCCCCCAGCATGAGGCCTAGGAGGCGTGTCCAGACCACTTCCGCCCCGAGCGCGGCGGCCCCCGACAAGCCGATGGCCACATACACCGTCCAGTACCCGCGCGCGCCGGCGGTTTCAGGCGCGGGCGTTTGATCCGCGCATTCGTGCGGGCTGAACCTGGCCAGCAGGAAACTGGTCAAGGCCACGGCCGCATTGATGCCCGCCGCGACGAAAGTCGCCGTGGCCATGTCGCCGACCCGGAGCAGATAAAAACCGGCCAGCAGACAGCCGAAGACGGCGCCGGCCGTGTTCGCGCCGTAGAGGAGACCCATCCAGGGCACGCCGTTCGGAGATCTCTCCACCCACCGCGCGGCGGCCGGCAGAGAGGCCCCCATGAGCGCGGTAGGCGGCAAGAGGCAGACGGCGCAGACGACGGCCCGCAAGAGAATGGAGGGGAAACCATGTCCCACGGCGGAGCTGTAGAGCCCGCCGATCGACGGCATTCCCAACAGAACGAGTACGCCGCAAACGCCGATCCCCGCTTCCAGCGCCGCGTACACGCGCAGCGGATGACGCCGCGGCGAGAGCCAGCGCGGAAAGCCGATGCTGCCCAGGCACAGACCGCCCATGAAGGTCGCCAGCAGCACGCCCAGGGAAACGGCGGTGGACCCGATGACGAGTTGCAGCAACTGGTACCAAACGATCTCGTAGATCAGCGCGGAACATCCGCTGGCGGCGAAGAGAATCACCAGCGCTGGAATAAAGCGGCGCGGCGCGCCGGCGGCGGATGCGACAGTGCTTACCTGGGCCATGGCGGGAGGGGTGGCTTCCTCGAGGACTGTGAAGGACGATGATAGCGCAAGGCGGGCGCCGTCAGAACGGCCACGCCCGTTTCCGCGCTTCCTGCCATAATATGGATTCCTTATGAAAGTCGAAGTGCTGCTGACGGAAGCCGACATCGCGCAGGAATTCACGGAAGCGATCGAGGCTCGCGATCTGCCCGAGAAGTTTTTTTTCTGGTTTCCCCGTTCGGCCGCGGAATGGGCGGCGCTGGCCCAGGACGCCGGTCTGTACGGCGGTCTCCGGGAAACCTGGAAGGAGATGGCGGGTGGCGCGGCCGACCTGGCCAGGCGCTTCAGCCGGCGCGTTCCGGTGATCAGTTTTGGCGCGGGCGATGGCGGGCGCGACCACTTGTTGATGTCCGCGTTGAAAGAGGTCGGCGGCGAATGCCTGTACTTTCCGGTGGATGCCAGCCAGACCCTCCTGGAGATGGCCTGCGGCGGCGCCGAGGACGACGATATCGAAACGGTCGGGATTAAGGCCGATATTTCCAGCCCGGTCCACCTCGTCTATGCCGCCGACGCCGCCGAACCGCCGCGGCTCATGATTCTCTCCGGCAACACGCTGGGATCGTTCGATCCACTGGCCGAGATTCGCTACCTTTCGCAGTGCATGAAAGCGGGCGACCGCCTCATCGTCGACGGGGAGATTTACGACGAAAAGGACACCATGGCCCGGCGTATCAGCTCCGCCTCGCGGCGCTTCCTGTGGGCTTTGCTGGGGAGCATGGGGATCGGGCAGGACGACGGCGAACTGCGCTTCAACGACAAGCGCGACGAGCGCCATCACGGCCTCCACCTAGTCACCCGCTACTTCCGCGCGGAGCGCGATCTTTCGGCCGCCGCCGCCGGCCAGGAGATGGCCCTCGAGCGCGGCGAGCGGATCGGCCTGAATTTCCAGTACGCCTACAGCGAAGAGGCCTTCCGCTGGCTCGTACGCGAGCAGGGCGGGCTGGAGATCGAAAGCGAATACCGCAGCCCCGACGCGCGCTTCCTCACGGCGGTGTGTAAGAAATAGCGGCGGACGCGGTAAGGTAAGACCGAAGATCACCGGACCCAGAGGGCACCCCGACGCGGAGACGCAGAGGACACGCGGAGAAGAAGGAGGGTTGGTCTGGCTGTGGGTGGTGAGCTTGCACTGCTGGCGGGGTTCGGGCAGCGGAGACGGCCGAGGTTCGTGGGGCTGGCGCCGGGAGGGTGAGGAGGGGCTGACAGGGGCGCGGGCTGTACCACTTGGGCCAGGCGCGCTCTACGGGCTTCGCCGGGCCGGCGCGCCTTCTGGTACCATGAACTCTACCGGCCGGGTGTTTCCGATCTCGGGTGTTTTGCGTCCGGCGGTTTCGCAAATATGGCAAGCTTTCCCTTGGCGCTGTTCTTAGCCAGGTCAGCCACCGACCGTTATCATCTCCTTGTTCGGGGGCTGTTCGACGACACCTTCTCGGGCATCCATCAGATGGCTTGGTTCGACTGGGCCATGCTCATCCCGTACTTCACCATCCTCGTCATCCTCTCCATCTATGGCATCCACCGGTACGACCTCATCCATACCTACTTCAAACACCGGAAGAACGTGCTGGCCGGGCCGCCCAGCCGCTTCGACGAGCTTCCGCCCGTAACCATCCAGCTTCCGGTCTATAACGAACGGTACGTGGTGGAGCGGCTCATCGACGAGGTGGTCAAAATCGAGTACCCGAAGGACCGCCTTCAGATCCAGGTGCTCGACGATTCCACCGACGACAGCGCGCCCTTCGCCGAAGCGCTGGTGGAGCGCTATCGCGCCCTCGGCTTTCCCATCGAGTACCACCATCGGACGAGCCGCCACGGTTTCAAGGCTGGCGCGCTTCAAGAAGGGCTGGACACGGCCACGGGCGAGTTCGTCGCGGTCTTCGACGCCGATTTCTGCCCGCCGGCCGACTTTCTCCAGCGCTCCATCCACTACTTTGCCGATCCGGGCGTCGGCGTGGTGCAGACGCGGTGGAGCTATCTGAACAGCGACTACAACTTCCTGACGGAAGTGGAAGCCATGCTGCTCGACGGCCATTTCATTCTCGAGCACGGGGCGCGGTCGCGCGCGGGATACTTCTTCAACTTCAACGGCACGGCCGGCATCCTTCGCAAGCGGATGATCGAAGACGCCGGCGGCTGGCAGCACGATACGCTCACCGAAGACTCGGACTTAAGCTACCGCGCCCAACTCAAGGGCTGGCGCTTCGTCTACCTGCCGGGTCTGGATTGCCCCTCGGAGCTGCCGGTGGAAATGCACGGTTTCCAGGTGCAGCAGTCGCGCTGGGCCAAGGGCCTGACGCAGGTCGCCATGAAGTTGTTGCCCTCGGTCGTGAAAGCCAAGATCCCGTTGCGCGTGAAGGTGGAGGCTTTCATGCACCTCACGCCCAACATTTCCTACCCGCTGATGATCGTCGTCTCGGCGCTCATGCTGCCGGTGATGATCGTGCGCTTCTACATGGGCGTCTGGCAGATGGTGTTCATCGACCTGCCGCTCATCGCCGCCGCGTTCTGGTCGCTATCGCTGTTCTACGTGATTGCGCAGCGCGAGCTGCACCCGCGGAACTGGAAGCGGTCGATCCTCCTGCTTCCGCTGCTGATCGCCGTGGGCGTGGGGCTGACGATCATCAATACGCGCGCGGTGCTGGAGGCCCTGTTCGGAATCAAGACCGCCTTCGCGCGCACGCCCAAGTACGCGGTGGGCGGCAAGCTCGTGAACCTGGAGACGAAGCGGTACCGGCGCCGCAGCGGCTGGCTCCCGTACGCGGAGATTCTGGTGGGCGCCTACTTCGCGGGCATGATCGTGTTCGCCTGCCAGACGTTCAACTATTTCGCCACGCCGTTCCTTTTCCTGTTCGTGATGGGATACTGGTGGGCCGGCTTCGGTACGCTCTACCAGGAGTATCAGGGCAAGCTCTGCTGGCTCCGCGAGCGCCGGTTGGAAATGGCGCGCAGAGCGGCGTAGGGGCGCGCGAATTAAAGCTCACCGCGGAGACGCGGAGATCCGCTGAGGCCACGGAGAAGAATGAGGTTGGGCCTGAGTTGTGTTTGCGGGGCCGCGCTGCTGGCGGAGTTCGGGCAGCGGAGGGGGCCGAGGGTTGCGGGGCTGGCGCCAGTAGGCTTGGGGGTCTTGGAGAGCAATGACAGGCCACGAAAAACGATGGCCTGTCCCACCGACTAGCGACCCTGGTCCAGAGAGTCGCGGAAGGCGCGGAATAACGCGGCGTCGGGACCATCGATGCGCGCTTCGGGGTGCCACTGGACCGCTAGGACGAAGCGCTTGCCGGGCAGCTCCAGCGCTTCTACTACGCCGTCGGGGGCCGTCGCCGCAACCAACAGGCCGCGCGCCACTCGGCCCGCGCATTGATGGTGGCGCGAATTCACGACGTAATCCGTGGTTTCCAGAATCGCCTCCAGCCGGCTGCCAGAAACAATGGCGATAGGGTGCGCGTCCCGCAGCTTCCGCTGGTTGTGGCCTTCGATGTGCTGCGTCAGCGCGCCTCCCAGCGCGACGTTGAACAATTGCAGGCCGCGGCAGATGGCCAGCACCGGCAAATCGCGGTCTAGAGCCTCGCGAAGCAGGGCAGTCTCGATCCGGTCGCGATCGCGGTCCGGTTCTTCGGTGCGGGGATGGCGGGGCGCGCCATAGAGCGCTGGGTCCACGTCGGCGCCGCCGGCCAGGCAGAGTCCCGCGAGTCCCGCGAGCGTCACCACGCCTTCCACCGGTTCGATCCCCACGGCGGCCAAGGCCTTGCGGTAGGGGTCCCGCTTCTCCTCGGGCGTGCTGACTCCAAATGGAAGCGCGACTCTCATGTGCATTTCCGATTTTACCGGGCCCCAACGATGCGCGAAAGAAGGCCGGGAGGCCCGCCCCACTGGTTACAGCGCTTCCGCGATCTTGCTTCGCAATGCCGCCGCCAGCCGAGGATTGCGGCCGCCCGTGGAAACGGCCACCTGCACATTGCCGCGCTCGACGCGGGCGGGCACAAGGAAGCCGCACTCCTCGGCCGAATCGGCGATGTTGGCGAAGATGCCCCTGCCTTTCGCCGCGACGCCAATCCGGTGATTGACCAAGCGATCGTTCGTCGCGGCGAAAACGAGAGCGACCCCGGCCAGGTCCGAGGCGCGAAAGGGCCGCGCCACCACGCGGACCGGCAGAGTCTCAAACTCCGGCTCCCACTCCGGCGCCACCACGGTCACGCGCGCGCCCGCTTCCAGCAGTCCCTTGACCTTACGAAGCGCGACGCAGCCCGCCCCGACCACCAGGACCGGCCGATCTTTCAGGTTGAGGAAAACCGGATAATGCCGCAACCCAAAATGTAGCATGGGCCCGCCCGTGTCAGAGGCGGGGTGGCAGACGCCACCTCGCGGCAGACCGGTCAGCGGCGCGCGTCGTGGTCAGGTAGTTTTTACCGGTATGCGGCCGGGCCGCTGGCCGTTTCCGCCCTATGTGGGCGCATATTGGGTCGCGCCCCATTATGATCACGAAGGTTTCTATGGGGGTTACTGGGATGGCCCTCGAGGGCGTATTGCCCACGATCACCGCTGGGACCACGACCGGGATCGGGATTACCGTGGCAGAGGCGGAGGCCGCCCCTGATTCACTGTGTACACCGGGCAAGAGTGGAGTGTTGCGGGTTCCGCGCCTGGGAGTTTTTCCTAGCGTCACGGAATGATGCGAGCAATGACAAGCCGTGATTGCGGCCAGCAACAGCGTGACGAAGCGCACAAAGCGTCGGAAATGTTCCCTTGACACAAAAACCGTGGAGCCATACGATTCAGCCAGGAAGAGTCTTGACGGTGCGCCTCCGTAGTGAGTTGCCAGGAGGTTACGGCGCGTCTAGTTAGTTTGGCAGTCAACCTGCTTGGTAGAAGGCGCAAAGAGAGGGGGATCCCGAAAGAAATTTCGGGAGATTCAAACCTATGTTTCTTCGATACTGCTTTCTGGGATGCGCACTGGTATTTCCAAGTTCGATTTGGGCGCAAGGCGAGTCGAGCGGTTTTACTTTCGACGCGAGCGTGCAGGGCAGCGCAAACTCACTCGCAACCGTCACCAAGCTCGACGCGTCCGTCGGATATTCCTTCAACCGGCATTGGCAGGTTGACCTCGGCGTTCCTTACTACTTCGTTTCCCCATCGTCGTCCACGACGGCCGCCACGGGAGCGGAGGCGGTACGGGGAATTGGCAACGCCTACGCGCAGATCCGCTTCATGCTGCCGAATCCGCTGGTGAACTACGTTTCCACCGTCACCGGCTCGGGCCCGACGGGCGATCGCAACAAAGGTCTGAGCACCGGGCACGCCACGGTCGATTGGAGTAACTATTTCGACCGGGGCTTCGGTCCGTTCACGCCGTTTGTCGAAGCCGGTATCGCCAATACGGTTTCCGACACGCCGTTTTTTATCCGGCCATTCCTGACGTCCGGATTCGTGGCGCACGGCCAGGGCGGCGTGCGCTACCGGTTTGCGCCGTGGATGCAAGCCGGCGTGACGGGCTATCTGATCGAGCCGCACGGGCAGCAGACCATCGTCAGCCGCGTGGTGACGAAAAAAATACAGACTTCAAACTCCACGTTACCGGTCAACCTGCCGCAAAACACGCCGGCGGCGACCCTCGTCAACGGACTATTGAACAATCCGAACAAGCCGGTGTTTGAGACGACGACGGTGACCACGGGATCGGCGAGCCTGGCTCGCGATAGCGGCGTCTCCACATGGCTGCTATTTGGCAAGAGCTCCGGCCTCAACTTGCAGGTCGGTTATACGCGCAGCAGGGAATATGGCCTGAACACGGTGTTCTTTGGGGCGGGCTACAACCTGCGAAGGGCGCTTTGATGTTTTCACCTTGGGAAACGGAGAGTCTACAGGAGGAGAGTTCCATGAAAAGCTATCGGTTGTTTTCGATTTCTTTGGCGATCGCCGCCACGCTGGCCGCGCCAGTCTGGGCGCAGTTGGGGGGCGGCGGAGGGCTGGTCGGCGGCGTTGCGGGAGGCGTGACTGGAGCGGGGCAGGGCGCCGTAGGGGGCTCGGTCTCCGGCGCGGCTCACGGCGCCGCATCGGTGACCGAGCCGGCGGCGGGTCAAAGAGGCCCGATGGGCGGGCCGAATGGATCGCTACGCAGCGCGGCCAGCGTCGCCGACAACGCCGCGCTCTCCGCGCATATGCAAACCCTGCTTCCCCGCGGCGAAACGGTCTCCCATGCCGCCGCCGGTTTTGAATTCCAAGACCAGTTCACGACCGCGGTGCATGCCGCGCACAACCTGAATATCCCCTTCGGCGAGCTTAAGGCGAGCATGACCGGCAGCGGCCATGCTTCGCTCGACAAGGCGATCCGGAATCTGCGTCCGGATTTGGACGGCAAGGACGTGAAAGACAACGTGAAGCTGGCCGAGCGCGAATCGGCGTATGACGCGGTAGGGGCTTCTTCCAGCGGCAAGCCGGATCGGATGGCGGCGCGCATCGCTTCCGATTCCAACTTGTCCGCGCGCCTGAACCCGATGCTGCCTCCGGACCTGACCATGACGCAGGCGGCCGCCGGATTCAAGAATCAGGGCCAGTTCATCGCGGCGCTCCAGGCCTCGAAGAACACCGGCGTTCCGTTCGCCGATCTGAAAGACCGCATGACGGCGGGGCAATCGTTGGGGGCCGCAATCCAGGGGATGAAGCCTGGCATGAGCGCTGGCGCCGCCGCGCAGAGCGCCCAGACGGCCGAGGCGCAATCCAAAGCCCTTCAGACGGGAGCGTCGGCCAGCGCGAACATGAATGCAACCGCGTCGGCCAAGGCGAGGTAAGAACAAGAAGGAGTTATTCGCATAGGGGTTCCCTCAAGCTAACAATGGCAAAGCCGCCCGGCCCGCTTTCGTGCGGGGCGGGCGGTTTTGCATAGGAGGGGCTCCAGTCCGGTCATTCGTTTTTTCATTCCGATCCGTTCAAATTTTTCCGATTTGGCTCGGCCTGAGTACGTATGAATCGGCACAATCCCCATGCAACGCGTTGTTTCTGCGATGATGGCGCCCCGGGTGCTGACAAAGCTCCCAGGAGGTAATGAGGTCATGAAGACTTTTCACTGGACTTGCACGTGTCTGCTGGCAGGGGCGCTTCTAACGGCCGTCGCGACGATCGCCAATGCCGATTCCTGGGACAAGAGAACGATCGTGACGACGAATGCGCCGATCGAAGTGCCGGGCGCGATACTGCCGGCCGGGCAGTACATCTTCAAATTGGCGAATTCCTTCGGCGACCGTCACATCGTGCAGATCACGAGCGCGGACGAAAACTACGTCTACGCCACCGATCTGGCGAATTCCGTCGAACGGGCCAATCCCTCCGACAAAACCATCTTGACGTTCTACGAGATGCCGGGCAATGATCCGGAGCCGGTGCGCTCCTGGTTCTACCCCGGCGATACCGTCGGGCAGCAGTTCACGTACTCAAAGCAGCGCGCCATGGAGATCGCGCAGGCGATGGAACATGGGCCGGCCCTGGCCGAATTGACCCGGCCGGAGGCTGCCGAGCCTTCGGAGACGCCGGGGCCAGCGGCGGAAGCCGTCCCCGCGCCGGAAACGGACACCTCTTCGGCAGCCGCCATGACGCCTTCAACCGACGATGCTACAACCGCAAGCGAGCCCGTTCCGAATCCATCGCTGGACGTGGCTTCCGCGGAACCGGCGCCGGCGGAGCCATCCCCGGAGGAGCCTGCGGCGCAACAACCGTCCACCGAGGAAACCACTCCGGCTGAACCCGACATGCCGAAGACGGCGGGAAACACTACTGTCTTCGGCTTGCTCGGCCTGTGCTGCCTGGGTGCCGCGATCCCCATTCGGCGGGCGCTACGGCGCGCCGGGAACCGGTAGCGGCCATGAGCGCGCTCCTACTTTTGCGCCGCACGCAGTATGCGCTCTGGGCAGCCGGAGCGCTGCTGTGCGGCTACTATGGCAGCGCGCATCTTGAGACACGTCTCTATCAGGCGATGGAGAACCGGCGCTTGGAGGATGCGCTCCGTTCCGGGGGCGCCTCCTCCATTCCAGCGCCGCGACGGTTCTCGCCGGGGACGCAGGGTAGTCCCGTCGGCAGGCTGGAGATTCCGCGCCTGGGATTATCGGCCATGGTGCTCGAAGGGGGCGACGCTCGCACGTTACGGCTGGGAATCGGTTGGCTCCCGGAGACGGCGGAGCCCGGGCAACCGGGGAACGTTGTGCTGGGCGGGCATCGCGATACATTTTTCCGGCCGTTGCGCGACATTCACGCCGGCGATCAAATCGCCCTGGTCGCGCCGGGCGGCGTGTACCGTTATGTGGTCCAGTGGACCGCGGTCGTCGATCCAGCGGACAACGAGTGGCTCGGGCCGACGCCCGGCCGGTCGTTGACCCTGATTACCTGCTACCCGTTCTATTACGTGGGACCGGCTCCGGAACGCTTCATCGTGCGCGCGCGCCAGGTGGAGCCGGATAGCAAAGACGCGCGGGAGCCGGAGCGGCCGCAGGGGATTGCCATGGCCTTTGTCGCCGGCTGGAAAGATGGGCAACCGAGGCCGGAAACGCCGGCGACTTTCCCGCCGGCCGCCGGCGGGAAGCCGGCATGGATCTGATGCGCGGCTCCGTCCGGCCAGGCGGCGACCGCGGCGCGCGACATGGCCCCGAAAAAGAGAAAAAGGATACCCTCCTATGCGACTGATGTCACGGTTCAGCATGCCTCTCATCGTGGGAGTTGCGGCGGTCTCGCTGGCCTGCGCGTTCTACGAAACTCGCGCCCAATCGCTGGGCATGCAGCGCGATCTGCAGCAGCGGGCCATCGCGCTGGGCGACAGCCTGGCGTCCGCGGTCGAACCCCTGGTGGCGGAAGGCTCGTCCGGCAAGTTGCAGACGCTCCTGGAGCAGTTCAAAGATCTCGAGGCCGTGGCTGGCATCGGCGCCTACGACGCCGCCGGCGCGCCGCTGGCTGCGACCACGGGGCCTGCCGCGCTTCTGGGGCGCACGCCCCATGCGGTTTCGCGGGCTCTGAGCAAGGGTTGGGCTTGTGGGGAAATGCTCACCGTCGCGGACGCGCCCATGCAGATCGCCGCGATTCCCCTGCGTAGCGGCGCGGCCGTCACGGGCGCGCTGGCCATTGTCAACGACGCGGGGTACATTGTCGCGCGCAGCCGCGTATTGTGGCGGCGGGCGCTGCTGGGAGTGGCGGTACAGACCGTGGTCATCGCCGGCATCACGCTGCTCTGGGTCCGGTGGAGCGTGTGGCGTCCCCTGCGCAATATGTCGCAATGGCTTCGCGACCTCCGCATGGGGACGGCGTCCGCCGCAGCCGCGCCCGCGGGCGATTTCGAGCCGCTGGCCCGGGAGGCGGCGCACCTCGCCAGCAGCCTTTCGGCGGCGCGCGCCGCCGCCCAGGAGGAAGCCCGCTTGCGAGATGCGGCGGAATCCACCTGGACCGCCGAACGGCTCCGGGTTTTCGTGGAAGGGCGGCTGGGCGGCGCGCGGCTTTTCGCCGTCTCCAATCGCGAACCTTACGAACACCGCCATGAGTTCGGCGGCATCGGCGTCGTCACGCCTCCCAGCGGCTTGGTCACCGCCTTGGAGCCAATCTTGCGCGCCTGTGAGGGAACCTGGGTCGCACAGGGCGCCGGCGACGCCGACCGCGACGCGGTGGACGCCGGCGACCGCGTCCGCGTGCCTCCAGATCATCCCGAGTACACGCTCCGGCGCGTGTGGCTCACGCCGGAAGAGCAGAGCGGCTTTTATTCCGGGTTCGCCAATGAAGGACTCTGGCCGCTCTGCCATATCGCCCACACGCGCCCGGCGTTTCGCGCCGAGGACTGGCGCTGGTATCGGGAGGTCAACCGCAAGTTCGCCGATGCGCTACTCGAAGAGATCGCGTCCGAGCCCGACCCCATCGTGCTGGCGCAGGACTACCACTTCGCCCTGCTCCCCGCGATGATCAAGGAAAAGCGCCCCGACGCGCGCGTCGCCATCTTCTGGCACATTCCGTGGCCGAATCCCGAAGCCTTCGGCATCTGCCCCTGGCAGCGCGAGCTCCTGGAAGGATTGCTCGGCGCCGATGTGATTGGGTTTCACCTTCAGGCCCACTGCAACAACTTTCTCCATACCGTGGACCGGACGCTGGAATCGCGCATCGAGTGGGAACGCTTCGCGGTCAACCGCGGCGGACGCCTCACGCTGGTCCGCCCGTTCCCCATCAGCGTGGCCACGGACCAAGCGGAGGGTCCGGCGCGCGGCGGCGAACTGCCTCACATCGAGCGTGCCTCCCTGCTGGCGGGCCTGGGCGTGCGTGCGTCTTTCATGGGAGTGGGGGTGGACCGCATCGATTACACGAAGGGCATCCCCGAGCGGTTTCGTGGAATCGAAGCCTTCCTGGAGAACTGCCCGGCATATCGCAGCCAGTGGACGTTTGTGCAGATCGCTTCGCCGAGCCGCACCGAAATCGTCAGGTATCACGACCTGATCCGCGAGGTGGAAGGTGAGGCCGAGCGCATCAACCGCCGCTTCCAGACCAGCGAGTGGAAGCCCATCGTACTGCTCAAACGGCAGCACAGCCACCGCGAAATACTGCCGTACTATCGCGCCGCGGACTTCTGCCTGGTGACCTCGCTGCACGATGGCATGAATCTGGTGGCCAAGGAATTCGTCGCGGCGCGCGACGATGAACACGGCGTGTTGATCCTGAGCCGCTTTGCCGGCGCCTGCCACGAGCTTACCGACGCGCTGCTCATTAACCCCTACGATACCGGTGAACTCGCCGACTCCATCCGCCGCGCCCTGGAGATGGAGCCGCGCGAGCGCCTGGAACGCATGCGCCGCATGAGAGCGGTGGTGCGTGAGAGGAATATCTACCGCTGGGCCGCCAACCTCATCGGGGAGCTGTGCGCGGTCCGAACCGAGGCGGAACCGGCGCTGGAGCGGGTTTCGGCGGAGGTGGGGTGACAGCGGCCATGCGACCCCTGTTTGCATGCTGGAGCGACGTGGCGACGCGGCTGGCTTCCAACCGGAGAATCGCCCTCTTCCTGGATTTCGATGGCGTCCTGGCGGCCATCGACGATCGGCCCGAGCAGGTGCGCGTGCAGCCCGGAGTGAGACGCGCGCTGGCCGCGCTGGCGGGAAGCCCGCGCCTTCGAGTGTGGGTGATCAGCGCCCGCCGGCGGGCCGACATCCGCGAGCGCGTGCGTGTGCCCGCGGCGCGCTATTTGGGCCTCTACGGCTGGGAACGGAGCGTGCGGCTTCCCCCGCGGTGCGGAGCGCTCCCGCGCGTGCGGGAAGCCCTGGCCGCGACCCTGCCCGCGCATTCCGCCGTGTGGATCGAAGACAAGCAGTACATCATCGCCGTACATTACCGGGGCGCCTCCAACCCGGTTCGCCGGATGGCCGCGGAATGCGTGCGCCGCGCGGTAGAGCCGTGGCGTGGCTATCTGGAGATCGCGCCGGGCAAATGCGTTTGGGAGGTGGCTCCGTGCGGTCTCGCCGATAAAGGCTTTGCCGTGCGCAGAGAACTGGCCGCGTTGCCCGGCCGCTGGCTGGCGGTGTACGTGGGAGACGATCTCTCCGACGAAGCCGCGTTCACCGCGCTGCCGGACGGAATCGGGATTCGCGTCGGAGGCGCTAGGCGCACACGGGCGCGTTACCGGCTGGGCGGACCCGACCTGGTCCTCCCCTTCTTGGAAAAGCTGAGAGCCGAACTCTTATGAACACCGCCGCGCAAGCCTTCCAATTCGCGACCGCGAGCTACCTGACGCGCGTGGAAAACTGCGCGGCCGACACGATCGCCGGCCTGAACGCCGGGCTCGCCGAAGCCAGCGACGCGGCCGTCTTCTATCACACCTTTCAAGCGCTGGGCCGCTATCACTTTCTCACCGAAGGATTCTCCAACGATTTCGCCCAGTGGGTCCTCGCGGCTCTGAACCAGCCGGCCCTTGCCGAACGCCTGGCCGGCATCGATATCCGCGACTACGTTTCCATCCAGGAAGTGCGGTCGGACATCCGCCGCATCCTGGGCGAATTCTGCGACGAGCGCCCCACGGAGGCCGCCAATCGCGCTTTCGAGCCCTTCTATTTCTGCGAAGCCGTGGAAGTGGTCATCCCCTTGCCCTGGGATGCGCGGACGCTCGCCGGCTTCCGCGCCGGCCTGGAACGGCTGAGCCCCGCGTCCTTTTACCACCACTTCATCGCCTCGCGCCTCCGGCTCCAATTACGCACCAACGACTTTGCCCACTGGTTCCGTAACGCTCTCGGCATGGAGCGTCTGGCCGCGCGCACCGACCGCATCGACGTCTACACCAACACGCTCGACACCGCGCGGCGCGAACTCATCGAGTTGGTGGATGGGGAGATTGGATCGTGAATGTCGCGCTCGAATCGCAGGCTCCCACGCTGGATCAGTACGGCCCCTTGCTGGGCGCGGCCGAGGTGGAGGAACTGCGCACCCTGGCTCAGCCGCTAGAAGGCTCTACCGTGGAGATGGTGAATTCCACGGCTGTGGGCGGCGGGGTGGCGGAGCTCTTGTCGCGCATCCTGCCTCTGATGCGGGAACTGGGGCTGGAGGCTCGCTGGCACGTGATGGAAGGCAGCGCAGAGTTCTTCGAAGTCACCAAGGGCTTCCACAATGCGCTTCACGGCGGCGCATACCGGATGGGGGAGCGCGGGTTCGAGATTTTTCGCGAGTGTAACCGGCGCAATCGCGAGCGCATCCCGCTGGATGGCCAATTCGTCGTGATCCACGACCCGCAGCCCGCGCCGTTTATCGAGGCGCGCCAGGAATCCAATCGCGGGCACTGGTTCTGGCGCTGCCACATCGACCTTTCGCGGCCCGATCCCGCGGTGTGGAGCTTCCTCGAACCCTGGGTGCACCGCTACGACGGCGCTATTTTCTCCTCGCCTTCGTTCGCGCGGCAACTGCCGCTGCCGCAGTATTTGTTCTATCCTTCGATCGATCCGCTGGCGGACAAGAACAAGGAGCTCGATCCGGAATTCATCGCAGGCGTACTGACGCGCTTCGCGATCGAGCCGGAGCGCCCGATCCTCACGCAGATCTCGCGCTTCGACCGCCTCAAGGATCCGGTGGGGGTCATCCGCGCCTATCGGCTGGTCAAGCGTTACTTCGATTGCCAGTTGGTGCTGGCGGGCGGCGGCGCCTCCGACGATCCCGAGGGCGCCGAAGTCCTGGCCGAAGTTCGCGCCGAAGCCGCCAACGACGCGGACATCCATATTCTGGAGTTGCCCGCCTCCAGTCCGCTCGAAGTCAACGCGTTACAGCGCGCCTCCACGATCGTCATCCAGAAAAGCCTGCGCGAAGGCTTTGGGCTGACCGTGGCGGAAGCGCTTTGGAAGAAGAAACCCGTGGTGGCGTCCGCCGTGGGCGGCGTCCCGGTACAGGTGATCCACAAACATACGGGCCTGTTGGCGCACTCGGTGGAAGGGACCGCGTACCAGGTCCGTTTCCTCCTCTCGCACCCCGAGATCGGCCGCCGCCTGGGCGAACAGGGACACGAGCACGTCCGCGAAAACTTCCTCGTTACCGGAAACCTGCGGCGCTACGTGACGCTGTTCCTGCACCATGCGACGCCCTCCTGACGCGGGACATAGGCCTCCTTTGAAAAGAGAAGCGGCAACGCCCGCGCTGCACCGACAGTCAGGGCGCGGAGCATCTTCTACCGGCAAATAGTACCGATTTCCGCTTTTGCTCGCTCGCCGCCCACTGGAAAGAAGGCTGATGGCCTCTGGCACGGGCCGTGCACAGAGCATAGCCGAGGTATAAGCGGATGAACGAACACGATGATGCTCGCAAGTCGATTCCAGACTCCGGGCGGCCGGCCCGGGGGTCTTTTTGGTTACCCCTGCTTGGCGCCGGAATCCTGGCGGCGGGCGGGGCCACCATCTATCAAGGTACGCAAACCGGAGACCTGCGCAGGCAGCTCGCCGCGTCGCAACGCGACAACCTCGCGCTGCGGACCCAGGTTAGCGAATCGGATGCCGATTTTCAGGCCGACGTCACGGCGCTGCGCGCGCAATTGGACGACGCGCAGAAGCAGGTCAGCGCCAATGTAGCGAGGGCGCAGAACGTCGCCACTCGTCATGCGGACGTGGTCGCCGGACGGATCGCGCAGAAGCAGGAGCAACAGGCGGAACAGGCTCAACAGTTGACCGAGGAACTGGGTCAAGTCAAGGAATCGGCCACGGCGACCTCGGCGAACCTGGAGGGCGTCTCGACGCAGGTGGGCTCGGTAAAGACCGACGTCGACCAGGCGAAGTCGGATATCGAGGAAACCAAATCCGAGCTGCAGCGGGCCCGCGGCGATCTGGGCGAGATGAGCGGCCTGATCGCCACCAACTCGAAGCAAATTGAGATGCTGCGCGCCATGGGGGATCGCAATATCTACGAGTTCACGTTGTCCCGAGGGACCGGGGCGCAGAAGGTCGGCGACATTCAGGTGATCCTAAGGAAGGCCGATCCGCGGCATAACCGGTTCACCCTCGATGTTCTGTCCGACGACAAGCGGGTCGAAAAGAAAGACCGGACCATTAACGAACCCGTGCAGTTTTACACCACCAAGGCTCCCCAGGCGTACGAGTTGGTGGTGAATCAAATCCAGAAGGACAAGGTGACAGGGTACCTTGCCACTCCCAAAGTAACGTCCGCCAGCAATATGTTGCGGACCCCTGCACAGTAACAGTAAAAGGAGGCTGCCATGCGAACAAAACTTCTCATAATCGCCGTGGTGACGGCGGCATTGCTGGCGGGCGTAAGCCAGCAAGCGCGCCGGCCTGAAACGGCGAATCCGGCGCAGGTCCAGACGCAGGTCCCGGCCATCGTCATTCCGGCGGGAACCCCGATTCGGGTACGGTTAAACACATCCATCAGTACCCGTTACAATCGCCCTGGCGACAGGTTCGACGCCACGCTGGAGGCGCCGCTGATGGCTGATGGCACAATCGCGGCTCCGCGCGGCGCGCAGGTCTATGGGATCGTGCGGGAAGCTCGCCCATCGGGCCGTATCAAGGGCCGCGCCGTGCTGGTGCTGGGGCTGGAGAGCATCGACGTGTATGGCCGCAAGGTCCCTATCCAGACCGTGTCGCAAACTCGCGTCAGCGGGAGGCATCTGCGGCGGAATGCGATCCTCGCCGGAGGCGGAGCCGGGACCGGCGCCTTGATCGGCGCCCTGGCCGGAGGCGGCGTCGGCGCTGCCATTGGCGCGGGAGCCGGAGCCGCGGCGGGATTCACCGGCGCCGTGATCACGGGCAAGAAAGAGGTTCACATCCCGGCGGAAACCACGATGAGCTTTCGCCTCGAACACGCCCTCACTCTGAAGGCCTGAGCGGACCGCTCCCGGCGATTATGCTGGCGCGGGCTTACTGCAGCGACTTGAGCAGATCCTGCGCCAGCAACTCGGCGCGCCGAGCCAATTGAAGCGCCGTGACAAGGTCCTTGGCTCTCGATTCCTCCGCCTGCTGGAGGAACGTCTGAATCCGTCCCACCGTTTCCCGCTGCGCCGGCGTCAGGGTGCGGCCCGCCGTTCCTCTCAGCGCCGCGCGGGCCTGCGCCACGCTTCGTGCGAAGTCCCCGTCGTATTGCCGCCGCTGGTCGTCGGAGAGGACTTCTCCAAGCTGGGGCGGCGGCGACTCAGGCTGCACCGGACGCGCCGGAGCCTGTGGCGGTGGAACCGGCGAGGCGGCTTTGGGCGCAGGCGCAGGCTCCGGCTTGGCCGCGGCGGGCTGAGGCGGCGGAGGTATCGGAACCGCTTTGGTCCGTCTGAACCAGCAGCCGCTCAGCCCGACGGTCAGCGCCGCCAGCAGTATCACCCGGGATTTCATGCGGTTTTATCGACTCCAGCCAATGGTAACGTTACGCGAAATGTCGCGCCTTGCCCACCTTCCGCCTCTACCTCGATTGTCCCTCCATGCAACTGAACCGCGCGAAACGTCATCGCCAGGCCGATGCCCGTGCCTTGGGGCTTCGTCGTGAAGTAAAGCTGAAAGATCTTGTCCCGCTGCTCCTGGGGAATTCCGGGGCCTGTGTCCGCTATGCGGATCGAGCAGATTTCGCCGCTTCTTTCGATTTCGACGCGGAGCGACCCGCCGCCCTGCATCGCCTCGATGGCGTTCACCGCGATGTTGACCAGCGCCTGCCGCAGCAGGCCCGAATCGGCTTTCACCAACACGGCGTCCGGCGGCTGCGCCAGCGAGACCGCGACTCCGTTCCGCTCGGCCTCGGGTTCCAGCACTCTCAGGATCTCCGCGGCCAGCTCGCCCACGTTGACATCTTCCAGGCGAAGTTCCACGGGCCGGCTGAAATCGAGAAAGGTCCGCACCACGCGGTCCAGGCGCGTCACCTCTTCCGCCAGAATGGCCATTTCCAGCTGGGAATCGGGCGAATCCTCCGCGCTGCGCGAACGCAGGAGTTCCAGCCGCAAGGCGATGGAGTTGAGAGGGTTCTTGATCTCGTGTGCGACCCGGCTGGTCAGGCTGTTGATCGCGGCCAGGCGGCGCGCCAGGGCGATCTGGTCTTCAAAGTGTCTCCTTGTCCGGGCGTCGAGCTTTTCCAGCACGCCTTCCAGATTGGCGCGCAACTGGCTGGCGTCTTCGCGCGCGTCCCGATAGCGCTCGCCGAGCACGCTGAGCTTGGAATGGATGATCGCCAGCTCCCGCGCGTCGTCGCGCCGGTTCGCTTCTTCGCCGAGCGCTTTGCCGCTGGCGACATCGTCGATCAGGTGGCCGACGCGCGTCAGCGGGCGCAGGGCGAGACTGGCAAGCCAGTACGCGAAAACGCACGCCAGAGCCAGCGCCAGGCCGGAGGCGATCGCGATGTTGCGCACTTCGGGCACGACCGCGGCGCGGAGCAGAACCGGCGAGACCAGAATCTGTATGGTGAACAGCGCGGCCGTCTGCCCGGCGATGCCCAGCGGCACGCGCGTTTCGTAATCGTAATGGGAGGTGAGGATGGCGGTCATCCTTCCCACCGGGCCGGCGTCGCGCAAAGCGCGCAAATCCTCGCGGGCGGACATGGGGGTTCCGCGCTGCGGCGGGCTGGATGAAGCCAGAATGATGCCGTCCTGGCCCGCGACGTCGACTTCGATGATGGAGCGCGATTGCGCCATGACTTGCTCGAGCAACGCGGCGATATCGGCGTCGTGCGCCACATCCTGGTTCCAGCGGCGCTCGGCCTCGGCCGTGTTCGCGGGCGCCGGCGCCCGCGCGGCGTCTTCGGAAAGACGCCGCAGGATGAACGATTGCACCTGCCGGCCCGCCATCTCGGAGCTGCTCAGGGCGACGTCGAGCGAAACCACGGCGAGGCTGTTGAGGTTGAGGGCGGTGAGCGTCACGGCCACGATGGCCACCATGGACAATGTCAGCGCAAGCAGCCGGGCGCGCAAGGTCATGTCCGGTCGCCGTATTCTTTCAGCTTGTTGAAGAGGGTCTTCGGGCTGATCCCCAGCATCGCCGCCGCACGCGTTCGATTGTTTCCCGTGTGGCGCAGAGTGAGATGGATCAAGGCGCGCTCCGCTTCCTCCACCGTCATGCCAGGATCCAAAGCGACGGAATCGCGCGCATCCTCCGGCGGCGGCGCCGGGGCACCGGCAAAACCGCGCGGCAGGTGAGCCGGCGTGATGGTCCCCTCGCCCGCCAGAATCACGGCCCGCTCCAGCACGTTGCGCAACTGGCGCACGTTGCCGGGCCAGTCGTACGCGGCGAAGAGCGCTTCGACTTCGGGGGCGAGATCCGTAACACGGCAGCCGTGCCAGCGGTTGAGATCCGCCAGCATATCGGCGGTGAGCCGCGGGATATCCTGCCGCCGCTCGCGCAGCGGGGGCAGATGGATTTCGAAGACGTTGAGCCTGAAATAGAGGTCCTCGCGGAAAGTTCCCTTGGCGATCGCCTCACGCAGGTTCGTGTTCGTGGAAGCGAGCACGCGCACGTCCATCTCGATTTCGCGCGGCGACCCCAGCCGGCGCACGCGCCGGTCCTCGAGCACGCGCAGCAGCTTGGCTTGTGTATTCATGGGCATGTCGCCGATCTCGTCGAGCAACAGCGTGCCGCCGCTGGCCAGCTCGAAACAGCCGGCGCGGCGCTCGACCGCTCCGGTGAACGCGCCCTTTTCGTGCCCGAAGAGTTCGCTCTCGATCAACGCTTCGGGCATGGCGGCGCAGTTCAGCGCAAAAAAAGGCCCGGCCCGGCGCGGGCTCAACTGATGGATGACGCGCGCCACCACTTCCTTGCCGGCGCCGCTCTCCCCGGTGATGAAGATCGTCGCCTTCGTGGGCGCCGCCTGTTGCACCAGATAGAAGACCTCCCGCATCGCGGGGGACTCGCCCACCAGATCGCCCAGCACGCCGCGAGAAGCGAGCTCGCGCTCGAGCCTCCCGGCGTGCGTTGCGAGGCGGCGCTTTTCGATCGCGCGTTCCAGAATCATCTTCAGGGCGGCCGGCTGGACCGGTTTCTCCAGATACCAGAACGCGCCCAGCTTGTGAACCGTCTCCAAGGCCGTCTCCATGCTCCCGAACGCCGTGAGCACGATGGCGTAGGGCGCCATGGGGTTCTTCTGGAGTTCTTCGAGCAGGCCCTTGCCATCGAGCTCCGGCATGTTCAAATCCGTGATGACCACATCCGCGTCGAAGTTCTTCAGCTTAATGAGAGCTTCGGCTCCATTCCGCGCGGAGCCGACCTCATAGCCCCACCGCACGATGACGCCCTCCAGCGCGGAGCGTTGATTGCTCTCGTCGTCGACTACCAGAATCTTCGCCAAATGCGTTCTCGTTCCCGGGCGAGCCGGCTCCCGCTCCAGCGTTCCAGCAAGCAGCCGGAAGGAGTGTTCCCCCCGCCCGGCAAGAATTATAGACGCCAAACCCGCCTCCTAGCAATTATTACCGAATCCGTTTCGCATTACCCGCCCAGTCCGGTTGAGGCACGTCAGTTGCCCAGGTGGAAGTGAGGGACCACACATTGGAAACACAGTTGCGATTTTGGCTGCCGTGCGGGGCCGGCTGGTCTGGCGCGCAGAATCCATGCAGATGACGGAGGCAACCGTGAAAACGCAGCGTATCCTTCTGGGTCAGGGCGTTCGCGCGCTGGCCATCGATGCGCAAGATAACTGCGAACATCACCATTGCGGCCGGAGCATCTCCCGGAATACGGCTGGTGCGAGTCCAGACGCCGAATGGGGATTCCTGCTTCGCCGCCGCCGCGAACGCCACGTTCATGGTTAAGCCGTAAACGGGTGAGTCCATGCGGGATCGTAGCCTGGCGCGCCACGCCGTTCGTGTTCGCGCGGACGTCCGCGGCGCGCCGTCCACCCCGCGCTATAATCGAACTAATGAGGGGTTGCCTGTGTTTCTTACTGTTGGCGCTGGGCTGCGCCTTGGCGGCGGATCCTTCCACTAGCCCCAGCGAAATCTTGACCGGCAAGCTGGTCCTTACCGCCGGTAAACCTCCGGCGCTCGAGCTCGCGGATCATAAGCTCGTCCAGCTCGATGGCGACGAGTCCACGCGCAAGATCCTGGGCGACCAGCGCCTCAATGGCTTCGAGGTTCAGGCCAAGGGACGCACGACGTTTCCGGGCAGGTTCTTCCTCGATCCGTTCCACACGAGCCCGCTGATGGTTCTGAAAGACGGCAAGCTGAAGAGGATCACCTACTGGTGCGCGACATGCCATCTGCGCGCCTTCACGCCAGGATTGTGCGTGTGCTGCCAGGGGGAGACCGAGCTTGATTTGATCGACCCGGACGCGCCCTGAAGAAAAGCAAATTGAGCCGCTGATGAACGCCGATCAACGCCGATGAACAATTTGCTTTCAATCCGCGTCCATCTGCGTTTATCGGCGGCTGGCCATGTTTTGGCCTGCCGCGCTAGACGCGCCGCACCCGCACTCCCGCTTCGCCGAAGAGCACTTCCACCATTCCGAAGTGCTCGTTGTAATATTCGCTGGAGTATTGTTCCATACGCTCTGCCGAGATCACCACTTCCAAAATCCCCGCCTGGACGACGGCCCGTGCGCAGTCCATGCAGGGCATGATTTCGACGAAAATCGTACAACCTTCCGTGGCCGTGCCCGCGCGCGCGGCGTTACAGATGGCGTTGCGCTCGGCGTGTTCGATCCACAGATACTTGGCGGGGCGCGCGAGGCGTTCCGGCACGTCGTCGCGGATCCCCCGCGGGAACGAATTGTACCCCGTCGAGCGGATCTCGTGGTTCGGCCCGACGATCACGCAACCGATCTGCGTGTTGGGGTCCTTGCTGCGGCAGGCGACCGCTTTGCAGATGTCCAGGTAGTAGCGGTTCCACCCCGGTATGGTTCGCATACGTTTTCACCAACTGTAGCAGAGCGGAAAGGCGGTCCGCTTTCCGCGCCGGCCGTGGTAAACTCCGTTTCATGCCGCAACCTGGGGACGTTCCCGACGAACCGCCGCCGTTTCTGGGTACGTGGCGGCGCGTCTACATCGCGGTGCTGATCTACTTAGGCGCGATCATCGCGGGATTCTACCTGTTTACGAGAGCCTTTCGATGAGATGGGCCGATTGGGCCGTCCTGGTCGGAACGCTCGTCTCCATCGTGTCCTACGGGTTGTACCGCGCCCGCGGCAGCAATACCGTAAACAACTATCTCCTGGCTAACAAGTCGATGCCCTGGTGGGCCATGGCGCTCTCCATCATGGCCACCCAGGCCAGCGCCATCACCTTCATCTCCACCACCGGGCAGTCGTACGTGGATGGCATGCGCTTCGTGCAGTTTTACTTCGGGCTGCCCATCGCCATGGTGATCCTGTGCGCCACCGTGGTCCCGCTGTTTCACCGCGCCAGGGTGTACACGGCCTACGAGTATCTGGAGAAACGCTTCGACGCCAAGACGCGCGCGCTGGCGAGCGCGATTTTTCTGTGCCAGAGAGGCCTTTCGGCGGGCCTTACCATCTATGCGCCCGCGCTGGTGCTCGCGGTGATTCTGGGCTGGCCGGAGCGGATGACCACCACGCTGGTGGGCGCGGTGGTCGTGACCTACACGGTGGCCGGGGGGATCAAGGCGGTGACCTGGTCCGACGTGCAGCAGATGGCTGTCATTATTCTCGGCCTGGCGATTGCGCTGGTCACAGTGGTGGTCCTGCTGCCGCATGCGGTCTCCTTTGGTGACGCGGTGTACCTGGCCGGCGTCTCGGGCCGGCTGAATGCCGTCACCACGAACTTCGACTGGCGCGACCGGTTTACTCTGTGGAGCGGGCTGATCGGGGGCGCGTTTCTGTTTCTTTCCTATTTTGGCTGCGACCAGTCGCAGGTGCAGCGCTACCTGACGGGCCGGTCGGTGGCGGAGAGCCGGCTGAGCCTGTTGTTCAACGCGGTGGTCAAGGTCCCCATGCAGGCGTTCATCCTGTTCATCGGGTCCATGGTGTTCGTGTTTTACGTCTTCGAGCGGCCGCCGCTGCTGTTCCAACATACGGAATTGCAGCGCATCCAGGCGGCGAGCGGCTACGCGCCGATCGCGGCCGGCTACCAGCGCGCCTTCGAGCGCCGGCGCGCGGCGGCGGCGGCGCTCCTCGAGGCGCACCGCGCGGGCGACGAGGCAGTCCGGGCACGGGAGGCGGCCGATTACCGCGCGGCGCAAAGGGACCTGGACGCCGCGCGCGGCGCCGCCGCCAGCCTGGTGGAAAGCACCGGGGGCGAGAAGGGCTTCAGCGACGCCAATTACATCTTCCTCTCGTTCGTCACGCGGTATCTGCCCACCGGGATTGTGGGGTTGATCGTCGCCGTGATTCTGGCGGCCACGATGTCCGCCAGCTCGGGCGAGATCAATTCGCTCGCCACGGTGACGGTGGTGGACATTTACAGGCGATATCTCCACCGCGAAGGGAGCGACCGCCACTATCTGGCCGCCTCGCGCTGGGCGACGTTGTTCTGGGGAGTCTACGCGGTGGGATTCGCGGGTTTCGCGGCCAAACTGGGCACGCTTATTGTGGCGGTCAACAGGGTGGGATCGCTGTTCTACGGATCGCTGCTGGGATGTTTTGCGCTGGCGTTGGGCTTCCCGCGAGTGCGGGGCACGGCGGCGTTCCTAGGGACGCTGGCCGGCGAGGCGGCCATCCTGGCCACCGCGGCCCTGACCGACGTTTCCTGGCTTTGGTACAACGTGATCGGCTGCGTGGTGGCGGTGGGCGCGGCCCTGGTTGTCACTGAGGTTTCGGAGGCGCGATAAACCTGCGGAGCGGGTGGGGTTTAACCTTGCCGTGGGGCAGGATGGAATCCTGCGGGCGGTTGGTAACCGCCCTCGCGAGGCCGACTTGACAGTCGCCCGCAGGTTGACAACCTGCCCCACAAAGATCTTTCATGCAATTGTCTTTTTTTCAATTAATTGAATAATTATTTATCAAGTATTACTTTATTATTGTCGGGTGTGGCTGCGCCATCGCCAGAGCAGATACAGGCCAAGCAGGATGGCGGCGGCGACCGATCCCGAGAAGAGGTAGTGGTTGACGTTCCGTTGGACCGCCTCCCAGCGATCGCCCAGAAAATATCCGAGACTCAGGAAGGTCGAGACCCATAGGACGGCGCCGCTGTAAGCGAATAGCGCGAACTGGGGCGCTTCCAGGTCGCTCATGCCCGCTGCGTATGCGGTGAGATGGCGCACGCCGGGCACAAAATAGCCGAAGGTCAGACTCCAGTGGCCCACGCGCCGGAACCAGGCGTGCGCTTTCCCGATGCGCTCTTCGGTAATGCGGAGATACCTGCCGTAGCGGTGGATGAGCGCCAGGCCGAAGGTCCGCCCCAGGGTGTAGCTGAGAGTGATGCCGCATGCGCTGCCGGCCAGCGCCGCGGCGAACGCGCCCGGGAGCGGGAGATGGCCCTTGAAAACCAGATATCCGCTGAACGCCAGCAGCGTCTCGTCGGGGACGGGCAAACCTACGATGCCGGTCATGAGAAGCAGAAAGATCGCCAAGCAGCCGTACTGGGCAATCCACGCGAAGACATGCTGTTCCATGAACCGGGGCGCGGGAGCGGCCTCACACAACCAGCGCCGCCACCTCCACGGGCGAACGGTCGCCGGACACCACCACGATGCCGCTATCGGTGACGAAATGACGGGCGCGGTCGCGCTCCAGGTCGTAGCCGATCACCTCGTCCGCCAGCACGCGCGCGTTCTTATCGAGGATGGCGCGCCGGATCTTGGAACGCCGGCCGATGTCGCCATTGTCGAGAATGACGCATTCCTCCACCGTCGCGGCGGAATGCACGCGAACGCCGCGCCCGAGCACCGAGTTGCGCACCAGGCCGCCCGAGAGAATGCAGCCGCCGGACACGATGGAATCGATGGCCTCTCCGCGCCGGTTGGCCTCATCGAAGCTGAACTTGGCCGGCGGGTCGGGGTAGCTGGTGGTGCGCACCGGCCACTCGCGGTTGAACAGATTCAGCGCCGGAGTGATGGACCGCAGATCCATGTTGGCCTCGTAGTAGGCATCGACCGAGCCCACGTCGCGCCAGTACGGAACGGCGTCCGGGTCTTCGCCGGGAATGCGGTTGGTCTGAAAATCGTAGGCGTAGATATCGCTCTTGCCCGCCACGCGGGGCAGGATGTCGTGCCCGAAATCGTGGAGGCTTTTTTCGTCGGCGGCGTCCTCGCGCAACAACCGGAGCAAGGTGCGGGTGGAGAAAATGTAGTTGCCCATGGAGGCATAGACCCGGCTAGGGTCGCCCGGCATGGAAGGCGCCTTGGGGTCCTTCTCATGAAACGCCAGGATGCGGCCATCCTCGGCGGCCTCGATCACTCCGAAATCGGCCGCCAAAGCGCGGTCCGTGGGAATGGCCGCCACGGTGATCTCCGCCGCCTGCTGCACGTGGTATTCGATCATGCTGGTGACGTTCATGCGGTAGACGTGATCGCCGCCGAAAATGGCCACCAGGTGCGGATCGGACTGCTCCACCAGGTTGATGTTCTGGTAAATGGCGTCGGCCGTGCCCTGATACCAGGTTTCGTCGACGGAGCGCATTTGCGCCGGCACCGGAATCAGGAAATGGGACTTGAGCAGACCGCCGAACTGCCAGCCCTCGCTGAGGTGCTGCAACAGGGACTGGCTGCGGAACTGCATCAGCACGTAGATGGAATAGATGCCCGAATTGATGAAATTGCTGAGGACGAAATCGATAATCCGGTATTTCCCGCCGAACGGAACGGCCGGCTTGGCCCGCTCCTGGGTGAGCGGAAACAGGCGCGTCCCTTTTCCGCCCGCCAGCACGATTCCCAATACGCGTATGCGCATGCTTCAGGCCTCGCCAAGCCTATTGTTTCAGGCTGACGCGCGCGTGGCAAGAGGGAGCGCCGACGATTTTGCAGCGGCAAACGCCACCGCCGGTGAAGGCCCCGCCGCGGCTCAAGGTTTCATAATCGACAATGGGCCGCCATATAATCGGAACTTGGCCCGGCAGCGGCTCGCCATCGTATGGACCCGTGGACCATCAACCCGGCTTGGCTGAACTTCTCCTCGATGTTTCGTGAGGCGACGACCGCCATGGAGGCGAAAAGCGGGGTGGTGAAGTCACGTCACTTGGCCGCTTCGCTCTACCTCGGAATCGATTAGATGCGCCTCGGTTGGAATGAAATCCGATCCCGCGCCGCCCGTTTCGCGGAGGAGTGGAAGCGCGCTCATTACGAGCGTGGCGAGAGCCAGACCTTTTACAACGAGTTTTTCGATGTGTTCGGCGTCAGCCGCCGCCGGGTGGCCACCTTTGAGGAGCCGGTAAGGAAGCTCGGCGAGGGGCGCGGCTTCATCGATCTGTTCTGGAAGGGGGTGCTGCTCGTTGAGCAGAAGAGCGCGGGCCGGGACCTCGCCCGTGCCAAGGAGCAGGCGCTCGATTACTTCCCCGGCCTCAAGGAGTATGAGCTTCCCCGCTACGTTCTGGTGAGCGATTTCCAGACCTTCGAGCTGCACGACCTCGAAGAACGTTCCACGATCCGCTTTACGCTCCGCCAGTTCCCCGAGCGAGTAGAGCACTTCGGCTTCATTCTCGGCGTTCAGAAACGTACCTTCCGCGACCAGGACCCGGTAAACATCGAAGCCTCGGAGATGATGGGCAAGCTGCACGATGCCCTGAAGGAGGCGGGCTATGTCGGGCACAATCTGGAGCGGTTTCTCGTGCGGCTCGTGTTCTGCCTATTTGCCGACGATACCGGCATCTTTGAGCCCAGAGACATCTTCTTGGCGCTCATCGCCCAGCGGACCAGCCCCGACGGAAGCGACACAGGTCTGTGGCTGAGCCAGCTTTTCGAGGTCCTGAACACGCCCATCGCGGAGCGGCAGCATAACCTTGATGCCGACTTGGCCCAGTTCCCCTACGTCAATGGCGATCTCTTTCAGGAACACTTGCCTTTCCCGGCCTTTAACGCTGCGATGCGATCGCTCCTCATTGACGCCCTCGACTTCAGTTGGGATGCTATCTCTCCGGCCATTTTCGGATCGCTCTTCCAGTCCGTCATGCATCCGAAGGAGCGCCGCGCACAGGGAGCGCACTACACAACCGAGCGAAACATCCTGAAGGTGATCCAGCCGCTTTTCCTCGACGAATTGCACGATGAGTTCAAACGCCTAACGGAGCGCCGCGACAGCGGACGCCGCAAGGCCATCGAAGCATTCCACCGGAAGCTCTCCACGCTCCGGTTTTTCGACCCGGCTTGTGGCTGCGGAAACTTTCTCATTATCTCCTACCGCGAGCTACGCCTTCTCGAGATCGACTTGCTAAAAGTCCTTCATAAAGATGACCCGTTGTTTCTTAACGTGTCGCAGATGTGCCAGATCGACGTGAACCAATTCTACGGCATTGAACTGGGCGAGTTCCCGGCGCGGATTGCCGAAATCGCACTGTGGATGATGGACCACATCATGAATAACAGGCTCTCGCTGGAGTTTGGCCAAAGCTTTGCCCGCATTCCTCTGAAGAAGTCGCCACACATTCTTCCCGCGGATGCCCTGGAGATGGATTGGACGAGTCTGATCGCCCCTGCCGAATGCTCCTACGTCCTCGGCAATCCGCCCTTTGGGGGCGCGAAGTACCAAACCGACAAGCAGAGAGAGCAAGTGCGTCGCCTCGCCCAACTCGGTGGCAGTGGGGGAACGCTCGACTACGTGACAGCGTGGTTTATGAAAGCCGGAGATTATCTCCGCAAGTCCTCCGCGCGAATCGGTTTCGTTGCGACCAATTCGATTACACAAGGAGAACAGGTCGCCCAGCTTTGGCCCGTTCTCTTTGACCGCTACGGACTGGAGATCGGCTTTGCTCACCGAACCTTCGCATGGGGCAGTGACGCCCGGGGCATGGCGCACGTTCACGTTGTCATCATCGGCCTGACCAAGCGGGACCAGGAGCCGTCGGAAAAGCGCCTCTTCAGTTATAGCGACATCAAGGGTGACCCCACCGAGAGCCGCCACGCCGCTCTGACGCCCTACCTTTTCGACGCCGGCGCCGTCGTGAATCGCCACCTCGTCGTTGAAGAAACCGGCCGCCCCTTGTGCGGTGTTCCACAGCTCGTGATCGGCTCCAAACCCATCGATGACGGGCACTATATTCTCTCCTGTGAAGAGCGCGGTGCATTCCTGCACAAGGAGCCAGCCGCAGCGAGGTACCTTCGTCCCTATGTTGGTTCCGTGGAATTCATCAATGGCGATCAGCGGTGGATCCTCTACCTGGCAGACGTTCCGCCACACGAACTTCGGATGATGCCAACCGTGAAGGAGCGCATCGCCGCCGTACGAGCGTCTCGACTAAGAAGCAAGAGTGAGGGAACCCGGAAATTGGCAGCGACCCCAACGCGTTATCATGTCACCGTCGTTCCGAACCAGCCATTTCTTGCCATTCCGAAGGTCAGTTCGGAAAAGCGCGACTACGTACCCATCGGATGGCTTAATCCGCCCACTATCCCAAGCGATCTCGTATTCGTCCTCCAGGATGCGGACCTCTGGCACTTCGGCGTGCTCACATCAGCCATGCATATGGCATGGCTGCGTCAAATTGGAGGGCGGCTCAAGAGCGACTACCGGTATTCTGTTGGCATCGTCTACAATACATTCCCATGGCCCGAAGCCAGCGACCAGCAACGCGCAAAGGTGCGCACACTTGCTCAGGCAGTGCTCGACGCCCGCGCTCAGTTTCCTACCTCCACGCTCGCCGATCTCTACGATGTCGACGCCATGCCTCCGCAATTGCGCAAAGCCCACCGCACCCTTGATGACGCCGTTGATAAGCTTTATCGCTCGGCACGCTTCAGAGGCGACCGCGATCGCGCGGAGCATCTCTTCGGCCTCTATGAAGGGCTAGTCGCCCCGTTAGTAGCGGCAGCCTCCCAGCCCGGAAACCGCCGAGGGAAAAGGCCAGTCTGAGCCGCCCGTCCAGGGAAGACACCCGGGCAGTCGCAACCGTCCCAAAATGGTAACCCCCGTATCCTCTATCGCTTGGCCTCGCCGTATTTCAGACTCAGCCCTCTCCCCGTGCTATACCTCAAAACCGGGGGGATAGCCAAGAAATCTCTAAAGGTTCTTTCGGGTCGATGCACGATTCAGACATGTTGGGCCGTTCCGGTCTTCGCTATCCTGGTCCTATCGGGCATCGCGTTCTCATTCTGGGCGGGGGATTCGGCGGGCTGTACGCGGCGCGGAGGCTGCGGCGCGCGCCGGTCGATGTCACGCTGATCGACCGGCGCAACTTCCACCTCTTTCAACCGTTGCTCTACCAGGTCGCCACGGGCTCGCTTTCCCCGGCCGACATTTCGGCGCCGTTGCGCGGCATCCTCAGCCGCCAGAAGAACGTTCAGGTGCTGCTGGGGGAAGCGGCCGATATCGACCCGCGCGCCCGCCGCGTACGGCTTGCCGACGGCGCGGCGTTCGATTACGATTCGTTGATCGTCGCTACCGGATCGGAAACCTCCTACTTCGGGAACGACCACTGGCGCGCCTGGGCACCGAGCCTCAAAAGCGTGGAGGAGGCCACCGCCATCCGCCACAAGATCCTCTACGCCTTCGAGGCCGCCGAGCGCGCCGGCGATCCAGCCGAGCGGCGGGCCTGGCTGACATTTGTGATCGTGGGGGCGGGAGCGACGGGCGTGGAACTGGCGGGCGCGCTGGGCGAAATCGCGAACCATACCCTCAAACGCGACTTCCGCTCCATTCGTCCCGAGGAGGCGCGCATCGTCATTCTGGACGGCTCGCCGCGCGCGCTGCCGAGCTTTCCGCCGGACCTGGCGTCCAGCGCGGAAAGGTCCTTGATGCGGTTAGGGGTGCGCGTCCGCTGCGGAGTCATGGTGATAGGGGTGGATGCCGACGGCGTCGCGTTTCGCGACGGCCGGGGCGGGGTAGAGCGCTACGAGGCCAAGACGGTGCTGTGGGCGGGCGGCGTGACCACGGCGGGTTTCGGCCGTACGCTCGCCGCCCGGACCGGCGCGCCCACGGACAAGCACGGCCATATCCTGGTGAATCCCGACCTGACGATCCCGCAGTATCCGGAAGTCTTCGTCGTGGGCGACCTGGCGTCGGTGATAGGGACGGATGGAAAGCCGTTGCCCGGCGTGGCGCAAGTCGCGATGCAGGGAGGCGCATACGCCGCGCGCGCGATCCGGGAAAGGCTGAAAGCTGCGGAGCAGCCGAACGAGCGGCGACCCTTCCACTATTTCGACAAGGGCGAGTTGGCGGTGATCGGGCGCGGCGCGGCGGTTGCGAACGTGTTCGGCATGCGCCTCTCCGGCCTGCCGGCGTGGCTCGTGTGGCTGTTCATCCACCTGATGTACCTGGTCCAATTCCAGAACCGCGTGGTAGTGCTCATCCAATGGGGATTCCAGTACCTCACCTTCAGCCGCCGCGCGCGGCTGATCACGGGATCTCTGCCCACGGACGGAATCGCCGGCGGAACCGCGCCGAAGGCGCCCGGCTAATAGGGCCGCGCGATGCGGACGATCTCGAAGCGCGCCGGGTCCAGGCCGCGGGCCTTCAACTCCCGGACGCACGCGGCCGCGGAATCGCCGGCGGCTTCGATGAGGCGCAGCGGCGTCGCTTCGGGCGTGTAGATCTCGAAGGCGACGTATTTGCCGGCAAACGCGATGCGTTCGCTCAGGCTCAGACGCTCAGGGGAGCGGCCGATTAAGGGGGGCGATTCCACTCGGCGGGCGGCGGTCATAATCGTTGGCATTTTACCAGAACCGTCAGCCACCCTGATTTTGCACGGTGGTACTAATCTAAGGAGGAGCCGCCATGGCCATGACGTTTGGATTGATCGTTGGAAACCGCGGGTTTTTCCCGGGCCACTTGGCCCACAGCGGGCGCGAGCAAATGACGGCGGCGTTGGCCGCGGCGGGCTTCGGCGTGGTCTGCCCGGAGCCTGGCCAGACCAGGTACGGTGCGGTGGAGACCCACGCCGAGGCGAAGGTGTGCGCCGAGTTGTTTCGCCAGAACCGCGGCCGCATCGACGGCGTCATCGTCACGCTGCCCAACTTCGGCGACGAACGCGCCGTGGCCGAAACGCTGCGCCTGGCCGGCCTGAATGTGCCGGTGTTGATCCAGGCCACGCCCGACGCGCCCGGCCGGATGCTGGTCGCCGACCGGCGCGACAGCTTCTGCGGCAAGATGAGCGTCTGCAACAATCTCACGCAGTACCGGATTCCGTACTCGCTCACCGCGCTGCACACCGAGGCTCCCGACTCGGACCAATTCAAGAGCGATCTGGCCTGGTTCGCCGCCGTGTGCCGCGTGGCCAACGGCCTGCGGAAGCTGCGCATCGGGGCCGTCGGCGCGCGTCCCGCGGCCTTCAATACCGTCCGCTACAGCGAGAAACTGCTGGAGGCGCACGGCATCACGGTGGAGCCGCTGGACCTCTCGGAGGTGTTCGGGCGCATCGAGAAGCTCGCGCCGGCGGACGCCAGGGTGCAGGCCAAGGTCCAGGCCATACGGGCGTACGCCGACGCCAGCGGCGTCCCCGAGGGCGCGCTGACGAAAATGGCGCGCCTGGGCGTGGTGATCGACGAGTGGATGCGCGCCAACGATCTTCAGGTGAGCGCGGTCCAGTGCTGGACGTCGATGGAGGAGTATTTCGGCGTCGTGCCTTGCACCGTGATGAGCATGATGAGCGAGGGCCTGATGTCGAGCGCGTGCGAGGTGGACGTTCCGGGCGTGGTGGCCATGCACGCCTTGCGGCTGGCCTCCGAAACGCCGAGCGCTCTGCTGGATTGGAACAACAATTACGGCGACGACCCGGATAAGGCGGTCTGCTTCCATTGCAGCAACCTTCCCAAGCATTTTTTCGAAGACGTGCGCATGGATTACCAGGCCATCATCGCGGGCTCGGTCGGTAAGGAGAATGCCTTTGGAAACTGCGTGGGACGCGTGAAGGCCGGGGCCATGACCTTCGCCCGCTTCTCGACCGACGACGCCCACGGCAAGATGCGCGGCTACGTGGGCGGCGGGCGTTTCACCAGCGACCCGCTCGAGACCTTCGGCGGAGCTGGCGTGGTGGAGATTCCGCGCATGCAGGAGCTGCTGCGCTACATCTGCGAGAACGGTTTCGAACATCACGTAGCGGCCAATTTCAGCGTCACGGCGGGCGCGGTGTACGAGGCCGCGAAGAACTACCTCGGCTGGGACATGTACTGGCACCGATAAGGGGGGATCTGATGGCAGTGGTGGCGGGAGTCGACTACGGCACGTTGAGCGTGCGCGTTTCCATCGTGGACAGCGAGCGGGGACGGCTGGGATCGGGGGCCGCGGAATTGCCCTTGCACCGGCGGCGCGACGATCCGGACTATGCCACGCAAAGCCACGCGGATCACATGCGGGCGCTGGTGGAAGCCGTCGCGCGGGCTTTGGCGTCGGCCGGCGTGGCGGGCGAAGCGATTGAGGCGCTGGCGGTGGATACCACGGGGTCGAGCGTGGTTCCCGTGGACGACCAGCTTCAGCCGCTCGACGATTACTACCTGTGGTGCGACCACCGCGCGGCGCGCGAAGCGGCGCTGATCACGGAAACGGCGCACACCACGGGCCTGCCGGCGATCGCGTGGTGCGGCGGGGCGTATTCTTCCGAGTGGGGATTTTCCAAGCTGCTGCACTGGCTCCGCAACAATCCGGAAAAGCGCTCCCGGTTCCACACCGCGTTCGAGCACTGCGATATGGCCGCGGCCACGCTGTGCGGCATCCGCGATCCGCGCCAGGCGCCCCGCTCCATCTGCGCCATGGGGCATAAGTGGATGTGGAACGAATTGCTCGGTGGACTGCCGCCGGAGGAGTTCCTGGTTCAAGTGGATCCGCTGCTGGCGGGCGTGCGAGACCGTCTGGCGGGGCGCTACGCCGCCAGCGGCCAGATCGCCGGCCGCCTGTCCGGCGAGTGGGCGTCCAGTCTGGGACTGCGCGCCGGGATCCCGATTCCGGTGGGAGCTCTCGACGCCCACTGGGATGCGATCGGCGCGGGCGTGCGCGCCGGGGACGTGGTCAACGTGGTGGGCACGTCCACGTGCATCATGGCCATCGCTCCTTCGGCAACCCTGGTTCCCGGAGTGTGCGGCGTGGTCCCTGGGTCGGTGCATCCGGCCATGTCGGGAATCGAAGCCGGGCTTTCGGCCACGGGCGACATTTTCGAAGCGATCGCACGCCGCGCGGGAACCACCGTCGCCGCTCTCTCGGAAGGGCTGGAGCGATGGCGTGCGGGACAAACCGGCCTGTTGCGCCTCACCTGGGACAACGGCGACCGCACCGTGCTGGTGAACCCCGATCTGGGCGGCGTCACGTTCGGCTGGACGCTGGTACACACCGCGCAGGACGAGTTGTTCGCGGCCATCGAGGGCACGGCCTTCCACACGCGCGCGATCCTGGAGCGCATGGCGGAATACGGCGTCCCCATTGCGCGCGTGATCAACGGCGGCGGCATTCCGCAGAAGAACACCCTGCTGAACCGGGTGTACGCGGACGTTCTCAACAAGCCCGTGCTCGTGCCCGAAAGCGAAGTGACGAGTCTGGGTTCCGCTATCTTCGCCTTTCTGGCGGCGGGCGTTTTCACCAGCGTCGAGGAAGCGCAGCGCAAGCTGTGCCCCAACTATCGCGTGGTCGCGCCCGACCCGGAGGCGGCGGCGGTGTACGACGAGATGTATCCGCTCTGGCGGAAAGCTTACTTCGGTTTCGGCCGCCCGACGGCCGAGCCCATCGCCGCCGGCGACATCCTCCCGGAGTTGCGGCGGATTGCCAGGGACGCGAAAAAGAAAGCCGGGGCGGCGCACGGCCAAACGGAGAGGAAATCTGACGGCAATGACTAAACGATCCTTCGGAAGGACGGCCTCCGGCGAGGCCATCGATCTCTACACGCTCACGAATGCGGGCGGGATGGAGATCTCCATCATGAACTACGGGTGCATCGTCGTATCGCTGAAAACACCGGACCGCGCGGGCCGGCTGGCCGACGTTGTGCTGGGATTCTCCAATTTCGACGACTATCTGCGCCGCCATCCGTATTTCGGCGCCGTGATCGGGCGCTACGGCAACCGCATCGGAAATGGCCGGTTCACCTTGAACGGTGTGGAGCGGACTCTTGCGCGCAACAACGGAGAAAGCTCGCTGCACGGCGGCAACAAGGGTTTCGATCAGGCGGTCTGGCGGGCGCGCGAGGTTTCTGGCGAAAAGCCCGCTCTGGAGCTGACCTATCTAAGCAAAGACGGCGAAGAAGGCTATCCCGGCAACCTTGCCGTGCGCGTGCTCTACACCCTGGAAGATAACGGACTGAGAATCGATTACTCGGCCACGACCGATCGGGACACCGTGCTGAACCTCTCGAGCCATTCGTATTTCAACCTGGCGGGCGAGGGCGCGGGTGACATTCTGAATCATGAATTGCAACTCTCTGCGGACCGTTTCACGCCCGTGGATGCGGGGCTGATTCCGACCGGCGAGCTGCGCGCCGTGGAGGGCGCGCCTTTCGATTTCCGGCAGCCGGTGGCGATCGGCGCCCGCATCGGCCAGAAGGACGAGCAACTCGTCATGTGTCTGGGGTACGACCATAACTTCGTGGTGAACGGCCCGATGGGGACGCTGCGGCCGGCTGCGCGAGCGCGCGATCCGAAGTCGGGCCGCGTGATGGAGGTCCTGACCACCCAACCCGGCGTGCAGTTTTACACCGGCAATCATCTAGACGGAACGTTCCGCGGCAAGAGCGGTTCCGCGTACGGCCCACGCACGGGTTTCTGCCTGGAGACGCAGCATTTTCCGGATTCGCCCAACAAGCCGCAGTTTCCGAGCACGGTACTTCGGCCGGGCGAGGTGTTTTTGTCGAGTACGGTCTATCGCTTCAGCGCGCCGCGTTAGCTCCAACGCTGCCCTGCTCCCGATATGTCAAACTGAGTGGCGATGTGGCTGGGGATCGATATCGGCACGGGCAGCTCGCGTGCGCTTCTGGTGAATGAGCGCGGCGGCGTATGCGCGGGGTTTACCGCGCCCCATGAAGACATGAAAATGTTGCGCCCGCTGTGGGCGGAACAGCGCCCAGACAACTGGTGGGACGCCGCCGTGGCGGCCATCCGCGGCGTATTGGCTCAGGCCGGCGTCTCCGGGCGGGACGTGAGAGGCATTGGCCTGTCGGGCCAGATGCACGGCCTCGTGATCCTCGACGCGGCGGGACGCGTCATCCGCGATGCGCTCATCTGGTGCGATCAGCGCAGCCAGCCTCAGGTGGATTGGATCAACTCCAAAGTGGGCCGCAAGAACGCGCTCCGCTGGACCGCCAACCCCGTGCTCACCGGCTTCACCTTGCCCAAGCTGCTGTGGGTTCGCGACAACGAGCCCGCCCATTTCGAGCGCGTCCGCAAAGCGCTTCTTCCGAAGGACTACGTGCGTTACCGCCTGACGGGTGAGTTCGCCACCGAGGTATCCGACGCCTCCGGCACGTCCCTGTTCGACGTGGTGAACCGCCGGTGGTCGTGGGAGATGACGGACGCCATCGGACTCGACCGCTCCATTCTGCCGGAATGCCGCGAATCGGCGGAGATCAGCGGCGTGGTCTCGGCGCAGGCCGCGGAGCTGACCGGTCTGGCGCCCGGAACGCCGGTGGTGGGCGGCGGCGGGGACCAGGCTTCCAGCGCGGTAGGCAACGGCGTCGTCCTGCCGGGGATCGTATCCTGTACGCTGGGGACCTCGGGCGTGGTGTTCGCCCACATGGAGAAGGTGGCCTACGACCCGGCGGGCCGCGTACACACCTTCTGCCACGCGGTCCGCGGCAAATGGCACGTGATGGGCGTCACGCAGGGGGCCGGGCTGAGCCTGCAATGGCTGCGCAACCAGCTCGCGCCCGGAACCGCCTACGACGCGCTCACCGCGGAGGCGGCGCACTCGCCGGCGGGAGCGCAGGGACTATTCTGGCTGCCCTACCTGATGGGCGAGCGCACGCCGCACCTGGACGCGCGGGCGCGCGCCGCCTGGGTGGGCCTCACGGCCAGCCATACGCGCGCCGACCTGATCCGCGCCGTGATCGAGGGCGTCTGCTACAGCCAGCGGGACTGCCTGGACATCATCGAAGCGCTGGGCGTCGCGGTGGACTCGGTACGGTCCTCTGGCGGAGGCGCCCAGAGCGCGTTCTGGCGGCAATTGCTGGCCAGCATTCTGAACAAACGCGTGGCGACTCTAGAAACCCAGGAAGGCTCGGCATACGGCGCCGCGCTGATCGCGCTCGCCGGTTCGGGAGAGTACAGCTCGGTAGGCGAAGTCTGCGAGGCCGCCATTCGCGAGATGGAGTCGGTTTCGCCTGGCGCGGCGGAGTCTGAATTCTATGCCAAGGCGCACGGCGTGTACCAGGCGATCTATCCGGCGCTGAGGCCTGTTTACGAACGGATCGCCGGCTTGTAGGAGAGGCCGCTCCTTGACTTTCGCAAGCACGGTAATTTATTCTGACGATTCGACTTGGCCGCGCTTTGACGGTTCTGGGTATGAAGGACAATTCGCGCCGCGGGGTGGAAACCGTTGAACGTGTCCTGGAATCGACGCTGGATAGCGTGGACAGCGCCGAAGAACTTGCGGTGGGCGCGGCGCGGCGCGCAGGCTTGGGCGAAGACGATCTGCTGAAGATTGGGATGGCCGTGCGGGAATCCATGGTCAATGCCGTGGTGCACGGCAATCGGTACAATGCGAACAAGAAGGTCCGCTTCTCCGTGTCCGAAGACCCGGAGCGGTTGACGGTGAAGATCGCGGACGAAGGCCAGGGTTTCGAGTTTGAAAACCTGCCCGACCCGCTCGCCCCGGAGAACATCGTACGCACGTCGGGGCGGGGTATTTTTCTGATTCGGTCCTTCATGGACGAATTTGCGATCAGGCGTCTGCAATCCGGCGGGACGGAAGTAACTTTGGTCAAGTACTTGGTGTCTAAGTAACGACGGCATTCAGCCAGGAGGCATATTCAGTGAGCGTAAAGTTGAACACACGGCAAGTGGGCGACGTCACCGTTATGGACGTAGCCGGGCGCATCACCCTGGGCGAGGGTTCCAGCGCCCTGCGCGACGCGTTGCGCGCCTTGGTGACCAAGGGTCAGAAGAAGATCCTGCTCAACATGGGAGAGGTCTCTTACATCGACAGCTCGGGCATTGGCGAGCTGGTTTCGGGTTTCACTTCGGTCACCAACAGCGGTGGCCAGTTGAAGCTCCTCAACCTCACCAAGCGCGTGAAGGATCTGTTGCAGATCACGAAGCTCTACACCGTCTTCGACGTGCACGAGGACGAGGCGCACGCCGTCCGGAGCTTCTGAAGAAAAGCTGTTTTGCTATCAGCCGCCGGCAGGCTGAAGGCCTGCCCCACCCGGCTGAGAGCTTGGCTTATCCCCCGCCCACAAACTGCACGATTTCCAGCCGGGCGCCTGGCCTGAGGACCGTCGCGCTCCACTCGGGTTGCTTGACGATGCGGCGATCCAGTTCCACGGCGACGCGCGCGGGGTCCAGCCCGAGGTCGCGCAACAGGCCCAGGATCGTCTGCCCGTCGGGGGCGGCGCCACGCTCTCCGTTGACTACGATGTCCATGGACATGCTCGGTTGACACCCCTCTTTTCCAACGATTATAGTCAAAGTTCGGTTCCTGGGTCCTCGCAGTCCATGCCTGAGTCGTATACCGACGTGTATTTTCCTGTTTTGTTGCAGGCTGTCATTGCGATGGCGCTGGCCACGGGGTTGTTGGGCGTTTCGTACCTGCTGGGCAAGCGCGTTCGCAATCGGGCCAAGGACATGCCGTACGAATCGGGCATCCAGCCCACCGGCACCGCCCGCGAGCGCTTCAGCGTGAAGTTCTATCTGGTGGGCATGCTCTTCATTCTTTTCGATATCGAGGCGATCTTTCTCTATCCCTGGGTTGTGATCTACCGCGATCCCGGAATGGCGAGGCCCGCGTTCGTGGAGATGCTGGTCTTCGTGGTCTTCATCCTGTCGGGGTTCTTCTACATCTGGAAGAAGGGCGCGCTGGACTGGTCCGGGTCGGACCGGACGGGGCGCAAGCCATAACCAACCGCGATGCTACCCGACGATTTGCAAGATCGCGCCGAGGCCGCAGCCGTGGAGGCCTTTGACGGCTCGGCCATCACGGGCGGCAAGTTCGACCGCGGCGAGCTCACCCTGGAGATCGTCCCGGCCAGGATCTCCAGCGTCTGCGGGTTTCTCAAGTACGACCGGAAGTTCGTCCGTCTGAGCGCCGTGACGGCCGTGGACCGCTTTCCCACCGAGCCGCGTTTCGAAATCGTCTACCACCTGCATTCCGTGGAGCGCAACCAGCGGCTGCGGCTGAAGTGCCGGGTGGGCGGTCCGGCTCCCGAGATCGAATCGGTGGTTGGGGTGTGGCGTTCGGCGAACTGGTACGAGCGCGAGGTCTTCGACCTGTTCGGCGTCCGCTTCGCCGGGCATCCCGATTTGCGCCGCATCATGCTGCCCGACGACTGGGAGGGCCACCCGTTGCGCAAGGATTGTCCGGTGACGGGATCGAGGGTCTGACCCATGAGCGCCCTCAACGTTCCCGGAATCACGGTTCTCGCTGAAGACCCGGCGCCAAGCGGTCCGCGCCGCATGCTCCTCAACATGGGGCCGCAGCATCCTTCCACGCATGGCGTGCTGCGCCTGGCGGTGACCCTCGACGGCGAGACCGTCACCGAGTGCCTGCCGGATATCGGCTATTTGCACACCGGCATCGAAAAGGAGTTCGAGGCCAAGACCTATCAACAGGCCGTGACTCTGACCGACCGCGTGGACTACCTGGCCCCGCTCTCCAACAACCTGGGCTACTGCCTGGCGGTGGAGAAACTGCTCGGCATGGAAATCCCGCCGCACGCCCAGTGGATGCGGGTGATGCTGGTGGAGTTGACGCGTCTGAACAGCCACTTGGTCTGGCTGGGTACGCACGCGCTCGATATCGGCGCCATGAGCGTGTTCCTCTACTGTTTCCGCGAGCGCGAGGATATCCTGCGCATCTTCGAGATGTTCTCCGGCCAGCGGATGATGACCAGCTACATCCGCATCGGCGGGCTGGCGCTGGAACCCCCGCGCGGCTGGCAGCAGAGGGTGAAAAAGTTTATCGACGGTTTTCCGGCGAAGGTGGACGAATACGAAGACCTGCTCACCAACAACCGCATCTGGATTGGGCGCACGAAGGGCGTCGGCCGCCTGTCGCTCGAGGACATGCTCGATCTGGGGGTCACGGGGCCCATGTTGCGGGCGGCGGGGTTGAAGATCGACGCGCGCAAGGACGAGCCGTACTCCAGTTACGAGAAGTTCGATTTCGAGACGCCCACGCGCACCGAAAGCGATGTCTACGCGCGGTACCAAGTGCGCATGGAGGAGATGCGGCAGAGCGCGCGCATCGTACGGCAGGCCATGGATGGCATGCCTTCCGGCCCTTGGAAAGCGGCCGATCAGCACGTGGTCCTGCCCGACCGCGAGAAGATGAAAACCCAAATGGAGGCCCTCATCTACCACTTCAAAATCGTGACCGAGGGCTTTCGCGTGCCGGAGGGCGAGGTCTACCAGGTGATCGAATCGCCGCGCGGCGAGCTGGGGTTCTACGTGGTGAGCGACGGCACGGCGTTGCCGTACCGGGTGCACATGCGCACGCCCAGCTTCGGGAATTTGCAGGCCACGTCCCGGATGGTGGAGGGCTCGCTGATCGCCGACTCCATCGCTTCCCTGGGCAGCATGGATTTTGTATTGGGAGATACCGACCGATAGCCGGGCGCTTCACTGAAGATGACATTTTCGACCCAACTGGAAGCCAGGTTCGAGAGATTGCTGAAGAGCTATCCGCCGGGGCGGCAGCGAGCGGCGCTGATTCCGATGCTGCTCTACGCCCAGGACGAGGTCGGTTGCGTCAGCGATGAAGTGATCGAAGAGGTGGCCCGGCGCGTGGGCGTCACCGTATTGCAGGTCAACGAGACGCTTTCCTACTACTCGATGCTGCGCCGCAAGCCATTGGGAAAGCACCACGTCCAGATCTGCACCAACGTCAGTTGCCTGCTCCACGACAGCGACAAGTTGTGGGAGCGCGCCTGCCGGAAACTGGGCATCGGGAACAAGGAAACCACGCCGGACGGCGAGATTTCGCTGGAGGAAGTAGAGTGCATGGGAGCGTGCTCCTGGGGTCCGGCGGTGCAGGTGGATTACGACTTCCATCACTTCGTGACCCCCGAGAAGCTGGACGAGTTGCTGGACGGCCTGAGGAAGAAGCCGTAGGCCATGCTGTACAACCCACCCAGTCCGCTTGAAACCAGGGTGCTGACGCGCCGCTTCGGGTTGCCGAATTCGGCATCGCTGGAAACCTATCTTGCCACGGACGGTTACCAGGCCTTCCTGAAGGCCGCCGGGATGAAGCCGGAAGAGATCATCGAGGAGGTCAAGATTTCCAATCTCCGCGGACGCGGCGGAGCGGGTTTTCCCACGGGAATGAAGTGGAGCTTCGTGCCGCGCGCCTCATCCAAGCCGAAATACATCGTGGTGAATGCCGACGAGGGCGAGCCGGGCACCTGCAAGGACCGCGTGTTGATGGAGTACGATCCGCACCAGTTGATCGAGGGCATTCTAATCGCCGGCCTGGCGGTGGATTCGCACGCCGGCTACATCTACATCCGCGGCGAGTATCGCTACCTCATCGAGATCATGGACCGCGCCATCGCCGAGGCGTACGCCCACGGGTGGCTGGGAAAGAACATACAGGGGACGGGATTCGATTTCGACCTCTACACGCACACCGGCGCCGGCTCGTACGAGTGCGGCGAGGAATCGGCGCTGCTGGAGTCGCTGGAGGGCAAGCGCGGCGTGCCTCGCATCCGTCCGCCGTTTCCGGCGGTAGTGGGCGCGTTCCAATGCCCCACGGCGCTGAACAACGTCGAAACGTTCTGCGCTGTCCCCGCCATCATCCTGGGAGGCGGCGCGGCGTTTGCGGCGCTGGGGGTCTCCAAGGCCGGCGGTACCAAGATGACCTGCCTCTCGGGCCACGTCAACAAGCCGGGCGTCTACGAACTGCGGCTGGGCTTCCCGGTCATGCAAATGATCGAGGAAGTGGGCGGCGGCATTCCGGGCGGGCGCAAGCTCAAGGCCTTCATCCCCGGCGGTTCGTCCTGCCCGGTCCTGACGGCGGCGGAGTGCGAAGGGGCCGCGATGGACTATGATTCGATGGCCGCGCGGAAGACCATGCTAGGCTCGGGCGGCGTGGTGATCATCGACGATCAAACATGCATGGTGAAGGTGGCGGCGCGCCTCATGCGCTTTTACGCGCACGAAAGCTGCGGCTGGTGCATTCCCTGCCGCGAAGGGACCACCTGGCTGAATAAGCTTCTGGCGCGGTTCCACGACGGGGGCGGCGCGCGCTCCGATATCGACCTGGCCGGCGATATCTCCAGAAACATGCTGGGACGCACGTTTTGCCCGCTGGGCGACGCCGCGGCCATGCCCATGATCTCCATCGTCGAGAAGTTCCGGAGCGAGTTCGAGGATCACCTCGACGGTAAGCCGTGCCCTTACGAGAGTGGGACGGACGATCGTTTTTCGTCGTCCGCCGGGATCGGCGGTAATAAGCAGAATGGCTGACGTAGTTAGACTCACGATTGACGGCCGTCCGGTCGAAGCCGCTAAGGGGACGCTGGTCATCGACGCCGCCAAATCGGCGGGCATTGAGATCCCCGCGTTCTGCTATTACGAGGGACTTACGCTTCAGGCCGCCTGCCGCATGTGTCTGGTGGAAGTGGAGAAGATGCCCAAGCTGATGACGGCTTGCACGCTTCCCGTTTCCGAAGGCCTGGTGGTGCGCACCGACACGCCGCAAGTACACGCCGCCCGCAAGTCCATGCTGGAGTTCCTGCTCACCAACCACCCGCTGGATTGCCCGGTATGCGACAAGGGCGGCGAGTGCGAGCTGCAGGACATGACCTTCCGCTACGGCTTCGGAGAAAGCCGCTTCACGGAAGAGAAGGTCCACACCCCGGAGAAGCAATTTTCGCCGGTAGTGTTCTTCGACGCGCCGCGCTGCATCCTGTGCTATCGCTGCGTGCGCATCTGCAACGAGGGCCTGGGCGTCGGCGCGCTGGGCGTGGTGGACCGCGGCGTACATTCGGAGATCGCCCCCAACCAAGGCGACCACCTGGAGTGCGACGAGTGCGGCGCCTGCATCGATATTTGTCCGGTGGGCGCGCTCACCAGCGGCGCCTACCGCTATAAGACGCGCCCCTGGGAGATGACGCACGTCGGCACGATCTGCACGCACTGTTCCGACGGCTGCAAGACCACCCTCGGCGTGCGCGACGACCGCATCATCCGCGGCAACAACCGCGACAGCTCGGGCATCAACGGCGAGTTTCTGTGCATCAAGGGGCGCTACGCGTTCGATTTCTACGACCACGCCGAGCGGTTGCAGGCGCCGCTGGCCAGAGTGGACGGCAAGCTGGAAGAGGTCTCCTGGGCGCGGGCGCTGGAGACGGTGGCGGCGAAGTTCGGCGAGACGCTGGCGCGCGGCGGCAGCTTCGGCGTCATCGGATCGAACCACACCACCAACGAAGAGAACTACTATCTCCAGAAATTCGCGCGGGAAGTTCTTCAGACCAATAATATCGACCACCATCGCACCGGCGACGTGGCGGCCCTGCTCGGCGCGCTGGGCGGGAGCGCCGGCGGGTCGAGCGGGAAGCTGGCTATGGTGGCGGACCTGTACCACGCGAAAGCGGTCCTGGTCCTCGGCGCCGATCTGGCGCTGGAGCATCCGCTGCTCTCCTATCAGATCCGCGCCAACTACCGCCATCACCAGGCGCGCGTCTTTGCGGTCACGCCTGGGCCAGTGCGCGAGGACAAATATTCGGTCCTGAGCGTGCGAGCCGGCGGATCGGCGGCGGCGTGCTTCGCGGCATTGGAACAGCTTCGCGACCCCCTGAAAGCCGGGAAGGAGCTGGTCATCGTGTTCGACGACTCCTTCCGAGGCGGCGATGTCCGGAAGCTGGTCGAGTTCGCCGAGTCGCTCGCCATTCCGGTGAAGTACGTGGGTCTGGTGGATTACTCGAATTCGCGCGGGGCTGCGGACATGGGGCTTACGCCCGAGTTGTTGTCGGGCTACACGCCGTCGGGCCGGCCGGGAATGACGCTTCCTGAGATGCTCGGCGCGGAGCTGGACGCGTTGTGGGTGGTGGGGGCCAATCCGCTGAAGGGCGGCCAATCTCGAAAGGCCGGCTTTCTGGTGGTCCAGGATTTGTTCCTGACGGAAACCGCGCGGCAAGCCGATATCGTTCTTCCCGCGGCCTGCGCCTACGAGAAGGAGGGGACCGTCACGGGCGTGACGGGCGAAGCGCAGCGGCTCAAGCGCGCGGCGCATACCATGGGGAGCAAGCCGGACCTCGAGATCATGGGATTCATCGCGCGCGAAATGGGCGTGGCGGCGGCGCTAGGGCCTTGGGACCCGGCCACCGTGTGGGAGGCAATCCGCGCCCGGGTTCCCGGCTATGCCATTCCCCTTTCGGCGCTGGCGGCCGGCGGAGCGGTCCAGACGGCTCCGGCCGATGGCCGCATCCCCGTCGAGATCCCCTCCGGCTTGGTGCATTCCGATCACAACGGGTTGTTCGCCTCCGGCACGCTGGGGCGTTATTCTAAGGTTCTGCATTCCGTTTTGGAAAGCCGCTTGAGCCGCTAATGGACTCTTTCATCGTCATCACCCTGGTGAAGGTCGTCGTGGTCTTTGCGGTTTTGCTGACTACCCTGGCTTACCTCCAGTGGGTGGAGCGAAAGGTCATTGCGCACATTCAGGTACGGCCGGGCCCGTACCGCGTGGGACCCCACGGGCTGTTGCAGCCCCTGGCGGACGTGATCAAGCTCATCACCAAGGAAGATCTGGCGCCGCCTTTCGTGAATAAGCCGTTGTATCTGGCGGCGCCGTTCCTAGCCATCTCGCTGTCCTTGATGTCCATTTGCGTCATTCCGTTCGGGCCGGCCATCCGGGTGGGCGGCGTCGAGACGTGGATGCAGCTTACCGATTTGAACATCGGCGTGCTGTTCGTGCTGGCGGTATCGTCGATGGGCGTCTATGGGATTGCGCTGGCGGGCTGGTCGTCGAACAACAAGTATGCGCTGCTCGGCGGGCTGCGCAGCTCGGCGCAGATGATCAGCTACGAACTGCCGCTGTCGCTGGCCATCGCCTCGCCGCTCCTGCTTTCCAATACCCTGAGCCTGCGCGAGTTGGTCGGCAGACAGGAAGGTGGCGTTTTTCGGTGGAACGTTCTGCATGGCCCCTTCCCGCAGGTGTTCGCTTTCCTCATTTTCCTGATCGCGGCGTTCGCCGAAACCAATCGCGTGCCGTTCGACCTTCCCGAGGCCGAAAACGAGTTGGTGGCCGGTTTCCACACCGAGTACAGCAGCATGAAGTTCGCCTCTTTCTTCATGGCGGAATACGCCAACATGATCACCGTGAGCGCCATGGCGACGCTGCTATTCCTGGGCGGCTGGACGGCGCCGTGGCCGGCCGCATACGGTTCGCGGTTCGTGCCCGCCGCGATTTTCGGGGCCGCCGCCGCGATGGCTTTCTTTCACGGCCTGAATCCCGCGCGGCGGCGGGATCGATACACGCTGCCGGTGTTCGGCGTGGCGTTCCTGTTGGTGGCGGGTCTCTTTCTGGTGCCCGTGGTTCAGGAATGGTTGCTCCCCCTGTTCTGGTTTGGCGCCAAGACTGGGGCGATTTTGTTCACGTTCATGTGGGTCCGCGGCACGCTGCCGCGGTTTCGTTACGATCAACTGATGGGCTTCACGTGGAAGTATCTTTTCCCGGCGGCCATGTTGAACTTGCTGGTGACCGGCCTGCTGGTGGCCTGGGTAGGTTGAAATGGACGTTGTTCTCTTTCTGGTTTTCGCGGTAGTCGCGGTGGCCGGAGCCATCAACGTGGTGACGCAGCGGCATCCGATCGCGAGCGCCGTCTCGCTGGTCGGCGTGATGGCATCGCTGGCGGTCCTGTACCTGCTGCTGGGCGCGGAGTTCATCGCGGCGGCGCAGGTGATCGTCTACGCGGGAGCGATCATGGTGCTGTTCGTGTTCGTCATCATGTTGCTGAACGCCGGGGAGGAAAGCCGCAAGGGACGTTCTCTCATGGCGCAACTGCTGGGCATCCCCATGCTGGCTACGCTTCTGGTTCTGGTGGCGTACTTCGTACAGAGGATGTTCCCCCGCGGCGCCACTGCCCATTTCGGCGGCTTCAGGGGGGGCGGGCCCAGGGAAATCGGGAGGGCGCTGTTTACCACCTATCTGCTGCCCTTCGAGGCGACCTCCATCCTGATCCTCATCGCCATCGTGGGCGCCATCGTGCTGGCGCGCAGGGAAATCGACTGAGATGAGCGCCATCCCCATATCGTGGTTTCTGACGCTCAGCGCCGTACTGTTCGCGCTCGGCGCCGCCGGCTTCATCCTGCGGCGCAACATCATCACGGTGTTCATGTCCATCGAGCTGATGCTCAACGCCGTGAACTTGAGTTTCGTGACGTTCTCCTACCAGCTCGGAAAGGTGGACGGCCACCTGTTCACCTTCTTCGTGATGGTGGTGGCCGCCGCCGAAGCGGCCGTGGGCCTGGCGATCATCCTGACCGTCTTCAGGAATCGCGGGACTCTCAACGTCGACGACGTAGATTCGATGAAGAACTGAAGATGTTGACCAGCCCAGATCTCACCGCGGAGACACGGAGACGCGGAGAAAGCGCGGAGAAATCAGAATCCACCGCCGAGACGCGGAGACGCCGAGAAAACAATGGAAGCGTACCCTGTGCGTCGTTCAAGGCTGCTCGTAACCCCCAGGTTCTGGCGCAGAGGGGGCCGAGTAATGTGCTCTCCATGAAGTTCCGTACCCGGGAAGACCACGTGTCTCGGCTATCTCTGCGCGTGAACTCCGGAATCCATCAAAGCCTGAATACGTCGCAGAGCCATTTCTCGCGTTCTCGGCGTCTCGGCGTCTCGGCGGTAAATTCCGTTTTTGACTTCTCCGCGCTTTCTCCGCGTCTCCGCGTCTCCGCGGTGAATCAGGGGCTGCCACTATAATGCAACTTTGGCTCATCCCCATTCTGCCGCTGGCCGGCTTCCTGATGAACGGCCTGTTCGGGCGCCGCTTTTCCAAAAGCCTGATCAACGTGATCGCCATCGGCAGCGTCGCGCTTTCGTTCGCGTGGGCGCTCAAGACGATCCTGGGGCTGGATCTCAATCACGCCTACGCGGAGCACTACTTCACCTGGATCCAAAGCGGCGCGCTTACCGTGAACTGCGATTTCACGGTGGACCGGCTCACCGCGGTCATGCTGCTGGTGGTCACCGGCATTGGGTCGCTGATTCACGTTTATTCCATCGGCTACATGGCGCACGAAGGGGGATACTACCGGTTCTTCGCCTATCTCAACCTCTTCATGTTCTTCATGCTGACGCTGGTTTTGGCGGCCAATTACCTGGTGTTGTTCGTGGGTTGGGAAGGCGTGGGGTTGTGCAGCTACCTGCTGATCGGCTTTTACTTCGATAAGAAGTTCGCCACCGACGCCGGAAACAAGGCGTTCATCGTCAACCGCATCGGCGATTTCGGCTTCTCCCTGGCGGTTTTTTACATCTTCAAGCATTTCGGAACCCTCGATTTCGACGCCGTCTTCGGTCAGGCCGCGGGCAAGCCCGAATCGATGCTCACCATCATCGGCGTGCTGCTCATGGTGGGCGCCTGCGGCAAGTCCGCGCAGCTCCCGCTGTACGTCTGGCTCCCGGATGCCATGGCTGGACCGACGCCCGTCTCGGCGCTGATTCACGCTGCGACCATGGTGACGGCGGGCGTCTACATGACGGCGCGCTCCTGGCCCATCTACGCGCATGCCCCGGCGGCCGCGGAGACCATCGCCATCATCGGCATCGCCACGGCGTTTTTCGCCGCGACCATTGGCCTCGCGCAGAACGACATCAAGAAGGTCTTCGCCTACTCCACCGTTTCGCAGCTCGGATACATGTTCGTGGGCGTGGGCTGCGGCGCTTTTTCCGCCGGCATCTATCACCTGATGACGCACGCCTTCTTCAAAGCGCTGCTGTTCCTGGGGGCGGGCAGTGTGATCCACGCGCTTTCCGGCGAACAGGATTTGCGCAACATGGGCGGGCTGCGCGCCAAAATCCCGTGGACCTTCTGGACCATGATGTGCGCGGCCGTGGCCATCGCCGGAGTTCCACCGTTCGCCGGATTCTTCAGCAAGGACGCGATTCTGCTGGCCGCGCACCAGCACGCGCCATGGATTTACTGGGTGGGAACGGTTACCGCGGGCATGACGGCCTTCTACGTTTTTCGGGCCATGTTTCTGGCGTTCTTCGGCAAGTACCGGGGCCATGAACATCCCCATGAATCGCCCGCCGTGATGCTGGTTCCGCTGGCCGTTTTGGCGCTGCTTTCCCTCGCCGGCGGGTTCCTGTTCAGGGTTCCCGATTTTCTCGCCCCGGTGTTTCCTCGCGTGGAGATCCCGGAGGACGCCTCTTTGATGGCCATCTCGACGGCCGCCGGCTTGCTCGGGATCTTCCTCGCCTGGCTGATGTACGTCGCCCGGCCGGGTATGGCCGATGCGCTGGCGGGCCGCATCAAGGGTCTTTACTGGTTGGTCTACAACAAGTACTTCGTGGATGAAATCTATGACGCCGTGGTGGTGAAGCCCTTGGTGGGCGGCTCGCGCGAGGCGCTCTGGAAGGGCGTGGACGCGGGCGCGATCGATGGCGCCGTGAACGGCATGGGGACGCGGGCGCAAAACATCGGCGGCGTCCTGCGGCTCCTGCAATCGGGCAATACCCGCAGCTACGCCACGTGGATCGTGTTCGGTTCGGTGCTGGTCATCGTGGCCATGGAGATCGCGGGAGGCGCGCGATGAACCTGCTGACCGCGGTTCTTCTGCTGCCGCTGGCCGCGTTCCTGCTGCTGCTGTGCGTTCCGCGCTCGTCTCCGCAGGGGAGCCGCATCTGGGCGCTGACGCTCGCGGTCGCCACTTTCCTCGCCTCCTTGGGCCTGCTCTCATGGTTCGATCGCGGCGTGGCGGGCGAGCAGTTCACCGTCGATATTCAGTGGGTCGCCAGCCCGGATATTCACTTCCACATTGCGGCGGATGGCGTGAGCCTGTGGCTGGCGCTGCTTTCCACCTTCCTCACGCCCATCTGCGTGCTTATCTCGTGGCGCCACATCCAGCATCGCGTCAAGGAGTTTTACGCGTTTCTATTGCTGCTCGAGTTCGGCCTGATTGGCGTGTTCATCGCGCAGGATCTGTTCCTGTTCTACGTGTTTTGGGAAGTCTCGCTGGTTCCCATGTATTTCCTGATCGGCATCTGGGGCCACGAGCGCCGCATCTACGCCGCGGTGAAATTTTTCCTGTTCACCATGACGGGCTCGGTCCTGATGCTAGCGGCGATCATCTATCTGTACAACCGCGCGGAGACGTTCAGCTACGCCGCTATTCTCGATATGCTGTCGAGCGGCAGGCTGGCGTTCTCCTCCGGCGAGGAACTGCTGCTGTTTCTCGCGTTCTTCGTGGCCTTCGCCATCAAGGTGCCGATATTTCCGCTGCACACGTGGCTGCCGGATGCGCACGTCGAGGCTCCATCGGCCGGCTCCGTGATGCTCGCCTCCGTGATGCTGAAGATGGGCACGTACGGCCTGCTGCATTACTGCGTGCCCCTGTTTCCCGGCGCCGCGCGCTCGTGCGCACCGTGGATCGTGGTTTTGGCGATCATCGGGATCATTTACGGCGCGCTGGTGGCCATGGTTCAGCCCAACATGAAAAAACTGGTGGCGTATTCGTCGGTGAGCCACCTGGGGTTCGTCGTGCTGGGGATCTTCTCCTTCACGCAGATCGGAATGGATGGCGCCGTCTACCAGATGCTCAATCACGGCATCTCCACGGGCGCCCTGTTCGCCATGGTGGGCCTGCTCTACGAACGGCGCCATTCTCTGGAGATCGCCGATTACGGCGGCGTGGCCACCACGGCGCCCTGGCTCTCGACGGCGTTCCTGATTACCACGCTCGCCAGCATCGGGCTGCCCTTGCTGAACAATTTCGTGGGCGAGTTCCTGGTGCTGCAGGGCGCGGCCATCGCCAATTACAACTGGGTCGTGTGGGCCGCGGTGGGCGTGATTCTCTCGGCCTGCTACATGCTGTGGCTCTACCAGCGCGTGTTCTACGGCCAGGCGGGCGCGGAGGTCCGATCGCACGTACCGGATCTCGGTTTCCGCGAATGGGCGGCTATTGTTCCGCTCGTCGTCATGATGGTGTGGATGGGCGTGTACTCGCAGTCGTTCCTGCCGCCGATCGGCAAGACTACGGCGCGAATTCTGGAACAGAGCCAGGTCAACGTACCGGTCCAGGTGCAAATACCGGCTCGTGGCTCCTTGGAGGCCATCCATGCCCGTTAGCCTCATGCCCGGCGCGGCCGACATGGTGCGTTTCCTGCCGGAGATCATTCTCGCCAGCGCGGGCACATTCCTGATGGCGCTCATCGCCATCCTGCGCCGGCGGTCCTCCAGCGTGTTCGGGCATCTCACCGTGGCGGCGTTGATCGCGGCCCTCGGCGCGACGGCGTATGCTAACCGGGAGGGCGGCCCGGCGTTTGGCGGCATGCTGGTGGTGGACGGGCTGGCGACGTTCTTCCGCGCGCTGGTGATCGTGGTCGGAATCCTCACGGTCCTTTCCTCGTACCGCTTTCTCCGCCGCCAGGACGCGGAAACCGGCGAATATCACGCGCTGCTGCTGTTCTCCATATCGGGCCAGTGCCTCATGGCGGCGGCCAACAACTTGATCGTCATTTTCATCGGCCTGGAGATTTCCTCCATCGCCAGTTACGTGCTGGCCGGCTATCTCCGCGACGACAAGCGGTCCAGCGAAGCCGCATTGAAGTACTTTCTGCTGGGCTCGTTCGCCACCGCCTTCTTCCTGTACGGAGTGGCTCTGATCTATGGCTCGACGGGCACCATCGATCTGGGCGCGGTGCGCGATGCGGTGGCCGGCCAGAGCGGCCCGTCGCCCGATCCGCGTTTTCTCGCCATTGCGGCGGCGCTGATGTTCGTGGGGATCGGCTTCAAGGTTTCCGCGGCGCCGTTTCAGATCTGGGCGCCGGACGTGTACCAGGGAGCGCCCTCGCCCGTCACGGCGTTTCTCTCGACCGGTCCCAAAGCCGCGGCATTCGCCGTTTTCCTGCGCATCTTCCTGACCGCGCTCGGGCCGGCGGGCGGCGGATGGGCGCCTCTGGTGTGGCTCTCGGCGCTGCTCTCGATGACCATCGGCAACTTCGCGGCGCTGGTGCAGCCCAACGTCAAGCGCATGCTGGCCTACAGCTCCATCGCGCACGCCGGCTACGTGCTGGTGGCGCTCGCCGCGCGCTCGGAAACGGGCGCGGCGGCCGCCATGTTCTACCTCGCGGCGTACGCCTTCATGAACATCGGCGCCTTCGCCGTGGTCGGGCATTTGTCGGGAAAGGATGAGCGCTTTCAGGATGTCGGAGACTTCGCCGGCCTGGGCCAGAAACAGCCGTTCACGGCCGCCATGCTTTCCATCTTCCTGCTCTCGCTGATCGGCGTGCCGCTCACCGGCGGATTCTTCGGGAAGTTCTACATCTTCAAAGCCGCGTTGGAATCCCACCTGGTCTGGTTGACCGTGCTCGGTTTGCTCAACAGCGCCGTGGCCGCGTATTACTACCTGCGCCTGCTGGTGATGATGTACTTCCGCGAACCGGGCGAAGCGGTCGCCGAAGCCGCGCCGCTGTCCTTCGGCCTGAGCGCCGCGCTGATCGTCTCGGCCGCCGCCACGCTGTTTCTAGGCATCTTCCCCAACTGGGTCCTGAATTTCGCCGGCCAGGCGTCGACGCTGGTGAAATAGCGGACGGCGGGCCGGAACGCGGTATATTCTCAGTAGATGATGGCCCAAGCGGACCGAGGTGAAATCGTAGAGCGGATCACGCGGCGCTTCTCGCCCGAGAAGATCATTCTTTTCGGATCGCGCGCGCGGGGTGACGCGCGACCGGACTCCGATGTCGATCTGCTCGTGCTGTTCCAGGAAGTCGACGATGCTCGCGCGCGAGCCGTGGAGTTGTACGTTGCGCTGGTGGGTTGCGGCGTCGCTACGGACATTCTCGTTTCCACCACCGCTCGCTTCGAACGGTACAAGAACGTGGTCAACACGGTATACTGGCCGGCCGCTCGCGAGGGAAAGGTGCTATATGAGCGCGCCGCCTGAGGCAGTCGAGATTCTGCGACAGTGGGTGCGCAAAGCGGAACACGACCTGGAAGCGGCCCGCTGGATCATGACCAAAGAGGAGGGATCTCCTTACGATACGGTGTGCTTCCACTGTCAGCAGGCAGCGGAGAAGTACCTGAAGCGTCTGTTGACTCTTCTCACGATTGAGGCTCCTAGGACGCACAATCTGGCAATGCTGGCAGAGCTGCTTCCAGATCCGTATCCTCTCTCGGAGCCGCCCGAGTCGCTGGCCTCGATGAACCCCTACGCGGTGGATATCCGATACACGGACGACTTGCGGGAACCCCAACGCGCGGATGCGTTGCGCGCGTTGGATCTTGCCCAAGCTGTCCGGGCCGACGTACGAAAGGTCCTTCCCGCCGAAGCTCTGCGCGAGGTCTGACGGCGCGAGCCGCCTGCGGAGACCGGCGGCGCGGCGTGTAGAATGGAGGATGATGAGCGACGTGGACACTCCCGAGCCAGAGCCGCGCGAATTTGAGTTTCCCCTGCCGCCCCCGTCCTTCGGCTTTTTGGTGCTCTCGCTGCGAGCGCAAGCCGAGATGCAGCTTGGCCTGATGCGCTTCGGCGAAGAGGAGAAGCCCGAACCGGACCTCAACTTGGCGCGTCACACCATCGACCTGATGGCCTTGCTGGTGGAGAAGACCAAGGGCAACCTCGAGATGGACGAACAACGGTTGTTGGAGAACTCCCTTACCGAGCTTCGGTTCCGTTTCGTGCAGGTCTCGGACGAACTGGCGAAGGCGGCGGCCCAGAAAACCTGAATGGCGGCGCCTCCGATCCAGATCACCGTGCTGGGGTCGGGCACCAGCGTGGGCGTGCCGACCATCGGCTGCCACTGCGACGTCTGCACGTCCCAAGACCCGCGCGACAACCGGCTGCGGCCCTCGGTCCTGGTGACTTACGAAGGCCGCAATATCCTGATCGATACCACGCCCGACTTTCGCGCGCAGGCTTTGCGCGCGGGCATCGACCACCTGGACGCCGTACTGTACACCCACGCGCACGCCGATCACATTATGGGGTTGGACGACCTCCGGCCGTTCCACTTCCGGCAGAAGGGGCGGATTCCCATCTACGCCACGGCCGAAACCATGGCTGCGATCCAGCGGATTTTTCAATATGTATTCGATGGCGCGAAGAAGGAATCGAACGTGCCGCAGCTTGAGCCGCGGCTCCTCGATGGCGCCGCGCTGGATTTGTTCGGCGTCGGGTTTCTGCCGGTCCCCGTCCTGCACGGCAGCCAGACGATCCACGGGTTCCGCTTCGCTTCGGCCGCGTACCTGACGGACCACAGCGATATTCCGGAGTCTTCCATGGAACAGTTGCGCGGGCTCGACGTGCTGTTCCTCGACGCGCTGCGCTACAAGCCGCATCCCACGCACTCCACGGTGGACCGGTCCATCAAGACGGTCGAGCGGTTGGCGCCGCGGCGGGCCTTTTTCACGCACATCTGCCACGACCTGGGTCACGAGCGCGCGGAGAGCCTGCTGCCGCCCCCCATCCGGCTGGCGTACGACGGCCTCCAGATAGCGGTGGAGGGCGGGCGGTAAACCATGCGGATCTATCGCAGCCTGAATGCCGTCCCCGCCGATTTTGGCCCCTGCGCGCTGACCATCGGCAACTTCGATGGCGTTCACCTGGGCCACCGGCGGATCGTGCGGCGGCTCGTGTCGCTGGCCGCCGAGCGCGGGTGGAAGCCCGCGGTCCTGACCTTCGATCCGCATCCCACGCGCGTCGTGGCTCCGGAGCGCACGCCGGCGCTGCTCACTTCGCCGGTCCGGCGCGCCGAGCTGATGGGCGAGGAAGGAGTGGAACAGGCGCTGATTCTGCCGTTCATCCCCGAGGTGGCGCGGCTTTCGCCAGACGAGTTCGCGCGCGTGGTCCTGGCGGAGCGGCTGAAGGCGCGAGCCGTGCTGGTGGGAGACAATTTTCACTTCGGTTTTCACCAGGCCGGCGACGTCCGCGTGCTGGCGGAGTTGGGCCGGAAGTATGGGTTCGATACCGAAATCGTCCCGGCGGCCGCGTGCCGCGGCCGCCGGGTGAGCAGCAGCGGCATTCGCGAGTTGGTCCGCGCGGGGCGGATGTCGCTGGCGGCGCGCTTTCTGGGGGGTCCCTACGCGCTGGAAGGCGAGGTGATTCCGGGGCGCGGCGTGGGTTCGAAGCTCACCGTGCCCACGCTCAACCTGGCCACCGCCGCCGAGGTGATCCCGGCGCGGGGAGTGTACGCCACGCGTACCATCGAGCTGAACGGAAACCGCGCGTGGAACTCGATCACCAACGTCGGCGCGCGCCCGACTTTCGAAGACGGCGGCCCGCTTTCGATTGAGACCTACCTGCTCGATCCGCTGGAGGATGGCGCGCCGCGCCGCGTCCGCATCGAGTTTCTGTGGCGCGTTCGCGACGAACGGAAATTCGAAAGCCCCGACGCGTTGAAGGCGCGAATTCTGGGCGACGCGCGCGCCGCGGGGCGCTACTTCCGCCGGGTCAAGGCCTGGACGGAGGCGTAGGACCGATATGGGCGCCGGCCATTTTCTGTTCAACGTCTTCTCGATCATCCTCATCGACCTGCTGCTGGCGGGCGATAACGCGCTGGTCATCGCCATGGCGGTGCGCTCGCTGCCCCAGCGGCAGCGGCGCGTGGCGACCATTTTTGGAGCGGCGGGCGCGGTGACGCTGCGCGTGGCGCTCACGGCCCTGGCCGCGCGGCTGCTCACCCTCCGCTACGTGCAGCTTGCCGGCGGGCTGCTGATCCTGTGGATCGCGCTCAAAGTGCTGCGGGACGCCAGCGACCCGCCCGACGCGGCGCCCGCGCCCCGCCGGATGGCGCAGGCCATCTGGTACATCATGGCGGCGGACCTCACGATGTCTTTGGACAATATCCTCGCCATCGCCGGGGCTTCCCGGGGCCACGTGGGCCTCATCGTGTTCGGGCTGGGCCTGAGCATCCCGTTCGTGATCTTCGCGGCCAATCTACTGGCGTCGCTCATGGACCGGTATCCCACCCTGATCTACCTGGGCGCGGCCATCCTGGGCAAAGTGGGGGGCGAGATGATTCTGACCGACCCGTTTACCAAGGCCCTTCTGCATCCTTCGCCCTGGCTGTGCTACGGGGTGGAAGCCGCGCTGGCAGTCGCCGTGGTGATAACCGGCCGAACGATCGCCGCGGCGCGGGCGCGAAAACCCGCTCCGTAGCGGGGCAGTCCACGGCTCTTCCGAGGCCGGGGTATTTCACCTAATTGGCTGCTAAAATCTGCGGTAGGAGGCAACCTCATGAACTCCCCTTGGCATCAATCGGTGGCGCGTGTGGAAACCAAGTCCAAAACCGGCCGGTTGCGGTGGATGTTTCCCGTCGCGGGGCTTCTCTCGCTTTTGTGGTTCCTGTTTCGGGTCGTGCCGAAGCCGTCCAGAGCGGCTTACCCGTGTCAGCGGGCGGCGGCGCCTTTGGCCGGGGGATTCGTAATCTGGCTGGCTGGCGCGCTGGGATCGGCATCGCTGTTCCGCCGCGGGAAGAAGCTGTGGAAGCGGTCGCAAATCGCGCTGGCGTGCGCGTGCCTTGCGGCGGCGGCGGTCCTCGCCTTCAGCGCATTTACCGGCATGCCCGAGCAGGCGGCGAAGGCCGAGCCGAACCAGCCCATCGGTACCGGAAAGGGCATTCATCCCGGCCGCGTCGTCTGGGCCCATGACCCGGGCGCAACCAACTGGAACGGCCCGGGCCAGGGGCATTGGTGGGAGAACAGCCACACCATTCCATCCGCCGTGGATGGAATGATGTCCAACGCGGTTCGGCGGTTGAGCGGTGAAACCGGGGACCGCCAAGCCTGGGACGCCTTGTTCCGGAACTTCAACCAGACGCATGGCGGCGGGAACGCCGGCTACAAGAAAGGCGAGAAGATCGCCATCAAAGTGAACTTCGTCGGCTGCATTTTCACCGAAGGCAATGTGGATCCGAAGACGTACGACCTCGGCGGGCGGCGGCTGGACTATATGAACACCTCGCCGCAGACGATCCTGGCCCTGCTGCGGCAGTTGGTGAGAAACGCGGGCGTGAATCAGGAGGACATCTCCGTCGGCGATCCCCTGGCGCTGTTCCCCAACCAATATTACGACCCCCTGCACGCTGAGTTTCCGAACGTCCACTATATGGACCGCAATGGCGGCAACCAAGACCATCCGCGGACCAAGGTGGATCCCTCCAATGTCCCGCTCTACTGGAGCTCGCGGCCGCAAGGGAAGGCGCAAGATTACCTGCCGCTCTACTACGTGGAAGCGAAATACCTGATCAACATGGCGAACCTGAAAAGCCATAATATGGCGGGCGTTACGCTTTGCGGCAAGAATCACTTCGGTTCGCTGATGCGCACGCCGCCGCAGCGAGACTTCTTCGACATGCATGGCTCCACCGCGGGGCGGAGTCCGGGAACGGGGAAATATCGCGACATGGTGGATTTGATCGGGCACGCGCAGCTTGGCGGAAAGACGCTGATCTATTTCATCGACGGCCTGTACCCCGGCGTTCACCCCGTGGAGAACGTCCCGCGGAAGTGGTCCAGCGCCCCGTTCAACGGATCGTGGGCGTCCAGCCTGTTTGCGTCGCAGGACCCGGTGGCTATCGATTCCGTCGGCTTCGATTTCCTGTGGACCGAGTGGGACGACTATCCGCACATGGCCGGCGCGGACGACTACCTGAGCGAGGCGGCGCTGGCGGATAATCCGCCCTCGGGGACCTTCTACGATCCCAATCACCCCGTCGCGACGGTGCGTATCGCCAGCCTGGGCGTACACGAACATTGGAACAACGCGCAGGATAAGAAGTACAGCCGCAACCTCGGCAAACCGGAAGGAATCGAGTTGGTGCGTTGGGAGAAATGAGAGAGGCGCTCCGGCTTGAAACAAAGCCTGGGGCGGAACGCGGCGATCGCGGTAAGGGTCGACAAGCCCAATCCCATTCCCCCCGTCCGCGCGAACGGCCCATACGGGTTCTCGGTGGCCCAGTCCTCAGAAAACCGCAGAAAACCGTGACACGCGTCACGGGTTTGGCGTCACGGGTTTGGATAACCAAACTGCTGGCACCATGCGAGCCCGCGTCGGGGCAGACAACGGTGACCAGATCAGTGCTTCCTCTCGGTCAGCGGCGGCTTTTCTTCATCACCTTGGCAGAGTTTTTGCTGCTCGCTTGCCGACAAACGCTCCGGTGCCCAGCCGTCTTTGGAAACGATCTCCACGGCTTTAACGGACTTCACATCGAACCTGAAAACGTAGCCGCCATCGCCGTACGGACCCTTCGCGCCGCGGAAGGTTCCGAAGAACGTCGCGTTAAGCGTCCCTTGATGGCGTGGGGCCTTGGCCAACGCACGGCGGACGGCTGATGAGGTTTCTGTTTCGAACTCCAGCCACGTCTTGCCCCGGTCGCGGCACTTAATGCAGAACAGTTCCTGCCATTCGAAACCGTACCGATACGTGGCACGCACGGCAACATCCTTTCCGTCGTACTCCATCGGGTGACGAACCAGTTCGCAATAGCTGACCGGAGTGTAACCGGCCATATCCGCATCGCCACGCTGTTGAGCTTTCGCTGTAGTTCCTCCCCCGAAAGAGATCAAGAGAAACCCGACCAGAGCGACCGGCAGTACACTTCGGAATTGTGTGGAAAACCGTGACAGGCGTGATTCCATTTATCCGTACTCCTGTTCAGAATAGCGCAGCCTGCTGACGCGGAGCGGAATGACAGGCCTCGACAAACGATAGCCTGTCCCACCGGCAAAACCTTTTCGAGCTGAAATGGAATGGCGAACTACGACGGCCGCGGTGCCGGCCGCTCTACCACCAGGTCGGGATGCTCGCGCACCATCGTGCTCGCCATGTGGCAGGCGAAACACACCGGCCGCGCCGTCGCCAGCGTCTCCTGCAGCTTTTCGGCGGGGACCTGGCGCCATTCCACGGAAACGCCGCTCGATGGCATGAGCGCCGGCTTAGCGACCTCCCACTCGAGCGCGCCGAAGGGCCGGCCGCAGGAAGCGCACACCTTGCCTTCATACCAGCGGGTCAGAATGTTGCGAACCAGGCAGTCTTCGGGAGCGGCGGCGATCTGGCTCAGACAGGGCTGCCCGCACCCGGCTTTTTCCGGCCACCGGGAGCACGCGGACAGACGCAATTCGGGCGCCCCCATGGCCGCGCTGGCAGCCGCATGGCGCACATCCACCGTTACCCCGGCCGGTTGCTGGTTCTCCGGGCAAGTGATGACGCGTTCGCCGCGGTACTGCCACCAGGCGCTCGCCTGGCGGCCCAGTACGATAGCCAGGAAGACGGCTGCAATCGCGATGATAATGGCTACTGGGACCGGCATAGAACCCTCCCTCTAGCCATGCTAACGCAAACCGCCAAAGCAGCGTCTAAGATGATGTGAAGGTCTGCCTGACAGCGGTGGCTGTGTCTGCGCTCGGGTTGGCGCTGGCCGCCGCGGCCAACGACTACCTCTCGGCCAAAGAGAAGATCGACCGCATCGAGAGCGACCGTCTCAAGCCCGGATCGCGGGTCGAGCTGACGCCAGGGGAGTTGAACGCCTATGCGGGGCACGAACAGCCCGCCGGCGTGCGGAACGCCAAGCTCGAAGTTCCGGCCGCGGGCGTTGCGACGGGCTCCGCTCTGGTGGATTTCGGCAAGCTGGCCCGCGCCGAAGGCTGGCAGCCGGGACGCTTGATGGCGATGCTGCTCGATGGCGAACGGCCCGTGAGCGTCACGGTGCGCATCCATTCCTCAAGCGGCCGAGCGACCGTAGACGTGCAACGCGTGGACATAGCGGGCATGGAAATCGATGGGGCCACGCTCGATTTCCTGATCCGCAACGTGCTCATGCCCTTGTATCCGGACGTCGTGGTAGGCCGGCCGTTCGATCTCGGCCACCACATCGAGAGGCTGGATGTGCAGCCACGCGCCGTCGGTGTGGTGATCGGCCGGTAGGTGGAGTAGGCCTCTGGCCTGCCTTGCCGCCATTTTATGGCGGCATTCTTCGAAGGAAGGTATCGTAAAGAAGTGAGCCATTCCCCCACATTGGGAGAGGTCTCCAGCCCCGCCGCGGAAGACGCCGCGCCCGCGTCCCGCCGCCAGAGCGCGTACGCATGGCTGTGCGGTCTGGTGACGCTGATCGGCGCGGCGATGATGGCTTACTCCCAGACGCGCGCCTTTACCTGGGATGAAGGTTTTCATCTCCTGGCCGCGCAATTGATCGCCGCCGGCAAGAAGCCATACATGGACTTCTGCTTCCCTCAAACGCCCCTGAACGTCTACTGGAACGCGGCCTGGATGCGTCTGCTCGGGGAAACCTGGCGTGTGCCGCACGCGCTCTCCGCGCTGCTGGCCGCCGGCGGAGCGATGCTCGCCGCGGACTTCGTGTTCACCCGCATTCCCGCGCCGCGCTGGCGCCTGCCCGCGGCGATGACGGCGGCGCTCGTCACCGGCCTGAACCTCCCGGTCTTCACCCACGGAGTCACCGGCCAAGCCTACGGCATGTGCGTGTTCACCACGGTAGCGGCCTTCCGATTTTCGGTGGTGGCCATTCGGAAGCCGCGCGCCTGGGCGGCCGCGCTGGCGGGCCTTCTGGCCGGCGCGGCGGCCGCATCCTCGCTCTTGACGGCGGCGGCCGCGCCGGCGCTGCTGGTCTGGATCGCGCTGCACAACCGCGCCGGCAACCGCTGGACCAAGTCCGCCGCATTTGTCTGCGGCGCCGCGGCGCCGTTTTTGACGGTGTTTCTACTCTTGATCGAAGCGCCCCGGCAGACGTGGTTCAATCTGGTGCAATACCAGGTTGCCTTCCGCTCTGCGACCTGGCCCGACGCGACGCAAAATGACGTCGAGATCCTCATCTCGTGGATCGATTCCGGCCAGGCTCTCTTGCTCGGTCTGCTGGCGGCGGCGGGAGCGCTTTTCGTCAGGGCGGGGAAGGACTGGTCCCCGGCGCAGCGCGCGGAGTACCTGCTCTCCGGCTGGCTGGCGCTGGCCATCGGCTTGGAGGTTTCGCTGGCCCATCCCACGTTCTCGCGCTACTTCCTGCTGCTGGTCCCGTTCCTGGCCATTCTGGCGGCCGCGGGATTGTGCGGCGCGGCCTCGCGGCTGGCCGAATCGGCCCGGCCGGCATGGTCCGCGCTGGTTCTGGGCGCGTTGGTTTGCCTCGGATTGGCGAAAGGACTGGACGACCGGAGCGACGTGTACACCTGGAGCCAGATTCAGGACCTCGCCCGAAAGACCGCGGAAGTGACGCCCGCCCAGGCGCCGCTCTGGGCCGACGAAAACGTCTACTTCCTGACCCGCCGTACGCCTCTCCCGGGCATGGAATTCTCCTATTCCCACGCGATTGAGAGCCTTCCCGCCGGGCGCGCCGCCGAGTTGCACATCCTTCCGAATTCCGAGATCAGACGCCGCGTTGCAGCCGGCGCCTATGCGACCATCGAAACCTGCGACGACGATACCGACTTCATCCAGTCGCTCGATTTGACCAAGCTCTACCGCCAGAGAGCCGACGTGTGGGGTTGCGCGGTGTATTGGGACAAGATCCGGTAGGCCGGGCGGCCGGCGCGCCCGAATCTGAAGCGTCAACCCCGCGCCCCGCATCTCTAAATCATGGCCGGCGTACGGGCAGTTCTATCTCGCGCTCCACTGGTTCGCGATTACATTGAACTGACCAAGCCCCGGATTACCTGGCTGATCCTGATGAGCACGGGGATCGGCTACTTCTTCGGGCTGCGCAGCGCCGCCGGCTGGTGGGGTTTCCTCCAGAGTATTCGTCTGGTTTCGTTAGTTCACACCATCGTGGGGACGGGGCTGATCGCTTCCGGCACGGCGGCGTTGAACCAATGGTACGAGCGCGAGGCGGACCGGAAAATGCGCCGGACCGCGGGCCGGCCGTTGCCCTCGGGCCGCGTTTCCGCGCGGGGCGCGCTGGCTTTCGGCGCGGCGCTTTCGGTGGCCGGCTTTCTGGAATTGTGGCTGGGGGTGAACCTGCTGGCCGGCTTGATCGGCGCCTTCACGCTGGCGAGCTACCTGTTCCTGTACACCCCCATGAAGCAGCGGACGTGGTGGTCCACCACGATTGGGGCGGTTCCGGGCGCCATGCCGCCGGTCATTGGCTACGCGGCGGCGGCCGGGGCTCTGACGCGCGAAGCGTGGGCGCTGGGAGCCATTCTGTTTCTGTGGCAGTTCCCGCATTTCTATTCGATCGCCTGGATGTACAAGGACGACTACGCGCGGGCGGGCATTCGCATGTTGCCCGTCGTGGAGCCGGACGGCCGGTCCACGGCGCGGCAAATCGTGCTGTTCGGGCTGGCGCTCATCCCGGTGAGCTTGGTTCCGGGTATGCTGGGAATGTCCGGCCGAGTTTATTTGGCGGGAGCGTTGTTGCTCGGTCTCTGGTATTTGTATTCGGGCGTGCGGGTAGCGCTTGAGCGTACGCTGGTCCGCGCGCGCGGCGTTCTGATTACTTCCGTGCTGTACCTGCCGATCATCTACGGGCTGATGCTCTTCGATAGGCCAGGCCTGTGATTCAAGTTGAGAACCTGACGCACCGCTACGGGAGCCGCGTCGCGCTTTCCGGCGTCAGCTTCGAAGTGAAAGAGGGCCAAATCTTCGGCGTGTTGGGGCCGAACGGCGGCGGCAAATCCACGCTCTTCCGGATTCTCTCCACCATGATGGTCCCTACCGATGGGCGCGCCGCGATCGCCGGGCATGACGTGGCGCGCGATCCCGCGGCCGTGCGGCGGCTCGCCGGCGTCGTCTTCCAGACGCAGAGTCTGGACAAGGCCCTCACCGTGGAAGAGAACCTGCGCGCTCAGGGGCATCTGCATGGGCTGCACGGCGCCGATCTGCGCGGACGCATGGAGAACGCGATGGAACGGCTAGGGCTGGCCGACCGCCGCAAGGACTTGGTGGAAACGCTCTCCGGCGGGCTGCGCCGGCGCGTGGAAATCGCCAAGGCCCTATTGCACGGCCCGCGCGTGCTGCTGATGGACGAGGCTTCGACGGGACTCGACCCGGCGGCGAGGCGGGATCTCTCGCGGCACGTCGAGGATCTGCGCGCCCGCGAAGGCGTGACCATCCTCCTCACCACGCACATCCTGGAAGAAGCGGACCGGTGCGACCGGCTGGTTCTCCTGCACGAGGGACGCCTCGTGGCGCAGGGCAGCCCGCGCGAGTTGCGCGCCGGAATCGGCGGCGACGTGGTGGTGCTGGAGAGCGGAGACGCCGCGGCGCTGGCGTCGGGCATCGAGGGCCGCTTTCGCGTGCGGCCCGCGGTGATGGCCGGCCGCGTGCGCGTGGAGATCGCCAACGGCCACCGCTTCATTGCCGAAGTGGTGGAGGCGTTTCCGGGGGCGATCGAATCCGTCGGCCTGCACAAGCCCACGCTGGAAGACGTCTTCGTGCGCGAAACGGGGGCCTCCATTGAGTAGTTTTTTCCTGCCCGCCGCGACGCTGTGGCAGCGCGAGCTGGTGCGGTTCTGGCGGCAGAAAAGCCGCGTGCTGGGCGTGGTGGCGTCGCCCCTGGTCTTTTGGCTGCTGATCGGTTACGGTTCGAACGACCTGGCGCGTTTCTATTCCGGCGCCTTGGTCTTGACGGTGATGTTCTCGGCGATCTTTTCGACCATCTCGATCATCGAGGACCGCCGCGAAGGGTTTCTCCTCTCCATGATGGTCTCGCCGGCGCCACGCACCAGCTTGGTGCTGGGCAAAATACTAGGCTCCGCCACGCTGGCCTGGCTTCAGGGCTTGATCTTTCTGGCGTTCGCGCCGTTGGCAGGGGTGCGCGTGGGCCTGCTGGAACTCCTGCCGGTGGCGGGCGCCATATTCCTCATCTCGTTCACGCTGACCGGACTGGGGTTCGTCATCGCCTGGAGGATGGAATCCACGTCCGGCTTCCATGCCATCATGAACCTGCTGCTGGTACCGATGTGGATGGTCTCGGGGTCGCTGTTCCCCATGGCCACGGCGCACGGATGGGTCAAGGGCATTATGTGGGTCAACCCGCTGACGTATTCCATCGCGCTTTTGAATCACGTGCTGCGCCTGCCGAACGCCGCGCCGGGCGAGACTGCGAGTCTGGCGATCACAGCGATTTTCGGTCTCGTTCTGCTGATCGCCTCCGGCGTGATGGCGGCGCAGAAAAGCGCCAGAAGCGCGGCATGATTCGCGGCGCGCCATCGCGAACGTCCCAAGAGGAAGGCTTCCCGCCGAAGCTGCTTCGCGATATCCGCCAACGGGAGCGCGAGAAATCGTGATTCGCCTTCTGCCCTCCATCAACGCCGCGCTCAACCTGACGGCCGCCATTCTGCTGGTTTGGGGCTACACGCTGATTCGCCGCCGCCGCATCCAGGCGCACCGGAAGGTCATGATTACGGCGTTCGCGGCGTCTTGCCTGTTCCTGATCGGCTACTTGACGTATCACTTCACGGCCGGAATCGTGCGCTACCAGGGGACCGGCGCGATTCGCGCGATCTACCTGAGCATTCTGACCACGCACACCATTCTGGCCGCCATCGTGCCGGTGTTGGCCATCGTCACCCTGCGCCGCGGCCTGAGCGCGCGCTTCGATAAGCACCGCCGGATCGCGCGCTGGACGCTGCCCATCTGGCTCTACGTGAGCGTGACCGGCGTGGTGGTTTATGTGATGCTCTACCGCCGGTAGGGCCTTCGGCGATACACTATACACATGAGACGTACAAATCTTGTGCTGGACGAGCGTCTCTTGGATGAGGCGACGCGGGTCCTCGGCGCCAAGACGTATTCCGGCGCCGTCAATTCCGCCCTGGAAGAAGTGATCCGTCTCAAGAAGATCCAAGGCATTCCGCTCTTCTTTGGCTCCGGCATCTGGGACGGAGACCTGGCGGAAATGCGCGAGGACCGGCCGCGCCGGAATCGGCGAAAGAAATGATTCTGGTCGATACTTCCGTGTGGATTGGTCTGCTCCGTGGCAAGGGACCGGCCGTCAAGGAGGAGGACTTGCTCCAATTCGCCACCTGCGGCCCCGTCGTACAGGAGGTTCTCCAGGGCCTCAAGCCCGGCCCGGCGAGCGATGCCTTCCGGAGCAGGTTCCTTGCCTTGCCGGTATTGAGCGATCCCATCCCCCTCGATCTATACCTTTCCGCGGCGGCCATTTATCGGGACGGTCGCAGGAGAGGTCTCACCATCCGGTCTTCCGTGGATTGTCTGATCGCCGCGATTTCGATCCAAAACGCAGTCCCGATTTGGCATAAGGATCGCGATTTCGATACGATTGCCCGCTTCACCAGCCTGGAAACGGTCTGACGATTGCCGGCAGCTCTACCGACCCGGCTTGCCGTTCTGGTACAAGCGCTCCAAGCCCTTGCCAATCGCGTAGGTGGCGGCATAGGCCATCGCGCCTTTGGGGACCAGGCCGCCGCCAAAAGGAATCTTTCCGGCCAGCTCGCGGGCGATGGCCCGCCACCCGAACGCGCCGCCGGCGATGGCGGCGATTTCGGCCTTTTGCCGCGCGTAGCCGACGCGTTTGCCGCACGCGGCGGCGATCAGGAAGGCCATGCGGACCTGGTTGGCCGTCAGAAAAACGGTGTCGGAGGCGAACTCGCCGAAAGCCCAAGGGATCTCCGCGAAGCTGGGAAGGGCGTCCGGCAACGCCGTCGCGATGGCGAACACGGCGTTCTCGCGCGCAATGGAATGGATGAAGCGCTCCACCACGGGCTTGCGGAAAGCCGGGTACAAGCGCGCCAGCGCGAGCGCCAGGCGGTCATGCTCGCCGAGAATCTCGTGGATCAATTGCCCGGGGTCCCGGGGATGAAACACGTATGCGCCGGATGGCTTATGAAGGCCCTCTTCGTACAGCACCAAGTCGACGGCTCCGGGGGCGGCGGGGTCGTCGGCGCGGTACACCAGCTTGCGCAATTCGGCTTGGGCATCCTCGGGCGACCGCGGGGGAATGAGGAACGTTTCCATCTCCGCGTAGCCCTGGCTGCCCGTCGCGACCAGACCGAAGCGAACAGACCGGCCGGCGCGGCGGCGGACCTCCCGGGGGTTGAGGAGCGAAAAAGCCGCGCGGACCTGCTTGAGGACCTTGGGCATGGCGCTACTCGGGCCGCTGCGCTCCCGCCAAACGGAACATGACGCGCAACTCCTTCCGCCATTCTACCGCCAGGCCGATCCGCAGCACATCGACGGCCGCCGCGAAGAAGCCGAGTACGATCTCCGTGGTGGGGTGGAATTCGAGCGAGGGGGAAACCAGCAACAACCGCGGCGGGTCGGAGCGCAACTCGATGCCGGGAAAGTAACCGGCTTGAGAAAATTCGCCGCGATCCAGGTGCCACTTGACGTGAATCCAGTAATCGAGCGCCTGCAACGGGAGGTGCAGGTCGGCCGACGCTTTCAGTTCCAGGACGGCGAGCCGGCCGGCGCGGTCCACGACCAGCAGATCGAGCACGCCGCGCTCGCCCCCCACAAAAACCGGCGTCTGGCCGTAGATCGGCTCCGGCCGCAGCGCGGCGTCCAGGGTTTCGACATCGGCACGCGCCTGCGATTCCAGCCAGGCTTCCGGCGCTTGGCGGTAGAGCGGGTGCTCGCGATCCGGGGCTTCGGGCGCGCGGGCGCGGACCAGTTCCTCCACGAGGCGCTCGATTTCGGCGGCGTGATGCGCCCGCGCGGGGCGGCGCCCGGCCAGGCCGAACAGCAACTCGCCGTCCGCTATCTCGGCGAATTCGATGCCGCGGACCCGGAGACTGGCGCGGCCGTCGCGCCAGGCAACGCGCTGGACTCCCGGCAGGGCCGCGATGCGCTCCGCAAGCGCCGGCGCCGGAACGGTGGGACGGCGGCAGGGTTCCAGGCGCGTATCGAGATTGCCGTAATCGCGCGGGTCCACGCGCGCCACCCAGTCCTGTTCCGCGTAGGCGAACAGCTCAAAGCGCGCCGCGGAAGGGTCGAGCCAGGGGAGGCGCAGCGCCGTTGTCCGCTCCTTTCCAGACGGAACGTAAATGGCCAGGCCCTCGATGGCGAGACGCCGTTCGCGCGCGCGAACGTAGGCCAGCCAGATCAGCCCGAAAGAAAGCACGGCCGCGGCGTCGCCATCCGGCGGGCAGGCGATGGCCGCCCAACCGTGCTGGCCGTGGCGGAGCAGCGCGCGCGGGAAGACGGGGGAAAGGCTATGTTCCAGATCCGCTTCGGCGGTCAGCTCGGCCAGGGTCCACTCCGGAAACTGCCGCCGCAGGAACAGGCGCAGACGCTCGCGGAAGACCAGGCGCGCGCTGCGGCGGCTCGCGTCGGCGCCGGCCCGCCGGACGAGGTCCACCAGGAAGAGCTGGCCTTCGCGGCGCGCGAACCGCTCCACGGTCAGCTCCAGCCGGGCGCGGTCGGAACGCGCGACGCCCACGACGCGGCGCGTCAGGTTCCGCGCGCGGTCCCACGCCTGGAGTGTGAGCCGCGAGCCGCGCATCTCCAGGGTGTAGTTATCGGGAGTGAGGGGCAGCAGCTCTTCGCCAGGCTCGAACAGGGCGGGCTGTTTGGCGCCGGCGAGAAACCTCTCGATCGCCGCGCGCACCTGGTCCGGAGCCTGTTGGGCGATTGCTGGAGGGGAGGGCATGGAAGACTCTATTATCGCGGGTTCAAGCCGCACGCAAGGCTCACGGGGAAGGGGCTGACAGGCCACAAAAAACGATGGCCTGTCCCACCAAACCCTGTCAACGCTTGACGGTGATGTAACCGCCGAATGGGGATACGAACCCGTCCACCGCGATCCGCACGGGCTGATCCCCGTCCGGTACGGAATCCGGCAAGTGAATCCCGACTTCATACACGCCGGGTTCGGACAGCGATGCGCCCACATACCGCACGTCGGCTGGGGCTAACTTGGCGGCCCCGACCGCGACCCAGAAGTCGCCCGGATTGGCAGCTCCGAGGCCGGTAGCGTATAGCGTGAGCACGTCGCCCGGCTTGGCGGGAGCGAAGACGGCGTCCGCCAGCAGCCCCGGCGATCCCACGAATGCGCCTGTGCTGGCATTCGCCGCAACAATCGGATTCTGGCCGCTGGCGGTACGCGCGAAGTAAAAGAACTCCGGCGCGGCGCTCTGAACGGCCGTCATCTCCGTGTTGCTCCTCTCTTCCACGGCCGTTCCACAGCCTGTCACGACCTGCACCGGCAGCGTTCCCGGAACCGGGACTTGCGGCGCCTGGAAAGCGATCTGGGCCGGCGTCAAAGCCAGCACCCGCGCCGGAGTGGAACCTACCAGCACGCACACTCCGTCGAGCTGGGTAGGAGCCTTTCCATCGGCCATGTCCGCAGGCCCAACAACGGCGTTGGTTCCCTCGGGCGCAAAGAAATCTCCGGAAACAACGGCCAGGCCATTCGGCGAAAGCTCATTCACGGGCGGAGCGCTCAGTCCCCCGCCTACCACTCCGCCGCTCGCGATCGCCGGCTTCCGGACCTGGGCGGGCAAAACCGGCGTCCAGGAGTCCGCCGTGCCCATGTTGACAGGCGCCGCCGGCGTCCGCCCACCGGCGGACGCGCGCAGGCTCGACCGAATGGACGCGGCGCTGTAGCCGGAGGCAGCCGACACTTGCCGGATTCTCTGGTTCGCCGTATCCGCGACGAGCAGGGTGTTACCGGAACCCGGGGCGACGGCGTAAGGCGTGTAGATCTCATAGGCCGTCGCCGGACTCCCATCGCCATTGAAGCCCCGCGCGGCGGTCGTGCCGGCAATGGTCATGATGACGCCATCGGGGCCTACCCGCCGAATCGTCGAGTTGTTCGTATCGGCGATATAGATATTGCCAGCGGAGTCCGTGGCGACGCCGGCGGGATTCCGCAGTTGCGCGGAGGTGGCTGGCCCGCCATCGCCGCCGGAACCGGAGGTCGTGGAACCGGCCACGGTGGCGATGGTTCCGTTCGCGGACAGGCGCCTGATCCGGCTATTGCCTGAATCGGCAATCAGAACCGTCCCCGCGGGTTCCACAGCGAGGCCTTGAGGCGCGTTCAGCGTCTGGTTGAGGGCAACGCCGGTTTCCGCGGCCGGCGCGCCGGCCACCCCGGTGCCGGCCACCGTGGATATTTTCGCATCGGTCCCCACCTTACGGATGAAAAAACCCAGTTGTTCGGCGATGTAGAGGTTTCCGGACGCATCCACCGCCACGGCGGAAGGCCCATTAATGGTTGCGCTGGCCGCGCCGGATCCATCGCCCGTGGAGCTGGGGTCGCCGGTTCCCACCACCGTGCTGATTATGCCGCCGGGGGTGACGCGGCGGATGCGATTGTTTCCATAATCGGCGATATAGAGATTGCCGGATGCGTCCAGGGCCAAACCGCGCGGTGAATTCAAGCTGGCCTGAGTAGCGTCCCCGCCGTCGCCCGCCAACGCGGCCAGACCGTTACCCGCTACCACCGTGAATTCCGAGGTGCTCAAATCGAACCGGCGGACGCGGTTGGCGGTGGAATCGGAGAAGTAGAGGTCGTTTCCACGCAGCGCCAGTCCCCGAGGGTTGTAGGATCCCAGGCCGCTGCCGGCTATCGCGTCGATAAAGCCCGTAGCCGCGGCCACGATGCGCACGCGGTTCGTCGTGCCGTCGGCGATCAGAACATCGTTTTGCGGATTGATGCCGATCCCCAGAACATTGAGGTTGGCGAGAAACGCCCACCCCCCGTCGCCTGAAGTGCCGGGATGGCCGGTGCCGGCGTAGTGTTCGATATGGCCGTCTGCGGTAATCTGGCGCACGCGGGTCAATCCGTATTCCACAAAATACAGATTTCCCGACTGGTCCAGAGCCAGGCTGGTGGGAAGCGTCAAGGTGGCATTGGTGGCGATCGTGAGATCGGTCCCGGGAGCGATAGTCGGGTCCACGCCCGCATAGCGGGAGATCGTTCCATTCGTGGCAACCTTGCGGATCCAGTTGTTCTTGGTATCGCCGATGTAAATATTCCCGGCGGGATCCACGGCCACGCCGGCGGGCGCATTGAGCTCGGCCGACAGCGCCGGGCCGCCGTTTCCCAAAGAGCCGAGCGTTCCATTCCCCGCGATCGTCGAGATCTTGCCGGCCGGCGTAATCATCCGAATCACGTTGTTCCCGGTATCGGCGATCAGAAGATCCCCGCTTCGGTCGAAAGTCAGCGCCGAGGGATTTGTGAAAGTCGCCGCCGTGGCGAGACCGCCATCGCCGCTACGCCCGGTTTTTCCGGTTCCCGCGAACGTCGCGATCACGCCGTCCGTTCCCACGCGCCGGATGCGGTTCGTATCCAGATCGGAGATGTACAGGTTGCCGGCCGAATCGAAAGCGAGGCCCGCCGGGGTCGAGAGCTCGGCCGATTTGGCCGGGCCGCCGTCGCCGGTCGAACCCTGGATCCCGTTGCCCGCGACCACCCGCACCGTTGCGTTCGTATCGATCTTGACGACTTGATGATTCCCCTTGAGCGCCGCGTATACATTGCCTTTCCCGTCGCTCGCCACCGCGCACGGGATGCTGAGGGTCGCCGACAACGCCGGGGCGCCGTCGATCGGGACGCCCAGAATGGTACTCAGAGCCGATTGCGCGCGCCCGTACTCCGGCGCGAAGAAGACGATCGGGAATATCGCCAAGAGTCCGAATCTCATGTATCTGGCCATGTACGCGCTTCCTAGTATGAGATACCGATGCCGATCTCGAGCTGATTCGCGGCCGAACGGTAGGCCGGTCCCTGGAGCGTGGTTCCCATCCATCGGACAAACCGGATCTCGGGCGTCACCTTGATGTCGGTCTGCTGGTCGACGAAGCGCAGGCCCACGCCCGCAACCCATCCGATCTGGTTGCTCGAGTTCACCGGATCGGTCGTTTGGTTGGAATCGGTCGAGCCGTCCGCCCACGCGAAGTTGTTCGCGGTCCGAACCCGGCCTACATAGCGGATGTCCAAACCGCCGGCCACGTATGCCTTGGAAAGCAACTTGGCCGACCCGAGACCCAAGTAGCGCGCTACAATCGGGGCCTCAAAATAGTCGGCCCTCGTGGTATCGGTGATGGTGGAGGGTATGCGATCGTCGTAAATCGCGTTGGGGTCCTCCCTGCCGCTTAACAGTTTTGTGGTCTGCACGTACTGCGCGCGGTGGAAACGGGGCTCGAATCCCAGCGAGAAGCGATCGGAGAAGCGATACGCGACGGTCGGCGCCGCGTCCAGCGTCGAAGAATTGGAGCTCGCTGTATATGCGTAACTGGCGACCGGAGCGGTTGTCGACGCGGTTGCCGCACTCGTATCGAAGAGACTCATCGGCGCCAACCCAATCCGCACGCCTAGCTCCAGACGCCGCGGCGCCGGAGTCGAGTTGTCCGCGGCAAAGAGGCAGGTTGCCGGCAACAGCCAGGCGCACAGGGCGAATCTCGAAACAGGATTGCTGCGAATCATCGGTTTTTCTCTCGGTCCCGTCAAAGCCGCGGCCGTAGCGCCAGTTCCAGAGCGTTGCGCCGCATGCACGGCCTTCCATACCTGCGGTAACGCATTGCGGTCTTGGCCCTGAGCATCGGGACCGGCGTTTGAGGCCGCTCACGGGACGGGTCTCCCGCGGTACTCCCCAAATCGATTTCCTTCTTGGCTTCCTGGCTACCCTCGATTATACCTCCAGCCCCTCCGTTGGGGGCCGGTAAATCCAGCGGGAAAAGGCGTCCAAGGGCTTCACGGCTGTATCGATTTCGCACACCGTCCTCCGGCCGGCGGCGAGCCATGCCGCCGCGAGCGGAGCGGCCGCCCGTTCCGCGCAATTGCCGGAGCGCGGCTGGATTCCGGCGCCTTCAGTGTGCCATGCTGAACAGTCGGATGGATATCATCGCTGGAAACATCGGATGGATCGAAGTGATCTGCGGGCCTATGTTCTCGGGGAAGAGCGAGGAGTTGATCCGGCGGCTGCGCCGGGCCATGATCGCCCGCAAGCGCGTCGAGGTGTTTAAGCCCGCCATCGATAACCGGTACTCGGAGTTCGAGATCGTGTCGCATGGCGATCTGCGCATGAACTCGCAGGTGGTCGGCGACGCCGCCGAAATCCTGGAGCGCATCGACTGGCGGTCCGAAGTGGTGGGGATCGACGAGGCCAACTTCATGGGGTCGAAGTTGGTGGACGTGGCGCAGCGCCTGGCCGACAGCGGCAAACAGGTCATCGTCGGCGGTCTCGACACCGACTATCTGGGCCGCCCGTTCGCGCCCATCCCGGACCTGCTGGCGCTGGCCGAATCCATCACCAAAACGCTGGCTATCTGCGTGCGCTGCGGCAATCCGGCCAAGCACACGCAACGTTTGCGCGGCTCCGACGACCTGATCGTGGTGGGCTCGGCCGATATGTACGAAGCCCGCTGCCGCCGTTGCTTCGAGCCGGGCATTCCCAAGCAGACGGAGATGGAGTTCGTCAAGGCCAAGCGGGCGCCGGAGGCGAAGGGCGCCGGATCATCGTCGCGCGGCTGACGGACGACGACGAACGATCGCCCATCCCACGAAAAATAGCACGACGGCGATCATGGCGGCGCGGCAGAGGCGGGCTTCCCAGCCGCCGTCATAGACCAAGCGGATGTCGCACGCGCCCGAGCAGGCTGGGTCGATGAACATGAGGCCGAGGCCATCGCGCTGGACCGCGCGCGGGGAGCCGTTCACGAAGGCGCGCCAGCCGGGGTCGAAGGTGACTTGGACCGAGACCACGTCTCCTGGCGGCAGATCAGCCTGGATATCCGCCACATTGGGTCCGCGCCACGTGAAAGACGCCAGCGCGTCGGGGTTGTCCAACGCCGCGACGTACCGGCCAACCTTATCGGCGTCCACGCCGTTCGAAGACTGGCGGGGCGATACCTGGTCCAGGCGCATGACGTGAGCCAGCGAGGCGGAAGCCTGCGGGACGCGGTAGATGGCGGTGTCGTCTTCGCGCCAAAGCACGGTCAGTACGCCCTCGAACTTGCGCGGGTTGGCGAAGGGTTTCCAGTACTCCGGGCTTTGCGGACCGGGCGCTTCCACGGCCTGTACGCCGTAGGCCTTCAAGCACAGGATGGCGTACGGGGCTTCGCCACCCGTTCCCGGGGCGCTCATGATGGCCCAGTGCGCCGCTTGTTGAACCGGGTTTGGCGCGGTGCTGTAAGATTGCCCGCTCATTTGCGGAACGTTGGTGAAAGCATTCAGCCACGCGGCAATGGATCCCACAGGCATGACCCGTTTGTTGGGCATGTTCGCCTCAAACCATTTCGCCGAACGGTACTCGATGCTTCGCGCGACGTCCACCGGGGTCATCATACTCGCCAGGAACTTGCGCTGCGCCTCCAACGGCCCAACGGCGAGGACCACGAGCGAGACAGCCAGCAGCGCCCGCGCCCGAATCGGAAGGCGGCCGACCAAGGGCCGCAGGGCGAACACGATCAGGAGGCAAAGCGACATCTCCATCTCCGCCTGATAGCGATACGATTGCGGCAGGAAGTGGAGCTTCAGATAATGATCAAGCGCGGGAATCAGAACCGCGGGGCAGGCGAACAGCGTCATCCACCGGACGGGCCACTCGCGTATGTAGCGCGCGGATGCCCGCTGGACCGCCGCCCACGCCAGCAAGAGGATGGCGAGCGCCAGGAATCCGCGGGCGGACCAATCCGATTCGCCGTTGGCAGCCGCCACCCGGCGTACCGTGAGCAACAGAGAAGGCGGCTGCCAGGGGCAGGCCAGCAGATAGCCCGCCACCACCACAAGCGAGGCCCTGAGGAGTACGGGCCGCCATCGCCGGCCTCCGAGCGCCGGCGCCACAGCGACGGCCGCAATCGCCGTCAGCACCAGGCCGAACATGGATGCGGCCATCATGCCGGCGAATGCCGCGGCGGCCAGGGCGTAATCCAGCGGGCGGCGCTTTTGGAGCGCGCGCGCCAGCAGCCAGACGGCCAGGGGTAGGAGCGTCAGGCACATCAGATGGGGCAGGTCGTCCCACTCGAAGAGCCGGTACGCGCGGCGCGTCGTGACGAACCAGGCCAGCCCGAATCCACTGGCGGCGTCTACGTTCTCCGGCGGGAAAGCTACCAGGTACGCGAGGGCCGAAAAAAAGCTGTACCCGGGCGCGCGGGTGAGGCGCCAGGTTGCGAAATACAGCGTGAGGGGAGCGAGACAGTAGACCAAGCCGGTGAGGACGTTCAGCGCCATCGCGGGCGTACAGTGCGCCAAGCGCACGAGCGCGGCGATGGCGGCGGGAACCAGCGGCGCGTAGGCATACTGGATGGGCGCGCCGCCGCCCCAGTAGGGCCACCAGCGCGGCCGGAACCAGTCCAGCCCCACAATTCGCGCCATAGCCAGCCATTCGCCGTGCATGGAGCCGAAATGGCCGGTGTACTGCGTGAGGAAGGCTTTGCGGCAGATGAGGACGCCGGTGGCGGCAAGAACGCACAGACAGATCCAGGGAATTGCGGCGCGTAGCGGCTTCCGGATTCTCACGGGAAGGCGCGCCAGCCAATCCACCTCGTCGCGCCGGCCGGCGCCGATGAGGTCCGGCGCCTCCAGGCCGGAAAGGATCTTCATCGCCATCCCCGGCCCGATGCCGCTCATGCCGATCAGCCTTTCAAACCGCGCCTTCTCCTCTTGCGTGAGGAAGCCGTAGAGCGTCACCGCGCCATCCCGCACACGCACGTGGACGCGCAGCCGCACCTCCGCGCCCGGCTCGGGCAGGCGATTAAAGACGCAGGCTGGAATCGTGACGTCGTATTCCACCCCGCCGGCTTCCACGATGACCTGGTTGGGACGCTTTTCGACGAGCACGCCGCGCAGCAGAGCGATCATAAGTCCGCTCCGCGAAACTTGCGGTCCGCGGCGCACCAGAGGGCGAGCAGAAGCACCCCGGCGTACTGCGCGATCCGCGTGGCTTTCGCTTCGGTCCCGCCGTCGTAGACCAGTTTGATCTCGACCGGGCCGGCGTGACCTGGATCAATGGCCATCATTCCCAGCGCATCTGGAATAATGTGGCGGGGGGACCCGTTTTCCGTTGCCCGCCAGCCGCGGTCGTACGTCACCTGAACGAAAATGATCTGGCCGGGGTCGAGCCGGGCGTCGATGGCGGCCTCGTGGGCGTTCAGCCAGCGGAAGGCGGCCGTGGATGGACCTGCGTCGTCCATGGCTCGCGCCAGACGCGCGAGAGGCTCGACATCGATTCCGTTCTCCGGGGGGCGGGTCACGAGCGCCGCCCGATCCACCGCGTGGGCCAAGCCCGAGGACAGCCAGGGCATTTCGTAGACGGCGTTGTCCCCGTCGCGCCAGGCGGCCGGCAGTACGCCCTCGAACTTCCGTGGCGTCTGAAATGGAAGGTAATGGTTCGTGCTGGCCGGACCCGAAATGCCGATCGCGCCGACGCCGTACGCCCTGAACCAGAGCATGGTGATTTCCGCGTCGCGCGCGCCAGCGCCGTCCCCGCTGGTGATGACGTAGCTGGCGATACGGTACTCTTCGTTGGGCGTGCCTTGTTCGCAGCAGCCTTCCATCTGCGGCGTGTCCGTGAACATGTTCATCCAGAACGCCACGTTGCCGGGGGCGTACACGCGCTGCCCGCCCATATAATCGCCGAACCATCGCGCCATTTTGTATTCGATGGTGGAAGTGATATCGGTCCCCAGCGTGGTCCGGACGGCCTGACGGCGATAGGTCCCGGCTTGCACGGCGCAGAGGACTCCGAAAACGCACAACGCCGCGACCCGTGCGCGGCCGGGCAAGCGCCGGTAGAACGCGGCGGCGCCATACGCGGCGGCGGCCGCGACCCCCATCTCGAATTCGAGCTGGAAGCGATTCGGCTGGGGCAGCGGCCGCCAGTGGAACCACTCGGCGCCGATGGAAACCACGCCGGTGATGACGGCGAAGTAGACAAAGAAACGAACCCAGCTTCCGGCCTTCGCCCGTTCGAACAGCGCGTGCAACCCGCCGAGCGCGAGAACCAGGATGGCCCACGGCACGGACTGAGCGGAGCCAAAGCCGGTATTGTCGGACTGGAAGGCGTTGCGCGCCACCAGCGCCAGCGTCGAAGGAGTAATCCAGGGGCAGAGCAACAGGTAGGTCATTACGCCCACGCCGAAGAAAGTCGGCCAGTGGATCGCGCGCGCGCTTTCCCTCTTTGACAAAATGTACGCAGCAAGGGCCATGCCCAAGGCGAAAGTTCCCGGCCAGTTGGTGAGGATGATCGCCGCCAGCAGCGCGGATGCCAGGGGAATATAGGTCCAGCGGCGGCGGGTGACGGCGCCATCGAGCGCCCAGACCACCAGTGGCAACAGGGCCATGGCGGCCAGGTGCGGCGCCTCGCCGTAGCCCAGCAGCACCTGGTAGCGCCGGGCGTGGAGCAGGCCTCCGGCGTCGTTCCGTATGGCGGAAACCGGGAAGCAGGCGGGAGACACGAGGGAGTAAAGCAGGCCGGCGACCAGCGCGAATCCGCGGCGGCCGGTGGTCTGGTAGCATAACCAGAACAGCGTGACCGGGCCGGCGCAGTAGACCAGGGCGCCGAGGAAATGGAAGGCGTGCGGAATCGTCCAGCCCGTCAGCGTGGCCAGGGCGGCGGCCGAAAGATGGAAGCCGGGCTGGTAGACCTGGAAAAACGGCGTCCCCGAGAACCACAACGGGAACCACGACAGGTCGCCCCAGTGCGCGGCGGCCCAGCGGCTGATGGCCATATACGAGCTTTCGATGGAACCGATGTAAGCCGTGATTTCCAAGGAAAACAGGTTCCGCGCAATGTAGACGTTGATGGCGGCGAGCAACGCCATCGCGAGCGGGGTAGCCGCCCGTTCCACCAATCGCCGACGCACCGCTGGAGATAATTTCATGGGCTCTGCCGGGACGTACGGTGAAAGACGACCATCCATCCCACGAGGAACAGCAGGACGGCGACGGCGGCGCCACGGCAGAGTTTGGCTTCCCAGCCGCCATCGTAGACTAGGCGGATGTCGCACGCGCCCGAACAGGCTGGCTCGACGACCATTTGGCCGAGGCCGTCGGGCTGGATACTGCGCGGGGCACCGTTCACGAAGGCGCGCCAGCCCCGGTCGAAGGTGACCTGGACCGAAACCACATCGCCCGACTGCAGGTCAGCCTTGATCGCCGCCGCATTGGGGCCGCGCCATGCGAAAGACGCTGGCGCGGCGGGGTTGTCCAACGCTGCGTCGTACTGGCTGATTTCCCCGGTATCCATACCGTTCGTGGGCGCGCGCCGCACGATTCGGTCGGGGGGCATGACGTGCGCCAGCGAAGCCGAGGCTTGGGGCACGCGATAAATCGTGGTGTCGTCCTCGCGCCAGAGAACGGGGAGTACACCGTCGAACTTACGCGGATGCTGGAAGGGCTTCCAGCCTTCCGGACTTTGCGGGCCGGGCACGGCTATAGCCTGTACGCCATAAGCCTTCAGCCAGAGGATGGAGTACTCCGCCTCCCGGTCTCCCATCGCCTGACCGGTCAGGATGGACCAGTTGGCAATCTGCTGGAGCCGGTTGGGCGCGGTGCTGTAGGATTGCCCGCCCATTTGCGGCTCCTCAGTGTAGGCGTTGAGCGAGGTAGCCATGGATCCCACCATCATGATCCGCTCTCCAGGGAGGTTGGCCTCGGACCATTTCGCCGACCGGTATTCAATGCTGCGCGTGACGTCCACGGGATGCACCATCTTTTTGATGAGCCGGCGTTGCTCCGCCGCCTGCCCGGCGGCGAGGATCAGCAACGCGACCACGACAGATGTGCGCATGCGGCCCGGAATGAGGCGGAACAAGGGCCGCGACGCAAAGACGATCAGGAGCGACAGGGCCAGTTCCATTTCGGTCTGGTAGCGGTACGGCTGGGGCAGGAAGTGCAAGTTGAGGTAGTGATCGAGCGCGGGGATCAGGACCGCGGGGCAGCCAAACAGCGCCATCCACCGCATGGGCCACTCGTGAATGTAGCGTTTGGACGCCCACCATACCGCCGCCCAGGCTACAAGTAAAATGCCGAGCGCCAGGAACCCGCGAACGGACCAATTCATCTCGCCGTTCAGGGCCGCGATCTTGCGTACCGCGATTACCAGCGAGGGCGGTTGCCAGGGGCTGGCGAGCATGTAGGCGGCCACGGCCACAAGCGAGGCCCTGAGGAATACGAACGGCCAGCGCCGGCCCCCCAGCGCCAGCGCCACGGTAACGGCCACAATAGCCGTCAGCACCACGCCGAATATGGACGCGGTCATCATGCCGGCGGATGTCACGGCGGCCAGCGCGTGGTCCAGCGGCCGGCGCTTTTCGAGGGCGCGCGCCAGGAGCCAGACCGCGAGCGGCAGCAGCGTCAGGCACATCAGATGGGGCAGGTCGTCCCACTCAAAAAGCCGGTACGCGCGGCGCGTGGTGAAAAACCACGCCAGCCCGAATCCGCGGGTGGGGTCCAGGTATTCCGGCGGGAAGGCGACCAAGTACGCAAGGGCCGCGAAGAAACTGCATCCGGGCATCCGGGTCAGGCGCCAGCTCGCGAAATACAGCGTGAGGGGACCGAGGCAGTAGACCAGGCCGGTGAGGACGTTCAGCGCCATCGCGGGCGTGCAGTGCGCCAGACGCGAGAGCGCGGCGATGGCGAACGGAGCCAGCGGCGCATAGGCATACTGGATGGGCGCGCCGCCGCCCCAGTACGGCCACCAGCGCGGCCGGAGCCAGTCCAGCCCCACGATCCGCGCCAGAGCCAGCCACTCGCCGTGCATGGAGGCGAAATGGCCGGTGGATTCCGTGTAAAAGGCCTCGCGGCACAGGAAGACTCCGGTGAAGGCCAGAACGCAGAAATAGATCCACGGAATTGCGGCGGTTCGCGGCTTCGGCGTCGTCAAGTCTCTATTCTGTCTGATTTATCCCGCGTTGCGGAGGCCGGTGGGGCGGCCCTCCTGGCCTGCCCCACCGAAGTCCTTTATTCCTTCGTTCCGCTTTCGATCCGCATGCCGTAGAAGCTGCGGTAGACGAAGAACACGGATATCACGAAAAAGACGGCTGCCAGCGCCGTGGTGAAGTTCGCTCCCTGCTTCTGGGTCAAATCCACCGCCAGCGATACGGCCAGCAGGCCGAACAGCGTGGTGAACTTAATGATGGGGTTGAGGGCCACCGAACTGGTGTCCTTGAACGGGTCGCCCACTGTGTCGCCGATTACGCAGGCGTCGTGGAGGGGCGTACCCTTGGCGCGGAGCTCGGTCTCGACCACCTTCTTCGCGTTGTCCCAGGCGCCGCCGGCGTTGGCCATGAATATGGCCTGGTACAGACCGAACAGCGCGATCGAAATCAGGTAGCCCACGAAGAAGAACGGCTCCAGAAACGCGAAAGCGAGCGTGGAGAAGAAGACCACCAGGAAAATGTTCAGCATGCCCTTCTGCGCGTACCGCGTGCAGATGGCCACCACTTTCTTGGAATCGGCCACAGAAGCCTTCTCTGCGCTTTCCAGGTTGATGTTGCGCTTGATGAACTCGACCGCCCGGTAGGCTCCCGTGGTGACGGCTTGCGCGCTCGCGCCGGTGAACCAATAGATCACGGCGCCGCCCGCGATGAGTCCCAGGAGAAACGGAGCGTGCATCAGCGAGATGTTCTTCATGTACTGGTCCTGCAAGCCGTGAGTGAGCGCCACGATGGTCGAGAAGATCATGGTGGTGGCGCCGACTACGGCCGTGCCGATCAGCACCGGTTTGGAGGTTGCCTTGAACGTGTTGCCCGCGCCGTCGTTCTCCTCCAGGTTGTCTTTGGCCTTCTCGAATTGCGGCTTGAAGCCAAAAGTTTTCTGGATGTCTTCGGAGATGTTGGGAATGGTCTCGATAGTCGAAAGCTCGTAAATCGACTGCGCGTTATCGGTGACCGGGCCGTAGCTGTCGACGGCGATGGTCACTGGACCCATGCCCAGGAACCCGAACGCCACCAGGCCGAAAGCAAAAACCGCCGGCGCCAGCATCAGCGTCGTCAGAAACATGGTGCTCATGAAATACCCGACGCTCATGAGGGCCAGCATGGTGAATCCCAGCCAGTAGGCGCTGAAGTTGCCGGCTACAAAGCCGGAAAGAATGTTGAGCGAAGCGCCGCCCTCGCGCGAGCTGGTGACGATCTCGCGGACGTGGCGCGAGTTCGTCGAGGTGAAGACTTTGACGAACTCCGGAATCAGCGCGCCGGCCAGCGTCCCGCAACTGATGACGGTAGCCAGTTTCCACCACATGCTGGAGTCGCCGCCGAGCTCGGGGATCATGTAGGAACTGACGACATACGTAAGAGCGATCGAGAGGATCGAGGTGAGCCACACCAGGGATGTCAGCGGCGCCTCGAAATTCATCTTGTCGGAGCCGCCATACCGCGCTCTGGCGACCAGGCCGTTCACGAAATAGCCCACGCCCGAAGAGATGACCATCATCACGCGCATGGAGAAAATCCAGACCAGAAGCTGGACTTGCACTAGCGGGCTGGCTACCGCCAGCAGGATAAACGTGATGAGCGCGACGCCGGTCACGCCGTAGGTCTCGAAGCCGTCGGCAGAGGGGCCCACGGAGTCGCCCGCGTTGTCGCCGGTGCAATCGGCGATCACGCCCGGGTTGCGCGCGTCGTCTTCCTTGATTTTGAAGACGATCTTCATCAGGTCCGAGCCGATGTCGGCGATCTTGGTGAAGATGCCGCCCGCCACCCGCAACGCCGCGGCGCCCAGCGATTCTCCGATGGCGAAACCGATGAAACAGGCGCCGGCCAGCTCGCCCGGTATGAACAGCAGGATGAAGAGCATGATCAGCAGCTCCACCGAGACCAGGAGCATGCCGATGCTCATGCCGGCCTGCAACGGGATCTCATAGCAGGGGAACGGCTTGCCTTTGAGGCTGGCAAACGCGGTGCGCGAGTTGGCGAAGGTGTTGACGCGCATCCCAAACGCAGCCACCGCGAAGCTGCCGGAGATGCCGACCACGCTAAATAGCAGGATGATGGCGACCTTATACGCCGCGAAATCCTTGAGGACGCCGAAATACACGACGATGATGACTGCAATGAAAGCTTCCAGAAGCATCAAGAACTTGCCCTGCGTCGCAAGGTAGGTCTTGCAGGTTTCGTAGATCAGCTCGGAAACCTCGCGCATGGCGGAGTGCACCGGCAGGTTCCGAAGCCGGACGAACATCGTCAATCCGAACAGCAGGCCGAGCGCGCTGACGGCAATGCCGCCCAGCAGCAGATTGTGGCCGGTGATGCCGCCCAGGAAGGACGCCATGCCCAGGTCCGGCAGTTTCAGGTTAGCTTCTCCCCCCGTGTCCTGTCCCTGCGCCATGAGAGGCGCGGTCAGCGCAAACAGAACGGGAAAAGCGGCGGACAGGCGCAAAATCGCACGTCGCGCAGCCAAGGCGTAACGGCCCCGGCGCGCCTCGGCGCAAGATGCGCCCATGATAGTCGGCATCGATGAATGACCTCCTTGAAGAAAACCCTGTCTGCGGGCGATCGCGAAGCGGCGTTGGGAGCGCCTTGCCGGCAGACCAACCTAAGCCACAGTATAAGAGATAGACTAGTCGGATTTCAACGCGCCGCCGCGCTCCGCGTCGCGCTCGCGGCAGATGCCGCGCTCGCACCGGCGAATGAAGCGCGCCAGATGCAGCGCTTCGGGGACGGCGATCTCGCCTTCGATTCGCGCCAGAGCTTCTTCGAGCGGCAAGCCCGAGCGGTAGAGGATCTGGTAGGCCTTCTTGATCCCGCCGATTTGCGCCGGGTCGTAGCCCGCGCGCCGGAGGCCCACGAGGTTCAACCCCGAGGCGCCGCCCCGATATCCCGCGCACGTGATGAACGGCGGAACGTCGCTGCTGACGCCCGTGTTGCCGGCGATCATGGCCAGGCGCCCGATTTTGCAGAATTGATGGATGGCGACACCGCCGGAGATGAACGCCTGGTCCTCCACCTCTACGTATCCGGCCAGCAGCGCGCAGCTCGCGATCACGTTATCGTTGCCGATCTTGCAGTTGTGGGCGATGTGGCCGGAAGTCATGACGTAATTGCCGTCGCCCATCTCGGTGGCGGATTCCGGCGCGGTGCCGCGGGAGATCGTAAAGTGCTCGCGGATCTGGTTGCCGCTGCCGATGCGGAGGTAGCTGCGCTCGCCGGTGAAGTTCTTGTCGAGCGGGTCCGTCCCCAGAACCGTACCCGCCGAGATCCGGTTGCGCTCCCCTAGCGTGGTCCAGCGTTTGACGAAAACGTAAGGTTCCAAGACGCAGCCGGCGCCGATGACGACGTCTCTTTCGACGACGCAGAAATCCCCGATGCGGACGCCAGGCCCGACCCGTGCGTCTGGGTCGATGCGCGCGGTGGGGGCCGCCTCGGCCGAAGAATCGATAGGCATGAAACCGTATGATATGACGGTTCGAGGTAGCGCCGGCGGTCTTCGCCGCCGGTGGTTTGGCTGTTCTTACAGTTTGATCGGCACCGGGCCCAGATCCCGGCTGCTGATGACGCGGTCGATCATACCGTATAGGACCGCCTGGTCGGGTTCCATGATGTAGTCGCGGTCCACGTCCTTGGCGACCCGTTCCACGGGCTGGCCGGTAGCCTCCGCCAGCATGGTGTTGAGGATCTCGCGCATTCGGAGGATCTCGCGGGCGTAGATGTCGATATCCGCGGCCTGCCCCGCCAGCCCCTGCATGGAAGGCTGATGGATCATGATGCGCGAATTCGGCAGGCTGAAGCGCTTGCCCTTGGCCCCCCGGGCCAGCAGGACGGCGGCCATGGAAGCCGCCTGGCCCACGCAGATGGTTACGATGTCTGGCCGGATGAAGGCCATCGTGTCCAGAATCGCCAGCCCGGCTGTGATGGAGCCCCCGGGAGAGTTGATGTAAATGGAAATATCCTTCTCCGGGTCTTCCGCCTCCAAAAACAGCAGTTGAGCGATGATCAGGTTGGCCACCTGGTCGTCAATCGGCGTTCCCAGGAAGATGATGTTCTCTTTCAACAGCCTGGAATAAATGTCGTACGCGCGTTCCCCGCGGGAGGTCTGCTCGACCACCATCGGGACCAGCACCGAGTGTCCCATCGTGCCTCCGAACGATTCAGGGGCCCGGGTTCAGCTCTTCTTCGCAGCCGCCCGCCGGGACTTGCGCTGCTTGGCGGCCGCCAGCGTCTTCTTCTTCTGATCCAGCGCCTTGGCCAAGTCAGCGATCGTGTTCTTCCCCAGATAATCCATGATACGCGAACGCAGGGCGATCCAGCTATCGTGCATGGAACAGGGCATATCGTCGGAACATTCCGCGAGGCCGCTGGCGCACTGCTGGTATGGCGCCAGCCCATCCAGCGCTTCCACGATATCCAAAAGCCGGACGTCAGCGGCGTCCACTCGCAACGCGAATCCGCCTGTAGGTCCCTTGCTGGACCGGAGAAGTCCCTTGCGCGCAAGCTGCTGGAGTATCTTGGCCAAGAAATGAGCCGGAATATCCTCCTGCGCGGCGATGTTCTTAACCATGGCGTACTTGCCTTCCGGCACCTGCGCGAGATTCACGAATGCGCGAATGGCGTATTCAGCCGACCGAGAATAAATCATCCTGCCTCCCCCGTCAATTCGGAGTAACGTTACACCGTTATCTTAAATGTTCTTGCGCATGCAAGCAAGGGCGCGACTCCGAAATCAGGCGATAATCCCCTCGGCTTGCAGGCGCGGCGCAACCCAACTTAAGCCGCCTTAGGGCCCTGACGGATCTTTAGGGTCTGGAACACCCGCTTTGCCTGCACTAGACGCTCCAAGGGGCGAAAAGGGTACAGGATTCCGAAGGCCGCCGCTCGATTCCGGGACGCCCGCCTGGCAAGACCGCTGCCCCGCAAGACAAAAAGCCGGCGGCCAGGCTGGGCTGGCCGCCGGCAGTTGGTACGGGTTCACGAGGAAACTAAGGTAACAGCACCACCGCCGCGCGCCAGAAAGCGAACCTCTGGGCGTCCGGCTGCAATAAGCTTACCTGGCACGTGTACCTGCCGGGATCGAGCTTGGCCAGCGGAAGGCTGAACGTCACCGGCACCGCTTTGGTCATGTCGTTCAGCCCCTCCGTGATGCGGATCGGGTCGGTTTCGAAGGCCTTCACCTTGCCGCGGTAGAAACTCAGAGTGGCGACCAGCGGCTGGATCTTAGACGCATTGGGCTCATAGGCCTCCAGGAAAACGTACATTTCCTGGTCCTTACGGAACACCCGCGTCACGCTGGGAATCAGTTTCTCGCCATCCTGCACCATCGGGTTGAAGTTGTACAGCCGCATGGGGCCGCCTGCGCTGCCCACCGCGTTGGCCATCTTCTCGCGCTGGTTGCTGAGGATCACCGAGCTGATGGGTATGTACTTGGCGTCTTTGGACAGATCGGGAACCGTGAATTTGGTCTCAAAGGTTCCCATTTTGCCCGTCTCGTTCTCGCGCGCCAGGAACTTGACCGAGTACGTTCCCGGCTGGAGCGTAAAGCCCACGTCGTATGCCAAGGTCTTCTTAGCCAATTCGGCGGTGGCGACGTCCTTCAACTTCACCGTGATATAGTCGCGCGCCGTCCCCACCACCTGGCCTTTGGCGTCGCGGATCTGCCCGATGAAGTCCATGCGGGTGCTGTCGGCCTTCCCCTGTTTGGCCAACGCGACGTCGGTCCCCGGCATCTTCACCGAAATCGGCACGAAGTAGCGATCCGCCGCCCGCCGGAAGTAGTCGGTTTCGACCGCCAGGGACAGATCCGTAATCGGATCTCCCAGTTGCAGGGCTTGGGCAAGCTGGTTTTCGCGGTCGGAGGAGTTGAACTGCTTGAACTCCTTGTTAGCGAAGTAGCCTTGGCGGTAATCCAGCTTGGCGCTCAGGTTCTTGCCAATCTGCACCTTGATGCGCCGGTACTTGCCATCCATATTGGCGTTGGCGCTGTAGTAACCGAGGATGTAGTAGCTGGAGATGTCCTTCTGCGCCGCCACAACGCCCATGGCGAGGTCGTTGTAATCGAAGAACGCTTTCCCTCCGGTGTCGGCCGCCAGCCCATAGAGCGTATCCTGCGTGGTCTGGAGATTGCTCTGAGTGGAGCGCGCCGAGCCGCCCGAGAAGTTGCCCGAGTTGCCAGCTCCCGACGAGTTGCCTCCGGAGCCGCGGGTGGCGTTACCCGAGGGAGCCGTGGCCACCATGCCGCGGGCGTCCACGGGGTAAAACGCTACGTCGCTGCGGATAGCGGCGTTGACGGTGGCCTTCAACTGCGCGTCGTTGTCCATGCCGGTGCTGCGGCTGATGCCGCTCGAAAAGTAGATGAAAGCCTTCTTTTCCGGCAGGCTGGCGAGCATCTTCACCGCGTTTTCCAGGGCGGTTAACTGGCGGTCGGTGTTGAAGATGTTGAATTCGGCGTCGTCGGCCGTGAATGCCGCGCCCGTGTCCTCGGCGGTATCGTCGCTCACCGTGTTGGCCATTTCGCTGGCCTCGCCGACCACGATCTTCCTCTTGATGATGTTCAGCAGCAAGTCGCGGTCGTCGGTGAAATCCTGGAGGACTTTCAGATCGCCCGCGTAAGTCATGATGGCCACCTTGTCGGCGGGCGTCATCTGGCTGCTCAGGAACTTCGTGGCGCCGGACTGGGCCCGAATCTGGTCGTCCGTGGGCATGCCCTGCAAATCGAAATACAGCACCATCAGCCGGCTGTCTTTGTATTTGATCTCACCCGGCTTGGCCGGGGCGATGATCTGCTGTACCGCCGGCGCGACCACAGGCGCCGCTGGGGCCGCTGGGACCGCCTCCGGCGGCGCGGCCGTACGAGTCTGAGGAGTGGGCGGCGGCGCGGGCGGAAGAACGTTCTCTTCCAGCCGCTCGTAGTCGAAGACCTTGATTTCCTGCGGCTTGCCGTCCTCGGTGACGGTGAAATCGGACTTGGCGAGACCCTCGACGGGCTTGCCGTCCTTGTCCTTCACCGAAACGCTTTCGATCACCAGTTGCGAGGTGACGTCGAATTTGTACGCCTGCTTGTTCAGAGGCGCGTTGGCTTGCTGCTGCGGCGGTTGTGGCCGCGGCGCCGGCTGCTGAGCGGAGGCCGCCAGCAACCAGGCCAGGAAAGTGGCGATGATGGTTTTCCGTGTTCTCATGGCTAGAAATTGAACCGCAAACCGGTGGTTACGCTCCGCATCGCGGAGACGTTGGAGGGCTGCCCGTACGTGCTGGTATTCAGCGTCGTGTACCAGCCCGTGACCACGACCGTGTTCAGGGCGTTTTGCGCCTGCAACGTAAACGTGATGCGCTCCCGTTCGCCCAGCCGGAAGGTGCGGTTGGCCGAGGCGCCCAGCGTGAGCCCTAGCGGACCGGGAATGACGCTCCGTCCCGCATCCCCCCACATCCCCGCGGCCGGCAAGGCAAACGCGGCCGTGTTGAATAACCCCGTGCCGCTTACCACGGGAAGGCCCGTGGCGTCGGCGCGGTTGCTGCCGCCTTTGGTCGCCTGGTTGCCGCCCACCGTGGCCGTCAGGTAGCTCCCGCTACGCACCGCAATCGTGCTGACGAAGTTCCAGTCTTTGATCAATACGCCCTTCCATCCCGAGATGAGGCCGCCGCCCATCCTCCCCTGGCCGGTGCCGTAACCGAAATTGATGTTCAGCGATTGAGGCGAGGTAAATGTGTAGCGGTCGGCGCGGTAGTCCAGCCAGTTCTGCGCGGTGCTGGCGTCCTGAATCCCCTTCTGGAACGTGTAGACCGCGGTTGCGGATAACCCTCCGCGGAACCGCCGGGTTAACTGCGCGCTGCCGGCGTTGTACATTGAATTGCCGCCGTAAGTCTCATACGTGTACCCCGTGGGGTAGAGAACCGGGGGCGCCCCGGGCGGCACAACCCAGGGGGTCATCCTGCGATCCAGGTCCCTGCCCGCCGTGCCCATGTACGTCAGCGTGGCCTGGAATGAATACGGCAGGTTCTGCTGAACGGCGAACTGCCATTGCTCGGCGTAGCCGATTCTGTACGTCGGGTCGATGGCCCAGGTGTTCGCGAGCGTGTTCGTCGTCCGGGCGATCGTGCTCGAGCTGAACGCCGTAGCCATCGCCAGCAGACCATCCGACAGGTACAGGTTGTAGGCCGTCGCCAGCGGCGGTTGCTGCGCCTGGCTCATGGCCAATTGGCTGTAGATCGAGGTGTTGTAATACATGCCAAAACCGGCGCGGATCACCATCGACCCTTTGGCGCTGGGCCGCCACGCAACCCCCAGCCGCGGCGAAATGTTGTTCTTGTCCGGGTTGACCAGAGTGGGGTTCGAGGCGCTCGCCTGCACCAGCGAATAGGATGTGAAAGCGGGCGGGAAAGCCATGTTCACCAGTTGGTTATGGATTTCCGAGACGGGCGTCTGGTAGTCCCACCGCAGGCCGTAGGTCAGCGAGAGCCGCGGATGCACCCGCCAGTCGTCCTGGAAGTAGGCGTCGGAAGTCCAGCCGCGGAAGTACAGTGCGGGATTCGCGCTGTAGCGGATCGACGCGCTGTAAGGCGCCGCCAATAAGAAATCCGCCCAGTTGAAGCCGGTGCCCGCTACCGGAGACCCGTTCACAATCTGGCTGGTGTCCAACCCGTCAAAGGTGAACGCGCCGCGCCCGTTGGAGTTCGTGTACCGGTTGTACTGCAACCGCCGGAGATCGGTTCCAAAGGACAAGTTATGCGTCTTGTAAACCCACATCAGGCTGGCCGTTCCCGCGCTGGTCTGGTTGCGGGTCAGCGACGCGGGTGCATCGCTGAATCCCGCGAACCCTGTGCCCGAGAAGCTGATGCTCGGCGGCCCCCAATTGATCGGATCGCTGGAAAGCCCCTGGATCCCCAAACTCGCGCCGACGTTCTGACCCAGCGTTTCGAAGTAAGGCAGGGCCTGAGACCGCTGGCGGCTGAAATTGTAGGTCAGCGTCCCGATAATTCTGCTGGTGAAGTTGTGCGCATAGCTGGCATTGCCGCTCATGCCGCGGCCCGCGGTCGTGTCGGTGATCAACTGGTGGTTGTGGGGATCGATGAAGCCATACGAGTTGGGGGTGGTGAGGTCGGTACCCTGATAGCTGAACCCGCCCGAGATCCGGTTCTTCGCATTGAGCGTCTGATTGAGGCGCGCACTAACGGTATTGGCGTCGTTGAGATTGGTGTAGGGGAGCTGGTAATTGTTCAAGCTGTTGGCGCTCCCCGGCAGATTGGGCTTTGGAAAATACTGCATCAGTCCCTGCGCGATGGGGCTGATGCGCGTCGGGTCGATCGTATTGTTGGGGAATGGCGCGCCGGCATTTTGGGGATCGAAGATGGTTACCGATTTGCCAACCGCGCTGAAGGACTGCGAAAAATCTCCGCTGCGTTCCAATAAAGTTGGCATTTCGGTCAACTGGCCCGTCTGCCCTTGCCGGCCGCGGGTAACGCCCAAGCTGAGATTAAACTGGCCGCGCTGCCCGCTGAGCAGCTTGGGGATCTTCAGCGGCCCGCCGAAGGTAGAGTTCACGGTGGTGTTATTGGTGTACGGCTTAGGGATGGCGTTGCCGCTCAGCGAGTAGGTCTGCGCGTTGAGCAGGGAGTTGCGTTCGGTGATATTCATGTTGCCGGTGTACATCATGCGCTGGTTGCGGCGATTGTTACCGAAAGCCATGGCATTGGCCATGCTCGGGTATCCTCCGCGACCGCCGCGTCCGCCGGGGCCACCCGGCCCGCCGGGGCCACCCAGTCCACCGCCTCCGCCACGGCCACCGCCGAAGCCGCCTCCGCCTCCGCGCCCCCCGCCGGCGATGCCGCCGCGCCCGCCGCCGCCGGGTCCGCCAGCCCCGCCGCGCCCGCCGCCCAGTGCGGCGGCACCCGGGTCGCCAGCTACGTTCCCGGTATCGCCGCCCAAGGGCAAGCCGCCGCCGATGCCGCCCGCACCGCCATTGTCGCCGCCCATGCCCGCCATCGCGGGACCACCGAAGCCACCGCCACGACCGCCGAAGCCGCCAAAGTCGCCTTGGCTGGGAAGGCCCATCGCGCTGCTCATGCTTCCTTGCACGAGGAAGGACTGGTCGGCGCTCTGCTGCAACTCGGCGGTTTGTTCGCTGCTGATCGCGCCTTCCTGGGCGAACGTCGAGGCGTCGGCGGATTGGTTGACACCGACTTCCTGGAATCCGCCCTGCGCCGTTCGCTGCGCGTTCCTTCCGCCCCGTCCGCTATTCTGCGCGCCTCGCCCGGCCGCTTGGCCCCGGCCTCCCTGGCTACTGGCTTGGCTCGGGGCCCCGCCTCCGGGCGTGGCGGCAGGCTGGTTGGCCGTCGCGCCCCCCGACGCGTTGCTAGTGGCCTGCTGGGTCGCCGGTGACGCAACCGGAGCATTCTGCGCGGGTTGCGCAACCGGCGCTACGGGCGTGTTGGACGCGGTCTGCGTTGCGGGGACTGCCGGAACCACCGCCGGAACCGGGGCGGGCTTTGCCGCCATGGCCGTCGCCAACTCCGTCGCGGAGAGAAGTTTCAAATCCCAGTCCGGGCTGGGCGCGTCCGGCGCTACCCCGATGTCGCGCGTCTCCGACCCAAACCCCAGCATGTCGACGCGGATCGTCCAGACGCCATCGGCGAGGTCCGGGAACGAGTAATTGCCGTTGTCATCGGTGGTCGTCTCGAACTTCTTATCGCCCTGCGTCGCCGTGACGGTGGCGCCGGGTACCGGCAAGCTGCCCGATTGCACAACTCCTTTTTGCGGAGAGGCAAAAAGCGCTGCTGCGGCGAGCCAAACAGACAGAAACCGGACGAAATGGGTGCAGATTCGTTGGGTAGGCATGAGCGTTGTCAGATTGTAGGCGAATATGGGATGCACGACGTTACGAGGGTCGGTGCGAAATGACGTCTCAAAATAAATTGGAACCAACTGAAGACAAAGGTAAATTATTGAGCCCCGTTGCGGCACACCAGCCCCTTCCGGCGTTTACACGCGGTTTCCGTGCCAGATACACGCCGTTCGCCGTTCTCCCGCAGTCGCCGGACAAGCCGCCGGCGCCGCCCATTCAACCACCCGAAGCGCCGTACAGCCAACAAATGTCACGTTTTAATGCCAGGCGGTAGGCCGCTTCGGCCAGGCCTCTTTATACTCGGATGAGGCGATGGGCGGGCCTGCCGGTTCGTTCCATCCGTGAGTTCTGGGTACGCGCCGGGATGCCGAGGCGCCCAAGAGAGGGTCAAGGAGATGCACAAGCCCATCAAGTACGCAGAGAAGGCGCTGACATACGCCGCGGGCGCGGCCTGGGTGGTGTTCGACAAGCTGAACCAAGTCCACCAGAATCCGGGCTTTACACCGGCGTGGTCGGAGAAGCCGCTGCTCAAGTCGTGGGAAAAGGTCAAGCCCCCGCTGGGCTGGCCGCGTGAGACAGATTCCCTTTGCCCGCGCTGTATCCCCGAGATCCGCAAGAAGATCCTGGACGGCGAAACCGCCCTCGACGTGTTGTACAACGAACGCCCCGGCGAGATCAAGGCGCAGATCATCGAGCGCGACGGCAAGATCCTGATGGTCAAGGATTGCCCCATCCACGGGCACTTCGAAGACGTCATGGCGATCGATACGGCGTTCTTCAAGCACCTGGAAGACGTGTTCCCGGGCCGCGATATCCGCGCCCACAACGACGCCACGCTGCACCGCCACGGTTCCAGCACCATCACCCACGGCCGCGGCTCGGTGCTGACCATCGACCTCACCAACCGCTGCAACATGATGTGCGACCCGTGCTTCATGGACGCCAACCAGGTGGGCTTCGTTCATGAGTTGAGTTGGGAAGACATCCAGACCCTGCTCGATAACGCCATTACCATCAAGCCGAAACGGCAGATGTCCGTGCAGTTTTCGGGCGGCGAACCGACGCTTTCGCCGTACTTCCTGGACGCGGTACGTTACGCGCGCGAGGTGGGGTACACCGCGGTGCAAGCGGCCACCAACGGCATCGAATTCGCCAAGAGCCCCGAATTCTGCCGGCAGGCAGCGGAAGCAGGCCTGCGCTACGCCTATCTTCAATTCGACGGCATCGGCAACGCTGCTAACCAGCACCGCAAGGTGGGTAACCTGTTCGACGTGAAGCTGCGCGCCATCGAGAACCTGTACGCCAACGGCGTGGACATTATTCCGGTTATCACGATCATCAACGGCATCAACAACGAGCAGGTGGGCCGCATCGTTCAATTCGCGCTGGACAACCCGAAAAAGATCCCGTTCCTCTCCTTCCAGCCGGTATCGTTCACCGGCCGCGACGAGGCCGTGACCGACGAGCGCCGCCAGGCGCAGCGCTACACTCTCTCCCACTTGGCGCACGACGTCAAGAACCAGACCGAGTTGGGCGAGCCGGTCAGGGACTGGTTCCCCATCTCTTTTATGTCCACCTTCTCCGACTGGAGCGATCTGGTGCACGGGCCGGGGGCATCGTGGGGCCAGTTGAGCTGCGGATGCCACCCCAACTGCGGCGTCGGCATGGCGGTCATGGTGGATAAGGAGACTAAGGACTCCGCGCCGGTCACCGCGTTTCTGAACGCCGACCGCTTGGCGCGCGATGTGGCGCACGTCAACGACGCGGCGCGCGGCAAGTGGCTGTCGGTCATCGGGATGGCTCTGGCTGTGGGCCGCAATTACGACCCCTTCAAGTCTCCCCGGCACTTCAAGTTGACGGACTTGCTCAAGAAGTTCGACAAGACCTTCGGCGCCACTGGGAAGAGTTACGGAAAAGTCGGCAAGGACCGCACCTTCGACGATATCGAGAAGCGCCGCAAAGACCGCTGGAACTTCCTGTTCATCGCAGGCATGTGGTTCCAGGACCTGTTCAACTACGATTTCCGGCGCACCGAGCAGTGCATCATTCCTTATGCCACGCAGGAGGGCGAGATCTCCTTCTGCGCCTACAACACCGGCGTGGGCTGGCGGAACATCATCGAGAAGATGCACATGACCGCGACTCTTACCAAGTGGTACGAGGAAAAAGGGCGGCACGAGATTTTCGCCGGCGGCAAGGCGGTTCCGCTGGCCAGCGCCGAGCACTCGCTCTTGTTGCGGGAGGAACTCGTGACCCTGGAGGAGCAGCAGGATCTCGACCGCCTGGGCATCGCCAAGAACGCCGGCCAGGAGAAAGCCCGCGCGCGCGACGCCAAGCTCAAGGAGCGCATGGAAAACGAGCGCATGGCCAAGCTCTACCGCCAGCATGTGCTCAAGGAACAGGTGCCGACGACGGCTGAGCTGGTGCAGATCGGCAACATCCGGCCCGCGCAAGAGGTCGAGGAACCCGAGGAAGTCGGCAGCTTCGGCGACTGAGCCGATCCGCTATTCGCGCATCACCTGCCGGTAGAGGATCGCCTGGCGTTGCGCAATGGCGCGCCAATCGAAATCCCGCTCCGCGCGTAGTCGCGCCGCAGTCTCGATCCGTTGGCGCTTCCCGGCGTCCGCGAACAGGCTTTCGATCGCTTCCGCCATTTCCGAAGCGCTCCCGGCGAGCAAAAAATCCCGGTCCGCCGCCAAGTCCAACCCGTTGACGCCGGCGGGCGTGCTGACCACGGCTTTAGCCATAGCCATCGCCTCCAGAATCTTGATGTTCGTTCCCGCCGAGGCGACCAGCGGAGCTACCACCACCGCGGCGCGCTCGTACGCCGGACGCACATCGGAGACGAACCCCTCTACCTCAATGCCGGGCCGCGCGAGATTGAGCTTCACCCGCTCCCGGTAGCGCTCCAGGAAGTACTCGTGCCTGGCCCCGGCGATCACATGCAGCGTGGCCGCCTTGAGACGCGGCCATACGTGCGCCAGGAAAAAGTCCAGCGCCAGCAGATTCGGCAGATGGGCGAAGGAGCCGATGAAAAGCAACCGGCGCGGCTCCGGATTGCGCCCGGACGGGCGGAAGCGCTCCAGGTCCACTCCGTTCGGCAGCACCGATACGCGCGCGCCGGCCGTCAAGCCGCGATCCTTCTCCGACATGACCACCACGCGGCTGACGTCGCGCCACGCGGCCGTCTCGAAGCGCCGCCATAGCGCCAGTTGCCGGCGCGGCTCCCGGCCGCCGTCTGTGCGCAGCAACTGTTCGTACAGATCGAAGGTGATATCGTGCTCCACCAGGATGGTGGGCACGGGGCAATCCGCCGCGTACTGCGCCATCTGGGTGAATTCCAATTGCGCCAGCGCGGGACGCCACTTGCGGATGGTTTCTCGTAGGGCCGCGTGGAACGCCTGGGAATCGAACTCCTCCACGGTGTCCGGACGCCTGCCGAAGGGCAGGGAATGGCTCCCCTCACGGCGCACCAGAACCACCTCCGCGCATAGATCGAGGATCTCCGGCGGCGGTGGAGCCGCCCGCTCCACAAAGGCCACCAGCACCTGGTCGAAATCCGCCGCCGCCCGACGCATCAGGTTGTACATGCGAACCGCGCCGCCGTGCGAGAGAGGGAAGGGAAGATACGGGCTGGCGATCAGCACGCGCGGTTTGCCCGTGGCCGGTCTGCCGGGAAACACCGCGACCGCGCCCCCAGTGAGCGCAAGAAACGCTTCCTCGGTTTGGGGCCCTACCGGCGCGGCGACCCGGCCCGATAAGGCGATCGCCGAGGCCTCGCGCAGCGCGCGCCGCGCCGCGGAGTTCGTGCGCGCCCGGAGCCGGAGGCGCGCCACCGCGCTCTTCCAGAGCGTGCGAAACAGCTTCGGATCGGCCACGCTGCGCGCCAGGAACTTCAGGTAGTTGCGCTCCAGCATCTCCTCCATTTCCGCGGCCGAGTAATGCCGGGAAGTGGTGGCGCGGTGCCGGTGCTCCACACCCGCGCCGGCCGCGTAAACGGATGGCCAGCCGCGCTGCCAGGCGCGGTAGCCGAGATCCAGATCTTCCACGTAGGCGGGCGAGAAGACCTCGTCCATGCCGCCCAGCGCGCGCAATTTTCGTGCGTCGTAGAGCGAGCAGCCGCCGCTGCCGTACAGGACGTAGCTGCCGTCTTCTCCCGCTATCGGTTCCTCCGAGCGGATGGGGAAATCGCCGGGAGAGGCCAGCGTCAAAGCGGTCTTCCCCGTCTCTTCGCGGCGCAGGCCCGGCGGAAAGCGGATCTGCGCCGTGGCGCAGAAAAGATCGGGGACTGCTTCAAAAGGTTTAGCCAGGGAGGCGAAGAAACCCGGATCGGCGAGCATATCGTTGTTCAGAAGACAGACATGCGAATGCCGCGCCCGCGCAATTCCGCGATTCACGGCGCGCGCGAACGAGAGCGGCTTGGCGGAAATCGCGATCTCCACCTGAGGCCACGCCGCGCGCAGCCAGCCCTCCGTGCCGTCTGAAGACCCGTTATCCACGACGACGATCTGGGATGAGACTCCCGCGAGTTCGCGCCAAAGGCTCGGAAGCTGCGCTTCGAGCAACGCGCGCCCGTTGCGAGAGGGGATGACGACCGAGATTCCAGGCTGGCAATGACCGCCCGGTTCAGGCGCGGCCGCCGCATGATTGGTGCGGAAGAACGCCGCGAAGCGCGAGGCGGCGTACCACGGTAGCGCCGCCCAGTCGGCGTCCCGCGCGGCCTTCACGCTCCAGCGCGCCACGTTGCGCGCGCGCCAGGCGCAATTGCGCAGCATCGCCGGGACGCTGCGGGGGCGAAGCATGAAGTGGTCCAGGTTCTCGTTGAACGCCATGAATCCGCGCGGGGAAAGCAGCAGCGCCAGCAAACGCAGGCGGCGATACGGCACGTTCGGCACCAGCATGACGGCGGCCAGGCGGATGCGTTTATCTCGCAGCGCCTCGCGGCAGAGCGCGTAATTCTCGCGCAAGCCGCGGTTCGGCCGGTAGGGTATCCAGGGCAGGCCCGCGGCGGGCGGGAATTCCGAGACCACGTAGAGCGGCAGCTCGGGGTAGATCTCGCGCATGCGCCCGATCAACCGCGGGTTCAGGTCGGGCGTGCCGGAGGCGCAGGCCAGCTTGATCTGGGGATTCACACCGGTTTAGTAAAAGACGGCGGGGGGTTGCTCTCCGTTACCCCGTTGTTCCCAAAGAGCCAGAGCCTGAACGGCGAACGCCGTCGAAACCGGATTCACATGCGGCAAGGTTTCGCCGCCCGCCCGGCCGAAATAGAAGCCGCCATCCACGCGCTTATCGGGGACCTCGGCTTGAAAACCGGCCAGTATCGACGCCTCCCGCCGCGCGGCCTCGGAATCGAGCGGCAGCGCGCCGGCTTCATCGGCCCAGAGGCGCACCCGCAGCAGTTGGGCGTAAACGTCGGACCGCTCGAAGCGCGGCGCGATTTCGCGCAGCAGCCGCTCCACGAGGGGGACGCCCTTGGCAATGGCCTCCGCGCAACGCCGCTCGCCCGCGCGCGGACGTAGGCCTTCGAGAAAGTAGAGAAACGCATGCAGGCGGTCCATCACCCTGTGAGGGTCCGGATGGCCGGGAAGGAAGGAGCCGTGAGAAAGAAGCGCGCCCTGCAGGGCCTCTTCGTAGCGTTCCTCGAAACGCGGGTCGCCGGTGGCTTCGGCCAGGTCCCGCCAAGCCAGCGCCGCTTTCAGTTGGTAGCAGCCGGGAGCCGTGGACCAGTTGTGTCCGTCAGGCGGAACAGGTTGCTTGGCGGGCAGGGACAGAACGGGCCGGTAACCGCCACCCTGGCGCCCGAAATCTTCCGCCATGGCGCCGCCAAGGGACGCCGCCACATCCAGGAATTCCCGGTCCCCCGTAGCGCGCCACGTGGCGAGCATGCCCCGGACGACGATGCCGCAATCGAAAAAGTAGGTCAGCCCGGGCGCGCCGAAATCGAAGGGTATGGACCGCGACTCCGGGTCCCACGCGACGCGCGCCAGAAAAAGCGCGGCGCGCTTTGCGGCATCGAGAAAGTCCCGTTCGCCGGTCAGCGCGTGCAGATACACAAAGGCGCTGGCGGCGTAACCCGTGATCTCCGTCGAGACCGGGCTATGGCGTTGCAAATCGGTCCGGTAGTGGCGCGACACGCCGCCACTCGTCTCCTGGATGCCGGAGCGCAGTAGCCACCCTCCGGCGCGAACAAGACGCGAGAACAATCGGCACAGTGTACCACGAGGGTAGGCTTCCGGGAGGCATCAACGGTAATGGCCAAGCCATTACGCTAGTAAGGCGAGGGTGACGGCTGCTAAGCGGGACTCACGGCCCGCGTCCTCGTTCTTGTAGCCCGGCGACTCGTGGTACACAGAGGTGGGGGGCTAGCGCGAGCGACTTCATGGCGGGCGCGCTCCTCAATGGAGGGAAAAGCGGATGAGATGGGCTTTGGCTTACGCGGCTGCGCTCGTCGTGGCGGCCGGCGGCGCTTTCGGACAAGGCGCCGCGGCGCCCGCATTCGACGTGGCGTCGGTGAAGCCGAGTCCGGCCGCGGCGCTGCCGGGCGGGGGAGGCAGGGGCGAGGGTCTGGGCGCCCTGCTGGGCATTGGCGGGGGCAGGGGCGGACGCATCGTGACCTCGCCGGACGGCGTCACCCTGCGCAACGCCACGTTGAGCGCTTGCATGCAGTGGGCCTACGATGTGAAGGACTACCAGATCTCCGGCCCCGGCTGGCTCTCCGAAGACCGCTACGATATCGTTGCGAAAGCCGCCGGTCCCACTCCCGAGGACCAACTCAAGCGGATGCTTCAGTCGCTCCTGGCGGAGAGGTTCCACCTCGCGTTCCACCGCCAGACGAAAGATCTTCAGGCGTATGCGCTGGTGGTGGGGAAGGGCGGGTCCAAGCTCAAGGAATCGGAAGGCGACGGGCCTACCAGCATCCAGCGGAACGGGCTCGGCTTCACCATCGAAAGGGCCACGGTAGACCAGTTGACGCAGGCGCTTTCGCAGGTGTTGCGCCTCCCGGTGTTCGATATGACCGGACTGATCGGGCGCTACGACGCAACCGTGGACATCATGCCCTACATCCCGCTCGATAGTAAGCCCGGCGACCCGCCTCCCGACATAGCGAGCATCGCCATCACGGCCGTGCAGGATTTGCTCGGCCTCAAGCTGGAGGCGCGCAAGGTCCCCGTGGAGATCCTGGTCGTCGACCATGCGGACAAGGAGCCTACGGAGAACTAGTAGCGCCGCCGATCTAGTCGGCGGCGGCAGGCCGCTAAACCGCCCAGTATCTCGGCGAGGACAAGATCCAACAGGCGCAGGGCGGGCCCGCGCGGGCTGATGATGGCCCGGACCAGAATGTTGGAATCGAGTGTGAATCTCACCCGCGATTGCCACGGGCCTCGCGGAACGCCTCGTCGAGGAGGGCGTCCACGTCAGGTTCGGACATACCCTGGGCGCGAGAGCCGATTTCGTCAGCTTGGGCGATAATTCTGCGCCGCAGAGCGTCGCGTTCCTCGCGCGGGGGCGCCACGTGGGGCCGGTAAGCGTTCACGCTGACTGTCTCGTCACCCGAGAGAGGCCGACCGAGCCACCGCTCGACGATCACCCGCTCGTCGCCGGCCAAGTCGCTCGCCTTGTGCACAGAGTGGTCTGGCATAGAATGTGGCTCCGCTTAATAGAATACCGAACTTCCGATGGCGCCGTTCACCCAGCCGCAGTTCGCCCCGTAGCGCCGGGCACTGGGACGCCCTTTTGGCGGATCTCACCCCTCGGGCCGCACTAGAACCACCGCCAGCAAGAACCGGCCGGCGGCGCTGCAAAGAATTCTCTTGCATTCCGTAGCGCACAGTAGTAGACTCGCACACAGGTATAGTATAACGAATATGACGCACTCGAAATTCACACCGCTGGAGCTCCGGATCATGCAGGCCCTCTGGGACGGCGGGGCGATCTGCATCCGCGACATTCAGCAGTCCTTTCCGGAGCGAGGCAGGCCCGCGTACACGACCGTGCAGACCACGGTCTACCGTCTGGAAAAGAAGGGGGCGGTCCGCCGCGCCCGAAAGATCAGCAACGCTCACATTTTCGAAGCCGTGGTCTCCCGCGACGCCGCGCAGCGCCGGTTGCTCGACGATTTGCTGGATCTGTTCGGCGGCCGCCCGCAGCCCGTGATGGCGCACCTGATCGAATCCGGCAAGCTCACCCTGGCAGATGTGGAGGAAGCGCGCAAAGCGCTCCGCAAACAAGCGAAGAAGGAGTAACGCGATGCCGACGCAGGAATTCGTGGGGGCGGTGGGGCGTCTGGCGGGCAATCACCTGTGGCAGTCCACGGGGTTTGCGGCGGTGGCGGTGTTGCTGGCCTTGGCTCTGAGGGCCAATCACGCACGAGTGCGGTATTGGCTGTGGATGGCGGCGTCGGTGAAGTTTCTCGTGCCGTTTTCCGTTCTGGCCGCCGTGGGGAGCTACTTGGGACGGTGGCTGGTTCCCGCGACGCCGGTCGCGCGGCTGCCGCTGGTTGTGGGGCAGATTGTGCAGCCTTTTGCGCCGGTGCAGGGCGGCGTGTTACGAGTTGCGCCATCCGTGCCGGCGCTGGGCTTTGCCCAACTGCTGCCGGGTTTGCTTCTGGCGATTTGGTTCTGCGGCTTCGCGGTGGTCGTTGTGTATGGATGGACGCGGTGGCGTCGCGTGGCTGCGGTCGTGCGGGCGTCGGCGCCGCTTCGGGAAGGCCGGGAAGCAGAAGCGCTCAGGCGGGCCGTTGTGGGGCAGGCTGGCAGCCTGCGGCGGGTTGGCAACCCGCCGCAGCGCCGGTTACCAACCGGCGCGCAGCTTGCCAAGCTGCCCCACATAGACCTGGTTTCCTCCACGGCCCGGCTGGAGCCCGGCATTTTCGGGATCTTCCGGCCGGTCTTGTGGCTGCCGGCGGGCATCGGTGAGCGTTTGGGTGACGCGGAACTAGAGGCGATCCTTGCGCATGAGCTATGCCACGCGCGCCGGCGCGACAATCTGGCCGCGGCGGTACACATGGCTGTGGAAGCCGTCTTCTGGTTCCATCCTCTAGTGTGGTGGCTGGGCGCGCGGCTGGTAGAAGAACGGGAGCGGGCCTGCGACGAAGAAGTGGTGCGGCTGGGCGGGGAACCACAGATCTACGCCGAGAGCATCCTGAAAGTCTGCGAGTTCTATCTGGCGTCGCCTGTACGCTGCGTGGCGGGAGTCACCGGCGGAGAGCTCAAGAAGCGAATCGAGGGCATCATGACGAATCGATTCATGCGCAGGCTGAGTTTCGGAAAGAGACTGATGCTGGGGGCTTTGGTGGCTGTAGCCATGGCGTGGCCCATTGCCATCGGCGTAGTGAACGCGCAAGCAGGCAGGCCTCAGGCTCAAACAGGTACCCCCGCTCCGGCGGCATTCGAGGTTGCCAGCATAAAGCCCGTCGATCCAAACGTGCCACACAAGGTAGGCCTCACGATTTACCCGGGAGGTAGGGTTGTCATTCCCACCACCACGCTGAAAAGTTTGACTGCCACCGCCTTCGGCTTGTCATATTGGCAAGTCTCCGGCGGCGACGCTTGGACGGAAAAAAATGAATATGATGTCGAGGCCAAGCCTCCGGAGAACTTGCGATCGAGCATCAAGGACCTCAGGTACACCTGGTTCGGGATCGAAGATGAACATCTCCGTCAGATGCTGCAGGTGCTCCTGATCGATCGATTTGAGTTGAAGTTTCATCGAGAAACGAAGATGGGTAATGTGTGCCTGTTGGAACGAAGCGGGAAATCACTCAGACTGAAGCCAAGTGGGACCTCTTCCGTGGGCCCAAGCCCGCCGGACGGCGCAGGGCTCTTTGCGTGCATTGGGTACGCCAACGGACGATGGGTCATCTCCGCCACATCGGCGCCGCAGTTGGCGAAGTTTGCGTCTGATTATTATTTGCACACCCCGGTTCTGGATCGAACGGAGTTGAGCGGATCGTTCGATTACAAGCAGCCTGTGCCCGACGAAGATCCGCACTATGGCGACAATACGGACTCCTTCCTACGTTTGATTCCGGAGCTTGGCCTTAAGTTAGAACGCACCAAAGGACCGGTCGAAACCTTCGTGATTGACCATGCTGCACTACCGTCGCCCAATTAACTTGGCGCTCGGCCATGGGAGGAAGCCGGGAATGGGCGGGATGTAACGCGGAGAATTGAGAAGCGCTTATGAATGAATTTGCGGCATCTTTCGGGCGTCTGGCGGGCAATCACCTGTGGCAGTCCACGGGGTTTGCGGCGGTGGCGGTGTTGCTGGCATTGGCTCTGCGGGCGAATCACGCGCGGGTGCGGTACTGGCTGTGGATGGCGGCGTCGGTGAAGTTTCTCGTGCCGTTTTCCGCGCTGGCCGCCGTGGGGAGCTACTTGGGACGGTGGCTCGTTCCCGCGACGCCGGTCGCGCGGGTGCCGCTGGTGATGGAGCAAATTGTGCAGCCGTTTGCGCCGGCGCAGGTTGGCGTGTTGCCAGTTGCGCCATCCGTGGCGGCGCCGGGCTTTGCCTATCTGCTGCCGGGTTTGCTTCTGGCGATTTGGGTCTGCGGGTTCGCGGTGGCCGTTGTGTATGGATGGACGCGGTGGCGTCGCGTGGCTGCGGTTGTGCGGGCATCGGCTCCTCTGAGGGATGGGCGGGAGATGGAAGCTCTGAGGCGCGTCGCAGAGCGCCGGTTACCAACCGGCGCGCAGCTTGCCAAGCTGCCCCACATTGACCTGGTTTCCTCCACAGCCCGGCTGGAGCCCGGGATTTTCGGCATTTTCCGGCCGGTGTTGTGGCTTCCGGTGGGAATTGGAGACCATCTGGGCGACGCGAGTTAGAGGCCATTCTGGCGCATGAGCTATGCCACGCGCGGCGGCGCGACAATCTGGCCGCGGCGGTACACATGGCGGTGGAAGGCGTTTTCTGGTTCCATCCTCTGGTGTGGTGGCTGGGCGCGCGGCTGGTGGAAGAGCGAGAGCGAGCCTGCGACGAAGAAGTGGTGCGGCTGGGCGAGGAGCCGCAAGTCTACGCCGAGAGCATCCTGAAGGTCTGCGAGTTCTACCTGGCGTCGCCCGTACCGTGCGCGGCCGGAGTCACCGGCGGAGAGATCAAGAAGCGAATCGAGGGCATCATGACGGAGCAAATGATGCGCAACCTGAGTTTCCGCAAGAAACTGCTGCTAACCGTGGTGGGCGCTCTAGCCGTGGCCGGCCCAATCGCGGTCGGCCTGCTGAATGCGCCCCGAATCCACGCGCAATCTCCAGCCCCCGAACCAGTGCCTTCCGCAGCACTTCCAGCTGCGGTTCAAGCCTCGGCGCCAGCGCCCGCAGAGGCAGGCAAGACGTCCAGCCCCGCTCAGCCACCCCAACGGCCCAGCGCGGATTCCACCTCTGGACCGGTTTTCGAGGTCGCGTCGATCAAACCCGCCAACCCTACCGCGGACGGTCCTAAGCGTAGCGTCGGGATAGTCATAACCCCCGGACGGCTAAGCGCCCCAGCCGCCACTCTGAGAGATCTCGTTTTGTGGGCCTACGCGGTCAAAGGCTATCAGGTTACGGGGGGTCCAGGCTGGATTGCCTCGGCGCCGTTTTATTTGGAGGCGAAGCCCTCTAAGCCCGTCACCAGGGGCCAACTCCTGCTGATGCTTCGATCTTTATTAGCGGATCGGTTCAAGCTGGCATTCCACGCGGAAACGAGGCAGCTTTCCGTCTATGCTTTAGCGGTGGCGAAGAACGGCCCGAAGTTTCGCACCGAATCGGCGCCTGGCGGAGGCAATCATCTGGGCTTTGTGGGCCTGTCGGCGTTTGTCGACTATCTCAACCTTTTTGCTCCCAGGCCGGTGATTGACAAGACTGGGCTCACGTGGAATTCTCGTTTCTACCTGGACACGGGAAGAATCAATGTGGCGGCGGCGGAAACCGCAGGAGGGCCACCCAGTATGGGAGACACGTTCCAGGCCACAGCGGCTGCCATGGAGGATCAGGCCGGCCTCAAACTGACGCCAACGAAGGCTCCGATTGAGGTGCTCGTCATCGATCACGCTGAGCGGCCCACCGAGAATTGACATGGAAAGAAGACTTTCATGGCACACCAAGGTTTGTTATCAATCAGGGTGCTTGCCGCAACTTGGCGACCGGCGGAAATCCGCCGGGCACGCGAGGGTCGCCGCTATTGGACGACAAAAAGGACAAACAGGTAACAATGCGGCAACCTCAGGCTTGTACTCTGTTCCTAGCAGGTGCTCCGAACCGGCCGCGTAGCAGAGTGGCAGAGCGTCGGCTATCAACCGGCGCGCAGGATGGAGATTAAAAGAGCCGAACGTGGCGACTGGAGGTAACCTGGCGTGATGGTCAGGACGCCGGCAAGGACGGCAGTGTTGGAGGTGAACGATGACGGTACGAACCATCGCGAGTTTGCTTACCTGGGCGGCTATTGCCGCCTTTGCGCAAACGACCGCTCCGCTGCCTTCGTTTGAGGTCGCTTCGGTCAAACCAACCGACCCTTCGCATCCGTCGGCGCTGCGGTTCTCGGGGGGGCCGGGGACAGACTCGCCGGGACAACTGACAATCACCAACTTTCCCCTGTATCTGCTGATCGTGAGTGCGTACAACGTGCACCTCCCATGGACGTACGTCATGCCTCCTTCCATGCCCTCCGGCCGGTACGACATCGTCGCGAAAATCCCTCCAGGCACGACGCAGGAAGAGTTCCATCTGATGCTCCAGAATCTGCTGATCGAGCGCTTCGGACTCGTCGTCCATAAGGAGATGAGGGAAATGCGTACGTACGATCTGCTGGTCGCGAAGGACGGCCCAAAAATCGCAGCGTATCAGCCGCCTCCCGAGGGCGTGGAGGCTGCACGGGCGCTGGGCGCTTCCCTTAAGGCGGCTGCATTGCCCAAAGACAAGGATGGATGGCCGATCCCGCCACCGGGCGTGGTGGGGGTATTTAACGCTAGGGTTCTCCCCAAGACGCGCACCATGTTCCGGGGTCAACCAATATCGGGGCTCGTTGAGTACTTGGAAGCTCCAGCCGAGCGTCCGGTGATCGATAAGACCGGGCTCACCGGGCTCTACGATTTCGACGTGACGTTCGCCACGCCTGAAGTCTCCGCCGGGGCCAGCACTGATCCTGCATCGCCGGAAAGACGCCAAGCGGGGGAGGACTTTAAAAGCCAGTGGCTTGCGGGCATGATGGCCGCCGCGGAGCGGCTGGGGCTCAAAGTGGTATCCAGCAAAGGTCCCGTCGAGGTTGTGGTATTCGATCGGGTGAACAGCAAGCCGACGGAGAATTGAAACGAACTTATTTCTGACAGGAACCCATGACGATACGAACCATCGCCAGCCTGATCGCCTTCGCCGCGTGCGCCGCGCCCGGCCAGACCCCTCCGCCGCCGGCATTCGAGGTTGCCTCCGTCAAGCTTGTCGAAGAGTCGCGGGGCGCATTGAATACCTTTTCGTCCTCCGGGCCGCGGGTGAGGTACATCGCCTATAGCACCGTTAACCTTGTCATGGAGGCCTATAACGTAAAACGCTATCAGGTGGCCTTCGCGCCAAAGGTGACGGCGCTCACCGGCGGGGCGTACGGCTATGCCTGTTACGACATAGAGGCCAAGGCCGAAGGCGCACTCGCCCCGACTCGCGACGGATTCCGCTCGATGCTGCAAACATTGCTGGCCGACCGCTTCAAGCTGAAACTTCACCGCGCGGCCAAAGAAATGCCCGTCTACGCGCTGACCGTCGCCACGGGTGGCCCGAAGTTCAAAGAGAGCGCACCAGATGCCGTGGAGTCCGCCAACATCGGGGGGTCCGGCCGGAATCCAATCTTTACGGCATCAAGGAAGAGCATGGCCGTTCTCGCAAGGATAATTAACGACGCCTTCTTCGTGGACCGCCCGGTGGTGGACCAGACGGAACTGTCCGGGGTCTACGACTTCAAAATCGAAGCGACTCCCGACTCCCGGATGAACCGCGATGACCCGAATTTGGAAAACATCAGTATTTTCACTGCGGTCCAGCAGCAGCTTGGCCTCAAGCTGGAGCCGCGGAAGGCCATGATCGAAGTGCTGGTTGTAGACCACATAGAGCAACCGTCGGCGAATTAGGGGCGCCGGCCCCACGCAGGGGCAAACCGGGTACAGGCACGAAGTTTCGCAAAGACCGCGAAATTCGAGCCAGTCCCCGCTTTGCGTCCTCTGTGAGCCGCAAGGAGAGTGAAAGGTGACGCATGGAGAAGTGGAAGCGATACAGCGCAGCGAACTCAGGAAGCGGCAAACCGTGTGTTTTCAATCTCCGCTAAACCGGCGTGCTTGGGGGCGGACTCCAGCAAGCGCGATGCTTTGTCTCCCCCTCCTGCTTCTTCCACTTTTGGCGATGGCTGCCGACCATTTCGAGGTCGCTTCGGTAAAGCCGGCGGAAATGCCGACATCGATCCGCAGGCACTCGCCCGGACGGATTAGATACGAAGGAATCAGTCTCGCCCAGCTAATCAAGAGAGCGTTTTCGCTGCCTTACTATCAGATACTCCTGCCGGACTGGGTCCCAGGCGTGCCCTTAGATCATCTCCTAAAAGAGGAGCTCGATGCCCGGTACTTCACGATAGAGGCGACGATGCCGCCGGGGACGAATGAGGCGGAATTCCGGCTGATGCTCCAGAATCTGCTGGTGGAACGGTTCGGACTTGCATTTCACAGGGAGACTAGAGAATTGGCCCAATATGAGATCTCATTTGCGGAGGGCGGCCCGAGGATGCCCAAGGCCCAGCCTGTGTTGGACCGCCCGCTCCGAGGCCTTCCGGACGACAACGAGAATCTTGATCTGATAAGACACGCAAACAGGGGTAGCTTGACTTTCGGGGAGTTCGGGATGCGGTGAGAGGTGACTACACGGTGGCCTCGATTGCGGACCAGCTCTCGATGTCCTGCAACATCCGTTGGTGGATCGGACCGGGTCCGCGGAGTACTACGCCATCGATCTGGCATGGGGCTGGAACCCCTACTCGGTGCCGCCCGCCTACGGGACGTCGAATCGCGCTACCGATGGCCAGGCGCGAGAATTGTTTTCGCAAATGGAAAAGAAGCTGGGCCTGAAGGTTACCTTGCGGTCAGCTCCAACGGAGATCCTTGTTATAGACCGCTTAAGCCATGAGGCGACCGAGAACTGAATATCGGCCACGGAGTTTTCGAAGCACGCGATGCTTCCACGAGGGCTCGCGCGAAATTCGAGCCAGTCCCCGCTTTGGAGCCTGTGCTGAAATACGACGGTATTCGCGGTGCAATGCACTGGCCGCGTCCAACCGGATAAGAAATCAAACGGTCTTGGAGGTTTTTTCGTCATAATCGTAGTACCGGCCCGTAACGCAGAGGGTGGTGGCCCGTCTTAGGTGGTATGCGCGGCGGGTCCCGCAGGGAGACCGTTAGAATGATGACGATACGAACCAGCGCCAGCTTGATCGCCTGCGCGGCGTGCGCGGCGTTGGGGCAGACTGCGGCTCCGCCGCCGGCTTTCGAGGTCGCTTCCATCAAGCCGGCCGCGCCACAACCGATGGGCCGGATGACGATCCGGATGGGCGGCGACCCGGGCCGGGTCGATTATGAGAATGTCAGCTTGAGGGACGTCCTGGCGCGGGCGTACGACCTGAAACGCTACCAGATCTCGGGACCGGTCTGGCTCGATACGGAGAGGTACGATATCGTCGCCAAAGTGCCCGATGGCGTGCCCAAAGGGCAGGTTCCGGCGATGCTTCAGGCGCTGCTGACCGAGCGTTTCCAGATGAAGGCGCACCGCGAGACGAAGGATCTGCCGGTATACGCGCTGACCGTGGGAAAGAATGGGCCGAAGCTGGAGAAGGCGGAGGACGCCGCGGCGACAGGCGGTCCCCCGGGCGGCCGGATGATGGTCAGCACCGACGCGAGCAGCGGCGCCAGCATGGAAGCGCAGGGGGCCACGTTGGGCGCGCTCTCGGACATGTTGTCGAACATGCTGGACCGTCCCGTTGTGGACATGACCGGAATTCAGGGGAATTACAACATCAAGCTGAAAATGTCGATGGACGATATGGCGGGCATGAAGAGGGATATGGCCATGGCAGGCCCGGGCGCGGTCGTGCGTCCAGGAGGCGACGATAACCCGGCGCCCGATAGCACGCCGGCGCCCTCGCTGTTCACCGCGGTGCAGCAGCTTGGCCTCAAGCTGGAATCCCGCAAGGCGCCGGTGGAGTTTCTGGTGGTGGATCGCGCGGAAAAGACGCCCACGGAGAATTAAGGGTTCCGATGCCGATCAAAAGTAGATCAGGTCACGTGGGGCAGGTTGGCAACCTGCGGCCGATTGTCAATCGGCCTGGCGCTGGACTACGGAAAATCCTCTGGCGCCAGCGCCACGCCGGCCTGCACCGGGTTCATCTCGATATACCGGGCAATCTGTTGAAACTCCCTAGCGTCGCGAACCAGCCGGTCGTAGCTCTCGTCCTGCCAGAACGGTTGCCCGGTGAGGCCCAACATACGGTTGGCCTCCCGTGCGGTGAACCTCTTGAGCGACTGCATCAACCGGGAAACCTGCACGCGCGGCGTTATCAAAAGGTGAACATGGTTGGCCATGACGACATAGTGGTGAAGATGATAGTGCCCCAGACGTTCATCGTGGTACGAGAGGGCTTCGACGAGCATACGGGCGATCTCCGGCCGGCGGAGGTATACGGGGCCAGTGGAGGCGTTGCCAAGAAGCAGGTCCATCGCTCGGAAAGCCTGACCAGAGGTGGTGGCGGATGGGAAATGGCGGTTGGCCGGAAGGCTGTCGCGTAAGCGCCAGGTGAGGAAGATCGGCTGGCCTACGGAATAACGATGGGGCAAGCGGCGAGTATGGAAAGCGGACATCATGAAGAGAGAGTCGGCGTTGGAAGGCGAAGCTCTCAGAAAAGTTGCGGGGCCGGGGCCGGGCCCACAGGGCGCCCCCAATCGGCCGCAGGTTGGCAACTTGCCCCACTTTGGCGGTGCGTCATTCTGCTCCTGTGCGCTTTTGTCTTGGGTGCCGCCGAATACCACGGCGCGGTCCAATTCGGCGGGCTGCCGGTTCCGGGCGCGTCGGTGACTGCCAGCCAGGGTGACAAGAAATTCTCGGCGATTACCGACGACCAGGGTTTCTACTCCTTTCCCGATTTGCCCGACGGCGTCTGGACGATCCGCGTGGAGATGCTGTGCTTCGCCGCGCTGGAGGAGGAGGTCGGCGTGGCTCCGGGAGCGCCGGCGCGGGAATGGGATTTGAAGATGTTGCCGCTGAGCCAGATCCGCGCGGAGGCTCCGGCTCCGGCCTCGGCAAGCGTCGCGGCGCCCGCGGCGCAGAGCGCAGCCGTTCCGTCGATCACGGCGGCGCAGCCGGCGGCGGCGAAGGGGAAGAAATCCGCGGCCGCGAAGAACGCGCCGCCCGTCGAGGCGAACACGCCGTCGGCTTTCCAGCGAGCTAATGTGAATGCGTCCGCGGGGGCCGCCGAGGCCGGCAGTGAAAGCGGCGCCACCGAAGCTGAAACCAGCCAGGTGCCTTCGGATGGCTTCCTGATCAATGGCAGCGTGAACAATGGCAACGCTTCGCCGTTCGCGCAATCGGCGGCCTTCGGCAACTACCGCCGAAGCGTCCGGTCGCTTTACAGCGGCAACCTCGGGCTGCAGATGGATAACTCCTTCTGGGATGCCCGCGCATACTCTCTCACCGGGCAGAACGTGCCTAAGCCGGCTTACGAAAGGGTGCAAGGGATGGCGTCGTTCGGGGGGCCGCTGAAGATTCCGTTCCTGGTCAAGCGCAACGGACCGAATATCACGCTCAATTACCAGTGGGCCCGGAATCGCAACGCCAACACGCAAACCACCCTAGTCCCCACCGCGCTGGAGCGCAGCGGCGATCTTTCCCAGACCCTCAGCCTGCTCGGACGGCAGGCGGTGATCTACGATCCCACCAACGGCGCGCCGTTCCCCAACAACGCCATCCCCGGCGATCGCCTCAGTTCGCAAGCGAAGGCGCTCATGGGCTTTTACCCCAACCCCGGCTTCAATAGCGGCGCGCTGTATAACTACGAAGTTCCACTCACCTCCGCCACGCACGCCGACAACCTGCAGGGACGCATCCAAAAGAGCATCAAGACCAAGAACCAGATTTCCGGCAACTTCGCGTGGCAGAACGCGCGAATAGACAATACGAATGTCTTCGGGTTCCTCGATACGACCAACGTTTCTGGCGTTAACGGGCAGGCCAACTGGGTGCATCGGTTCACGATGCGGTCTTTCCTGACGCTGGGCTATCAATATAGCCGCTCGGCGACGCGCGTCACGCCGTTTTTCGCGTACCGCCAGAACATTTCCGGCGACGCGGGCATCGCCGGTAACAATCAGGACCCAGCCAACTGGGGCCCGCCCAGCCTCGCCTTTTCAAACGGCACCGCCGGGCTTTCCGACGCCCAGAGCTCCTTCACGCGGAACCAGACCAGCGGAACGTCCGCCAGCCTTTTCTGGATGCACGGCTCGCACAATGTCACGGCGGGCGCCGATTTCCGGCGGCAGCAGTTCAACCTGCTCTCGCAGCAGGACGCGCGCGGCACGTTCACTTTCACGGGCGCGGCCACGGGAACCCTGGCGGGCGGCGTGCTTACGCCCGGAACCGGATCGCCCTTCGCGGATTTTCTGCTGGGGATTCCGGACACCAGCTCCATCGCCTTCGGAAACGCCGATAAGTACCTGCGCGCCTCGGTCTACGACGCGTCTTTCAACGACGACTGGCGAGTCAGCGCGGCGCTGACCGTGAACGCCGGCGTTCGCTGGGGATACGGCTCGCCTGTCACCGAGTTGCGCGGCCGCCTGGTGAACCTGGACATCGCGCCGGGATATGCGGCTGCGGTCGCGGTGGTCTCGGGCGATCCCCACGGGCCGCTCACGGGCCTCGCCTACCCGGATTCGCTGGTCAACCCCGATAAACACGCTTTCCAGCCGCGCATCGGCCTGGCCTGGCGGCCGTTTCTGGCGTCTTCCATGGTGATCCGCGCGGGCTATGGCGTTTACTACAACACTTCGGTGTATGAACCCATCGCCACGCAGATGGCGCAGCAGGCTCCGCTATCCAAGAGCCTGAGCGTGCAGAACAGCGCCGCCTATCCGCTGACGTTGGCGAACGGATTCAACACCACCGGCGGCTCGACGCCCAACACCTTCGCCGTGGATCCGAGTTTTCGCGTGGGCTACTCGCAGAACTGGCAGGTTTCGATTCAGCGCGATCTGCCGGGCTCGTTGATTGCGACGGCGACGTATCTCGGAACCAAAGGGATGCGCGAGCAGCAGGAGTTCCTTCCCAACACGTACCCGATAGGCGCGGCGAATCCATGCCCTACGTGCCTCGCGGGTTACGCGTACTTGACTTCCAACGGCAATTCGACCCGCGAGGCCGGGCAATTCCAACTCCGGCGGCGGCTGCGCGCCGGCCTCACGGCTCAGATCCAGTACGTATACGCCAAGGCCATTGACGACGCCGCTCTGGGCGGGGGAACCACCGTGATCGCGCAGAACTGGCTGGACCTCAGCGGCGAGCGCGGGCTTTCCAATTTCGACCAGCGGCATCAAGTGAGCTTCCAGGCGCAATACACCACGGGCATGGGCCTGGGCGGCGGCACGCTCACAGGAGGCTGGAAAGGGTCGCTGCTCCACGATTGGACCTTCCTCACGCTAATCGCCGCCGGCACGGGCTTGCCGCTCACGCCCATCTATCTGGCGGCGGTGCCCGGCACGGGCGTGACCGGCAGCATCCGCCCCGATTTCACCGGGACACCGTTGTACGCCGCTCCGCCGGGCCGGTTCCTGAACCCGGCGGCCATCGCGCCGCCGGCCACGGGCCAGTGGGGCGACGCCGGACGAAACTCCATCACCGGTCCGAATCAGTTCTCCCTGAACGCCTCCATGGCGCGCACGTTCCGGGTGAGCGACCGTACCAGCGCCGATGTGCGCTTCGACGCCACGAACGCGCTCAACCATGTAACCTACGCCAGCTATGTCACGACGGCGACGGGCTCGCAGTTCGGCCTGCCGGCGTCGCCGAACGCCATGCGGACGGTGCAGATAGGTCTGAGGGTGAGGTTCTGATGCGTTTCTCGATGCTTGCGTTGTGGGGCAGACTGGCAGTCTGCGCGCCGGTTGCCAACCGGCGCGCGTGGCGGTCGGCAACCGCCACGCAGGATGACATCCTGCCCCACAGCGTAAGGAAGCGGCTCGTCTTCTTGTTCGGCGTTTTCCTTCTGGCGGCCGCCGCGCAACAGGCGCCGGCGCCGCCCCAGGGCGCGATCTCCAAATTCGAAGCCAGCGCGCGGCTGGTCGTGGAAACGGTATCGGTTACCGATAAGAGCGGCAATCCCGTGGAAGGCCTCTCGGCCGCGGATTTCAAGGTCACCGAAAACGGCGCGCCGCAGACCATCAGCTTCTGCGAATTCCAAAAGCTCGATCTCACCCCCGCCCCGCCGATCCCCGCTTCCGCGCCCATTCCGGCGGCAACCCCCAAGGCGCCGCCCGTCACGCAGAACCCCATTGCGCCGGAAGCTCCCGGCGACCTCCGCTATCGCGACCGCCGTCTGCTCGTGATGTACTTCGATCTGTCCGCGATGCCGATTCCCGACCGGTTTCGGTCCCTCGATGCCGCCCAGAAGTTCATCCGCACGCAGATCACGGCGCCGGACTTGGTGGCGGTGATGCAATACGATGGCGCCGCGGTCAAAGTGGCGCAGGATTTCAGCGACGACCGCGACCAGCTTCAGTCCACCATCAATTCCCTCATCCCCACCGAAGGTCTGGGCCTGGACGAGAATTCCGCCGATGACAGCTCCGCCGACACCGGCGCCGCCTTCGGCCAGGACGATAGCGAGTTCAACCTTTTCAACACCGACCGCCAGTTGGCCGCATTGCAAACCGCCGTACAGATGTTGGGGCATCTCAACGAGAAGAAGGCTCTGGTCTATTTCGCCAGCGGGCTGCGGCTCAACGGCGTGGATAACCAGGCGCAACTGCGCGCCACGCTCAACGCCGCCATTCGCGCCAACGTGGCGTTCTATCCCATCGATTCGCGCGGCCTGGTGGCCATGGCACCCCTGGGAGACGCCACGCGGGGATCGCCCGGCGGTCTGGGCATGTACACCGGCGGCTCGGCGATGGCTCTCATGAATAGTTTCCAGCGCGCGCAGGACACGCTGTACGCCCTGGCCGCGGACACCGGGGGCAAGGCGCTCCTCGACTACAACGATCTCTCCGTGGGCATCGTTCAGGCGCAGAAAGCCCTTTCCAGCTACTACGTGATCGGGTATTACACCACCAACGACGCGCTGGACGGCAAGTTCCGCCGCATCGGCATCTCGCTCAAGGAAATCAGCGCCAAGCTGGACTATCGCCAGGGCTATTACGCGGGAAAGGAATTCGGCAAGTTCACCACCGCCGATAAGGAACGCCAGCTCGAAGAAGCCCTGATGCTGGAAGACCCCATCACCGACCTGACCATCGCCATGGAGGTGAACTACTTCCAGTTGAACCACGCGGAATACTACGTCACGGTGGTGATGAAGATTCCCGGCAGCGAGCTGGCGCTGGCCCGGCGCGGGGGCGCCGACCGGACCGTCATCGATTTCATCGGCGAAATCAAGGACGATTACGGGACCACGATCCAGAATATCCGCGACAAGGTGGATCCGAAGATCAGCGATGAAACGGCGGCCCAACTGGCAAAAGTTCCCATCGAATACGATACTGGTTACACCTTGCTACCCGGTACTTACACCATTAAAGTCCTGGCCCGCGACAACGAAACAGGCCGGATCGGGACGTACCTCAACAAGTTTGTCATTCCCAATCTGAACAAAGAGGAGCAGCGGATACCGATCAGCTCGGTGGTGTTGAGCAGCCAGCGCGTGGACCTCAAAGACGCGCTTTACACAGCCGGAAAAGACAAAGAACAGGCCGCCAACCCGCTGGTGCAAGACGGCCAGAAGCTGATTCCCAGCGTGACGCGGGTTTTCAGCCGGAGCCGGGACATGTACGTCTATCTCCAGGCCTACGAGCCCGCCGCGGCGAGCATCGAGCCGGTAGTCGCGTTTGTGACGTTCTACCGGGGCCGGTTGAAAGCCTACGAAACGCCGCCGCTGCCCGTATCCGACGGCCTGGACGACCGGCTGAAGACGGTGCCGCTCAAATTCGACCTCACCCTGGACAAGCTCCCGCCGGGAAGGTACGAATGCCAGGTGACGGTGGTGTATCCCGCGACGCAGAAAGCCGCCTTCTGGCGCGCTCCCATCATGCTGGTTCCGTAGCGCCCGGCCCAAAGGGCGCCCCCTTGCCGGCGGCGGCTTTGAACTTGGGAGCGCCAGCCACCGCCGGCAAGACCGGCGGCGCTACTTGTCACCGGGCTTCACTCGTTACACTCTGACGCGCCCCCGTCATGCTGGTTCCGTACAGGCCGGTGCGGCTCGGTACGCTTACTTAGCGCCGGCGGGTTTGACGTCGCCGCAATCCGACGAGAGCCACGTGAACGATACCTTCATGTTCAGGGGCTGGGGGATTGAGGGGGAGTTCATGGTCATCGTGCCTCTGACGTGCTCGGCATCCACGCGTTCGATGGTCATGTCGCCCGTCGTCTTGGTATTCTCCTTGGTGCACTCCACATGGACCTGTTGCTTGCTGGACGAGGAACTAACCACCTTGTAGGTGCAGGACTTGTCGCTCTGGCCGAAAGCGCTCGACTTATCGAAGGAGTCCTTGGTCAGGCATATCTTACTGGTAGTCGTCGGTCCGCCGCCGGCTCCGCGCCCCTTCATCATGGCTTCGACCTGCGCGCGCTGTGCGGCAGGCATTCTCGCCAGAGTCTCCTCGGGGATCGCCGGCATGGCGGGCATGGCCGGCATGCCGCCAATTTCGGTCACCGCCTCCCACAGGCCGGGTTTGCCATCGAATGGCGTGATATTGTCGGCTGCCCAGGAAGCCAAGGGCCACAAGACGGCGAGGCCAGTCAAAATCACAGTTCTCACGACAACCTCCTAAAGAAATCGATTTGAGGAAGATACCACAGCGGGATACCCGTTCGCAAAAGACATTCCGGCGGCATTCCGGCGGCGATTCACTTTGGCGTGATCGTTCCGAGCAGTACGGCGCGCCGCGCGCCCGTTGTGGAGGGGAGGTTGGCGGGTTTGCGGCGCCAGGTGGCGTGCGCGAGGATAGCGAAGGCGATAGCCTCCTTGGCGTCGGCGTCGATGCCGTGGTCGGTGGAAGTGGAAATCGCGACGTTGGGCAGAAAGCCGGCAAGGTGCGCCATGATCCGCGGGTTGTGCGCGCCGCCGCCGGAGACGATCAGGTCGGCGGGGCCTTCTCCCGCGGCGCGGCGCACGGCGTGGGTAATCGTGGTGGCGGTAAGCGCCGTGGCGGTGGCGATCAGGTCGCGTACGGGCTGCCCGGATTCCTTCATCCGTGCCACGAACTCGGCGCCGTATTGTTCGCGGCCGGCGCTTTTTGGAGGCCGCTGGCGGTAGTAGGGGTCCGAAAGCAGGCCGTCCAGCAACTCACGGACGATGCGGCCCGATTGCGCGATGCGGCCGTTGCGGTCGAAATGCAACCGGCCTTGGGAGAGATCGCGCGTCAGAGCGTCGATGACCATGTTCCCGGGTCCGGTGTCGAAAGCGATTACCTGCTCCGGCTTTGCGCCGGGCGGGATAACCGTGATGTTGGCGATGCCGCCGATGTTGAGCGCAACGCGCATGCGCCGGGGATGCCGGAACAGCAGGTAATCCACGTACGGCACGAGCGGCGCCCCCTGGCCGCCGGCCGCGATATCGCGTGCGCGGAAATGGGAGACGACGGGCACGCCCGTGCGCTCGGCAATGACGGCGGGCTCGCCGATTTGCAGCGTGTGCGCGCCTCCCTGGTGGTAGATAGTCTGTCCGTGGCAGCCGATCAGCTCGACGGGGCCGAAGCGGCGGACGGCGCGCAGAACGGCGCGGGCGTAAAGCTCGCCGAGTTGAAAATTGAGGCTGGAGATAAGATGGGGCAGGCCTTCGGCGTGCCCGTGGCAGGCGGAACCGCCTACCCCACCTCCGGAGGCGCTCAGAATCGCCGAGCGAACCGAGGCGGGGTAAGGCGTGGTTTGGAAGCCGATGGTTTCGATGCGGCGGCTGGCGATTTCGACTATCGCCACGTCGATGCCGTCCAGCGACGTGCCGCTCATCACGCCCGCTACCCTCACGGCTTCTTCAGCTCCTTCTGCAATTCACTCAGCAGTTGCAGCGCCTCGATGGGGCGCAGCTCGTCCAGGCTCAAGGAGCGGATGCGTTCGGCGATGCCGTAGCCCACCGGCTCGAAAAGCTGGATCTGCACCGGCGCTTCGGTCTCGGAGCGAACCAGCTCCTCGGTCACTACGTGCTCGGTCCGCTCGTGCAGCTTGAGGACCTCGCGCGCGCGTTCGATAACGCCAAGGGGGAGGCCCGCTAGGCGCGCCACCTCAATGCCGTAGCTGCGGTCGGCTTTGCCAGGCTCCACTTTGCGCAGAAAGATGATGTGATCGCCGGCTTCTTTCACCGAGACCTTCAGGTTGCGCACGCCGTCGAGCTGCTCCGCTAGCTCGGTCAGCTCGTGGTAGTGCGTGGCGAACAGGGCTTTGGCCCGCGTGCGGGCGTGAATGTGCTCGACCACGGCCCAGGCCAGCGCCAGGCCATCGTATGTGGCTGTGCCGCGGCCGATCTCGTCCAGCACAATCAGGCTGCGGGGCGTGGCGGTGTTGAGGATCACGGCGGTCTCCGTCATCTCCACCATGAACGTGGAACGCCCGCGGGCCAGGTTGTCGGAGGCGCCGATGCGCGTATAGATGCGGTCGATGATGGGCAGGGTCGCGGAATCCGCGGGGACGAAAGACCCGGTCTGCGCCATGATGGCGATCAGCGCGGCCTGCCGCAGGTACGTGGACTTCCCGCCCATGTTGGGGCCGGTGATGAGGGCGATGAGGTCGGTGGTGTCGTTGAGATACAAGTCGTTGGGAATGAAGCGGCCGGCATCCTGGTCGGGAAGACGCTCGATAACGGGGTGGCGGCCCGCCAGGATACGCATCTCGCCGGTTTCGGAGAACGACGGACGGACGTAGCGGTTCTCCGCGGCCGCCTGAGCCAGCGCCGCGGCCACGTCCAACTCGGCCACCGCCAGCGCGGTGGCGCGGATGCGCTGGGCTTCAGCGGCGGCGCGGCGGCGCACATCCGCGAACAAGTCCTTCTCCAGCGTCAGGATCTTCTCCTCGGCGTCCAGCACTTTGCGCTCGTAGTCTTTCAGCTCGGGCGTGGTGAAACGCTCGGCGTTGGCGAGCGTCTGCTTGCGCTCGTAGTCCGCCGGCGCCAGCCGCAAATTGGCGCGCGTGATTTCGATGTAGTAGCCGAAGACGTTGTTGAAGCGCACCTTGAGAGATCCGATGCCGGTGCGCTGGCGCTCGCGCGCTTCGATCTGCGCAATGTAACTCTTGCCATGGCTGCTCAGATCGCGAAGCTCATCGAGCTCGGCGTTGAATCCGGGGCGGATGGTCCCGCCGTCCGTGATCGCCAGCGGCGGCTCGTCGGCGATGGCTTCGAGGATGAGGTGCGCCACGTCGGGAAGCTCGTCCAGGCGATCGTGAATCGCGCGCAGGCTGGAGGGTTCCGGCGCCTGCCCCACGAGCCGCTTGAGTCCGGGGGTTTTCTCTATGGAACGGCCCAGCGCCAGCAGATCGCGCGGCGCGGCAGTGCCCAGCGTCGCCTTGGCGAGCAGGCGTTCCACGTCCAGGATGCCGTCCAGTTGTTTCCGGATCTCGGCGCGCAAAATGGTCCTCTGAAGCAATTCGCCGGCGGCGTCGAGGCGCTGCTCGATCTCGCTCCGGTCCATGGAAGGGCGTAGCAGGCGCTGGCGCAGAAGGCGGCCGCCCATGCTGGTCACCGTCTGGTCGAGTACGCCGAGCAGGGTCGCCTGCGCCGGAACAAGGGGCGCCGCATCCGCGGAGAACAGCGGCTCCACCAGCTCCAGGTTGCGAATGGTCACTGCGTCCAGCGCCATGAATTCCGCGCGGTCGTAAAAAGACGGGCGGTCCAGGTGGTCGAGCGCGGCGCGTTGCGTGTCGCGCAGATAGTGGAGGATGGCGCCGGCGGCGGCCACGGCCGCGGGACGGTTCGCCAGGCCGCACCCATCGAGTGAGAGCAGTTTGAAATGGTCGCGCAGGATGCGGCCGGCGTAGTCCGGCGTGAAGACCCACTCTTCGATCTCCGTGCGCACGAAGCGCGGCGCGGCCTGCTCCTGGGGCGCGGGCAGCGGCAGATCGCCGGGAAAGAGAGCTTCGCGCGCCCCCAACTGCTCCAGCGCCGCCGCCACTTCGCCGGGATCCATTTCCGTGACGCGGAACTCGCCCGTGGAGAGATCCGCGTGCGCCAGCCCGCAACGCGGCCCGGCGCGCGCCACCGCCGCCAGGTAATTGTTCTCGCGCGAGCGCAGCGCGTTGGCGTCCATCGCCGTGCCGGGCGTCACGATGCGGGTGAGCTCGCGCTTGACCAGCTTCTTGGCGAAGCGCGGATCTTCCATCTGGTCGCAGACCGCGACGCGGTAGCCCTTCTGAATCAGGCGCGCGATGTAGCCTTCGGCGGCGTGGTAGGGAACCCCGCACATGGGGATGGCGGCGCCCTTTTCCTTGTTGCGCGAGGTGAGCGTGATTTCCAGCTCCCGCGCGGCCGTGACGGCATCCTCGAAGAACAGCTCGTAGAAGTCGCCCAGGCGAAACATCAGGAGCGCGTTGGGGGCCTGCTGCTTGATGCTGTTGTACTGCCGCATCAGCGGCGTGGAGGCATCAGAGGGCATCGTGGAAACTCGGGGCCAGGGGTTGGGAGCCGGGGACCAGGGGCCAGGGGTCTGTACTGCCCCACAGCCGGAACCTCACGCGTAGATCCCTCTGAGCTTGATGGCTTCGGCGACGCGATCGAGGGCCAACATGTAGGCGGCGATGCGATTGTGGACGCCGTGCTTGTCGGCGTAAGCGACCACGGCTTCGAAGCTCTCCACCATGATTTCCTCGAGCCGCTCGTTGACCAGTTGCTCGTTCCAGAAGAAGCCCTGGCGGTCCTGCACCCACTCGAAGTACGAGACGGTCACGCCGCCCGCGTTGGCCAGAATGTCGGGGATTACGAACACTTTCCTGTCTTCCAGAATGGCGTCCGCCAGCGGCGTGGTGGGGCCGTTGGCGCCTTCGCACAGGATCTGGCAGCGCAAGCGGGCGGCGTTTTGCGACGTGATGACATTCTCGGTGGCCGCCGGCAGCAGGATGTCGCATTCCAGGAACATGGCTTCCTGGCGGTCCATGTCCTCGGCTTCGGAAAAGCCGGTAATGGAGCCGGTTTCCGCGCGGTGCTTCTGGAGCGCGGAGATATCGAGCCCCTGGGGATTGTAGACCGCGCCGTCGTATTCCACCAGCCCAACGATCTTGAACCCCGCGGCGGCCATGAGCTTCGCGGCCATGCCCCCCACGTTGCCGAATCCCTGGATGACGACGCGAGCGTCCTGCGGGGCCAGACCCAAGCGTTTGAGAGCCTTGAGGGCGACGATCATGCAGCCGCGTCCGGTGGCTTCGAGCCTTCCCCGCGAACCGCCCAGAGACATGGGCTTGCCGGTGACCACCGCGGTGACGAGGTGGCGCGCGTGCATGGAGTAGGTATCCATGATCCACGCCATCACCTTCTCGTTGGTATTGACGTCCGGAGCGGGCACGTCGCGCTCCGGCCCGATGAAGTCGATGATCTCGGCGGTGTAGCGGCGCGTGAGTTTCTCGAGTTCGGCGTCCGAGAGCACGTGCGGATCGCAGATCACGCCGCCCTTGCCGCCGCCGAAGGGGATGTTCACCACGGCGCACTTCCACGTCATCCAGGAGGCCAGGGCGCGGACTTCGTCCAGCGTCACGTCCGGGGCGAAGCGAATGCCGCCCTTGGCGGGTCCGCGGGCGAGGGAATGCTGCACGCGGTAGCCCGTGAAGACCTCGATGCGGCCGTCGTCAAGCTGCACCGGAATGTTCACGGTGAGCTCCTTGTTCGGCGTACCGAGGACTTTCCGCATGCCGTCATCGAGATTGAGCCGTGTGGCGGCCTCGTCGAAGCGCGCGGCGGCGGCGAGCCATGGGTTGTGCTCGTTCTCGGATGAAATAGGCGCGGACGTCGCGAAAGTAGGCACGATTCCCTGCCTCCGGATTCATTATGCCAGGATTGCGGGGCGGGTTCCCGGCTCGGAGCCGGCCGTGCGCCAAAGACGCCGAGCGCGCATGGAGCGGAAACCGGCCGTCAGAAACACGAAGGGCGCGAGATTGCTCTCGCGCCCTCGACCCGCGGAAATCAGGCGGCGTTGGCCAGGTATTCGCCGACGGTCTCGCTCGAATCGGCGACGAACTCCTGCCGGTCCGCGGCTTCCTGACACGCAATGCAGTACTTGGCCCAAGGCACCGCGTCCATGCGCTTGGGCCTGATCTCCTCTTCGCAATGCAGGCAGATTCCGTACGATCCGTCGGCGATGCGGGCCAAGGCGTCATTCACGTTGCGAAGGAGGTTGGATTCACGGTCCAGATTGCGGATGGCAAGCTCACGCTCCCCGGCGAGTTGCACTTCATCCAAAGCGTCCGGGCTCTTTTCGATAGCAATGTCTTCCCGGTTCCGGAGCCCGGCCGATAGCTCGGCTTTCTTGCGCTCCAGCACCGCTTTGTATTTTTCAAGACTGGTCTTGCTCATTGGTCCACCTCTTGGGAGCCGGTTTTAATGGTTCCGGTTCCCCTCATCCCCCGCAAGATAATAGACGGTTCACACGCCGCCAAAAGTTTCATCGTGTCGGTCCATTCTCTTATCGGCTGGATGCTACCATTTCTGTTTACCTGGCTGCGCGAAACGATGAAACTCTCCACCGTCAGGCTTTCTCCGCACGGCTTCGCCGCCACGGCGTGCCTTTTTTTCCTTCTTGCCGGCCAGGCGTTTATCCCCCGGCTCGGCGTGCAGAACGACGAAGCCTTTTTCGGATTCGCTTTTCTGCAGCCGCGCGCCGCAGTGGTGATCCGCCTCATCGGCCACGCGGGGCTGCCCATCATGCTCATGAGCTACCTCGGGGCCCTGAAGGCTTGGGTTTACCGCCCCATCTTCGCCGTGTTCGGAACCGGCGTATGGAGCCTGCGCGAGCCCGTGCTCCTGGCCGGCGTCGCCAGCGTCTGGCTCTTTTATCTGCTGCTGCGGCGCATCGCCGGCGCGCGCGCCGCCCTCATCGGGTGCGGTCTGCTGGCCGTCGATTCCATGTACTTGCTCACCATCTGCTTCGACTGGGGGCCTGTCGCCTTCCAGCATCTGCTCCTGGTAGGCGGCATGCTCCTACTGATGCAATTCTATCAGCAAGGTGGCTGGCGCCCACTGGCGGGAGGGTTCTTCTTGCTGGGCTTGGCCATGTGGGATAAAGCCTTGGCAGTGTGGATGTTAGGGGGGATTGGAGTGGCCGGATGGACGGTTTTTCCAGCCCAAATTTGGCGTGTGACTACGTTTCGGCGAATCGCCATTTCCGCATTGGCCTTCGTCCTCGGGGCGCTTCCGTTGATCATTTATAACGCCCAGAACGATATGGCGACATTCCGCGGCCAGACCTACGATGCCAGGCAAATTCCCATCAAAGCGCGCATGCTGATGATGACGGCCGAGGGCGTAGGCCTCTTCGGTTGGATGGTGAATGAAGATGGACAGACGGCGGAGCCGCACGCTCCCGCGACCGTTCTGGAGAAAGCCAGCCTCGCCCTTTCCACGGCGGCCGGACACCCGCGGGAAAACCTCCTGCTGTACGCTTTCGTACTGGCTTTGCTGCTCACCCCCCTGTGCCGCGGCGGAGAACTGCGCGCCATCCTTTTTGCGCTGATAGCCATGACGATTCAGTGGGTGCAGATGGCCATTACGGTGAACGCCGGAGGCAGCGTCCACCATACGATCCTGCTGTGGCCCCTTCCCATGATGGTGATCGCCGTATCCTTCGCCGCGGCGTCGCGACGCCTGGGCCGTGCGGGCCTTCCGGCGGCCGCCGCCGTTCTCGCCGCGATGCTGGCCGCCGGCGGCCTGCAGATCAACGAATACTACCGGATGGCCTGGCGGAACGGCGGCGCGCAGAACTGGTCGGATGCCATTTTCGGCCTTTCGGACTACCTGGATGGCGTCCACGCGCGGCAAATCTACAGCGCCGATTGGGGCATTACGGACAGCCTGCGTGTGCTCAATCGCGGGAGACTCCCTCTGAACAACATCTACGACGCCATACCACGCGACCAGAGCAACCCGGACTTGGGTCGCATCCTGAATGCCGTCAGCCAGCCGGATCACGTGTTCCTGGCGCACGTCCCAGGGTCCGAATTCTTCCAGGGAACCGACGCCAAACTGGTCCAGGCCGCCCAGGACGCGGGTTATCGCCGGGAGATGCTGGCCCTGATTTCCGATAGCTACGGCAGGCCATTCTACGAGGTCTACCACTTCCAGGGTAAGGCGGAGTAGCCCATCGGAGCCAGGCGTCGATGACCGAGGGTCTGGTAGTATGGCGAGCGAAATAGAGCGGGAGGAGTTGGCCCGGGTTTCTCTGAAAATGCGCGCCGACTGGGACGCGCGCGCGCGGAAAAACGCTCGCCATTTCGTCAACAGCGCCTCGGCGGACTGGACGGACGAAGAGTTTTTCCGCACCGGCGAAGTCAATATCCAGGAGCATGTCCTAACCGACATGGAGAGCATCTGCCAAGGCACGCCCCCCGGTAGAATGCGCGTGCTGGAGATCGGGTGCGGCGCCGGGCGCTTGACTCGGGCGCTGGCGGGTATTTTCGGCGAGGTGCACGCGGTCGACGTGAGCGCGGAGATGGTTTCGGTCGCGCGGCGGAAGCTGGCCGGAATCCCGAATGTTCACCTCTACCAGAACAACGGCTACGATCTCAGCGTCTTGCCGGACGTAGTTTTCGATTTTGCGTTTTCCTATATTGTTTTCCAGCACATCCCGAGCCTGGCGGTCATTTCGAATTACTGCCGCGAGGTGGAGCGGCGGCTGCGTCCCGGCGGGCTTTTCAAGTTCCAGGTGAAGGGCTGGCGGGAACCGGAGTGGGCACCGCCAGGCCGGCAGGCGCGACAGGCCGCCCAAGTACCCATGCCGGACGATACCTGGGTCGGCGTGACGGTCTCGGAAGCCGATGCCGCCCAGCTCGCCGGTCGGGCCGGGTTCATCTGGAAGCATGGGCATGGCGCCGGCACGCAGTACTACTGGCTGTGGTTCTTCAAGAAGAAAGCCTGACGTGTTTCGGGCTGTGTCCGAAAGTCCCTTGTGAGGCCGCCGATGAACGCCGATTCACGCCGATAATACCTTGTTCTTATCTGCGTCCATCGGCGTTTATCTGCGGCCGTTTCTTTACCTTATCCCTTCAGATCCTGGAACGCCTCCTCGATTTCCTTCTTGGCCTCGACCGTTGGCGGGCTCAGCGGCAGGCGCGGCGGGCCGCCGTAGTATCCGTTCAAATCCATGGCGTACTTCAGGCCGGGGATGCCGTACTTGACCGTCACCATCCGCGCGGCGCGGGCGATGCGGTTCTGCCAGTCGAGACCGGCGGCCTCCTCGCGTCTCAGGTGCGCCTCCCAAATGGCGATGCACGAGTATGGGGCCGCGTTCGCGTAGGCCAGGACGCCGCCGCAGGAGCCCATCTGCAAGGAAGGCCACAGGGTGGGCGCCGAGCCGACCAGAACCTGGAAACCCGGCCTGGTCTCCCGTATCATTTGCATCACCTTCTCCAGGCTGCCGGAACTTTCCTTGATACCGAGGATGTTGGGATGTTCCGAAAGCGCGGCCACGGCCTCGGCGGCGATGTCCACGCCGGTCGTCTGGGGCCAATTGTAGATGATCAACGGGATGCGCGCCTGGTCCGCCACGGCGCGGAAGTACAGCATTTGGGCCTCCGGGCGGCTGAAGGCGGCCTTGTAATAGTGCGGCGTGCGCACCATCGCGACCTTGTAGCCCATGCCGGCCGCGGTGTTGGTCAGGGAGACGGTCTCGCGGACGCTCTCCACCCCGGTCCCGGCCATCAGCAGCTTATCCGCCGCGGCGTACTTCGCGGCCAGCTCCCACATCGTAATCTTCTCCTGGGAGTCCAGCATGACGCTTTCGCCGGTGGAACCCATCACCACGTACCCGCTGAGCGCGGTCAGGTTCCACTTCTCGATATTGTGCCGCACTTTGGCGGCGTAGATATCGCCGTTGTGGTCGAAAGGAGTCGTAATTGGTGGGAAAATACCTTGTAGCTTCATTGGGGTAATTCCACGATATCAGGATTGCGGCCTTATGTTCTCTCTGGAGATCGAGTGCGGCGCCGAGGAGCGCGATTTTCTCGTCGCCGAGTTGTGGGAGCGGGGATCGGCGGGAATCGTGGAGCTGAATGCGCGCTACGTTCGCGCGTTTTTCGAGGACGGGGCGGGGCGCCAGGCGCTGCTGGACCTGTATCCCGGATCGCGCCTGCGCGTCGAGGAAGAGCGCGATTGGACCGCGGTCGCTCGGGAGATGCTTCAGCCCATGGAGGTAGGCCGGCGCTTTTATCTGGCACCGGCCTGGCGCAAAGATCCCACGCCGCCAGGGCGTTTCCGCATCGCCGTCAACCCGGGGCTGGCGTTCGGCACGGGCGCGCATGAAACCACGCAGCTATGCATGGAAGCGCTGGAAGACTATCTGAAGCCCGGCATGAGCGTGCTGGACGTGGGCACGGGTTCCGGCATCCTGGCGCGCGCCGCGCGGCTCCTGGGGGCGGGAGAGATCTACGCCTGCGATATCGACCCTATGGCCGTTGAGATCGCGGGCGACCTGGCGGGTTCGGCGCGCCGGTTCGTGGGTTCGGTGGACGCCGTGGCGAAGGGATCCGCGGACCTCGTGGTCGCCAACATCAGCCCCGAAGCGATCGCCCAGCTCGCGCCCGATCTGCTGCGCGTGCGGCGCAACAGCGGCATCCTTCTGGCCAGCGGCTTCGAGGGCAGGGAAGTCGAGGCTGTACGAGCGCTGGTCCCCGCGCCGCGCGAGATTCGAGAAAAAGACGGCTGGGCGCTGCTGGTGGTTTAAGCGTATGTTTTGCGCAACAAAACAAAGCCGCATTTAGATATTGACAACCCTTTCTTTTCGCGCACACTGTAGTCGCGAGATCTCTTCAAGAAGGGCGCCCTGATCTGATCGAGAACGTCCTGCCGGGTGCGGGGAAGGGGCAGGAGCATTGGCTGACGTATCTGCCCTGGACAATTTTTACTCGCCAGTTTGATGCCTCGCGCAATGAGCAAATGGGGATCGGGCTTACTGGCCTCTAATGAGTGCGCAATTGGTCCGGCGGCCTAATTGGTTCGTTGCGGGAAGATCGCGCTGAACTCCGAGTTGTCCGCGCCGAAGGGGCGGTGGACAGGCAATGGCGGCCGAATTCGCTGCCGCGCGGACGTCGGGCTCAAAAAGGGTGGTTTTAAGCATATTCCGGGGTCCCACGATTCAGTTGACAGCCATCGTATCGCTCTTATTTTCAGTTAGTTATGGGAGGCTCGATTATGTTGACGGCCCTGTTCGGTGTGGTTCCCCGTCGTGGATACGTTTCGAACTTTGGTCGCGGAGCCGGTCCTGGGGCTCCCTGCCGTCCCGCGCCAATGACCCACTTCCGTTTAGCTGGGCTGTTTTGACTCAGCGCTGTTTCGATAAGCCACAGCGCCTGCAGTCGCGAAGATTTGCGTGGAGGGCGGAGTACGTTGTCACGTGTTACCGCCGTCCTCCACCTGACTTACGGGGACGGAGCCCGGACATCGACCGCAGGCGAGCCCTCGGGGACCATCCGTCAATGCGCAATTTCATCGGCCAGACGTCTGGGGGACGGCGGGAGGCGCAAATTCGCAAATTCGGCGGGCGAGGGAGTTGCTATGGCTCTTTCGGTGCGGTGCTCCGCGCAGCAGCGCCGCTGACCTTGCGGGTCCCTTTGGTCTTGTCGAAAAATGGATGTTCAGGTGCTGTAGTATCTGAACAATTCGGAGGCTCCATGCGATGCCATCTTAGTACTGCCCTGGGCTTCCTTCTGATAACGGTTGCAGCCCTCAATACAAGCGTCGGCCAAATCGTTTCGCCGCCTTCCCCGGCTGTTCCGGCAGTATTGACTCCGTCTCCGCTGCCGCTTGGCACGGTTGGGGCGGCATATTTGCAGACCCTCGTCGCCACGGGCGGCCAGGGACCCTACACCTGGTCGATGACGTCGGGCGCTCTTCCCGACGGCCTGACGTTCGCCGGCAACGGCACAATCTCCGGCATGGCCACTACGGCCGGCGTTTTTGGCTTCACCGTCCGTGTGCAGGACAGCGCCTTGGCGACGGCCGGCAAGGCATTCACTCTGACGGCTGTCACAGCGGGCACTTCGATAATCACCACTTTCGCTGGCAACGGGACCTCGGACTATTCGGGTGACGGCGGGCCAGCCGCCGCCGCGCAGTTAGCTGGTCCGGTCGCATTGGCCCTGGATGGATCGGGGAACGTCTACATTGCGGAGCAGGGTTGTTGTGGCGGCCAAGGTATTACTCCCATCAACCACCGCGTTCGCAAAGTCTCTCCTGGCGGCACTATCACTACTGTTGCTGGCAACGGCAGTCCCGGCTACTCGGGCGACGGCGGGCCCGCCGCCAGCGCCCAGCTATACTTTCCGTACGGCCTGGCTGCGGATGCGTCGGGCAACCTCTACATCGCGGACTCCGGCAACTACCGTATCCGCAAGGTCTCGGCGAGCGGCGTCATCACCACAGTAGCCGGCAACGGGACCTCCGGCTACTCGGGCGACGGCGGACCCGCCACCAGCGCCCAACTGAATTTTCCGTACGGCCTGGCTGCGGATGCTTCGGGCAATCTTTACATCGCGGACTCCAATAATCAACGCATCCGCAAGGTCTCGGCGAGCGGCATCATCACTACAGTGGCCGGGAACGGGACATCCGGCTACGCGGGCGACGGCGGACCTGCGATCAGCGCCCAGCTAAACTTTCCGTACGGCCTGGCTGTCGATACGTCGGGCAATCTCTACATCGCGGACTCCAGCAACCAACGCATCCGCAAGGTCTCGGCGAGCGGCGTCATCACCACAGTGGCCGGCAACGGGACCTACGGCTACTCGGGTGACGGCGGCCCGGCCACCAGTTCCCAACTATGGGGTCCTCGCGGCGTGGCCGTCGATGCGTCGGGCAGCAACCTGTATATCGCGGATGAAGGCAGCCACAGAGTTCGCCTCGTTCTGACGGGCGCTATTGGCCTGCCCGTGGTGACTACGTCCACCTTGCCCTATGGCGCGGTGGGGATGGCTTACTCCGGGATGCTCAGTGCGATCGGAGGAACTCCACCCTATACCTGGTCGGTGGCCGGGGGCGCCCTTTCCGGCGGTCTAAACCTGACAAGCGGAGGCGCCATATCCGGCACGCCTTACGCTGCGGGAGCCTCCATCTTCACTGTTCGCGTGCAGGACAGTGCCCTGGCGACGGCCAGCAAGACGTTGGCGCTCACCATTTCAGCCGCGGGGACCTCCTACATCACCACCGTGGCCGGCAATGGGACCAGCGGCTCCTCGGGCGACGGCGGGCTGGCTACCAGCGCACAGCTCTCGGGCCCTGCGGGTGTGGCTGTGGATGGATCGGGCAACCTATACGTCGCTACCGGCGGCAGTGTTCGCAAGATCGCTCCGGGCGGCATCATCACCACTCTGGCGGTAAGCGGAAGCTATTTGTATGGCTTGGCCGCAGACGGAGCGGGAAATCTCTACGTCGCCGATGAGAACAAGAACCAGATTTTCAAGGTCTCGCCCGCCGGGATCGTTACCACCGTGGCCGGCAGTGGAAGCTATGGTTTCTCAGGCGACGGTGGGCCGGCAACGAGCGCACGAATGAGTAACCCGTCAGGCGTGGTTGTAGATGGAGCCGGGAATCTCTACATTGCAGACTCGGGCAGCAGCGCAATTCGCAAAGTTCTGCCAAGCGGCATTATCACCACCGTGGCGGGAGGCAGCGCCTGCTATGACCCCACCGGTGCCACGCTGTGCGGGCCGTCCGGACTGGCTATGGACGGGTCGGGCAATCTCTATATCGCCGATACGTACAGCAACAGGATTCGCAAGCTTGCACCGAACGGCATCATTACGACTGTGGCTGGGATGCTAGCTTCGGGCTACTCGGGTGACGGCGGGCTGGCCACGAACGCACAACTTTCGAGACCAGAAGGCGTGGCGATCGATGGATCGGGCAATCTTTACATCGCCGACACGCAAAATAACCGGATTCGCAAGGTTTCGGCGGCCGGCATCATCACGACCGTGGCTGGATCCGGCATCCGCGGCTACTTTGGCGATGGCGGCCCGGCTACCGGCGCACAACTCTCATCCCCGGTGGGCGTGGCGCTAGACGCATCGGGCAACCTGTTCGTCAGCGACAGAGCCAATAGCAGTGTTCGCGTGATTCTGGCCGGCACGCCAGCTCTGAATATTTCCACGGCGTCGCAGATGGCGCAAAGCACGGTGGGAGTGGCATATTCGCAGACACTCACCGCTAACGGAGGAACCCCGCCCTATGCCTGGTCGGTCACATCAGGCACGCTTCCTGCCGGCCTCACGCTGTCCACGGGCGGCGTGATCTCCGGAACACCCACCACCTACGGGACCTCGACGTTCGGCATCTCAGTGACGGATGCCGGCGGCTTTACTGCTAGCCAGTCGTTCTCGCTGACCGTCAATCCCGCGCCGCTCGTAATCTCCACGGCTGCACCGTTGCCTTCAGGCGTGGCGGGCACGGCCTATTCGCAGGCGCTCGCCGCCGCCGGCGGAGTGCCTCCCTACCGGTGGCTAGTGAGTTCAGGCACCCTGCCTCCGCTCCTTACTCTCAGTGCGGATGGCGTCATCACCGGCGTCCCGGCTACTCCCGGAGTATCGGTTTTCACCATCAGCGTGACCGATGCGGCCTCACACACCGCCAGCCAAGCCTTCGCGCTCACTATCACGCTCGGCCCTCTCGCCATCACTACCGCCGCGACGCTTCCCGCGGGCGTTGTCGGCGCGTCGTATTCACAGACGCTCGCCGCCACCGGCGGCATTCCTCCCTACGCATGGCAGGTCAAGTCGGGCGCCTGGCCCCCGGGTCTCATCTTTTCTTCGGGCGGCGCGCTCACCGGCGCCCCGTCTCAAGTGGGCTCCTTCGGTTTTACGGTTCAGGTCACGGATTCCTCCGCCGCTTCCGCGAGCAGGGTCTTCAGTTTGCTGGTCTCCGCGCCCGGATGCGCATCGAGCCTGAATTACAGCGGCCAGGCGTTCAGCGCCGCGGGCGGATCGGGCACGGTGACGGTCGCCGCGCCCGCCGGGTGTCAATGGACCGCATCCAGCCAGTTGAGCTGGGTCGCGATTACCGCCGGCGCTTCGGGAACCGGGAACGGCGCGGTCGCTTTTCAGGTAGCGGCAAACAGCGGCGCGGCGCGCTCGGGCGCCATCGCCATTGCCGGATTCCCGTTCACGGTGGAGCAATCCGCCGCATCGCTCGCCGGCTTATCCACCATCGGCTCCATTGCCCAGGCGACCTCGGGGGGAGGCTGGAAGTCCACCCTCACGCTCATCAATACCGGCAGCACCACGGAAGATGCTCTGGTGAGCTTCTTCGACGACTACGGAAACCCGCTGGCGCTGCCGGTGAACTATCCGCAAGCGCCGCTGGCCGCGCCGGCGCTGGCGTCGGTCATCGACCGCACGGTGGACCCAGGGGCGGAGCTTCTGATCGAGACGGCCGGGCC